>JBBRMD010000004.1:0-163216 GCA_038231015.1 Candidatus Obscuribacterales bacterium
ATGACGAGCCAGACACAGACAAGAAACAGTGGCGGCCTCGGTAAGATTATTAACTCAATTGGTAACATGCTAGGCGGCGGTTATGGCAGCTACGGCGGCTATACAAGCGGTTATGGTATGCCAGCAACTGGCGCTATGGTGCGCGACCCCAGCACTGGTTTTTTAGTTGACTCTATGTCTGGCAATTTGATTAACCCATC
This sequence comes from Candidatus Obscuribacterales bacterium, assembly GCA_038231015.1. Taxonomy (GTDB): domain Bacteria; phylum Cyanobacteriota; class Vampirovibrionia; order Obscuribacterales; family Obscuribacteraceae. Next base: position 201 of record JBBRMD010000004.1, read on the forward strand.
GACTGGCCAAGTTGTGGGACGCTCTGCTGGTTATCCTGCTGGTGCCTACGGCGGCTATGGTAGCGGCTTTGGCGGCCTTCAAACTGGTTATAGCGGCTTTGGAATGCCTGCTGGTGTTGGCATACCGACTGGCTTTGGCATGCCTATGGGAGCTTCTATGGGCGGCTACAACTCATTCAATAATGGCTTTAGCCCTTACGGCTACCCGAGTGGTGGTTATGGTCTGAATAATAGCGGTATTAGATTTGGTGGCAGCAATTTTGGCGTGCGCTTTTAAAGGAATAGATATTTGCTGCTGCTGATTGGCGGAACTGGTTTCCTTGGCGTGCCTGTGGTCGAGCTAATGATGGCTCGACAGCTTCCTATTCGTTTACTCACTAGAGGAGCGGGCGATTGGAAGTCGTCAAATCTTTCGCAATACCGGAAGCGCGGCATTGAAGTCGTGGTAGGTTCTCTCGAAAACGATGATGTATTGCAGCGGGCTGTTGATGGCGTTGACGCCATTATCAATATTTCGGGAAGTTTCAGGCTGAATAGTGATGGCTCTAGGTCTAGCTCTTATGAGTATCTCAATGTCGAATTGGTTGAGAAATTAACGGCCTTGGCCATGCAAAATGGCATTCAGCGTTTTGTCCAAATTAGTTGTTTGGGTGCCCGCGAAGAATCTGGCAGCGAATATTTGTGCAGTAAGTTTACTGGCGATGAAATTGTGCGCAAGTCAAAGCTCTACTGGACCATTCTGCGACCGTCATACATGTTTGGCGAACGTTTTCCGTATGTAGAGATGATCAAACCGCTAGTGACTTTTAAGCCTTGTTTGCCGGTGGTTGGTAGTGGCTTAAATATTCTCATGCCTGTTCACGTGGATGAAGTGGCACGCTGCGTTGTTGACTGCATCTATATGAAAGAGTCGACTGGTCGCATTATAGAAATTGCCGGACCGAAAGAGTATTCGTTAGTAGAAATGCTTGAAACGATTCGCTTCGAATTTGGTCTTTCTGGTGCCACTATGACTATTCCAAGCCAACTGTCCGGCCGAGCATTTGACATGGCTACAAAAGTTTTGCCCAAGAACACAATTACTCTTGAGTTAGCTCAGATTTTAATTACTGATTCGCACAGCAGTTCTAAAGAGGCGCATGATCTTTTTGCTTTGGAAGGAAAGTGTTTGGAAGATTATCTACCTGACATCGTTGAAAATTTGAAGAAACGCTAGAGAAATGCCCTAGTTAAGACGCATACTTGGGAGACTATCTCGCAAATGTGATAACGTTTTTGCAGTACGGCTGTCGATGGAAGTCAGAGGAAAAGGTCATGATTAGACTGAGCAAACCTGTTCAGATTCTCGAGTGGGGCATTGGCACAAATACCACCAATCAGCGCTGGGAAGAGATCGCTAAAGGCCGTCTATCGGGCAAGCCAAAAACTGTCGCTGGCCTAACTAGCCTCGTCATTGAAGTAGAAGGTTCGCTCAATCGCAAGAACGAGAACAACGAATACGTCAAAGTGATGCAACAGGGCGAAGGTATGACGCCGCACTCAACAGCCTGGGGCGAAGTTGCCATGGGAACTATTAAGAGTGTCGACAACCAAAGTGGCAAGACCATGGTTACAGTTGAAGTTACAGCTGCTACCAAATACAGCAAGTAAGACAACAAGCAACTATACAAGCGAACTTATTTAGCCTTCAGGCCCTATCAGGGCTGGCCCTGGGCCGGCTTGTGCCGAACTGAGCGACTTGGCGTCTTTTTCGACCACTAGCTTGAAAGTGCTGACGATTTCTTTTTGCGTCATTTTCAAAGCAAGATTGGCTATGGGTCGTGGGATTGCTGGACCGGGATCGACTTCTAGGGTGTACTTTACTTGACAATGCCGGCCACCATTAACTGATTTGAGCTGCCACTCGCCTTCTACAGCTTTGAAGGTGCCATCTACCATTTTCCAGCGCAGGCAATCAGGCTTGGCCTGTAAATCATTAATAGTATGCTGACATTGCTCGTTGACAAACAATTGTGGTTTTAGAAAACTCTCGATGTAGACCAACTGGCCTTCCCGCTTCAAAACCTGACACGATTTGACTTTAGGAAAAATGCGCGGATAGCGGCCAAAGTCTGTTAAGGCATTCCAGACATATTCTTTGGGGGCTTTTATTGTTGTCTCAACCGTCGCTTTGGCCAACTTAGTTTGTGAGTCTTTGGCGAGACTTTGACTGGCCCAGCTATTTTTAATTTGGTTGCCAATAGTGGCACCGCTAAACGGTTCGCTCGCTAGGGCTGGTGCCAAAGTGCAGCTGAGAAAGTAAGCGCCTAGCAAAGCTATGCTTTGGAGTTGTCTATGTTTAGAACTGACTAAAGTTAACTGCTGAAAAATTGTCATATAAGGTCCAAGAAAAAGTCTTTCTGTCTTTGTATTGATCAGTACTCAGCTTCATTTAGCGGTACCAAAGCGCGAATGCTGTCGGTTGTGAGTTGAGGCCAACCTTGCCGTTCAGGATCGCCTTTGATTTCTCTCCTTGGGGCAAAAAGTAAGTTATTTTGCCTGTCGGATCAATTATGGCAGATGGTCCGGTGTTGGCCGCGAATATAAAATATCGCCGGTTTTCAATTGCTCGGAGTACTGCAAAGGCTAGCATCTGTTGGCCACAATCAGATTTGTGAAACCAAGCTAGGTCTGAGATGTTGACAAGCAATTGTCCCCCGGCCCTACAGCTTGCGGCTGTCACTTCTGGCGAAATTGACTCGAAGCAAATTAATGGAGCAATTTTGCCGCGATTCATATCTAATAAGACTGGTTCTTTGCCGGCAGCAAAACCGCCGCCGGCTGGTGTATTCGTCCATCGTTTTATCCATTCTGGTAAATAGTTGACCAGCAGTGGGGTGTATTCTCCAATTGGCACGAGGAAACGCTTGTGATAAACCTCAGGAAGTATTAAGCCACTGCTGGTGATGCCATAAGCCGCGTTATAGGGGCGGTTGGCCGCACTGCGATCCATTGAACCGACTATGATATCGAGGTGTTTGTCTGCTGCTTTGCGTTTGAGCCAACTCATTACACCAGGCTGCTCTCGTAGGTATGTCGGTAAAGCACCTTCGGGCAAAACTACCAGACTGTCGTGACTGTCTTTTAGTAGTTTGTCGTAGTTTTCTCCAAGATCTTCAATAGTAAAGCGATGATCTGTTTTCTGCATGTCAATGTTAATACCGCCCTGCACTAGGGTTGTATCAATTGTCGCGCCTATATTTCTTTGGTTTATCTGGCCTTGCTGCTGCCAACCCAAGCAATACGTAGCCACCACTATTAGTGCCATACCCAAACAATGATAAAAAGCTGTTTCTTTATTCTCGGCTGCCAAACGCTTAAATGTTTTGGTGCCACCACCGAGAAAGGTGGCAATAAATGAAGCAAGAGTGACATTGACTGACACAATCAGGGCGCATATTCCGATGCCACCAATAACAGATGCTGCTTGAAGAATTGCTGGTTGCTTGTACTGAGTATATTCCAGCATCGTCCAAGGCACGCCCATTAAATCAGGCATATTTCCTAGTCTATTGACGATCAGAACATAGGCTAGGGGAAGTACGACAATGGCCGGAACCAGCCATACTTTTTTAGGGCCTCGCTTGGCCATGAACGAGCCTGATAAGGGAAGTCGGCAGACGATCGCTGCAAAAAGTAAAAAGGTTAGGGCTTGATGGGTTGCGACAATTAGCCAGGCCAGAATTGCTAATAAATAACCGAAGATGCCGGTAAATCCTAGCCAGTCAAGCGGTGCTAAATTTAGATACCAGTGCAAGTAAACGAGGTTGTAAGCTAGCCCAAAAGTAAAAGCTAGCATCACTTGCTTGAAGTAAGAATTCTTAGCGTAGATAAGCAAGAAGAGCGGCGCGAAAGCAAACCAGGCGAAATACCACTGATCAATTCCTGGCGCTGCTAAGCCAGCAATTGCACCAAAAGCTAAGGCGATTAACCACTGGCGCGGAGCAAATTTAAATTGAGGCAAAGTTAAAGTTGGCAGCCATGACTTTTCTTCAGAATTGCCTGCTTCGGTCTTCAGCTTCTTCTGCTTAGCTTTTGATTTGGCGCTAGAATGTTTCGCGGCCGTGGTCTTATCTCCAGATATTGTTCTTTAGTGTTTAGCTTGAGCTCTAAGAAAATGAAGAAGGATGGAGTGCAATTTGATTGACTCCATCCTTCTTCTTCTATATAGAGAGAATGACTAGCTGTCTTTCTTGTCTTTTTCTTTTGGCTCTTTGACTGGCACTACGCCTGCAGCGATTTGCGCTTTTACGCGTACTTCAATTTCTTTGAGCATTTCTGGATGAGCTTCAAGGAAGGTCTTAGCTTGTTCGCGGCCTTGGCCAATTCTCTCTTCTTTGTAAGAGAACCAAGTACCAGATTTCTTGACGATGTCGTGTTCAGCGGCAACGTCAAGCAAGCAACCAGCAGTGTTGATGCCTTTTCCGTAGATGATGTCGAATTCAGCGATGCGGAAAGGCGGTGCGCACTTGTTTTTAACAACTTTGACTTTTACGCGGTTGCCAATCTCGATACCATCTTTTTTCAAAGTTTCAATCTTTCTGATGTCTAGTCTGATTGAAGCGTAGAACTTAAGAGCATTACCACCAGTAGTGGTTTCTGGATTGCCGTACATAACGCCAATTTTTTGACGCAACTGGTTGATGAAGATGATTGATGTGTGGGTTTTTGACACAATCGCAGTCAGTTTGCGCAGAGCTTGGCTCATTAATCTGGCTTGAAGACCAGGAAGACTGTCACCCATTTCGCCTTCGATTTCAGCCTTAGGTACAAGTGCTGCTACTGAGTCAACAATGATCAAGTCAACCGCACCAGAGCGCACTAATTGCTCTGTGATTTCGAGGGCCTGTTCACCAGTATCTGGCTGCGAGATTAAAAGCTCGTCTACGTTCACGCCTAGGGCGCGAGCGTATTCAGGGTCCATAGCGTGTTCAGCATCAACGATGGCGGCAATGCCACCAAGTTTCTGTACTTCAGCAGCTACGTGTTGGGCCAGTGTGGTTTTACCAGATGATTCAGGACCATATATTTCAATGATTCTTCCTCTTGGAAGGCCGCCGACCCCTAGTGCTACGTCTAAAGTGATGGCGCCGGTTGGCACAGCTTCAATTTGGTTGTTGCGCGAGTCGCCCAACTTCATGATAGAGCCGTCGCCATATTGCTTCTTGATTGAATCAAGAGCTTGGCCTAGAGCTTTAAGGCGCTCTGCTGATGGCGCATGGCTTTTGCTTTTGTCTTCGTTGCCAGAAGTGTCTTTGACACGGGCTACTTTCTCGATGGGGGCTTTTTCCTGTTTGTCCACGGCTTTCTCTTTGGTCACTATCGCCATATTAAATCTCCTCGACTCTATAAACTAAAAATAGGTAAAAAAGCAAAGCTGACAACCGCGGGCAACAGAACAGCAGAGCGATTAATTTGAAAAACAAGGATAAACAGAAAATCTGTTCAAGCGAAAACCTTGTCTACACCTCACAAATTATAGCGGTTTTGCTTGCTCTTTCAGATAAAAAGTAAGCACAACCCGCACGCCGCCTTGTGTATATGCGATTGATTGATTGAACTGTATGCACTTGGTGTTTTTCCGGCTCTTCTTAGACCCTTCCGTCTATTCAAGTTAGAAAAGAGGGGGTGGGGGTATAAAAAGGTTGTTACCCAACAATATTTGTTTCGAGGGGTAATACAGATAACGTTTATTTCCCCGGCTTAGTTCAATTTGAGCCGAGAAATATTTGTATTTCTTTTGGCGCCCCACGGGCGGGCCGTTTCAAGGCTTTGGCAAAAACTCGAGTGATTTTTACTATTTCTGGTTGATATAAGGGAGGTCTTCATGAAAAGTGCTCAAAGGCTGTTCAGCTTAAGGCACAGCGAGATCTTTGAAGCTTTCAACCCGGTAGAGTTGGGCCGACTGCTCGGCATCCTTGAAGAGCTTGAGTTGCCCAAACACCACACTATTTTTTCACCTGGGGGCCCCTGCGACGCCATCTACTTTATAGAGAAGGGTCGAGTGCGAGTTACCAGGCTTTCCACTGAAGGCAAAACTGTCATTCTGGCTCTGCTTGGACCAGGCGATATGATTGGTGAAGCTGCATGGGAAAATGCCGAACATGACAGTTACGCTGAAACACTTGAAGACTCCCGAATCTATCAAATCAGCCGCGAATCGTTCCTCAGTTTTGTCCGTGAAAATCCCGAGTTTGGTTTGCGCTTCATTGGCATCATCGGCGATCGCCTAAAGCAAGCCAATGCTCGTATCGAAGACTTAGTCTTCCGCCAAGTTCCTAGCCGCGTAGCCCGTTTGCTGCTCACTTTGGCCGACACCCATGGCAAAGTAACTCCTCATGGTGTTCGCGTAGAGTTTCCCCTCACTCATCAAGAAATTGCTGACATGGTGGGCTCTTCTAGAGTCACCGTTACGCAGATTCTCAATCGCTTTAAAGATAGCCATTGGATTGATATCGAGTCGAAGCGCGTCACTATCCATAATATGAATGCTTTAGAAGAGATGGTGCGGGCTAACTAAGCTTCCTAAATAAGGGTGCTAGAATTAGAGCCACGTGCCCGTAGCTCAGCTGGATAGAGCGTCGGTCTCCGAAGCCGAAGGCCTTGAGTTCGAATCTCAACGGGCACAATTTTTGGTCGACAAATAAATAGCAGAGCAGATATGCCAGAAAGAAGCATAGAGCTAGTCACCGGGCCGTATCGCTCCGGTAAGTCGATCTGGTTATTGAACCAGGTGGCTGAACATTGCCGCAATAGCTTGCTCAATGGAAAGCAAGCAGTGATCACTGTGCCTTCCCATCGCTACAAGCGATTGGTAGAAGAGCGTTTGGTTGAATTAGTTGTGGCTCAGCCCACTAGCAGTGCTAACAAAGCAGCTGGCCTTGTCGGTCTCAAAATTTTGCCATTTTATGATTTGTGTCATCAAGTCTTGCGTCAGGCTGGCTGCGGTTTTCGTTTGATTCCTGATAGTATTCGCCCGGCCATATTAGTGAAAGCTATTGAGAAAGTGAAATTAGCAGGACGGCTGACTGGCCTCAGTTCTATCGCTGATTTTGCCGGTACTCATGCCCATATGCTTGAGCTGATTGATGAGCTGGAAAGAGCTGGATTCTCGCCCTCTGAAGTGATTAGTCAGTTGTCAAAAATGGCTGCCAGTGACGCTCGCTACATGGAACTCGGGCGCGTTTATGAAGCCTATTGGCAAGAGCTTGAAAGCCTCAATGTTTTTGATGAGCGCAAACTTGCCTACAAGACGCGCGAAATACTCAATAACCTCGACCCCGATGTATTGTCAATTGGTCTCCTTGCTGTAGATGGCTTCGACCGTTTCAATCGTTTGCAGCTGCAAGTTTTGAGCGGCATAGCTAAGCAATCTGAGCGCACCATTATTGCTTTCGATTATGTCGCTCCTCAAAATTTTTCTTGGCAGAATTATTCATGGAAAGATAAATCGCTTAGAGAGCTGAAAGAGGCATTTGCACCTGTTCTTAAAGAAACTGTGCGTATCGGCGATGCAACGTCTAAGGCTAGTCTAAAGCAAATTAGTTTCAGAGCTTTAGATCGCTTGATGGAAATGGAAGAGGTCGCCCGTGAAGCCAAGAAATGTTTACTCGAAGGATACTCGGCCGATCAAATAGTAGTGGTGGCACGTTCAGTCAAGCCCTACATGACTGCCATTCGTGCGGCCTTCGAGCGGGCTCAAGTTGATTACTTCTTGGATGAACCACTTGAGCTTGGCAGTTTACCGTTAGTCAAATATTTGCGTCGCTTGCTTCACCTTCCGGTCTCCGATTTTGCCCGGCAAGATGTGGTGCGTACTCTTTCGAGTCCGTTTTTCAATAAAGCGTATCTCGATTTAAGTAGTAGCGAAATTGAAGAGATTGACGACCAATCACTTTCAACTCTAACCGTTAAAGGTGCTAGCGATTGGCATTGGGCTGCTAAGCTAGGCCGCCTAATTGAGCGCCTTTCGCTGCCTAGTCACCATGAAAAAACATTGACTGAGCATGTCAGCTTTGTCGAAGATTTGATTGATGATTTATTGATTTTGCCTAACGATGAAGAGTTTTCAGATCCACTCGTTAGCTGGGAAGAACATCAAGCCCTATTTGAATTTAGGCGAGTTTTGGCCAATTTAGTGTTAGAAGAAACGCTATTGGCTCATGCTTACGGCTCTCAGATGTCGACTTATACTGCTTTCTTCAAACGATTAGAGCGCGCCCTCGAAAATGCCAACTTTAGGCGGCCGAAAGTTAGTCGCGAAGCCATAACCGTTTGCAGTGCCGATTTGGTGCCAAACCGTAGATTCAAAGTGATTATTGTGGCTGGATTGAACGAAGGTGAATTTCCGCGACGCTCAGAGCAAGGTGGATTTCTCAGCAAAGATGAAGTACGCAAGTGGATGTCTTATGGCATAAACATTGAAAATCCTCGTCATCATCAATCTTTTGAACCTTCCCTCTATGATTCACTGGTGGAACGCGCCACTGATAGACTCTGCCAATCAAGTCCGGTTTATGAAATGTCTGGCGAGGAGCTTATTCCATCTTTCTTTCTAACTAAAGGTGATGAGGCCGCTGCCAGCGCTCTGCCATTCCGTGCTCCACGTACTCATGCTTTGGTAGAGCCTACATCTGCCAAAGAATTAGGCGCGGGTTGGCTTTGGCTCAGCGGGCGTCAAGCCTTTCGCGATCTTGATTTAGCAAATTGGATGTCTTTCGACGTGCGTGATTTTCTTGCTAAATTAGAATTGCCCTTCTCTACTGTGCAAGCGCGCACCCGCTCTAGCAGCGCCGGGGGAGCTTTGAGTAAAGCTTTAAACGAACTCAACGGTTGTTTGACAGAGCAGGTCAGCCTCAATCTCATTAGCGTGAAGACTCCAGAAATGTGGAGTGTCAGCCGCCTCAATGACTATGGTAAATGTCCATTCCGCTTCTGGGTTTCGCACACACTGAGAATTGAAAAAATGGAAGAGCCAGAGCTTGGTCTAGATGCCAGGCTGCTCGGAGAGGTCTATCACAAGGCCTTAGAGGTCTTTTATTTAGAACTTAATCAGCGCTCGCTGTCTCTTTTGACCGGTGATGAAACTCTACTACAAGAGATTTTCGAAGCCAGCATCACTACTGCTATTGCCTGGCTAGAAGAGACGCGCAAGTTTAGGCATACTGACTTTTGGCAGTATGAGCAAAAAGAAATTTCTTTCAGGTTGCGGCGTTTCTTCACTAAAGAGAAAGAGCGTGCCGTGCGAACCGCTGGCGAGTTCGTACCCACTTACTTCGAGAAAGGTTTTGGCTTCAAAGATGGTGAATCATCGCCGCCTTTGGTTGTGCGAGTTGATGGCCAAACTATAAAAATGCACGGTCGCGTCGACCGTATCGATGTATCTAGTGACGGCCGCGTCAAAGTTATCGATTACAAATCTAGTTCGGCTGCTATCAGTAAAAAAGAAGCCTTAGCTGGTCGTAATATGCAGCTACCGGTATACGCCATGGCCGTCAGCGATGCCATTTTGGCTGAGCGCAATGTGCAAATCAAGAATGGTGCTTTTCTTAGTTTCTCTTCTGGTGAGCAAATTGGTACAGTCGATTTTCAAGATGGAGAAGATGACTACATAGCGATTACCCGCGACCACATTGGTAATTTTGTTAGCAATATCAAAAAAGGAAATTTCAGTGTCAGGCCCAGTAGTCCTGATTCTTGTAAGCACTGCGATCACCAACAGGTCTGTCGCATCACCGAACTTGGTGCTAACGATGATGGTGGAGAATAGATAAATGCTGACTGAGCAACAACAGCAAGCTGTAGATCTGGTTGACCGCAACGTTCTGGTTTCGGCTGGCGCTGGCTCTGGTAAGACTCATGTTTTGGTAGAGCGTTATGTGGAGATTCTGCGGCGCTATCCAGATTGTACTCTCGCTAATATTATTGCTGTTACTTTTACGCGCAAAGCAGCTGCCGAGATGCGATCTAGGCTCAAGGCTCGCTTTCTTACTCTTTCACAAGAAGAGGCCGAGGGTCGCTGGCTCAATTGCTTGGCAGAAGTAGACGGGGCTCGCATTGGCACCATTCACTCTTTATGTGAGTCGATTTTGAAGTCACACCCGGCCGATTGTGGTATCGATCCACAATTTGAAGTGTTAGATGAGTTAACTCAAAATGAATTGCTGCAAGACAGTATCGACCGCGCCCTCAAGTCTGTTATTGAGCTTTATTCGTCAGCCGGTGCCCTTGTGTCTTGTGCCGATTCTGGTGAATCTGCCGACTCTGCTTGCGAGCACGATGTTTTGCAAGAGTTTTCGATCGATGAAGTGAAGAAGATTTTGAAAGGCTTGCTCAAAGGTTCGATGCAGTTCAAGCAGTCAATTAAAGCTTTCGATGCTCAATCAATGGCCGGTATGCGTGCCACTGCTGAGCGCGTCTTGCACGATATGCAGAGTGCGGCCTTAGCTGGGCTTTCAAGTAACCGAGAATTTAAATCTGCTTTCGACTATGTGCGCATGAACTCTATGGCTGATGCCGCTAACAAGCTAAATCCGGTGCGCGAGACCTTGCTTGACATTTGTCAGCAGTTGTTTGCTGAAGAATCTGTAGAAGCTCGTTGGCAGGCTTTCATTGCCGTGTCTACCTTGACGATTGGTAATATTGGTGGCACAAAACCAGATGCCAAAGATTTGCGGAAGGCCCTGATGACCTGCCGCGATCAAGGCAAAGCCATTGTCGGTAAAATACCCGCTGCCTTAAATGAAGAAGATCAAAGAGGCTTTGCTCTAACTCTGGGAATTATTCAGTTATTTACTCGCACTCTGGCTATTTATGAATCTCACAAGCGTGAACTTACGGCCGTTGACTATAACGATCTAATTAGCCTGGCTTGCGCCTGTTTAGAGAAGGAAGAGTCGCAATCACGTGGATATTTCAATGATAAATTGCAAGCTTTATTGGTAGATGAATTTCAAGATACCAACGATATGCAAGCAACTCTTTTGTCTCTGTTGGCCGGTGAGAAAACACGAGTATTTTTGATTGGCGATGATAAGCAGTCTATTTATAAATTTCAGGGAGCCGATGTTGCTACCTTCAACAAATGGAAGTCACTGTTCAAGCACGAGAACTCAAGCTTAAGCGGTTCGTCACTTGTGACTAAGTTGACTCGCTCATTTCGTAGTCATCCAGAAGTTGTATTTTTCGTCAACTCAGTTTTCGATCATCTGCTTGACGCCGATCCTGAAGTGGTTCCTTATGTGGCTGCTTTCGAAGCGCTCGAACCAGCTCGCCAAGCCGATCTGAGCATTGCGACTTCTAGTAATCAGGGTGCAGCGGTTGAAGTTCTCATGCTAGATCTCGACATCGAAGAAGATGCCCGTGGTTTAACTGCGGCTCTTTACGAAGCTCATCAAGTCGGCCAATGGCTCAAGCGAAAAGTGGAGAGCGGCTACCAAATTGCTGCAAAAAGCGGCGGCGTCAGGCCAATTACCTATGGCGATTGTGCGGTTTTAGTAGTGCGCAATGGTGATTTCGCTTCGTTCGAAGCAGCCTTTGCCCAGCTCGATATTCCCTACGTAACATTTGGTGGTAGCGGCTTCTTGCGCCGCCAAGAAGTGGCAGATTTCGAGAATCTTTTCCGCTTCTTAGATAACCCGAAAGATAGTCATTCGCTCTTAGCTGTTCTGCGTTCTCCGTTCTGCTCAATCACAGACGATCTGTTGCACCGAGTGGTCACTGAAAATCCAGGTCTGCCGTTGTGGACAGTTATTGCTAATGTTGTTCGTGCTCGTGAATCTGGAATTGAAGCTTTGTCTTTGGCCGTGCGTCAACTGCGAAATTTGATGGAGTATGCCGCTCTCTTACCACTGGGCGAATTGGTTCAGAAAATAATTGATGATACTCACTATGATTTGGCCATGTTGGCAGCTCCTGATGGTAAGCAACGTTCACGCAATGTCTGGAAAATGGCTCATCTAGCAGCTGAACATGAACATCTCTCTTGTGGCGAATTTGCTCGACGACTTTCGCTCATGCGCGAGTTTGGTATGCGCGAGTCAGAAGCACCTCTAGACAGTGCAGATGCCGTGAAGCTCATGACCGTTCATGCTAGTAAAGGCTTAGAATTTCCTGTCGTTGCCTTGCCCTGCTTAGGCGGGCAGCTTTTACGCAACAGCGATCGCTTGGTATATCATCCTAGCTACGGCGTTGCTTTTAATAGCACTAGGCTGAAAGAGCAAGACCCTCCGGCCTGGTATCAAGTTGCCAGTCATCTAGATAAGCAAATGGAGAGAGAAGAGAAGAAGCGCTTGCTCTATGTTGCCATGACTAGGGCAAGAGACAATCTAGGAATATTCTTGTCGGCTCCATTTAAGAAAAGTGAGTCTTATCGACAGTGGTTAATGCATGTACTCGGGCTTGATCGCGATGACGCTGTCAGGCCGGGGCCAGACGATCGTATTGCCCTGACAATTACTTCACGCAGCGACGGTGAAGTGGCACCATACAGCTTTGGCCTGGCCGTGGGCGTCGATCTGCCGCAGTTGCCTGATGATCTACCATTGCCGCAAGTTGCTGAGGCTAATGTGTTACAGAGTCTCTTCGGTCTAGAGCAAAGCCAGAGCAGCGCAGAAGATCTCAAAATCAATGAGCAAGGCCGCAGCAGGGTCACTCCGAAAAATGGCGGCGCCCCTTCACCTGGTATTGTCACTGCGGCATCGCTGGGTACATTCTTTCACTCGCTGTTAGAGAATTTGCCACCTTCGGGGCGCAAAGTTGATCGCGCTTGGATTGCTGACATTGCTTTTACCCAAGGGGCAATGGTGGCGCATAGCGATTTGCTCAATCGACTAGTTGATGAAGGTGAGCGCTTGCTCGGTATTTATTATGAAAGCTGGCTTTACAGCCTGCTTTCGCAAAGTCAACAAAGGCGACATGAGTTGCCTTATTTAATAGATGTTGCCTCTGGTTTCTCAGAAGCTCTTCCTGATATTCGCCCGCGACGTCCCGATTTAATTTTTCAGGACGCCGCTGGTGATTGGCATTTAGTCGACTACAAGACCGATCATTTCGCTGCCAAAGATGTTGAGATTCAAGCTCGTAAGCACCGTGAGCAAATCAAGACTTATGTTGCCGATTTACGCAAGTTGACTGGAGTTGAGCTCACACCTTGGCTCTATTTTGCTCAGCATGGAATTTTCTTTCCTGTCTAAACAAAATGAGAGAGATTGGCGCTGCCGCCGACTTTGTCTGTGACACTTAATCAGACTTACCTAGTTAGGGTTACCTTGAGCGTCGTGCTTCTGATTGTAGATGCTGCGGCTCATGCGATCTTGTTGTTGATCAAGTCTGGCTCTTTCTTGAATCGATAGGCCGTTGCCGCTGGCACGCATGCGCGCTTCTTCTGCAGCAAATCTACTTTGTTGCCCTTCTAGCCTTTGTGCTTCATGTTGGGTCAAGGAGCCATTCTGAATGCCATTGTTGATGCGGGCATCCTGACTTTGTTGGGTTTTGTTGACGTCAAACAAGGAACGTCCCGGATTGTTTGGGTAGCCTGGGTGTGGGCCGTGACCGTTGCCGGGGTTATAGCCTTGGCCGTCATGCTTTTGTTGATAGATATTTTGACTGAGCTGATTTTGTTGATGTTCAAGTCTGGCCCGTTCGGATGAGCTCAAGCCGTTACCGCTGGCGCGATAGCGAGCTTCTTTTTGATTCAGGGCATACTGTTGCCGCTCTAACCGGCCTGTTTCTCTGCGATTTAGTTGGCCGCCCTGTACACCGTTGTAGATGCGGCTCTGTTGTCTTTGTTGTCGGTTGTTTACGCCGTAGCGGTAAGCCTCTGCAGGCTGGCTGACTGCGCTGGCTAGGCCTAGCAATACTGCTAGAGACAAAGCTGATACATGTAACCTGTTCATAAGATCAATCTCCTAATAATGGTTGATACAAGTGAAGACGTATCGTCGCTCTAAAAAGTTCAAAGGTTCAGGTGAGTAGTTGTTAATAAAGGGGCGATTTCGTTGGGTCTTCGATTCCATCTATACTTATAGGCGTCCTTAGTGAAGATTTCGGGAGGAAAAACCTACATCTATATCTGTGTTCAATAAATAAAGAGATCGCTCACGCGATCTGGTGGGGGAAGTGTGGTGAAAATCCACCGCTGTCCCGCAACTGTGAAACAAGAAATTGTTAGTCAGGCTACCCACTTGAGCACTCTAATAAACTGATATTACCTCTTCGAGGCAAGGAGGCAAGTTTCTATGGCCACTCTACAGTGGATCATACGATTTCTAGTTCCTGCCTTCGGTCAGGAACTTTTTTTATTTCTAGGGAGATTTGTATGACTGCTATTAATTCAAGCGACTCTGTCAATGCTTGCGAAAGTGACTTTTCAAAATATGAGACTCGCATGGTTGAGATGGTTTTTCCAAACCAGACTAATCACTATGGCACCTTATTTGGTGGCCATGCTCTTGAGCTAATGGATAAGAGCGCCTTTATCACAGCTTCTCGTTATGCACGCAGATCAATGGTGACAGCATCATCTGAGCGTATAGATTTTAAGACGCCAGTCAAGCATGGATATTTGGTAGAAGTAATTGGTCGCATAGTAAAGCGCGGTAATTCATCAGTGACAGTCAATGTAGAATTGTTTGGCGAAAATCTATTGTCTGGAGAGCGGCAACTTTGTGCCCACGGAAATTTTGTTCTTGTATCTGTCGACAAAGACAGTAGACCGATTCCCCTATCCGAAAAACAAACTGACCTAAGCAGTTGCAATCAGTAAAAGCAGCCTTCTTGATTTTATTCTTGTGACGGCAAACTGCTTGGAGGCGTTTTTGCCTTTTCAGATTCTTTCACTTTCATTAGATTACCGCCCGCTGTTTGCTCTTCTAGCGCCGCCAGCTGCATCTTGACATTGCTCGCGGCCTTTATATAAGCACTAGCTATAGACCCAGTCGTATAGCTGCTAGCTACGAACATCGTGATCCACATTACGATGAACCTGAGAGCGCAGCGTCACATGTAGCTGCCAACTATTTCCATTTGGCCGATGCTGAGACAGCTAGGGGCAAAGGCGCTAAAATCAATGTCGGTGCCTGTCTGGATGGTTAAGTCTATGAGTTGGGTCGACAAACTGCGAACCTCTCCTAACATGGTCTTGTTTGTAGTTTCGTTCGCCCTTTGCGTCGAAGAAATTTTATACGGGGCTGTAGCACCCCTGACACCAATGTCACCGGCGCATATTAAAGACGAACATATGGTTAGCACCTTATATGGTGCTTATGCCTTAGGCCTTATTATTGCCGCACCAATTCTTGCTTTGATAACTGATCGCATTGGTCGTCGTCAGCCCATGATTGTCGGTGTAGCACTGCTCACTATCGCCACCATTCTCTTTCTTGTCGGTAGTACTCCTGAAATGGTGATGGTCTCACGTGTGCTGCAAGGGGCCGGTGCTGCTTGTACATGGACAGCTGGTCTAGCTCTCGTGGCAGAATATTTTGTTGCTAAGCGAGTTTGGGCGATGGGTATTGCCCTACTCGGTGGAACTATTGGCGCTGTGCTCGGGCCGCTAGTGGGTGGAGAGATGTACGATCTCTTTGGCTATGCCAACACAATTTACTTCATGCTGGCTGCCCTCGTCGTTGATGCTGGGCTTCGTTTGGTCTTTATTTCTAAGAAGCAACTAGTTAAAGTCAAAGGTCCGTGGAAGGAAACATTTGCAGAAGTCGGTGGCATCATCACTGACCGCAGCGTTCTCACTGCGGCCTTTGCCGTGTCGCTAGCGGCGGCCGGTTGGGCCATGATGGAGCCGCTATTTCCTATGCACGTAATGCGTATTGCCAAGGCGTCACCTGCAACCGTTGGTGCTTTGTTCACCTTCTCTAACTTTATCTACGCTTTTATGCCACCAGTTGTCGATACAGTCTCAATGAAAATTGGTGTGCGACCAACAGCTGCTATCGGTCTTTTCGTTACAGCTGTCTCTATGCCTTTACTAGCTTTTACGCCCAATCTAACTCTGGCTACAGTTGTGCTTTGCTTCATCACTGTCGGTTACGCTTTCACTATGAATCCTACTTCTGCCGAGTTGGGAGATGCTGTTGATAGAAGAGGCTCAAGCTCTTACGCTATAGCTTATGCCGTGTCAAATCTGTCGTACTCTTTGGGCATGATTGCTGTGGACGCTTACGTTCAGTATGTCACCGACACAGCCCACAAGCTGCAACTGGTGCACATCCTCTCTATTTCTAGTGGATTGTTCTTCCTCAGTATTCCCCTATTTCTTCTAAAGGTAAAGGCGACATGTCCCGCTCCATCATCAACCAACTGAACGATCGTTTTTTGCCCGAGCAAGAACGATTATCTCGACGTGAAATGCTCAAGGGCATGATGGCTAGCGCTGCCACTCTGATGCTTAGCTATGGTTTCGCTGGTGGTGCCTTTGCAAAGACTGGCAAAGACCGCAAGATTATAGTAATTGGTGCTGGTTTCTCTGGCCTTGCCGCCGCCTTTGAGCTACTTACTGCCGGTTACGATGTTACTGTCGTGGAAGCTAGAGGCAGGGTTGGTGGCCGCGTGCAAACCCTTTATGATTTTATCCACGGTAAGCACGTCGAGGCTGGCGGCGAGCTGATTGGTGCTAATCATCCGACTTGGCAGGCCTACGCTAAGCACTTCAAGCTAGAAATGTTAGAGCGTACTTCTTACCCCGATAGTCAACAACCATTCTCTTGCAATGGTGAGCTGCTTGCTCCTAAAAAAGCGGAAGCTTTATGGGAAGAAGTTGATCACTATCTCAACGCCTATAATAAAATCGCAGAGCCGATTGATGCCTTCCAGCCATGGAAGAGTCCTAACGCCAAAGAGCTTGACGGCGAAACCGTTAATAGCTGGATTGAAAACCTCAAGTGCACAGACCTTTGTAAGAAGGCCATTCGCTTGTCGGAAGCATCTGATGCAAACGATCCCGGTTGGCAGAGTTTGCTAGCACGACTAGCCGTTGTTAAGGGTGGCGGTATAGAAAAATATTGGACAGAGAGTGAACGATATCGCTGCAAGGGTGGTAACGTGCAGCTAGCAGAACGGCTAGCTGATGCTATTGGCCGGCAGCGTATTCACTTAGAGATGCCGGTCACTGAGATTGATGTCAGGGCCGATAAAGTGTTAGTGACATTGGCCGATGACAAGGTAATAGAAGCCGATGATGTGATACTGAGTGTGCCACCAGGCACATGGAAGCGTATTACTTTTACCCCATCGCTGCCGCCTCAGTTAGCCCCGCAAATGGCCAATCAGGTCAAGTTCTTGTCTGAAGTGCGCACCCGCTTTTGGGAGAAAGACAAAGTTTCGCCAGTCTCGCTTGGTGATGGCCCTGTAGCAGAAACATGGGAAGCTACCGATATGCAGTCGGCCACAGGCCACTCTTGCTTAACTGTTTTTGCTGGTGGCAATGCTGCCGACTACGGTCGGGGCTGGCCTAACGATCAGCGCATGGCTCACTATGCTCTTGAGATACAGAAAATCTATCCGAGCTATGCTCACAATTTTGTGCAAGGCAAATTTATTGATTGGCCCTCAGATCCTTGGTCGCAAGCTGGTTATTCAGCACCTGCCCCAGGGCAGATTATGACCCTTGGCCCCATTTTATATAACGGCATCGGTCGGTTGCATTTTGCTGGCGAGCATACAAGTTTTGCTTTTCAGGGCTATATGGAAGGCGGCTTGCACTCTGGTGCATCAGTAGCTAAGCGAATTGCAGTACGCGATAGCATGGTGCCGAAAGTTTAAAATGCCAATTAGCTTTTGACCGATTTGCGGCCGAGCATGAGTACGATTGGTAGCATGAAGAGGGGAGCTAGAGCTGATATAGCTAGACCGTAGTGCAAATCAGACTTGTCGGCTATGGCACCAACTAACCAAGGCATAAAGATACCCCCAGCGTTGCCAAAAGATGCTAAAGCACCGAACATAGTGGCGCCACCGTTGGGATATTTGTCTGCAGTAATTGCCAACATTGTTGGCCACAAACAGCTGCCGGTCAAACCAGCCAGAATACATGATACTAAGGCAAGTAGCTTGATTGGGCAGAACGAGCCAACTAGAAACAATATTACTGATAGGCCGCAGCCCCACGCCATAATTGTGTATGAGTCAAGCTTAGTGCTTAGGGCGCCAATGCCCATGCGGCCAATCGCCATACAAATCGAGAAGAAGAAGAGTGCCGCTCCGCCAACCCACTGGGGATATTTTAGGGCCATTTCGGCGTAAGCCGGCAACCATTGCGCCATTCCTAACTCGGTGGCACCACCTAAGAAAATTGCTGCCAATGCTCCGACAAACCAGAGTTCTCCTACTAGATCGCGAAAGCGTATTCGCACTTCTCCTTCTGTGGTGAGGGCCGGAAACTTCGCTACGCCAAGTGCAAATATGAGTATTGCGGGAAGCGGAATTAACAGCAGGCAGGCCGTGCGCCAAGAAATATTTGCTTGCAGCGCTATAGTTCCTGCCATCACCGTTAAAGTGGCACCGACACAGTAGAACGAATGAAGCCAGTTCATTGACGCTGAGCGGTTATCTGGGTTTAGCGCCGAGACAATCGGGCTCAAGACCATGTCTAGCACACCGGCGCCAAAACCTAGGACAAAATTGGCCCATAACAAAATAGTGTACGTCGGCGACCAGGCCGTGAGCACCAATCCTAATACCAGTAGGGCGTTCCCAGCTAGGGCAAATATTTTTGCTCCGAAGCGATCTGCCAAAGGCCCGGTTATTAGAATTGCTGCTACGAGACCAGAGAAGGTAAAAGCACCTAATCGGCCTAGTTCTTCTTGTGACAGTCCCAAGCTAGCTGAACTTGCTAGGCCACCAGCAATTGCAGGACCAGGAAAAGAATGCTGGATAGATACCAGAAATATCGGCAGCAGATTGACACCGATCGCTAAGCTCATCATGGCGCCGTAGCAGAGATTGGTGAGAAAACGTGGACGGACACCATTTGCTAGAGTTGCTGAAGACAATTAGTGCCTGCGCTCTTGTGTTTCTTGCAGCTCTTGCGAATTTTCTGTTTCTCGAGAATCGTGCGAAGCTGGACAGCCTAGCTTAAGCCATTCGCGCACATCATGTAGAGAGTCGAAAACGCCTTCTGCCAGTTGTCTAGATTCGGCGCTTGCTGGTAGCAAATCTGGTACCAGGCATGAACGCATGCCACCGGCACGTGCAGCAAGAAGGCCGCTGTGAGCATCTTCTAGTATGAGACAATGTTGCGGCTCTTTGCCTAGGCCCGATTGTGCCAGTAAGAAAATATCAGGATTAGGCTTGCCTCGTTCGACCATATCGCCGCCGATTACAATTTCAAAGAAATCAACGATTTCGTGGTGCACTAGTCTTCTTACTGCTTCATCTTTGACAGTTGAAGTGCCCACGGCGCAAGGAATGTTTTGTTCGCGGGCCCAAATTAACAGCTCTTTTATGCCCGGTTTGAGCGGTAGGCCTTCTTTGTGATGAAGCTCTTCATACAGTTCTTGTGCCCGCACGTGAAACTTCTCTTTAGGAAAAGCAGAACCGAATTCTTCCGCTAAAACATTCTCAGCATCGGCAACGGTGATCCCGATTAAGCGCAGATATAAAGTATCTGTGAGGTCAAAGCCGAATTCTTTGGCAGCTTTTGTCCAAGCGCGCTTGTAGTGATTCTCAGTGTCGAGAATCAGACCATCCATATCAAAAATTAGGGCGTGGGGAAGCATTATTTACCTATCTAAGAAGCAGGCTGGCTCAAGCTGGCAAAGAGACTGCTTCGTCGGCTTGAGGAGCCTGGAAAATATCAATTTCTTTGTTGGCGAAAATATTGTCAGTTTCTTCGTTGCAGAAAGTGCTCACTTCGCCAATTACACCTACTCCGTTGACTGGCCAAAATTCATGCCAGATACCAGAAGTGAGTGTGATGCGTGAGCCGGCTTGAATATCGAAAGGCACGCCTGATTGTTTTGTTTCCATCTTACGGTTGATTTGAACTTCGACCGTTCCTTCAGCTTTATGTTCACCCGGATTTTTAGACCAAAGTGTAATGCGCAGTGTGCCATGCCGACAAATTATGTCTTCCTTTTTCTCGTAATGAGTGTGTGCTGGAGTGACCATGCCTTCGCGCGCATACATGATCTTTTCGCAGTATTCAGGCTCGTTAGCAAGAAGAACTTCGACCAGACCAATTTTCTCATAGTCGCCAAGACCAAAATCAGTGGCTGACCATTCTGCCTGCGGTGGCAAGACCCAGTTATGTTGCTTCAGGCAATCAGCTGCCTCGCGACACAGTAGATTGACTTCGCTTTGCTTCATTATTTACATCCACTCCTGACAATTGTTGAAGCTGCTAAATTCTTCAAGTCTATTTCTGAAGACCTATTTTGAGCACTTATTTCTTGGCAGCAGCTACCGGCTCTTTAATGTACTTCATGGCGCTAGCAGCAGTCTCACCGTTGTGTAGAACAGCTTGTAGTGCCTGTGTCATTCCCTTAGGGTCGCTATGCTGAATAATATTGCGACCGTAGATAATACCGGCGACGCCCTGAGCAACCAGCTTCTCTGTATGCTGCAAGACTTCGATATTTGAAGCGCGGCCACCGCCTCTGACACAAACAGGCACTCCTGAAGCGGCTTCGATTACGCGGTGAAACTCTTCTTCAGGCTCTGTTGAATCGGTTTTGATGATGTCAGCACCTAATTCAGCGGCCATACGAGCCAGGGTGACTACACGGTCTGGGCTGCCGTCGCCCACCATGCCGTCTTTACTGCGCTTGAATGAGAGTGGCTCAATGCCCATCGGCATGCCGTAACGATCGCAAACATTTTTCAGACGCAGAACATTGCGCACGCACTGCTGAAGCATTTCGGGAAATTCATCGACTTGCAATAAATTCAACAAAATGCAAGCGGCATCAAGGCGAACAGCCACTTCGACAGCTTCTTCGTAGGCTTCGCAGAATAGTTTGGATGATGGCAAAACATCATTATAAAAGTTGGCAGTGTCAGCTCTTAGCATCAGAGCTGGCTTATTGCGTCCTGGAAGTTTTTGCAAATGCGGTGCTTCACCTGGTGAAAGCAGCATAGCGTCAGGGTTGGCGTCAGTTAAAGTGCTGACAACCTTTTCCATGTTTTCAATGCCTTCTAAGAAGGCTGCATTGTTGAAGAGGGCATGGTCGATGGCTACAACAAATGTGCGCTTAGAAGTTGGATGGAAAAGACGGTTTAGACGATAAAGCATGGCAACACCCGCGTTAGTCAACAATTGACCGGAAATTCTATCATGTGGGTGCCGTGGCACATATTGTTTGCAAGGTTTTGGCTGTGGACTTTAATAATCGAGAGACGCACATCGGTTATTATTTTAGGCTCGTCAATAGGTGTTGACTGCCGCTCATTGCAATTGAGCATCTTAGTTTGAAAAAAGGGAGCGATTTGACCATGCCGCAGGTTTGCGAAACCCAGAATGATTTACTCACTGGCCTTGATCGCGGCGAAGCTCTACCAGCTAGGTTCTACACAGACCCTTCCATCACGGCCGAAGAGATTCAAAAGATTTTTCGTAAATCGTGGCAGTACATTGGCCCAATGCAGAAACTGACTAAGGTTGGTGATTACATCACTGGTTATGTTGGTGAAATTCCTGTGGTGGTCATTCGCAACGATGAAGGCCTGGAAGGCTTTATAAATGTTTGTCGCCACCGGCGACATGAAGTGATGAAAGGCTGCGGTAATGCCAAGATTATGCAGTGCGCTTATCACGCCTGGACATACGACACTAAGGGTGCACTCAAAGCCGCACCACGTGCCGACCGCGAGCCCAATTTTGTTAAAGATGACTATCCCTTGCTTTCAATCAAGGTCGAAACGCTAGGGCCATGGGTTTTTGCTAACGCTGATGAAAACTGTGATTCGCTCGCCTCTGTCTATGGGCCAGTGCTAGAAATAATCGCACAAAGCGGCCTTGATTTGAATTCGCTTGAGTTGTGGGAGCGCACCGAATGGGAATCTGGTGCTAACTGGAAGACCATGCTCGAGAACTATTTAGAGTGTTACCACTGTGCTGTGGCTCACCCTGGTTTTTCTGCTGCTATTGATGTTGATCAAGACAGCTATAAACTCACTTCTCATGACTGGTTTTTAAGTCAAGTTGGTCATGTGCGCGAATCAGCTCTAGAAGGCAAAACAAGAATTAAAATCTACGATGCTGCGGGGTCTGTTAAACAGGCACAGTATCATTTGCTGTGGCCTAACTTCACTATCAATATCAACCCGGGTTTCCCTAACTTGTCGATTGATGTTTGGATGCCATTGGGCCCTAATCAAGCTAAAGGTTTTTCAGAGCAGTACTTCGCACCAGGTGTTGACAAAAAGTGGGCGCAAGATCTAATCGATTTCAACACTGAAGTCGGTGAAGAAGACGACGTTCTCACAAACTCTGTACAGCGTGGATTGATTGGTGGTGTGCCAAGTGTTGGTCGCTTCCTCACCAATAGTGAACATCTCTGCATTCATTTCCAAAAGTTGATTGTCAAAGCCCTCTATAAATAAGTTTGACTTTGATGAACAGTCTAGCGCGAAAATTAGTCACCGGTTCTTGTGCACTGTTGATTGCTTTTGCGCCGGCCATTGCCCCTACTTTTGCGCCGAGTTCTATTTCACCTGGCGAATGGAGCCAGGCTGCCTATGCTGCTGTACCCGTGGACGATGAGGTCATTATGGATGACCTCGCCAATGAGATTTTGCGCAAAGAAATAGACCTTGAGCGCTACTATTTGAAGTACCGTGTCGAAGGTACAAAAGAACCAAAATATCGTCGTGCTAGATATTTTGCTTTCCAGGTATCATCAGCAATGACATCGTTAGCTTCTAACATTACTAACGTAGCTCTTTCTGCCAGCCATACAAAAACGCCTGAGACAATTTCTGTACGCGGCTCACAGCAGGGCTTAAGAGTCGGATTAGTGGGCATTGCTCTTGACGGTGGCAGCTCGGCTATTGAACTTTGTTCTAACGGTTACACTGCCATCAAGCATATTCGTAATGGTACCAGCCCTGGTGCCGCCGTCAAAAATGTCGTAGCGAGAATCAAGACCATTGATTCAATGATCGCTCAAAGAGAAGCGATATTGAACAAGCACCCTGAGCTTGAGGCAATGCCTGTCTACCGTTGTGAAAGTCGCGTTCTGAAAAGCTTCAGAGACTGGTGCCTCTCTGAGTTTGCCGATGTGTATGCTGACGTCAAATCTACTCAGGCAAGCTTCAATGTATATTACATCTTAGATATCATTGCTGATTGCTCTTACACCGTTTCGCAGATACTTGCTATTAAATCGCTGACCAGACCTGAGCTAGGAAATGCCTCTGCTAACACAGGCCTAGTTGGCGATTCTTTTGGAATACTGAGTGCCCCTGCCAGCGCAAAGTCGTACAATATTATGTATCGCTATTGGCGCAAGCGTCTTTCGGCAACCTTACAAGAAGATCTTAAAAGCTCTGAGAAAGAAACCAAAGCCGCTATGGGAGAGCTAAATAAAGAGCTCGCATCTAGAGATGCTTCAATCTTAGAGGCTGCCGGCTCGGTTCAGAACCGTATTTCTGTCTACCTTCTTTGGTCTGCACGCTATGACAAATTTATTGAGCAAGGCCTTATCGATCAGCGTTATCAAAACAAAGTAGCTTTGCAGGGCGTGATTTCTGGTCCTGCAATTTCGGGTACCTATTTAGCCCAAGATATAATGGCCTCTGTGGCTCTTAACCGCCTGCGCGATAGACCAAAAGCCGCTAATAATTTGTATATGGCCGGTGGTATTGCTTCAACAGCGGGCTCTGCCACTTCGCTAGCTCTGACAAACTATCTGTTGTTTGATCAGCTGTGCTATCAAAAGAGAATGCGGGCCAAGAATCTATTGCCTGAGCAATTGCTTTCCGCCAGGCTCATTACTTTAGATGAATTAGACCAACGCCTAAAAGCAGCTGACCCTCTAGGGCACTAGCTTTTGAAAATAGTTGAGTACTCAACTATTTCGCGAAAGCACTCTTAGGCTCTAAGAGTTGATAATGAATGTAGAGAATCTTTTTCATATCAGGTGAACCAACTAGAGCCCAGCCGCCTTCTTCTAAGGGGTAGGTCAAGATATGAATGCCAGAGCCAATGTCGCTGCGGGGTTGGCCAGCAATTTCAATGATGTCGTCAACTGTGCCGCTGGCTTGCAAGCTCTCCAAAGCGCTCTTTGTGATTTTGCCAGAGCTAACTAAGCTAGATCTGACCGTTCCGGCTTGGCTAATAATCGTGGCTGTCTCTGGGTCTGCTTTTAGCCTGTCTGCTAAGACTTGGAAAAAATGCTCTCCACCGCGACTATTTAAGTGTACGGAGTCGGTGAAGTATTTCTGGGGGAAAATTTTAGGGTCATTGAGATTGAGTAAAAGTGCTTTGTGGGTAGTGCTCAATGCTGTTACTTTGTCCAAGTAATTTTGATAAAAGCCTGGTGGCATCAAGTTGACGTTGTCTTCGGTAAGCGGCATATTCACTAATACAATGCGAATATTTTCTTTTTCGCTCAATGCCAAAAGTCGCTCTAGAAACGATAATTGTGTGTTGAAGAGTTTGAGATCGACTCGCCGATAACGGTGGCGATATTCATCTAGGTTTGCTACGTATGCTTCTTGTGTCGGCCCCGGTGGATCGACAAACAATGAGCCAGGGCCGTTGTCTTCCGGTAGTTCTGAAAAGGCCTGCTTGCGCACATGGAAGGGCGAGTTAACTAGCTCTAGTTCTTTGTAGCCGAGCAATTTGCGGAAAAGCTCTTTGGCCCAGCGGTGCTGCACATAGAGAAAATCAGGACGGTGCTTGTAGGTAAAGCTTACTTTGCCTAAGCTATTTTCGGCTTTTTGCCAGAAATTGGCGTAGGCCTCTTTGTCTACTGCTGAAAGGTCACCGATGCGGCTCATATATTTATAGATTTCAGTTGACGATGGCGAGGGCAGAGCTGAATCCATGAAATCACGCGGAGCAACACCGTAAATAATCACTTTTGGCTTACGATCGCCTTTAAGCAAAGTATCGCTAATGGCCCAGGCGTCCGATATCATTTCTCCACCTAGAGCAAAAGCAAAGGTGTGATACGTGCGATTGAAGTTCTCTTTTAGTAGGTCTTCGAGCAACTGGCTTTTGTGGTGCAATGGCACATTTTGTGCGAAATTCAAATGAACAGCATCCCCACCATGAAGTGGAGCCATCATGAGAGATGAACCTAATAGAACTATATCTGGTGCGGCAGTCAGTTGACTAAAGTCGCGTACATTCCACCAAACCCAACTGCGGTTGGCACTCTTGTATGGGCTTAGGTTGAGGGTTTGGGGCGAATAATTGTTTATAGCACCGGCAATTGCCTCTAGGCCAACAAACAATAAGGCAGCACAAACTACATAGCTGCTCAGCAATTTACTTACTAGTAGTTTTTTCCTGCTGTCATCGCGGCTTTCGCCGCTGGCATTGTCGCTGTTCTGGTTATTGTTAGTGTGGTTGGAGTTGGTCATGATTGGCTTTAGAACTGGAAGTAGATGAAGCGTGGTGATTTATCTGGCGAGAAGACAAGGACAACAAATATCATGGCGCAGCACCAAGCAATTTTGGCGAATTTTGGTGTGCGTTCAATCAAATCTGTTTTATTGAGGTAGCCCATGGCGATATGGGCTATTGCTAGCAGTGGCAAGAGTAAAAAGACCGATGGGTATATCAGCGGGTAGTTGATGGTCGGAAGTAGCATGGCTATTTCTCTTGTTTGACCAGCGACCTGTTCAATTGTCGGCGCGAATGTGAGCATCTTGCGCAGCATTTGCAGTGCTAGATCATTTGTTTCTGCTCGGAAAAATACCCAGCCGATGCAGACGACGTGGAATGTCAAAACGATTGAAGCAACTTGACCAACTTTTGTCTCAAAGGCCTTCTTTAGCCACACTTGCGATTCTTTAAATGCTTGAAACTCTTTGTGGGCCACTAGTAATATCCCTTGGTAGAGACCCCAAATCAAATAATGCATTGCCGCCCCGTGCCAGAGTCCACCGAGAGTCATGGTAATGATCAGATTTCTATAGTTGAGCCACTTGCTGAGGCGCGAACCGCCGAGAGGAATGAACAAATAATCTCTCAACCAGGTTGATAGCGAGATGTGCCAGCGCCGCCAGAAGTCAGAGATATTGTTGGCCAGGTAAGGCAGGTTGAAATTGATTGGTACTTTGTAGCCAAACAAGTTTGCAGAACCGCGAGCGATATCGGTATAGCCAGAGAAATCAAAGTAGATCTGGAAGGCGAAAGCGTAAGCGAAAATCCACAAGTCTAAGCCTGAAAACATCTGAGGTTGCGAGAAGCCACCCTGTACAAAGAAGCTTAGGTTGTCTGCGATCAAAACTTTTTTGAATAGGCCCAATAAAATTAGTGAAATAGCAGTATCAAATTGTTTGATTGAAAGTTTTGCTGGCGCCAAAAACTGCGGAATGAAATCTTGAAAGCGTTTGATTGGTCCTGCAATTTGTGTAGGAAAGAAGGATGCAAACAGTGCAAAGGCGGGAAAAGACTTAATTGGCTGGTGGCCGCGATATACATCTACGACGTAGTGAATGAATTCAAAAACGAAGAAAGAAATTCCTAAAGGCAGAATTATTTTGAATGGCAAGCTTGTGGGAGCCATTCCAAACGGAAGCAAGCATTGATTGACCGTATCACAGAGAAAATAAGCATATTTAAAATATGCCAGTGTTCCGAGGTTTAGCACAATCGCTAGAGTGAGCCAGCCTTTTTTGTGTTTATCTGATTTGTGGACGGCAAAGCCCAAGTAGTAATTGGCCAAGGTGAGGCCAATTATGAGCAGTATGAAAACGGGCTTCCAGGTCATGTAGAACAAATAGCTGGCACTAAGCAAAATCCAGACGCGCCATTTCTGCGGGCTAATCCAGAAGAGCGCGAATACTATCGGAAGAAAGAGGGCGTATTGTAAGGTGTTAAAGAGCATTAGGAAGCGGAATCATCAAAGCAAACAGCATTAGAAACCAAGCCCCTGTATTGGGCAGTAGGTCAATGATAGCGGTCTCAACCAGAGAGCACCTTTAAAAGACAATTAGAAAGGCAAAGAGACCCGCTTGTGGCGGGTCTCCCTGTCTTTGCGCGATGCGTCGTTTCTTTAGGCCGTGAGTAGAGGACTCAGGTTTACTTCATGCCACTTATGGCTGATCGCTTCACGCACATGCTCTAGGCAATGCTGCGACCTTGCCGCAGCTTTATTGACCATTACTCCATTAATACGAACGGTTGGCTCTCCCTCTTCGTTTGCGCAATTCTCGACAAGTTCAACTGGTAGCGGTAGCTGTTCCTCTGCAATGATGTATTCAAGAGTGCTTAGGGCTTTCTTGTAGTTGCTGCAACCAGGTGTGTACAAGAGTTCAATACGCATAGGGATAAACCTCCAAAGTTTTTCATCCTAGTCAGTGGCCATTCTTCTAGCTAAGTGTTCTAATTGGGCGTGTTAAAACAGCCACTAGAACAGCGACTATTTCGCAATGCCGATTGTTGATACCCTGGGTTCTCTAAGTGGATTTTCTGGTTAGGGGGAATCAGGCTTTTACTGCATAAATCGCACTGATTCTAGTTCTTCTTCATAGTCGCCAAACAATACTGCCGCACCTATTCGGTGCTTCATTTATTAGGGAAATATGAAGACTCCACGTAACAGAAGTATAAGCGTGTAAGGCTGAATTACAAAGTTAATAGTAGTCTGTTTTGAATAATATCCAGTTAATGCTTGTATTGTATATCGGAGGTACATCTTGAAACCCGCTCTGGACATAGTTTTCGTTAGTTATAGCGATCTCAAGCAGGGTGACCCTGATGACCTCGGCGCCCTCGAGATTTTGCGTCAGCGTGGCTTTAAGTGCTCCTTTGCTGACTGGAGAGACAGTTCATTTCCCTTTCAATCAACGCGGCTTGTAGTCTTGCGTTCAACCTGGGACTACCATTTGCACCACAATGAATTTATGTCGTGGCTGAAGAGCCTTGCTAGTCATACGATTCTCAAAAATTCATCGGAATTGGTGCAGTGGAACTCTGATAAACGCTATCTTCGCGACCTTGTTGCCCGCGGTGTTGCTTGCGTTCCTACATATTACATAGAGGAAGGCGCCGACAAACTTAGCCCTGCTTCTTTCGAGGGCATATTAGATAGTATCGGCTCTGAAAATTCAAAGAATTCGAAAGTCGTGGTGGTTAAGCCTTCAATTGGTCTATCAACCTTTGGCGTGAAGAAATTCGACCTCGCTACAAGCAGCGGAGAGGCAGCCGCTCTTGAGCATATTAACCAGTTAGCCCGCCACTATTGCGTTATGGTGCAACCTTTTCTCGCTGAAGTGGAAAGCTATGGCGAGAGAGCTTTGGTATTCATAGATGGCCAGTTCAGCCACGCTATTCGTAAGACCGCTTTTCAGCATTTAGCGGTGGCTGGAGAGGCTGGTGAGGCTCAAGTTGAAGCGAGCGCTGACGAAATTGCTTTCGCCTACAAAGCCCTGGCAGCCTTACTCGAAAAGCCTCTCTACGCTCGAGTCGATATTATTCCTGATGCTAACGGTTCACTTTTGCTGCTTGAGCTTGAATTGATTGAACCATCCCTATTCTTGACACTAGCTCCCGGCGCATCGGCAAAAATGGCAGACGCCGTTGAAGCTTGTCTTAAATAAGAGTGGCTTCTGAGCGCTCTAGCAAAGCTAAGTCGGCTCTCAGAATAAAGTTGTAAATAGCTGGTAGCCTTAAGCCTATGCAAGTGATCGGGCAAAATTCTAGAACGAAAAAAGGCAGTGTGTTTCTACTGTCTTTGGGTCTCTTTGCTGCGGTGAACGCCGCTCTTTTTGCCTGGCAGCCACTGCAACCAATGCCTATCGAGCGCATTCCCACCAAACCAACTTGGGAGAGTCACCGTACTCGCGATTTTATGGCAGGCAGTCAGGCACCAGATACGGTGCTATTCGGTTCGTCGTTAATGATGATACCCACCGCTTGTCGTGATGCTGATTATCTCAATGTCACCATTGACCCAGTTGTTCATCCCTATTCTCAGTATATGCAGGCAAAAATTGCCGAGAAAACTGGTCAACAGCTCAAGTGTTTTAATTTTGCTCTTCCGGGTGGAATGATTTCTGATCACTACATGATTGTCAGTTCGCTCTTCAGTAATGAGCGCAAGCCAAAGTTAGCAATATTTGGATTGTCTCTGCGCGATTTTATAGATTCAGGAGTCGAGTGCGCTGCTTCTACTCCTGCTTATCACTATTTTTCTCGGTACAAGACTGACAGTGAAATCGATTCTCTTCTGCCCTTATCTATGCCGAACATCACTAATCGTGGTCAATACCTGGCCGATAAGTACATTTATTTGCTAGGAAAAAGACTACAGGTACAGGTGATGGCTGGCGATGCTATCAGTGCTGCTGTGACTACGCTGCTCGATTCGGTCGGTGGTGGCACAGGGGTGGTCGCTCAAGCTAAGTCTAGCTCTGGTTCTAATTCTGGCTCTATCTCTAATTCTAAGTCGCAAGCAAATTCTGCTCCTAACACAAATCCGGATGCTGCTCTAAGTGGTACTGAAGTAACTGAAGGAATGGTGGCATTGCAGCCGAATGCTTTTTATCCATGGCAAGACAATAGCCGCGAGTACAAGAAGCGCTTCAAGGGTGCCAATGAATCAATGTTCAAAATTCAGAGTGAGTATTTTAGGCGAATGATCTCTCAGTTGAAGGCGGAAGGTGTTGATGTTTTGCTCGTCAATATGCCGCTCACTCCTGCCAATATGGCATTGATGCCTAAAGGCTCATACGGTCAGTATCTAGCATTGCTGAAACAAACTGTTGATAGCCAAGGTTGCGCTCTTCTCGATCTCAATGATGGCAAGTCGTTTGTTGCCAGCAACTTTAAAGATCCTGTTCATATGAACGGATCTGGCGGCAAAATTTTGATAGACAAAATTGCTGAAAATCTACCAGTCAAATTGGTGATGCGTAAATCGCAAGTGGCAGCAGGCACTAAAACTCAGTCAGTCAATGAGTAGACTGCCAGCAGCTAAGAGAATCTGAGATTCACTCAACTACTGGCAGCTTTGCTTACGGCGAGATGCGGTTGATATCGCGCGGAAAGAGGGCTGTTTGCTTGACTGATGGCAAGCCCAAGAGTTGCTTCGCCAATCTTTCTAAGCCAATTGCTAGACCTCCATGTGGTGGCATACCGTGCTTGAAGCAAAGCAAGTAGTCGCCAAAGTCTTCTGGATTGAGAGCACGGCTGGCAATCGACTGCCGGAGCTGTTCATATTCATGAATGCGCTGGCCACCAGTAGTTATTTCTAGCCCCCGGAAGAGCAAGTCGAAACTCTTCGATCCGGCTTCGCCGTTTGCTAGCGGGCCGCCCGGCATGGCATAGAAGGGCCGAATTGCATGTGGATAGTCGGTCACATAAACCATGTCAATTCCTTCTTCCTTTTCAAAGTGGCTGGTCAAGAGCTTCTCTCCTTCACCGTCGAGGTCAGCCGAGGCGCTCTTCCAGCCGTATTTGCTAGCTAGCAGTTGCTGTGCTTCTTCTAGTCTAATTTGTGGAAGCGTGGTGCCTATAGTCGGCACAGTCGCTTGATACATTGCTAGTTCTCTTTGGCAATGCTCTTTGACATGCTCCATAATGTGGCCCAGCAAGCCGATCTGCATGGCAATTACATCTTGCTCTGATTTTATAAAACCCATTTCAAAGTCGAGGCTAATGTATTCGTTTAAGTGCCGAGTGGTGTCGTGCTCTTCTGCGCGATAAACAGGACCCACTTCGTAGACCCGTTCAAAAGCACCAACCATTATTTGTTTATAGAACTGCGGGCTTTGCGCTAAATAAACGGTGCGGCCAAAATAGTCTATTTTAAATAGCTGTGCACCGCCTTCTGTGCCGGTTGCCACGATTTTGGGCGAATGTATCTCAATAAAGTTTTGAGTGCCTAAATAGTGTCGAAAGGCTTTCAATATTTCTGCTTCAATTTTGAAAATGGCTCTAACTTTCTCATTTCGCAAAGTCAGAGGGCGATAGTCGAGCAAGGTTGAAGTCGACAAATTGTCTATCTTTGACTGCTTGCCAATTTCAATTGGTGGCACGTGCAAGCCTGATGCCAGCGGCTCTACGCTTGTAAGTACTAGTTCAACTGAATGTGTTTCTATATTAGGCGCTACGCCAAATTTTACTTCTGGAGCTATTGCAGGCGCTGCTGACTCTTTTCTTTTCTTTTGCTGTTGCGCTTGCAAGTGCCCTTCGAAATAGCATGGTGTTTCGTTGGTGAGCAACCTTAGCTTTTCTTGCAAGGCAGCTTCAGTCACGACCACCTGTATGGTGGCCGAGGCGTCACGCACAATCAAAAACATAATTTGGCCAAGGTCGCGCATTGACTGCAGGTGGCCTTGAACTCTCACAGTGCTGTCGGCACCGCTTAACGCCTTTTCTTGCTGGGCGGCTTCTATTAGTTTGATTGACGTAACCATAATTTTTCTCCAAACAAAAAACCGCAACCTGATTGGCTGCGGTCGATGACTTCTTCGTGGTTCTTGTTTAACTTAACTACGACATTGTCTTACGAGTGCAACCAAATACTGGAGGCAATCATTATTGTCGTTATTATTGTTGGCAGATTTAAAGCTAAACATATAACTTACTTTCGGAACCCTAACAATTCTATGCTAAGCGCAAAGCTTAGCGGCGTCAATGAAAAGTTAAGGACATTAAGGAAAAAGTTGTGGCGCTATTATGCGACCTTATTGCGCGGTAGTCGAGCCAGCCGCGGCTTCTTGCTTAACGTTCGAATCGTCTTTGTTAGCTGCCGAATTGTCTTTGCTAACTGCCGAGTCGTCTTTGTTAACTGACATTTCTTCTTCAGCTGTGGTCTTCACTTGCTGCGGTACTTGTTTGGTTTTAGCTAAACTGCCACCGATTTGATCTGAGTTAACTAAATCGCTCAAAATCCAATCAAAAATATCTCTCTGTCCGTCTGATGGATTTAGCTCATCTTTAAATTGGCTGTTAACTACCGAGATAATCGGATTTAGTGGCCTGACGCCGTCTATGAAAGTAAGGTGATCGACGTTACGGAAGACGCGGGCTTTACCGACGTTGACTTTATCTCTTAACTTTTCAAAATCAGCTTCTTTGGCCATGAACTGATCGCGTGCCACATCTGGCGGCAAGAAAATTGCACTCGATAATGGGCAGATGCCATCGTTCATTACGTAAACAAATGGCGTGCCTGCTTGCTTAGCGATTTTCTTCGATACTTGAATATTGGCGATATCGCGATTGAGAAACTCTAAAACTGGATGTTCTCTGCCAAAGTGAGCAGGGAAAGAATTGGAGAGCAAGAACATCGGATAAAAAGCAGTGGTCTCAACGTAGCGCTTAAAGCCAGGAGCTAAGTAAGGTGTGACGATATAGCCACCATAAGTAATAAGCTTTTTGCGATCGACAGGAGCGCTGTTTACTTTATTGAGGCGCGAATTGATGGTATCGCCGACGGTGAGATAGCCACGTGGTCCAAATGGCAACTTCGATTTAAATTTACCGGTTTCAGGAATGGCTTCGTCAGCATTATCCCAGGCTAGGTCTTGGCGCAAAATGGGGTTGCGGTCAAAATAGAAGCGGTATGAAAGGTTATGGTCAATGCGTGTCCACGGCCAAGCCAGTCGTTTGTAAACGGTATAGTTCATCCAGTCTTTGCAGAACAAGGGTGAACCGTGGAAGGGAGTGCCCATTGTGAAGAGCAGCCGCACTTTTGATTCGATGTTGGGATCGGTCAACGATTCATAGGCGATGTTGCCACCCATACTGAGGGCCATCATTGTGATCGGTCTCTGTTTCGCCGCACTGTAAAGAGAGGTTAGAGCGTCTTTAAATTTAGGTAGAACGGTATCGAAGCGATCGAGGCTAGAGTAGCGAACTAGATAAATTTTGTATTTGCTATTAAATGACTCGCTCTTGGTTAGCTTGTCAGCCACTTTTTGCCAGCGAAAATAGGGGTAATATTCGCCCCTAAGGCCGTGCACTAATAATAGCGGATTGCGCTCACCGAGGGGCTTTTGGTCAAATTCGTAAATCTTGACATCGGTCGGTCTCTTACGTTGTTTTTTACCGGCAGGAAGGCTAGCAAAGCGGTCGCTCACCGAGCCATAAAGGACGCTAGATGGCTGCGAAACTTCCCGCGGAGTAGTCAAGCGAGCGGGGCCGGCTAGAGCAGCAGAATTGGCTGAAGTGGCCAGTAGCGCGAGGCTGAGGGCCCAAGCTTTGAACTGCGCCCCAATATGAACTGAGCCAGTTCGGGAGTTCGTTCCACTACGTGAGAGCCGACTTTGATGGTACATTATTACTTGGAAAGGTCAGGGAGATAAAGAGCGTTTCTGGAGCCTTACTCGCAAAGTCCCATTCTATCAGAATATCTGCGCTGCACTTGGCCTTCAGCCCCAATTGGTTGCTACCTAATTTATCAGTGGATGTCATCCTTTGAACGGAAACACCAAGCCTACCAAGTCCAACCCCGTGCGCATCGGGCTGTTTTTCTCTGATACGGGCGGTGGTCACCGTAGCGCCACAGAAGCGTTGCAGGCTGGAATTTTGAAGGTTTTGGCAGAGCGCTTCGGTCACTACAATGTTGACGTGCAGATTGATAGCATTGTCGAGAACAGCCATCCGATGAACCGCAATTTTGTGCAGCTCTACAACTATTTGCTGCGCCATCAGCAGTCGGCCATGAAGTATTACTATTGGTTTATTGAGACTTTCAAGCCCAACGATTCTAAGTTTGGTTGGATGCTTACAAGGCCGTATGTAATAAAAACGCTGCACGATATGAAAGCCAATTTGGTCGTTTCGGTTCACCCTATGTCAAATCAGTATATAGCTAGAGGTCTACGGGAAAGTGGACTGCGCAGCCAAACCAAGCTAGTTACTGTGGTTACTGATCCCAACGGCGATTTTTGGAGTGGTTGGGCGTGTCATGACGCTGATTTGACTATCGTACCGAACGACTTAGCCCAACAGCGATTAATTGAACTTGGTGTTGAACCTTCTAAAATCGCCATTATGGGTATGCCGGTTCACCCTTCGTTTGTGGCACCGCCGCGCTGTAGCCCTGAAGACTTTCGTCAATCTCTCGGCTTAGAGAAAGATTTGCCCACCATTTGTATCAATTCTGGTTGGGCTGGTGGTGGCAATATGATTGCTATCTATCGCGCACTCAATGCCTCTAAGCGCAAGGTTCAAGTCGTGTTTCTCTGCGGCCACAATCAGAAGCTTTATGAAGCATTGAAGAAAGAAGTGAGCCGTTCATCGATACCAACAGCGGTGCTGCCGTTCCACGATACGATGGCTGATGTTATGGCGGCTTGTGATCTTATGGTCACTAAGGCTGGTGGCTTAACCTCATTTGAGGCTGTTGCTCGTCGTCTGCCGATGGCCATCGACATGATTACTACACCGATGCCGCAAGAGTACGGTACGGCCAGAATGTTAGTTGAGCAAGGTCTCGCCACGGCTATCGAACGGGCCGATGATATCATTGGGATTGTTGAAAAAATGTCTCGTCGTTGTGATGTAGAAGCAATTCCTCTACCAGCAAAACATCAGTTAGATCAGATAGATGCGATCTCTAACATTTCTGAAACTCTTATCGGAATCGCTGTCGGAGAGATAGATACAGCAACTTTTAAGAGTAGATTGCACCCGTCCAGAACGACCAGCTCTTCATAGAGTAATAGAGTAGTCCTGTGCTTCTTTCACTACAAAAATTCGAACCAGTTCAGATTATTGAAAATCTACCAGACCTAATTTTCATTCATGGTACTGGCTCGGCCGGAGAGATGTGGCAAGCCCAAGTGCGCTTCTTCACCAATCATGGCTACCGTTGTTATGTCATCGATTTAAGAGGCCACGGTCTCTCTGAAGAACCGCAAGAACACACCGACCTCGATGTGCATATAAGTGATGTTCTGCAAACTCTCGAGAACTCGGACATCAAATTTCCGGCAGCCTTTGTCGGACATTCTTTAGGGGCAATTATCAGTGTCACTCTGGCTGAGCAACGGCCCGAATTGTTTGCTGCCATTCTTGCGGCCGGTCTTCCCGGGCGAGTGCTCAAGCCAATTTCGTATGTCTTCAAGCTTTTCATGCTTTATCTCTATGACTTTATAAAGCGCTCGAACATGCACAAGGGCTGGCCTTGGCGTCCGCGTACTTTGATCGATACGAACAGACACTCTCTTGAGCAGATTTTGCAAAATTTTGGATCAATCGATCTGGTAAGCCGCACACCGAAATTAGCCTGCACTCTGCATTTGGCTGCTGGTCGGTTTGATCCGGTTGCCCCTTGCCACTATGCTGTGAAAATCCACAAGCAGACACCGAATTCAACTCTCAAAGTTTTTACCCTTGGGGGCCACAACTTTATGGATACTTTCCCCGAGTCCTTCAATCAGTGGATCTTAGACGGTCTGCGCTAGCAGCTTGCATATGTATATGTATAAATTTATGCGGGAATATGGTCGTCAAAATAGCTGACGAATGCATGTATATACATGTACTTTCAACCGCATTTACTGTAAGTGCAGTGCTTTTTTAAACCAGCCGAAGAACTTCTGAGTTTTGTCAGCAAGTGAATCGTTCGCTGGATCTTTATTGAAATCTTTCATCGATGATGGTTCTGTACTGTCTAGGTTCGGACCTTTGGTGGCATCATGCGGGATGGGGGGCGAATTAGGTTTGTCCCGAGGCGAGTCTTCTAAAATTGCTCGGTGGGTAAATTTGTTATCTGAATTGTCGGTCTCTTCATTGCTGTCCATCAGATCGCCCAATGTGCCTTTTTCCGGCTTCTGCTTGTTGCGTTTAGCAGGGGCGTCTTCCGTTTGATCTTCGCTGTCTAGGTCAGCGTCAAAAAACTCTTTTTTCTTTTCTGGCTCAGACTCTGGATTTTCAGTAGCATCAACTAGAGCTGAAGGATCTCCTGCTACAAGTTTGCCCAACGTAGAAAGCTTGTAGAGCAGGTCTGCTGGAATAAGCATATCTGGGCGACGGGCTTTGACTAGTTCGTGAGTATCTTGCGGTGCAGAGATTAGGCGACGAATGCGTGAGCCATCGGTCAAGAAAATTACAGCTTCACCGTTTTCTTCTGAGAACATGAAAGCTTCACCCGGCTTAAGAGTGCCGGTGCCGTGAACGCTCAGATATTTCAGTCGTTTTGCCCAGGCATCATTGTCGAGTTTTACAGCTTGGTTTTCAGACTTAGCTGAGGAACCACTGTTCTTCTTTTCTTGGTTGGCTGTGTTGCTTACTCTTCCACCTTCAGGAATGAACTGCAAACCGTTTTGCTTTTCGACTAGAAGGCTAGCTTGCTGTGACGGTGTTAAAGGTGATGGTATTGCCGGCGATGCTTTGGCTGCTTGCGTTGCTTTAGCAGCTTGCCCCGTTGGTGTGAATAGCTGCGATTGCCCGGCTTGGCCAGCTTGTGTGGGCTGCGGAGTTGAAAGACCCAACGAGCGAGTTAACTCTTGAGCGGCGCCACCGGTGTTACCGGCTTCGAGTCGAACCGCTGCCAGTAAGATTCGTGCATCTCTAAAGGCAGGGTCAACTGCTAGAGCTTGGCAAAGGCTTGATTCGGCTAGTTTCGGATAGCCTTTTTGACGGAAGAGTAGAGCTTGCTCATAGAAGGCTCTTGTACAGCGCGGATTTTCTTTGATCGCCTGCAAAAATTCGATTAAGGCGCGGTTGTTGTCGCCGGCTTTTTTGAAAGCAAGACCTTGTTCGAAATGTTTTGAGTATTGAACGCTCACTGAAGCTGGTTTGATACCAGGCATTGTCACCGGCAATGGTGCGGCTATAGATGACAGATATACAGGTCTTCTGCTCTCTGCCTGTGACGGGCATGAACAGGTAGACGCTAGCAAAACTGCAAGGGCTGCACTTAGCCTCATAAGAAAAAGCCTACAATCTCAATAGTCTTAAGCACCTGTCAATATTACACCACTTCCTTGCAACTCAACCGTTGCCAGTGGGCTTGGCTTGTTAGTGATTTTTAATTGCTTCTTATAAAGACGCGTTCCAAATTGCGAATTCGACTTTTCCAGGCCGGCTCTTTTTGACATTTAAGAATTTCGACCAATATTGTCTTCATGCCAGCGCGCTGCCCACCCCAGATATCGGTTAGCGGCCGGTCGCCAATTACGGCTACTTGCTCGGGTTGTAGTCCGAATTCTGCCGAAAGACGGTGAAAGGCTTTCCTACTTGGCTTTGCAGCTTTGCCGACCACTTGGATGGTCAAAATCTTGCGTACCTGGTTCAGGTACTCCTCATCTTTGTTATTGCTAGCTATTGCCACCTTGAAGAGCTGGCAGGCGCGCTCAAGCCAGGCGCCGGCTTCTGTTGTTAGCTCAGCAGAGTGAGGAACGACAAGGGTGCTGTCGAGGTCTAGAATAAGACCCCTAATGCCTGCCTGGTTGAGCATTTCAAGGTCGATATCGGTAATATCGCCTTTGATCAGGTAATCTGGTTTCAGGAACAATTTTTTCTCTCTCGGGCAACCGGATATTAAATAACTAGTCTAAAATACCAGGCTTTTTCTATCGCAATTTACTTAGACGAGCCTTTGTCTTAGCGCTAAAATGGCAAGTAGTAGTGAGTTTACACGTGAAAGCCTTGCATCGGACAAAATTCTCCAAAGCTAGCAAAACAGAAGTCGGCACAGAGTCAGCCCCTGACAGTGTTGACGCTTTGCCTGTGGAGCACGTCGCTATCATTATGGATGGCAACCGGCGCTGGGCCGATTCGCGCCATTATCCTCGGCTCAAAGGCCACCAGGAAGGGGTTAAGAGCCTCAAGCGCTTGGTTCGTCATGTCGGCAGCCGTGGCCTAAAATATTTGACCGTCTACGCTTTCTCGTCAGAAAACTGGCAGCGTAGCTCTGAAGAAGTGAATTATCTCTTTGACTTGTTCGGTCGCGTTCTCACCGATGAGTTCAAAGAGCTTTCTGATAATGGCGTGCGATTGCGCTTTCTTGGACAGCTCGACAAAGTGCCGACCAATCTTCGCGC
Organism: Candidatus Obscuribacterales bacterium; assembly: GCA_038231015.1. Classification (GTDB taxonomy): domain Bacteria; phylum Cyanobacteriota; class Vampirovibrionia; order Obscuribacterales; family Obscuribacteraceae. The sequence continues at coordinate 38,367 of JBBRMD010000004.1, forward strand.
TTCCATGAATAAGACTATGCAGAATACCGCTGGCAACACCGGCCTTAGTTTGCAGGTAGCCATCAATTACGGTGCCCGCTTAGAGATAACCGACGCTGTGCGTCAGATTGCTATTCAGGTTGCCGCAGGCAAAATCAAGCCTGAAGAGATTAGCGAAGAGATGATTTCCAATCATCTTTATACAAGCGGAATTCCTGATCCGGGTTTGTTGATTCGTACCGGTGGTGAAATGCGTCTGAGCAACTATCTACTTTGGCAGTCGGCCTATACCGAGATTCTTGTGACGCCGGTGCTCTGGCCCGAATTTACGCCAGAGCATTTTGACCAAGCAATGGTTGACTTTGCTCAACGCAACCGCCGCTGGGGCGGAGACTAACAAGCCTTAAAAAGAATCGCTGCTGCGGTTGTGGCGCAGATTATTGCTGTTGCGGCGCATAGCCTTGCTGTGGTTGTGCATATTGCTGTTGTGGCGGATAGCCCTGTTGTTGCTGCGGCGCATATTGTTGCTGTGGTGCATATTGTTGCTGTGGTGAGTACTGTTGGGGCGGAGCGTACCCTTGCGGTGGCTGAGCATAGTAAGGTGCAACTGCTGCTGCTGCCGAAATCTGCATGGTTTCGTCTAATTGCACAGGCAGCTGCGTTCCGGCGTGGAATATTACTTCTGAACCCTTGCGCACACCAGCGCCAACTAAGCCAACACCCGCACCAAGGGCGGTGCCAAAGACTGCGCCCATCCCGGTTGCTCTGCCAACTTGCCCGTGCGAAGTAGCGCCCACGATTGCTCCAAGACCGGTACCCAGGGCCGCACCGCCGCCTGCACCGATACCGGTAGTGAGCAGCCCTTTGCCCACTCGGCCGGCGGTACTGCCGCCAGTTAATCGTACTTCTGAGCCATCAACTGAAGCTGATAGAGGGAATTTTCTGCCGTCCGGAGTTTGAATGGCGGTGAAGCGAATATCGATTTTACCGTTAGCGCCAAAGCGAAATCTTTTTGCCGAAACGACATTGCTAACTTGGCCGATCAATAAACTGCCAGCCGGAACGACTTCAACACCACCAGAGAATATTGGTGAGGGTAAGGTCGCTTCGACTGATTCTCCTGGCTGCGTAGAGCCAGAGTCCATTGTGTTCTTTAGCGACGCTTGAAACTTTGTTCCAGCTCCAACTGTCATTACTCTGCCTGACAGTGGTTGCTGATAGCCGCCCGCTTGGCCATATTGCGGTGGCGCCCCTTGTGGCTGATATTGTGGTTGTTGCGGCTGATACTGAGGCACCGCGCCGAAGGTCTCTGGCTGCCCACTTTGCTGATGCTGGACTCCGCCTTGCCATCCGCCTTGAAGGGGAGGCTGACCCTGTGGCTGTCCTAATTGTTGATAGTTCTGGGGCGGCGGCTGCTGTTGATATGGCTGCTGCGGTTGCTGATATGGCTGCTGATAAGGTTGCTGCTGATTTTGGGCAGGCGGTTGATAGCTTGGTACTTCCGCTTGCGCAATGGGGGTTTCTGTTTGAAACTTTGGCTGGCTGCCAGGATTGCTCACAGCGCGGTTAATCGCTTGACGTTTCTTGTATTCACTTAGCTTGCTTAAAATGGCTGCACTATCGCCTCTTGAGGCAATCTCGGCGGCATCTACTGTGGTATCTCCGCTTTGACTAACTAAGATGCCCGCAATTTCTGCTTGGGCAATTCCGGCTTTAGCCCAATCAGGAATTTTGCTTTTGTCCGTAAACTTGGCCAAAGTTTTGGTGATGGTGCCATCATCAGGAGTGTTCGAGCCCAAGGCGCGAGCAATGATTGAGATCATCTCGCCCCGTTGCATAAACTGCTTCGGTCTAAAACCATCGGCGTAACCAGCAATGTAATTATTGAGGCAAAGAATCTCGACAGCTTTGTAGTAAGAGTCAGTTGGTTTTACATCAGCGAAAGTTGGTTTGTCAGGCACAGCCTGATTTTCTAAGCCAAGAATTTTAACCAGCCAAACCGCTAGCTGTGCTCGGGAAACTGGATCTTTTGGGTGAAACTTGCCGTCAGACTCAGCTTTGATGACGCCATCATCAGATAAGAGGTTGACATATTTTTCTGTCCAGTTGCCTGACATATCAACAAAACGCGCTGCGTAAGCCGCTTGAGGATAAGAGCAAATCGAAGAAATAGCGAAAGTAGAAGCTACTGCCAAAGAGAGAATTTTGATGGTCACAGCTTTCTTGGCTGGCATGAAAGGCCTCTATTTTTTCTCAAGGTAGCCGCAACGGCTTGCTTAGCTAAGTATTCCTTCTAATGATCTACCCTGTTCTTCAACAGATCTAATGAGACCTTCAAGATTGATGCGCTGACCTTTCGCCGTAAGCACTACCAAGAAATGGCCTGCTGCCTCGTAGAAGTGCAAGATTCCTTGATCGGTTAAGAGAGTCATTTGAATCAAATTGCCTCTGTTCATGCGTTGAATTGAGACATCGTTGTTCGAGAAAAGTGTAGCTGAAAGCGCGCCAATAGTAGAAATATCAACTTCTGCCGGCAAGCTGCTGCTCACGACAGCGCCATCGCGTCCGACTAAAAGACAACCGAGAATACCGTGTTTGCCATTCAGTGAATTGAGAAGATTCTTGAGTTGTGAAGCCGATTCTGGAGTAACCATCTAGCTGTTCCTTTATTAATACTGCTGATTAAAACTGTTTTGACTTCGTACTGCGGCGATACTGCTTACTTAGAGCTGGCCCCTTCGGCAGATGCTTTCTTCTCTTTTTCTTTCTCGTCGACAGCAGCTTTTAAGCGCTTCAGTCTGAGAACATCAACCCATGGCTCATCTAAAGGAGTGGCGAAAACTTTGCCGGTCACTTCTAGTTGATCGCCTTCTTTTAGTTCGCTCAAAAGTTTGGCCTGAGGAGATTTGTCATCTTCTTTAGGAATTGGCATAGCCAATTTCAATTCGGACAACGGCACTTTGCTGTTATTACGGAAGACCAAGAACGAAAGATAGGTTTTGGCTGGACGCATTGCTGGTTTGTAGTCAAGCGCCAGGGAGCTGTAAGCCTGGAAATTAGCCACGAAGCGCACATTCTTATTGAGATATTCGCCGGCGTGCTCGGTTAAAGTCTCAGCGGGAACGGTTATAACGTTTTCAATGACCACTTCAGGAACTGGCTTTTCAGCTTTCTTCTCTGGAGCTTTGGCTGTTTCTTTCTTTTCGTCAGCTTTGGCTGGCTCTTTTTTATCGGCAGGCTTGGCCTCTTTGGCCTTGTCTAAAACTTTTTCAGGTGCTTTGGCCGTCTTCGTGGCGTTCTGTGTCACTTTGCTATCAAATTGGGCGCCCGTGGCCATTTTGGCACTGGGGCTGCCAGGATAGGCAAAGGCAGAGAGTGCCGGGCTGGCGATCGTGATAGCCAGGCTGAGCATGACTGAAAGGCGAGAAATTGAATTGTTGACTACCATGTTGTGCATTCTCAATATTGTTGACGGCATAACCCTTATATAAGACTAGTCATATTACCAGAAGCTTAATAACTTAGCCGAGCTTGAACGGTAATATTGGTTGCTTGTGCGACTATCGAGGTTGACGCGTTGACGAAAGTTCAGAAAGTGCCAAAAGAAAGTAAGTCTGTAGAAAGCGAAGAGAGCGGCAGTGCCGCCCCAGTTGCTTATGGCCCTCAGGGTGTCGCCCATGACGTCGGCAAAGAAACCGTTAAGGAGTCCGTTAAGGAAGCCGTTAAGGAGTCCGTTAAGGAAGCCGTTAAGGAGTCCGTTAAGGATTCCCCCAAAGATGGCGCCAAATCGACCGGGATGATGCGCCAATATTGGGATGTCAAAGCTCAATATCCTGACGCTTTGCTTTTCTTTAGAGTTGGCGATTTCTATGAAACTTTCGATAGTGACGCTCAAGTGGCCGCTCGCGAGCTTGACATCACTTTGACTGGTCGGCCCGAATCCTCCCATCCGGCTGGTCGTGTGCCGATGGCTGGCGTACCGGTTCGCTCTTATGAGCTTTATGTCAGTAAGCTCCTTGCCAAGGGATATTCTGTAGCAGTTTGCGAGCAAGTGGGCGAAGTGGGCGCCGGCAAAGGGCCGGTCGAGAGACAAGTTAAGCGGGTTTTGACACCAGGTACGGTGCTCGAATCGCATTTATTGCCGGCTCGTGAAAACAATTATCTAGCTGCCATCGTTAGAGCTGGTCGCTCTTCTACCTCAGCTGAAGAGCAGTGGGGATTAGCCTACGTTGATGCTTCGTGCGGCGAATTTTTTGTCAGTCAGCTCTCTGAAGAGAACTTGATTCTTGAGCTAGGCCGTTTGCGTCCAGCCGAAGTTTTAGCGCCTTTGCGCTTAGTTAAGCCAGGCCCAGACGAAGTGGTTGCCAAAGAAGTTTTAGAAGTGCCAGAGGTAATTGCCGGGCAATACCGCTTTAGCGGCAGGCCGGCGATGTTCTTTCAAACTGAGCCAGCGCAACGACGTATCTTGCAAAACTTTGAAGTGAGCACGCTAGAAGGCTTTGGCTGCCAGGATATGCCTCTCGCCATTGGGGCTGCCGGTGCAGTCCTCGAATATCTCGATCGCACTCAAGGCGGGCAGAAGCCATTCTTTGAAGGCATCTCCACTTACACAGTCGATGGTTATCTCGTACTCGATGCTAATACTCGTAAAAATTTAGAGCTGACTGAAACATCGCGCGATAGAAGTTTTAATGGCTCGCTGCTTTGGGCTATCGATCAAACTCAAACTGCTATGGGCAGCCGTATGCTGCGCAAATGGCTATTGAAGCCGCTTTTGTCAGTAGAGGGAATTAGAGCGCGGCAAGAAGCGATCAAAGAATTATTGCTACCGACTACCAAGCGTGAACAAATTGTTGAAGTAATTGGTCGCCTTTCAGATCTTGAGCGCTTGGCCGTGCGCATGTCATCGCAATCTATTAACCCTAAAGAGTTGGCGGCTGTTGCCGTTTCTCTCGATGTTCTGCCGGAGTTGTCGCAACTTCTGCAAACAGCACACAGCCCGTATTTAAGTGCTCTTAAAACAACGCCGCAAGCATTGGTCGAGCTTTGCCAAAAAACTCGTCATGCTTTAGCTGAAGAGCCACCTCGTGAGTTAACCGATGGTGGCATCTTTGCCGAGGGTTACAACGCCGAGCTAGATGAGATTCGCTCTCTACTTGGTGGTGGCAAACAGTGGATAGAAGACTTCCAGCGCAAAGAGCAAGAGCGCACTGGCATTAAGAGTTTAAAAGTGAATTTCAATCGTAACTTCGGTTACTTCATTGAAATCACTAATGCCAATCAAGGTGCCGTGCCTGCTGACTACATTCGCAAACAGACTCTCACTAACGCTGAGCGTTATATCACTCCTGACTTGAAAGAGTATGAAGTGAAAATTCTCAACGCTGAGAAAAATCAGTCTGATGTCGAATACAAACTCTACCTAGCCTTGCGTCAGTCAGTTGCTGCTGCCGGTGCCGACTTGCACAAAATGGCTAATCATCTAGCTAATCTTGATGCCCTTTCTTCGCTGGCTAAAGTCGCTCAAGAGCGAAAGTTTGTTTGTCCACAAGTTGATGATGGCAAAAATCTTTTGATTAAGCAGGGGCGTCACCCTGTCTTAGAAAAAATCTTGCCCATGGGCAAATATGTTTCTAACGATGTGCGGCTCTGTGGCGAAAGCGACGACAATCAATTAGTAATATTGACCGGTCCTAACATGGCCGGTAAATCTAGCTATCTGCGCCAAGTGGCTTTGATTGTCATTCTCGCGCAAATAGGATCGTTCGTTCCGGCTAAAGAAGCTCACGTTGGTCTGGTTGATCGAGTCTTCACTAGAATTGGTGCGGTAGACGACTTGACCCAAGGGCAATCGACTTTCTTGGTAGAAATGTCTGAGACCACTCAATGCTGTCTGTCAGCCACAAGTCGTTCGCTAATTTTATTAGATGAAGTTGGCCGTGGTACCAGCACCTACGATGGTGTTTCTATCGCCTGGTCTGTGGCCGAATATCTTGCTAAAGAAGTAAGAGCTAGAACAATCTTTGCCACTCACTATCACGAACTGAATGGCTTGGCCAATTTCTTCCCACAGATTGTCAACTATCAAGTATTAGTGAAAGAGCAAGACGGTAGAGTCGAATTCATTCGCTCAGTTGTGCCAGGTGGCGCGAGCCGCAGCTTCGGGGTACAAGTGGCTCGCATGGCCGGTTTGCCTATGCAAATAATTGACAGAGCACTATATTTGATCAATCAAATGGAAAAGAAAGGTGTTGCCTCTAAAATCTTAGATGGCCCGCGTCTGCGCAATATTCCGATGGACGAAGTGATGCAGCTTTCGATTTTTGAAGCATCTGCTCGTGTAGTCGCTGACTAGCAAGGTAAAATGCAAAATACAAAAATGCAAACTGGTAAAATTCAAATCACCGATAAGCCCAAAGAGATTACAAACGTGAACCATCAGCCAAACTCAATGCCAATCAGCTTCAGTCAATCTCGCAAAAGAGGGCTGGCACTCTCGCTAGGTTTGCTTTCGCTTGTGAGTCTAAGCATTCCTATCTTGAGCTCTGCGGCTAGCGCTGCTGATGAAGTGAAATCTACTGAAGTAAAGGTTGAAGTTAAAGAGACAAAAGAGACTAAGAAGATAGAGAAACTATCTCCGTCAGAACTAATCGCCCAATCAGCTTTAGATGCCATTGCTATCCATCAAGTGAATACTGGAGATTGGAAAGGCCTGATAGATCGCCTCAATAAGCAGCTTGGTGCTGAACGCGGCAAGAGCGAGGCTGAATTGCTAAAGCGTTCTTATCGTCAAGGATGGTTGGCCTTTGCGTACATGTTTAACGGCAAGCCAGAACAATCACAAGCATTGAACGATCAAGTAGACCGAGATCGGGTCGCCTTAGCCGATATCAAAACAGATCAAGATCGCAGACTCTTTGGCAATGCCATGGTTGTTAAAGCCTTCAATCAAATTGCCCAAGGCAAGAACGATGCCGCTGAAGCTACGTTGATGACAGTTCCTGAGCTTAACCGCAATGACGCACTCTACAATTTTGCTTTTGCAGCAGTGTGTGGCAAAAAAGGTCAAGCTGGTCGCGCCATCGATTACTCGATACGCACAGCAGAAGTTGATCCACGCCTAGCTTGGGCATATCGAACCATTGGTTTCCTCCGTATGCGTTGGCTTAAAGACAATGTCGGTGCCGAGCAAGCATTGACAGAAGCACTGCGAATTGAACCGATGGCTTCAGAGAGCAGAGACATGTTAATTGACATCAAACTCGGTCGCAATGATTTTGATGGTGCCATTCAGTTGGCAAAAGAAGGAATTGTTCTCGATGGTAAAAATGGCGCTAGTCATTTCAGGCTTGCCCAAATCTATATTCAGCAATGGCGTTTGAACGAAGCATTAGAACAATTGAATTTGGCTATTGGCGACGACGCCAGCAATGCTAAGTTCTTCCGCAACCGCGCTTCAGTGAAAAAGCTCAAGGGCGACCTTGAATCAGCAATTGCTGACCAGCAAGTTGCCGTGCACCTTGGCAAAGACAAAGCCTTTGAGCTAAGTGAATTAGCCAGTATGAACGTTGCCGCTGGCAATTCTAATAAAGCTGTAGAGAACTATAAGCAGGCTCTGGTGGTTGACCCAGAAAATCAACAAGCTCGCGAGCGTCTCTTCAAGCTGCTCTTGCAAGAGCGCCGCTACGATGATGTAGCTCTGCAGTATCAAGAACAAATAACTCGTGACCCTAAAAAAGCAGAATTGCACTTAGGTTATGCCAATGTCTTATTGATGCTAAATCAATCAGATAAAGCAATCGAGGAATTCAAAGAAGCAGCCAACCTGGCTCAGAATGACCCTACTGCCCACCGCTCTTTGGGTGCCTTCTATATCACTCGCAAAGAATACGGCAAAGCCGCCGCCGAATACACTCGCGCACTAAATTTGGTGCCTGGCTCAGTCAAAGACTTAGTTGCCCTAGGCTTCTGTTACGCTGAAAACGACGATTATCTGAAAGCTGAAGCGGCTTTCGTCACGGCTCTTGCCTTGCAACAATTAGCACCTGGTGCTTCTGCTGATGAGCCCAGCCGCTTAGACGTCATGCGCTCTTTGGCTTGCTTGTTATATGACGAAGGCCGATTTGCCGATGCTGCTACTCAGTTTGAAAATCTAATAGCTGTTTACCGCGACAAAGGTGCCACTAAAGACGACGAACTACTTTTGGCAAAGAGCAAGATGCTTAGAGATCTCAGCACTGCCTCAGCCGAAGTTCTCACCAAAGCTCTAGACGGTCTGCCAGAAGACAGGCGCTTGGCTTTTCGCTATGGCGTAATCGAAGCTTTGTTAGATGCTAGTAAAGGTGTTCAGGCTCGTGAACAACTAGACAAAATACCGGTCGATGAGCGCAAAGACAATTTGTCTTATGCTCTCTATAATGCCACTTGTTTGCGACTCTCCGGCAACCTCCCTGCTGCCTTAGAAGCTGCGACTGCAGCGGTGCCCCTAGCTGAAGCTGGCAAGACTGACAGCCCCGCAATTGCTGCTCGCCTTCTCTGTGAGAAAGGTCGCATTGAGCTTTCTATGGGTAAGCTCGATGAAGCGCAAGCTTCAGCCAAAGCCGCTCTCGTTATCTATGACAAATGCTACCCCGCCTATCTCTGCATCGCTCAAGTTGCTTTGGCCAAGAACGAAAATGGAGTAGCCATTGATGCTGGTAAACGGGCTCTGGAGCTTAATCCTTACTACGCTCCTGGCTACATGGCTCAGGGCCAAGGACATCTTAAGAATGGCAATGCTAAAGAAGCGGTGGAGAGTTTCAAGAAAGCTGCTGAGTTGTATCCTGGTTGGATAGAAGCGCATAGAGCATTGTTAGCTGGTTATCAGAAGCTTTCGCTCAATCAAGAAGCCCAGAAAGAAGCTGCTCAGATTGCTCAGCTAGAAGACCTCGCTCGCGCCAATCGTCAGTAGCCAATATAAGAAATGAAATACTCGTTCAACATTCAAGCTAACGACAGTAAGCAAGACTACACAGAGAAGCTAGTGCTCGGTGCCTTCAACAATGAGGCGGGCACTCACATTGCCCTTAAGCTTCTGGCCTATTTGATGTTTATCAAAAAGCGTCCTCGCATTGATGAAGATGCTGGCTGGAATGTGGTGCCTGATTTAATTGCCCGCAATGATGGTGGCGATATTATTCTTTGGATTGACTGCGGCAGTGTGTCGGCCAAGAAAGCCGATACCATCGCTACCAAAGTGCGCGACAGTATCGAGTTCTATGTTTTTCGCAAGACCGAGCGCGAAATGGATCAGTTCTACAAACAGATTCAAGACAAGGTAAAACATCTGCAGAACGTTAAATGCATTAGCTTTGATGATGGCTTTGTCGAAGGCATTGGTGAATCGCTTGATCGCACCAATAATCTAGAAGCCTATGTTAGCGATGAGATGATTACAGTCACCATCAACAATTCATTTGGCAAGCACGAAGGTTATTCGACAATTCATCGCATTGTTGGAGAGTAGTGAAGGCGCGACTGCTACTAGTGGCATTGGCACAGCAGCATTTTAAGGGCAAATTGACAAAGGCCCGTTTGGAGCGGCTTTGCTATAGTGGGTCTTCCTTTCGAGGCCATCCGTTCAATGCCAACTATCTTAATCATAGACAAGCTGAGATTGATGCTGCTGCAATTATTTGCAAGTTAGCCCTTCACGGCAAGCTCGAAGACAAATTGGGCCTTGAATGTTTCTTGTGATCTTTCTTTCAATTATTTATTTGTGTTTGGCTGGGAGCGTTTTTCTGGCGACAATAGATTTTCTGGATCATGGATTTGTATTTGTCGACGACCGCTACCAGAATTTGGCAACAATACTTGTTTGCGCAATGCCTCTTTTGCTGGCTGCGATGCTAACTAGACTTCCCCAGAGTACCTTCAAAGCTTGTATGAACTGCTGGCTGATTCCAGCTGCATTTTGCTCTGTACTGGTTATCACTGCGATTTTGGTTCCGCTGGTTTTAAATTTGCCTATTCCATCTAATTGTGTTCCTGAACCTACAATGCGTGTAAATGGTGAAGGAATCAGACTAATTCATAATTACTATGCTTCTAAAGTTGATGAGAACGACAGTTCCTGTGTATTGCGCCTTGAACGAGAGATTTTTAGCAACATTTTGGTGGAATATAAAACCCTCGCATCTGTAGATCCGGCACAAGGTGCTACTATCGAACTCGTGGACAAGGGCACCAAAGTCAAACTCTTAGTGCCTTACCACTATAGCCTGCTCCCCTTTACCAGAGTCTTCAGTACCGACTGGAATGCTAATATTTCAAAGCCCTGTATTAAGCTCCATAGAACGTATTAACTGGTCTTGCTCGCTAGTTGGCGGCATTCAACCTTTCGAGAATCGCTTTTGGTAAAATGGGTCTTCCAAATCAATTCGGTTTGATAGAGGAGGCTATAGTGCCAATGAGAAAGCTATTCATTAAGGCCCCTGAATGGGTATGCATTTCGGCTTTGTCGCTTCTGCTTGCGAATTCTACGTTCTCTGCTTCATGTGCCGAGAAGTTTCGACCCGGACAACATCTAGATCTAGATGTTTTGAAACAGATGAAATTGGAACAACAGATATTGGGTCGATTTTTGCACTTTCTTGCCGGTCGATGTTCTATGCAAGAACCTTCACGGCAGGAGGCGAAACTTTTGACTGCCTCGTTTATTCAAGATACAAACGAGACTCTTGTGCTAGCCGACCTTGCAAATGCGGCGCAGGTGAAACTTGCAATCTATTCGTCTATGCCGGCGAGGGACCGAGTTTTGTGGCAGGCTCTGAAAGTCAATTGTATTGAGAAAATAGGCAAGGTTTCCGACGACCATATCCCATTTATGTTGGCGGCATTTAACAGGCCAATGAACCGGAAAGCTAAGCTTCGCTTTAGCACGCGTGCCGAAATACTTTCTAGGCAACAACAGGCTCATCATGTATTTGATATGTATCTTGCCCAGGCCGACTCGTTCAATGTAAGAGCAGGCAACGACAACATCAATGGAAGTGCAGTTACTAAACCTTTGCTCAACGGCGTCAATGATATTGACGTGTTGGCTGACCTGGCAGGCGGATCATACTCAAAGTGGAGTCTCTACGGCTCTACTTCAAGAGGAGAAAACGTACTATATGAGTTTCTTTGGAACTGTGTATCACTTGTTGCTAAGCACCCTAAGGTCGAGGCACTGGATGTGACTAGTTATCTCCATCAACTCTCGACCGGTGGAGCCGCGACCAGTGAATTTTTGGACGCCTATGAGCGTGTAATAAACGGTGGGTCCTTTCGTCTTTAGCTGAAGGTTAGAGCGACATTGATTGTATTTACTGTATAAACACTGGAGACTTGATGAGTACTGATTTATACGTTTATTTTCCGGAGCTGCAAGCCGATCTACTTCCGCGAATAACTGCGCGGCTTGCCGAATTTGGAATGGACTGCACAATCGAGCCTGATTTTAGGCTGGAAGACGAAACTCATAATGGTTTTCTTCCAATTAAGGTGAAGATGTTGTCTGTTGGTCCAGCTGCATGGCGCGGAAAGGAATACTTGACTGGGTTTGAGTGTGTTCTATCAGATTTTAGTTATGTCGATGAGATCAAAAAAATTCAAAATCCGCCAAAACCGAATTTTGTTCAAAAATTGCTTTTCAAAACAAGCCAGCCGATAGCGCGTAAATTCATAGCAGATCAAGACACCGACGATATCTTGAAGAGATGCAATAAAGTATTTACTATCAACTATCACCACAGTGGCGAGATGATAAGCAACGCGTTTGCGGCAGTGTTAGCCGAACTCACGTCGGGCCTCGTTTATGACCCTCAAGATGACGAGTATCTGCTGCCGCAATCAGCGCTAGCGGAAATTTCAGCTCTTATTGAAGACCCGCTGTCTTACTCAGAATCTGAGCTAGATCAAGCCGACTAAGCTTGGTCCAGCCGCTGTTTAACTCTCCACAAAATCGGGCTCACGGCCGTTCGGTGCCTGTTGGCATCTGGTCTAGATTATTAAGGCCTGCCATGCCGTCTTTTGCTTTAGACCGTGGTAGATTTGTAGGCGGTGCCCTGGAACTATATTGATGAAATCTGTTGACACGAAGGCCGTAATACTTGCCGATCCAGACCCTAACGTGCGAGAGCTAGTCGGTCGATTTCTTGCTGAGGCTGGCTATACCGTTACGATTGCTACGAACGGCTATGACGCTTTAGATAGCGCGCGACTGGCGCCGCCGGTCGCCCTTTTTGCCGACATTATGTTGCCAAAGTTAGACGGGCTAACACTTTGTCGCCTCTTGAAAGAAGATGCCGAGGTCAAAGACCTGATTACCATAATTGTTTTTAGCGTTCTCTCTGTTGAAGAGAAGGCTATACGAGCTGGTGCCAATGCCTTTATTAAGAAGCCAGTAGATAAAGATGACATTCTTAATGCGCTTGGCTCTATCAAATTGAAGGAGACTAACTCATGAGTGGTGGTACGACCGAAGAGCGCTTGAGCACAGGCAATCCACAGATGGACATAATCCTTCAAGGCGGATTTCCAGCCAACTCAATTAATATCATTATGGGTGAACCTGGCACCGGAAAAACTATTTTTGCCGAGCAGCTAGTTTTTCATCACGCTAGCAACGACGGACGCCCAATTCTCTACTTAACTACTCTATCTGAGCCAGTTGCCAAAGTTCTTACCTACCTCCAGCAATTTTCTTTTTACGATGAAGAAAAAATTGGAACAGCCGTGCACTACCGCGATGTCGGTGCTGAGCTAGCACAAGACGGTATTGGAGTTCTCATCCCGATCTTGAAAGAGGCCATTCATGAGCTGGCGCCCAAGATAATCTTTGTCGATTCGTTTAAGGCCCTACATGATGTTGCCGATTCTCCGCGCGAACTGCGCCAGGTCTTGTACCAGATGACCGGAATGTTGACTTCTTACAAGACAACAGTGTTTTTGGTCGGAGAATATTCATCCGAACATCCTAAGACTTTGCCAGAATTCGCTGTTGCAGATGGTATTGTGCAATTTTTGCGAAATCCTCAAAGTACTCGAGACGAGCGATTTGTGCGCGTCTTGAAAATGCGTGGCAGTGGCTATTCAGAAGGTTTGCATGGCTGTCAAATTACAGCGTCTGGCGTTGAATTTTATCCGCGTCTAAAAAGCCCATCTTTGCCCGAAAATTATATGCGCAAAAAAGAGCTTACCAAGTCAGGGGTGGCTGGCCTTGATGAAATACTTGGTGGTGGATTGAAACGCGGGAGCACCACACTTCTAGCTGGACCGACTGGCTCTGGAAAAACAACTTTCGGTCTACAGTTTATTCTTGAAGGAATTAGAGAGAAGCAGCGATGCCTCTACGTAAACTTTCAAGAGAATCCAACCCAACTTGCCGACTCTATTACCGAATTAGGTTTTGACTTGGCCGAAAGTGAAGCCGCTGGATTGTTTTTCATCTATGAGTCTCCGGTGGAACTACAGATAGACAGCATTATTGTCAAAATTTTCAGACTTATTGAAGAGAATAAAATTGATCGGGTCGTAATTGATGCTATGGGCGATCTTGAATTGGCGTCAGCAGATATTGACCGAGTGCACGATTATATTTATTCGCTCACTCAGCATCTTACAGTGAGAAATGTGACGTCAGTGGTTATCCACGAGACGGCTGGAAATGTCCTGGGCACTGATGGAAAAGGTAATACCAGATTTAGTAATATGTCTGACAATATTATTTTACTCTTGCCCGCCACAGAACCAAGTTATAGCCGCTCGATAATGTGCATAAAAGCGCGGGGCTGCGACCATGATTTGAAGCCGCATGCTTTCACAATTACGCAAAAAGGAATCAACTGCTTACCGCTTGAACAGACTTCTAACTAAGAGGGTTAGACCGACGCTCAAGGCTATACTTGCTAAGATACCGCCACTCCAAATTATGACCATTTTCCCTCACCCTCAGCAATTTAAAATCAGTACTTTGTGCCTGAGATGACTGGGCTGATGGCAGAATTGTTCCATTAAAAAAGAAAGAAGCGACCCTTTCGCTTCTTTCTTTTTTCGTCAACACCAGGGGGAAGTCTTGTGTTTATTTATTGGTCAATCAATTTGTAATTTAACGGCGCTCTTGAATTTCATCTGAGACATGTCCGAGCAGAGCTCCGGCTGTGCCGCCAATTACCGCTCCTTTAAGCGCACCGTTCTTGCCTTTGCCATCGCCGATGACACCACCGATGACCGCTCCACCCAGTGCGCCTAATATGGTGTCGCTAGGGCCTTCAGAACGCTGTGCTGGTCTACCAGGGAAGCGCGATTGATCGGGCTGCCAGCCGCGGTAGTGATTGTGATCGAGGTCGCGGTCTATGATTATTACTTGCGGCTGTGGATGAATTTCTGGACGACGCTCAATGATTACAACAGGAGGTGGTGGTGGCAAGAAGCGCGCCGCTTCTTCGCGGGGCAGGTGGCCGGCGTTATAGCGTCTGCCATCTTGCGAGCTTACAACTACATCACCATCTCTTTCAATGCGCAAATCGGCGAGGGTGCAATTGCCGCTATTGCGAGAGGTTTCTTGAATCAGCTTTGAGAATTCGCGTGGGTTCATGTGTTGGCAGTCTTCTCTGAGCAGGCTGGCAGCGCCGGCTGCATCACCATCGCGCATTTCGCGGGCGGCCATTCTAGCGTCTCGGTTGATGAAGTAACCTTCGTCCATTGAGCAATACCTCGAAAGATGGTGTTGATATCTTCGAAGCGCTTTTTTGGGTGGGGGTGAATTGCGCTTCGATAGGTTTCACTTTGGGGCACAAATGTGACACGAGTGTGAAACTAATCGAAGACCGAACAGGCGGCCCTTAGAGAAAGGGAATGAATTTGGCGGCAGCCTGGGAGGTAATGGTGTGAGAGTAAGCCACCATGTCTTCACAGATTGGCAAACCAGATATTAGCGCTTCTAGTTCTTCTGTGTAGCTGGTGTTTATGGTGCCGCCTAGGCGATGTACGGCTCGCTGTGCTTTGAGCATGTGGTATTCGAGAGTGCTCAGGCTGTCGGCATAAATCGTGGCTGAGATGCCTACACCGGTGGCGGCCATTTCGCTCTCGCAGAAGGCTCTGAAGTGGGCCAGGTGAGCTGTGGGGGTTCTCATTGTCTTGTACTCTTCTGCTGTAGGCAATTGGCAATTCAGGCGAAAGCGCGCTTGCCTTTTTAGGGCTGGCATATTGCATGGGCGCAGGTACATCGAAAATGCTAATTCAGCGTCACAGTCGAGCAGCTTGTCTAATAGGCCAAAATTTACTTCAAGGGGCAGGCCTGTGAGGTGAATGGTTGAGACATATTTGCCGTCCACGAGCACATAGCGCGGAAGGTGTTCGAAGCCCGCTACGCAAAGAGAGAGGAGGTCGCTGCCGTTGCTAATTGAATTGGCGGCGTTGATGTCTGGTTCTACATGAGATGGGCTGAGTTGAGCGTAGAGCATGCGACGCACATCAATTGAAGAAACTGTTTCAACGCCTAGGCCGTACTTGCCAATGCGGTCTGCCAGTTTAAGAAACCGCGATCTCCAGCGCTTTCTAGCGTGGGCGCAATCTTCTGGGCTTGAGTCAGGCTTGGCCAGTTCTTTGCTAATAATATAAAAGTCACGCTGCTCAGAATCAGTGTGCACCCACTGAGGTGGTGAGTAAATTTGCAGACTGCCGGTTTGGTCATTGGCGAAATCAACAATCAGGTCGGCTATCTTCAATCGTTGCACAGCATCTAGATTGGCTAAATCGCTGTTATTGATCTTAAGACAAGAACAGTTTGAGCCACTACCTACTAGTGATGACGAAAGTTCGCCTTCTGGCAGGTAGAGCGGCAGTGGTTCTCTGATGTATTTAATGCGCTTGAGCCACCACTTCAACGGCCGTAGTTCTAGAGCTTTGACATGACCGGCAATTAGAGAAAAAGCGCAGATAAAAACAAATAAGTTGGCCGGTAAATTGAATATGTATACGTATGGATTGATAAAAGAGGAAAGTTTGAGAGCTACTAAACTAGCTGCAACTAGGCAAAGAAGAGGTATTGGTTTGAAGTCAAAAATGCGAATCGGTTGGTCCAAAATTACCACGGGGTATCTATCCATGCACACCTCATGAGCATTAACGCGAGGGCTTCGCTTGACAATTTAGACGACAGTAACATTCGAGCCCGCAAGCTTATATAGGAAAAAGGATAGTTTTGCCTACTCTACTTGTCGGTAAAGTCGAGCTGTTTTTGTTTCTGCCTATCGGCTTCAGCTAATTTATTTTGGCCCAGACCAGCATAGGCTTGGGCTCGTAGCGAGTAAACCTCTGGCAAGCTTGATGCTTGGGCAATTAAGAAGTTATAGTCATCTAAGGCCTCTTTATATTTCTTGGTTTCGAGGTAGGCGTGGCCTCGCAGAGTGTGCAGAATCATTATTGATTTTGGCGTCATCCAATGCCGATTTTTCAGGGCCTTCGACGCAGTGGCAATTAGTTTTTCTGGCTTGTTCCAATGAACATAGAGTCTTGTTAGGTCGGTATAAGTGAAGTCACGCATGCCAGGATAATCAAGAATCAGAAAAAGTATCTTTTCAGCTTTGTCATACTGTTTTAGTTTGATATACATGCGCGAAAGCAACATTACTGGTTGTGGCAATCTTGTGCCATAGTCTTTGAGGTAACGTTGGCCCAGTTTTATGCCGTTCTCAATTTCTTCTAGTTGATCGGCTAAATCAATTGCGTGATTGAGTTCTTGCTCATCTAAAGGAAGAGTGACGAGCCGATTGAAGTCTGCGTGAATTTTGTCTTCTTGTAATAGAGCTTCGGAGAGTTTAATTCTGATTAGAAGTAAGCCGGCGATTCGCTTATCACTGGCAATTCCTTTGTTTGTCAGTGCCAGTGCTTCGGCAGCGTTGCCGCTAGCCGCTATTTTTGCAATGCGCTTTTCTTGATTAGTGGCACTCTCTGGCAAGTAGAGATTTATTTTGCCCCAATCTTTATAAGCAAAGCTGGGAGAGCTAACAACGGCAATATTGGCTAGAAATAGTCCTATCGTCAAAGTCACTTTGATTTTCAGCGCTTTGCCGTTTACTTGCTGTAGCTGTTCTGTCATAGAAATCATTAACGCTTTTTGGTCTACATGAAGATCACTGTGGTCATAATGGCACATCGAGTGATTTTGCAGTGAAGAATTGCGCGGTGATAGGCAGATTTTAGCTAGAAATTTGCTTTAAATGGAACTTTCACCTTGGCCTCCCGTCCCAGTGTCCACGAAAGTTAAGGAGAATGTTTTATGGCTACCAATATCACCGCAACTGCAGTGGATAAAATGAACGGTTTGCTTCAGGGTGAACTTAGTGCGTTAGAAACTTACAGATTAGCGCTTGAAAAAGTAGAAGATAGAAGAGCAAAAGATGTTCTTTTAGAGTGCCACATGTGCCACTCTAAAAGAGTTGATTCTATCGTCGAGAAAATTGTTTCACTCGGTGGAAAACCTTCAGAGAATTCTGGTGTCTGGGGCTCATTCGCTAAATTAATGGAAGGCGGCGCCACCGTATTCGGTGACAAAGCTGCTGTTGCCATGCTCGAAGAGGGTGAAGACAAAGGTCTTGCTGACTACAAAAAATTGCAAGCCGATCCTGAGATGCATGTACGCGAACTTGCTGCTGACCTCGCTTCAGCACAAAACGGCACCCACGAGAAGATGCGCAACCTCAAGCTGTTAATGCAGTAAGAGCTCAAGAACTCCGGTTTTAACCGCCGATTGCTCAAACGGTCAGATTCTGTTCATTCAGAGTCTGACTGTTTGTATCTTGACCTAAAGAGTCTGCTTTGCTTCACTCTCCGCACTCTCATTATTTTCCCTGCTCACATCTTTTTCCTTGCTTTCATCTTTTTCCTTGCTTTCATCTTTTCTTCGGCGGCCGTTCACCAGACAATAAATTACGGGCAACACCAGCAGTGTCAGCAATGTCGAGCTAACCAATCCGCCAATCACCACTGTCGCGAGAGGCCGTTGAATCTCAGCACCAGAACCGCTAGAAAGTGACATTGGTAGAAAACCAAGGGCAGCTACTAGAGCAGTCATGATTACTGGTCTAAAACGTGTCTTAACGCCTTCTTGCACCGCTTCTTCTACGGGGTGTCCTTTATCAACCAAGCGGTTGATATACGAAATCAATACCACACCGTTCAGTACCGCTACACCAAACAGAGCAATGAAGCCGATGGCAGCAGGAACGCTCAGATACAGATGGCGTACAAAGAGGGCAATAACTCCGCCTATGAGAGCGAATGGAACATTGAGCAGTACCACCATGGCGTATTTTACTGAGTTGAAAGTCATGGTCAGCAATATGAAAATGATGGCTATCGAAAGAGGTACCAATATAGCAAGCTTGTTCATGGCCCGTTCTTGATTCTCAAATTGGCCAGCCCAAGTAAGTTGTGTGCCTTGTTCAAGCTTTACAGATCTGATTTTTTCTTGGCACTCTTTGACAAAGCTACCAATATCTCGCCCGCGCACATTGCATTGCACAACGATGCGCCGCGAGCCTTGCTCTCTATTGACAGTCTCTAAGCCAGACTCAAGTTTTACTTGGGCTACTTGTGACAGTGGTATGCGTTTGCCCGTGGCGGTTTCTACCAACAGGTCGGCTACGCTATCTGGCTCCATGTCGATTCCTTGTGGCAGGCGCACACGCAGGTCAAAGCGTTTGCGACCGTCTAGAATTTGCGAAACAGACGTTCCTATAATGGCTGTTTCTGCCAAGGTTTTGATATCCTCGATGTCGACACCATAGCGAGCCATGCGTACTCTGTCTGGAACAATCAATATTTGTTCTGCCCCTTGCAGCTTCTCGACCTGCAAGTCTGCAGCACCAGGAATAGTGGCAATAATTGTTTCGATTTCTTTTGCTTTTTTCTGAAGATATTCCATATCTTCACCAAATATTTTTACAGCAACATCGGCTCTCACACCTGAAACAAGTTCATCTACTCGCATGGCGATCGGCTGAGTAAAGTTGAATTGGGCACCAGCAACATTTTTTGTTAATAGTTCGCGCATACGCTGGGTCAATTGGTCTTTACTTTCACCTTTGGGCCAAGTAGAACGCTCTTTCAACATGACGAAGCAATCGGTGCCATAGACTCCCATAGGGTCTGTGGCCAGATCTGGTCGGCCTGTTCTCGAAACCACAGTCTTTACTTCTGGCATTGTGCGAATGAGATTTTCTACTTCTGTAGAGATTTTTAGAGCAGAAGGCAAAGATATACTTGGAATGTTTTTGATTTCAACAAGTAGGTCGCCTTCATCGAGTCGGGGCACAAATTCTGTGCCTAAGAAAGGCAAAAGCAATAGAGAAACTGCAAATATCGCTATAGCTGACGATAGAGTGACCAGCTTGTGTGCCATCGCTAGCTTAAAGGCTAGCGAAAATGGTTTGTAGAGAAAGCGGATAATCGGATTATCTTTTTCTTTTGGTGCTTTCTTGATAATCAAGACAGCAAGCACTGGCACAAGTAATAGAGAGACGAACAGTGAGCCTAAAAGGGCTGCTGAAACAGTGACAACCATTGGCGAGAAGAGTTTGTATTCCATGCCTTCTAAGCCCAGTATGGGCATGTAGACCACTGTAATAATGGCAATGCCAAAGAGAATTGGCCTAAATACTTCTTTGGCAGAGGCTTCAATTATTTCTTGGGTGCTGCGCTTTTCAGCTTCTGGGTTGAGGTGTGCTTCTTCTTGTGCTTCGCTCAAATTGCGCAAGGTATTTTCGACCATAACAATTGAGCCATCAACAATCATGCCGAAATCAACAGCACCAAGGCTCATGATATTTGCTGTTACACCCAGCAGTCTCATACCGATAAACGAGAACATCATCGACAGGGGAATGGCTGAAGCACAGATAAGTGCTGCTGGCAGGCTGTCTACTGTTAAGAGCAAAACAATGAGAACAAGAGCACCGCCCTTGAGTAAATTGTCTTTGACTGTTTCGATAGTTTCGCCGACCAGTCCAGACTGATCGTAAAACGGTTCAATTACTATGCCCTCAGGCATAGAGCGAGAAATGTCTTTTAATTTCTCTTTCACTCGTTCAATTACAGCTTTGCTGTTCTCGCCCTTGAGCATCATAACTAGCCCAAGCACAACTTCGCCTTGGCCGTTACGAGTGGCCGCCCCTTGCCTCAAGGCGCTGCCGTGATAGACCTTGCCGATGTTCTTAATGGTGATTGGCACACCGTTGACTGTGTGCACGATAATGTTTTCAATGTCAGTAAGCGAATTGGCTCGGCCAAGACCGCGCACAATAAACTGCTCTGATTCATGGTTGATAATGCCAGCGCCAAAATTTTCATTGTTCTTCTGAATGGCGGCGAATACGTCTTTCATTGAAAGGCCGTACTGCTGTAATGTTGTTGGCAGTACTTCTACTTCATATTCATCAGTGAGGCCACCCCACGTGTTGACTTCAGCAACTCCCGGCACCGTGCGTAGTTGATATTTTATGTCCCAATCTTGAATAGTCTTTAGCTCGGTCGCCGAATAACCTTTACCGCGCAAGACATATTGATAAATCTCACCCATGGCCGTCGAAATTGGCCCTAGCTGTGGGTTAGTGTTGGCTGGCAGTCGACCTCTAGCACTTTGTAGCCGTTCGAGAACGAGTTGTCTGGCAAAGTAAGTATCGACTTTGTCTTTGAAAATAACTGAAACGACTGAAAGGCCGTACTTCGAAATTGAGCGAGTCTCATCGACGTTCGGTAGGCCGCTCATAACAGATTCGAGGGGAATAGTGACGAGCTGTTCAACCTCTACAGGCCCTAGCCCTGCTGCTTCTGTAATTATTTGTACTTGGTTGTTGGCTAAATCAGGAAAGGCATCGATGGGTAAATTTAGTAGAGAAAATACACCGGCAATGGATACCGCCAGAAACAAAGTAAGCACCAGCAGTTTTTGACGAATCATGCTGGCTACGAAATTTTCCATCTTACCTCTTAGTCTTCTTGATTGCCGTTCAGACGCTTGAGAAATTCGGCTTTGAGAGTGAGGCTGCCGCTGTTGACGACTTGAGAGCCGCCCCGTAAGCCAGATTTGATCAAGTAGCCGTCTAGTAGACGATCACCAAGTTCAATAGAGCGTTTTGCATATTTGCCGCCACCCATGTCTTCAAAGACAAAGACATCTTTGCCGTAACGTTGCACTGCATTGTCTGCTACGTAGGGCAGCATTTCTTTGCGTTGGGTGTGAATTATCGCTGTGCCAAACATGCCTGGCTTGAGGGCCATCTGTTTGTTGGGTAGAACGGCACGAGCTAAAAATGTACGACTGGCATCGCCTGCCAAAGGCTGAATATAGCTTATCTTGCCGTCGAACTTGCGGCCACCTAAACTGTCGCTGACGAAGGTGACATTCTGACCAATTTTTACTTGGGCGAGATCTTTGTCGTATATGGTTATATCGAGCCAAATGTCTGAGAGGTCGGCCACCACATATAGTGGCTCAGCTGTATTGACGACGTCACCCAGGGTGATCGTTTTCTTGATGACCACTCCGGCTCTAGGTGCTGTTAGTGGGCTGTCACTCTCGATTTTATGATTGTCATAGTTGCTTAGGTGCTTGCCGTAGGTGGAAAGCATGGCGTCGGTTTCAGAGCTAAGATGAACATCGTGTTCTTTGATACCGCGCAATTCTATATTTATTTGGTCGACTTGGTTCTTCGCCGACAGTACATCTTTAAGTGGTGCAATGCCTTCTTCTGATAGCTTGTTAAGTCGATCTAAATTTTTGTTGGCTAGCTCTAAGCGCGAAGTTAGTTGGTCGGCTTGAATTTCATTCGAGTGTTTTTGGTGAATGTAGTCACCGATTAGTTTGGTCACTTCTTTGTTTTGCACTACGGCAAGAGTTTGCCCTTGGTGAATGAAGTCGCCGAGATTGACTTTGTCTACCGATATGCGCCCGGCCACCATTGAGTTTATATGAAAGACATTGTTCTCGTCAGCTTTGAGCTCACCAGTGGTTTTGATGTCGCTTTCATAGCTCATTTCTTTTATTGGTTGACTCTTAATTCCAGCATTGCGCGTTGCTTCGGGGCTAAGAGTAATTATCTCTTCGGCCCCAATTACAGAACCAGAACTAGAATTAGATGCAGCATTGCCACTAGCATCAATTGGCGAACTGCCTTGAGTTTTTTCTACCGACTTTTGTTGCCCGGCAATCTCACCGCTGACATTACTTGTCTGATTGCATCCACTAAGATATATCGGTATGCAGATAAGAGATATGGCTAAGCCCAAACTTATTCTTGCGCTTGCTAATTTATTCTGACCATCCATCATTGCCCTAAACGCTTGCTTTCAGAATTGCTTGAGCACATGCTCTCATATGCTCTGCTTCGGCCTCTCGATAGGTCGCCGCTAAGAGATTGGCATAACCATCTAGTGAATGTGCCACATCTGGATGATTTGGCCCTAAGCATTTTGTGCGAATATCAATGGCGCGTTTGTAGTTCTTTTCGGCTATTTCGTAACGTCCGTCAGCGCGCATTATTTCAGCTAAATAGTGCAAACAAGCAGCTACGTCTGGATGATCTAAGCCGAGATTCATTTCGCGCAGTTCGGTCAATTGCTTAAGTAGCGCTTCTGCTTCTTTGTACTTGGTCAACTGTAGATAACAAATGATCAAACTATCAATGCAGGCTTGAGTATCAGGATGGGTTTTGCCCAGCTTGCGCTCGCGCAGGGCCATGAGTTTCTGCCAGTATGGCTCAGCCTTTTGGTAGCGATTGTGATTGTGATAAAGGCAGGCAAGATCCCACAGTCTGGCTTCAGCTTCAGCGCTTTCTGCTCCGCGAGCGGCCTCGCTAATGGTCAATGCTTCTTTATAGAGATTCTCGGCCAGCAAATATTTGTTGTCTGATTGATGCACGAAGGCAATGCTAGCCAGTATCTCTGCAACTTCTGGGCTTTGCCTACCTAGAGCCCGTTCGCGAATACTGAGAGCGCGCTTGTAGAGTCGCTCGGCGTCAACAAAGCGACCTTCGTAAATGTAAGAGCCAGCGAGATTTGTGATGCAGCCTACAACTTCAGGATGATTGGGCCCGAGAGTAATTTCTTTTAAACTCAAAAGCTTCTCTAGGTGGGCGCTAGAATTTTTATGGTGACCATTGGCTTGGCAGACTGAAGCGAGGTTGACCAATACTGGAACCAAGTCTATGTGGTCGTCACCAATGGTATCTGACAGAACAATTAGTGCTTCGGTGAGGAGTGGCTCTGCTTCTTCGTATCGCTCAAGTGTTAAATAAACATTGGCCAAGTTGTGCAGAATGTCGCCAACTTCAGGGTGGGCGCGGCCAAGTGCCTTTTCTTTGACTTCAAGGGCGCGTTTGAAAAGTTCTTCAGCCTGCCGATTTTTGTCTTGGGCAGCGTAGATTAGGGCCAGATTGTTCACCGATGTAGCTACTTCTGGGTTATCTGAACCCAGCACTTGCTCATAAATCTCAGTCAGACGCTTGCATGGCTCTTCAGCTAACTCGTGATTACCTTCAAAGAAGTACAAGGCCGATAAGTTATTAAGGGCAGCTACAACAAAGTCGTCGTGCGGCGGTAATAGGCGGTCGCGGATCTCAAGAGTGCGTCTAAAGCAAGGCTCAGCATCTCTATAACGCTGCGCTTCAAAGTACAACTCACCCAATCTCTCTGAGCATAGAGCGACACTCTGCTCATTATCAGTCTCTTCTGCCGCTGTAAGAGCTGCTTTGAAGAAACTCTCTGCTTGTTCGAGGTTGTCTGAATCAAAGGCTTGGTTGCCTTGTTCGAAAAACTTTTCCCAATCTTTGCTCATCTGAGAATGTATGTTTCCTGCTTAGTGTTTTCAAACATCTGTGGATAATGTCAAGAAAATCTCTAGTACGATCACATGTTAATTCTACCCAGCTTTGAATCTGTTCTAATGATTCATATAACGTGCAATTAGCCATTGCCAACTCTAGTTCGATTAATCTCTCGACCAATTACTCTCTAAGCATTGCCCATATTGGGCCATAAAGGGTGCCAGGTGAAGAAAGAAATATTTATTGCAAAGTCACGTTTTCATGCAACTGCCGATGAAATTTTTGCCTGGCATGAGAAGCCGGGTGCGTTTGATCGGCTTTCTCCCCCATGGGTGAATGTAAAGTGCGTCGAGCGAAGTGGCGGCATTAACGATGGATCTCGGGTCGTTTTGCTCTTAGAGAAAGGCCCAGCGCGAATGCCTTGGGTGCTGGGGCACAAAGACTATGTCAAGGGTAAACAGTTTGTCGACTTCCAAATAGCCGGCCCATTTGATTATTGGCAGCAAAGTCACGTTTTTGAAGAAGATGACCCATCACATTCGTACCTGACTGACCGTGTTGAGTATTCAGTGCCCATGGGTTTGGCCGGAAAGATCGCCGGTGCTGGCTTCGTGCGCTCTGAGTTGGGCCGCCTCTTTCGCTATCGACACGCTCTTATGGCGCGCGATATGGCGTTGCTCAAGCGTTATGGTCAGAAGCATTTGAAAGTCTTGGTAAGCGGTGCTACGGGCTTAGTTGGCGAGCGTTTAGTTGCTTTGCTTCTGACTCAGGGGCACTCGGTTGTGAAACTTAGTCGGCGCTCACGAGCTATCCACGAGGCCATTGCCCCGGCAAGCCCTTCTATCAACATTGAAGGTGGCGCTCTTACTGAGATTTTCTGGGAGCCTTTGGCTGTCACAATTGAATCAAGCTTGCCGGATGACTTAGATGCTGTTGTTCACCTCTCAGGCCGCAATGTCTCCGCTGCCCGCTGGACTGTTGAAGAGAAACAATTGATTTATCAAAGCCGAGTGAAAAGTACCCAGTATCTTTGCCAACTTTTGGCAGCTATGCCGAACAAGCCTGAAGTTTTGGTCTGTGCTTCTGCCATCGGCTTCTACGGAGACCGAGGTTCTGAGCCGTTGACTGAAGATGCCAGCGAGGGTTCTGGTTTTCTTGCAGAAGTTTGCATCGATTGGGAGTTGGCGGCCAGTGCTGCTAAAGCAGCCGGAATTAGAGTGGTTTCGGCGCGTATCGGGGCCGTTCTAAGCCCGAAAGCTGGCGCTTTGGCTAAACTGCTGCCGATTTTTTCGGCCGGTGCCGGTGGGCGGATTGGCGACGGAAAGCAGTACTTTAGCTGGGTTTCTATAGATGACGTTTGCGGCGCCATCTATCATTCTATTGTCACGAAAGAGGTGGAGGGTGCACTAAACGTGGTGGCACCCAATTGCGCCACGAATGCTGAGTTCACCCGGGCGATGGGGCGTGCTCTTTTCCGCCCGACACTATTTCCTGTTCCGCCAGGGGTGCTGCGCATTGCCTTCGGTGAAATGGCCGATGCCCTCTTAATGGCGAGTGTGCGAGTATTGCCCCAAAAACTTAAACAGACAGGCTATGAGTTTCAAGATCCCGATTTGCTCGACGCGATAAAGTATTTGCTTGGTCGCGGCGCTGGGCATAAGTAGATAGGGCTTTGTTTTCTCGAGGTTGCAGGCAATGATAACTATTCTGTCGGCTTTTGCGGTATTTGCAGTTGTTGCGCTCCTTTTGTTTAGTGAGAAAAGCGGTTAGTCACAGGTTAGTCACTGAACAGTCACCAATTGGTTTCGTCTCGTAAGTAGTGTAATGGCATGAACGCACACTACTTTTGAGGACAAACCCATGCCATACGCACCTGAATTTTCTGAAGCTACTGCTAAGACGATCTCTTCAGATCAATCTGCAGTCTCTTCTAACCTTTTAAAAGAAGTTCAAAATTACCAAGATCATAAACATCAGAAAAACTCGAAGGACGATTCTCAAAGTTTGAACGGTGATGATGCCGTCAAGAAAATGTTCAATGGCAAAGAAGTACATAAGATGTTGAAAGATTTTGTTATCAATGAAGATCAGAGCCACTGCTTTGAGCCCAAAGGACCAAAGAACTTACAAGAGCTGCTACCTAAGCCAGAAATGAAAGATGGCGAAATTAAGAAAGGCAATAAAGACATAGAGATCGATACCAAAGATTTGAAGTTTCTTCGTAAGTAAATACTAGTTTATAAGAGGAGATCAATCATGGTGCAATCGCAATTAGAAGGAAGTTTTAGGCCTGACGAAAGCTCGTCAGCTTTAGTAGAGACAGGCTCAGCAAGGCTTTTGGCCGAGGCTCATTCTCACCTTGCTCAGGGAATCGCCACCAATGACAGTGCTGATAGGCAGACAAATAAAGATGTTACTCGCATGATTCATGGCTTTACTATCGATGGCGTTAAGGACGATTCTGACAAGAAAGATTCTGATAAGGATAATTCTGGCAAGAGTGAGAGAGCTTGTCACGTTTTGAACGGTCGCACAATTGAAGATGGTCGTTTGATACCTAGCGTTAAAGATCTTGATCTAAAGCCAACTGAGGCCGAGCGCCATGGTGCTACCGACCAAGATCGGCCGAGCCGATTTGAGAAGTATCTATGGAACTTGTGCAACCCGCAAAAGTAAAAACTCATCATTATTTTAGGAGTAGCAACAAAGGGATTTTCGCAAATTGAAAGTACCGATAGCGGGCAAATGGTAGCCGCAAATTCAGATCGAGCGCATGCGGCTTCAGTAAGAATGTTTGATGAAGTGAGCAATTACCAAGTTGATGGACGGGCAACAATGAAAGCCGGCCAGGCCGGGCAGTCAAGTGGCACGTGCCACGACCATAAGCCCGACAGCCAGCCGAGCAAGCCTTGGCGCCCTGAAAATGGTGTCTGCGCCCCAGGTAGCCCGATTAAGATCAATTGCTTTGATGAAAAAGACGGCAAGGGCGACTTAGAGCAAAAATTGCAGAAGCTAGAAAAATAGTTATTGCAGAAAGATTGGTCGCGAAGTCAAGAGTTTGATCTTAGCCTGTAGCCAACTCTCGGGATGTTCTCGATTAGTGATTGATCGTCTTCACCGCCATCATCAATTTTCTTACGAATGCGCTTGATGGCGGTACGAAGACCTTCTGGGCTTCCGTCAGAATCTGATTCCCAGACTCTGGCTATGAGAGCCTCGGCACTGAACACTTGATCTTTGTGTCGCAGCAAAAATTCTAGTAAAGCAAAGTCGCGCGGTAAAAGATGCACTTCTTGGCCTGCCCGCATGATGCGATGCTTGGCTGAGTCTAGCTCTATGTCTCCAGCTCGTAATACAGATGAATGAAGCAGGGCCGGACGACGCAGCAAAGCCTTGATGCGCGCTCCTAGTTCTTTGATATTGAACGGTTTGGTTAGGTAATCATCAGCGCCTATGTCGAGGCCAGTTTCTTTATCTGTAATTGTCGACTTGCCGGTTAGCATAATTACAGGGGTAGAGCCGCCATTGGTGCGGAATTCGCGCAAAATTTCAATGCCTGAGCAACTAGGTAAGTCCCAATCAAGAACGATTACATCGAAGCTTGATATTTGCAATAACTCGCGGGCAATGGCGCCGTCATAGGCAACTTCAACGGTATAGCGCTCACCTTTGAGCCACCCGGAAACCATGTCTGAGAGGTCTTCATCATCTTCAACTAGGAGAATTTTCGACATTCTGGTACCCGTCGACGTTATCTGTGCTCTTGATTTTATCTATTGAAGGTTCTGCCTAAATATACCAAACCATTTGCTCTGTGGATTGCAAGATTGGTTATCAACGGTCATTGCTGTATAAATATATGGGCCAGATGATTTGCCTAAGCTCTATTTTGAGACTGCTGGAGATATTTGCTCATGCTCAGACCAGTTAGTCTTCGATCTAAGATTCTGATTTTAATTTTTGTGCCGTTGATCTTGCAACTGGCGCTGCTATCAATAGTGGCAACCTTGCAAAATCAGGCCGAAGATGAGGCTGGGCGTGCCGAGCATTTTCGTCAGATAGCTGATGAGGTAATTTCAATCACCCGTGATCTGGTGGCACAAAAGGCAAATTTAGAAGAAGAAGCGATTATTTCATCCGACACTAGTTCGTTGGCTCTCTACAATAAACTGAACGATAGTATCAATCATCATTTTTTCAAGTTAAGGCAGCTGGCCCAGTCTCGGCCAGAATTAGCTCAACGAGTAGAAAGTGCCTATAACTCTATGCATCAATCGCAACAATTAGTTGAGGAGGCACGCTTAGGCTATCTGGCCGGCAGGTTTCGTGGGCGCGTAGAGCGTTTGGTACTGATTCGTCGTTTCAGAGCGGTAAACATCAAACTATCGACTCTTTTGCTCGACATTGGTGATGTCGGAAAAGCTGAAGCCGATGCTAGCCCTGAAATTCAGCGCAAGTTCAGAGAGCAGGTACAGTTCGTTTTGATTGGTGGCGGATTTCTCAACATAATTTTGAGTCTCATATTAGGAGTGATTCTCACGCGAAGCATTGCCAATCGCCTCAAAATTATGAACGATAATAGTTATCGGCTAGCTAGCGACATGCCTCTCAATGAGCTGGTTTCTGGCAACGATGAGATTGCCCAGCTCGACCGTGTATTTCACAATATGGCAGCCGCTCTCAAAGAGGCTGCTCGCAAAGAACGAGCCGTTCTCGATAATGCTAGCGATTGTATTTGTTCGTTCGATTCAAGTTTGAAATTTCTTTCTGTCAATCCCGCTTGCGAAGAATTTTTTGGCCTAGAACCTGACGAAATTATTACCACCCATTTGTTCGATTACCTCAATGCTGAAGACACAGAGAAAGCCTGTGCTTTTCTTGCCAAAGTTAGTCAAGGTGGCAACCTACCAGCATTGGCTCTTTCTCTCAAACGAGCCGATGGTGAGGTGCGCGAAGTTCTCTGGTCTTCTCAATGGGCGCCCAGCGAAGGTAAAACCGGTGAGATGTTTAGCATATTTCATGATGTCACCGAGCACCGTGCAGCAGAGCGTCTTAAGCAAGAAGTGGTGGCAATGGTCACCCATGACTTGCGCACTCCGCTCATGACCGTACAAAACTATTTGCAGTTTCTTGGTGATGGCTCGTATGGTGACCCTACTGCATTAGCCAAGCAATACTTGCCAGGAGCACAACGCAGCAGCGAGCGCATGATGCGCTTGATTGGCGATTTGCTCGATATTGAAAAGATCAATTCTGGCATGATGCAGCTGGAGCGCAGTAAAGTGTCTATTGAAAAAGTATTTCAAGAAACATTTGAGCAGTCATCTAATTTAGCTAACGACCTCAAGGTCAAACTTGTCATAGAGCCGCTCAATGCTTTTGTCGATGCAGATGAAGAGAAGCTGCTGCGAGTCTTGGCTAACCTTGTTTCTAATGCCCTCAAGTTTTCGCCCAAGCAAGGCACTGTCACTGTCTCTGCTGCTGCTAGTAATAAAGTCATTACTTTCGCTGTTGCTGATACCGGCGTGGGTATTCCTAGCGATATGCTCGATAGTGTATTCGATCGCTTTCAACAAGTTCGCAATCAAACTGCGCGCACCAGGGGCGGTTCTGGTCTTGGCCTGGCAATCTGCAAAGCGATTGTTCTTTTGCATGGTGGCAGAATATGGGTCGAATCGCAAGAGGGCGTTGGTTCGCGCTTCTATTTTGAACTGCCGCAAGAATTCTAAGATAGCCAAAGCTACTGGCTGTTTGGCCAGTAGCTTTAGCTAACTATTTGACTCTATGAGCAGTTTTGACTATGGTCCGCCAAAGACTGTGGGGATACCGCTATTTGGCCCGTAAGGAGGGCAGATATCAGATACTCTGACAATTAGTGAGCCTTTGGCTACTCTGCTTTTTGTTTCTGCAAGCGAGAAATTGAGAGTGGTCAGTATGCGAGGGAAAAAGGCGGTCGGTGCCACTGCCGCTGACAATGTGGCTGAGTCGACAAAGTTTGGATCTACCAGTCTTGGAGCAATTGCTACAGTGTTTCCACTTACGGCATACTGAATGTTGCCACCACCATTGATTACTTGGGCTGGTGGCACATTGACCATGCCGCCGTAGACTACCGAGTTGGTAACGTTCAAGCTACCTAAGCCATTGCAGGTAATGGCATTTTGTGGCATTGGTGCATTGATGCGTGTGCCTGGAATAATTGGTTTTTGGTAGACTGTGCAGTTGGCTAATTGCACCACCCCTGAACCGGCAGCCGAAGGTGTGAAGTTCAAGTTGGCTGTGCGGGCTGAAAGAAAGAGGCATTTTGATATGACAATGTTACTGTCGGCTACGTCTACTCCGTAGTTGACGAAAGGTCCAAAGACGCATCCTTGTAGATAGATGCTCGGAGATGCCACATCGAGAGGTGTTCTGCTGCAAACTAAACCAGTTCCATCTTGACCATAGTAGCCGTAGTAGTTTGAGCCGAAGGTGCAATCGCGAAAGCCCGCTACATTGGTAACTCCAGCGACCGGCTTTTCTACGGCTCCGTAAAGTGTATCGCGGAAGTCACAGTTGAGAAATTGGTTATTGTTGCCGCCAAATGTCAGGCCAGCAACTCGCCCTTGGCCCATTGGTGGTAAACCTGTTAAAAGATTGACTTCGACATTCGCTAAGTAGTTGCCATTGGTCTGAATATTGATTGCTTCGGTTGCGTATGACTGTAGTTTGATACCAGATCTTTTCGCTGCAACTATCTGAATATTTGAGGCGGCAAACTTGATTCCGA
The DNA here is from genome assembly GCA_038231015.1 of Candidatus Obscuribacterales bacterium. Taxonomy (GTDB): domain Bacteria; phylum Cyanobacteriota; class Vampirovibrionia; order Obscuribacterales; family Obscuribacteraceae. Next base: position 68,961 of record JBBRMD010000004.1, read on the forward strand.
TGGGCGGATTCTGCCTGAGGCCAGTGCCTGCACCACTAAGAATTATTTGGCCATCGTGACCGGGTTCAACGCTTTGGCGAATGGCAACATTGCCTACAGGGATGGTCATTGAGCTGTTGTAGGTAATACCACTTGTGCCACCATCAATATAAATTTGATCGCCACTAGCTACCTTTTTCCAGTTGATCTTGGCTGGCTCAGTCCATGCGCTTTCCCATGAGCTGCCGCTTTCACCAGTGCCCGATGGAGAGACGAATAAGTTTCGCGCACCAGCATCTTGATTGCACAAAAGTGTGGCAGAAATGGCAAGGGCTAGATTGAGTAATATTCGGGGCGTTGGTTTGAGATTTCGCACAATGTTTACTCCGACCGATCGCCTCGCTCAAGTTCCTACGCCCCCTTCGAAATTGAGCTATGCGACCCACAAAGTAGACTGCAACTACTCTGTCGATGGACTAACTATAAAGGCAGGTTAGTGAAGTGATCGTGTGTCGAATGTGAATTTGCTGTGAAGTCTGCAAATTCATTTTGGAAAAACGATTTTTAAAGAATCTAGGGGCTAGGGCTGTTGCCCATGAGAGCTGAGGCACCGACCATCACTAGCAAGACCACCACCCCAATTACCAAGCCGACCCAGTGCTTCCACGTCATCGGTGGGGCGAACGGTACACCCGGACGGAGAGTGGTATTGAGTAGATTGATTTTACGTTGCACAAACAGTAATGGAATCAAGCTCAGAGGGGTAATAACGAAAGTGACCCAGTCTGGTATTGTCGGCGCGTTGCTAACGACCTTGATAATTAGCGAGAGCATAAAGAATGAAACACCAAGAAGATACTTGTTGTAGCTAATCGGACAGGCTGTTGCTGCTGATTTGCTTTCGTATTCTTTGAGCATATCGAATAATGAAATTGGCAAAAATAGGGCAAAAACCATAGCGGCAAATGTTTTCGCTTTGCCTTTGCCCTTAAGTGCGCGAAAGTGTTTGAAAGCCCAAATTATTTCAAATACACCGAAAGTAATGAGGTCTAAAATAATGAATTTCTTCAAGGTAATTGGATAACCAATCACTTCTGTTTGTTCTGTTTGTTGCGAAATTTCTTGCATTAGTGTTTTGCGTACATCATGATTCCAGCACCGGCTAGTATCAATACCATAACTATAATTGAAATCAATACAGGGCTAATGCCAGTGCGGTCGCGAGCGTCACCAACAGGGCTGAGATCGCTTGCTTCTGGTTTCATTTTGCGGGCGCTTTTTACCGCTGCAGCTTCTTCATTGCTTGGTACTTCGTTGCCTTCATAAGAGCGCATGCGCGTCATGGCGCTACCTGTTAAGGCTAATTCTTCAGCACTAGCAGGAAGATTAGGCAAAGCATTGATGAGCAAGTTCAATCTGATCTTAAGGCCGTCTTCTAAGTGGGCTGCTTCTTGTGGAAATTCACTGCAATCAACTAAAGAGTAGGTGCCATGCTCAATAGTGAGTAGAGTAGACAATGCATCAAAGCCGGTCAATTTGTCTTCAAGCATGCGTGCGCCATGCACGTAAGTGCTTTTGACGATCAAAAATTCGCCATCGATTTCGCCAAATTCAGAGGCCATGCGAGCAATAGCATATTCTGCTTTTTTGCCCTTCTGAATGGCTACAAGAATTTCTTTTGTGGAGCGATTCTCCCAAATTTTTCCTGACTCGATTGTCGGCAGTTCATTCATTCAGGTTGCTCCACAAGCTACTTAGAATTATGTTTTGAGTTCAAGGGTGACAGGGCAATGATCAGAGCCGTGCACATCATTGAGGATACCAGCATTGACAACGTTGTCGGTCAGGTTTTTTGAAGTAAAGAAGTAGTCAATGCGCCAGCCGACATTTCTTTCGCGAGCAGCTGTGCGCATGTGCCACCAACTATAGTTGTGTGGATCTTTGTTATACATGCGAAAAGTATCGCTGTAGCCAGCTTTTACAAATTTGTCCATCCAGGCTCGTTCTTCTGGTAGAAAGCCTGAAGTCTTTTCATTTTCTTTTGGTCTAGCAAGATCAATGGCATAGTGGGCTGTGTTGAAGTCGCCGCAGACTGTCAGCTTTTTGCCGTCTTTAACAATTTTATTGGCCCATTTGTAGAAGGCATCATAGAAATCTAGTTTGTATTGTAGGCGTTCAGGGTTCTGAGCGCCGTTTGGAAAATAAATATTGGCCATAACAAAGTCGCCAAAGTCAGCAACCAGTGTGCGTCCTTCGCAGTCAAAGCGCTGAACACCAAAACCTTCTTTGACAGAAATGGGTTCAATGCGAGTGTAAATACCTACACCACTGTAACCGCGCTTTTCGGCGTGTGAAAAATAGCTTTTGTAGCCTTTCCGTTCCAAGATTTCGGGAGTTAGCTGGTCGGCCGATATCTTGGTTTCTTGCAAGCCTAAGATGTCAGGCTGATGGCTGTCCATCCAATCATAAAAGCCTTTTTTAGCTACCGCTCTAATGCCATTGATGTTCCACGAGACTAGCTTCAGGTTAGACATTTTCACCACTTCTAGAAGTAGATTTTGCAATGTATATCTTAGAACAAGGCGCACCTGCTGTTTAAGCAAGTGCGCCTTATTTATTTTTCGACTAAAACTAGTTATCTAAGAGCAAGTCTCAAATTCTATTTCTTGGAGCCGACTGGTGTTTTTGCTGCATTGACCGCTTCTAGAACGCCAGCGTGAACGATTTCACCTTGGTGAATGTTGACGCCGAGGTGCAGAGCTGGATCGTCTAAGCAAGCTTGGTAGCCATGTTTGGCTAGCTTAGAAGCATAGGCCATGGTGGCATTGGTGAGAGCGCGAGTAGAGGTCCATGGAACAGCGCCTGGGATGTTAGCAACGCCGTAGTGCACAACACCGTCTACTTCGTAGACTGGTTGTGAGTGAGTTGTAGCGTGGATAGTTTCGATGCATCCGCCTTGGTCGATAGCTACGTCAACGATGACAGAGCCTTTCTTCATTTTGCTGACCATTTCGCGAGTGACGATTCTTGGAGCTTGTTTGCCAGGAATCAATACTGCACCAATTACCAAGTCAGCACTTGGGAGCAAGCTTTCGAGGTAGTGCCCTACTGAGAACACTGTTCTTACTTGACCACCAAAGACGTCATCGAGGTAACGCAATCTGTCTAGTGAAAGATCGAAGATGGTGACGCGAGCGCCAAGACCAACACCGATTTTGGCAGCGTTAATACCAACAACACCGCCGCCGATGATGATGATTTCGCCAGGCTCAACGCCAGGTACGCCACCAAGAAGAACACCGCGACCGCCCATTGGGCGCTCTAGATATTGAGCACCAATCTGAGTAGCCAAACGGCCAGCAATTTCAGACATCGGTGTGAGCAATGGCAATTGGCCATTGGCTGTTTGTACTGTTTCATAGGCTACGCAAGTAGCACCAGACTTGGCCAAATCTTCAGCCAATTTAGGAGCAGCAGCCAAGTGCAAGTAGGTGAAGAGCATTTGGCCTTTCTTGAGCATGGCCACTTCTTGAGCTTGTGGCTCTTTTACTTTCAAGATCAAATCGGCTTCGCCGAAAACAGATGCTGCGTCAGGAAGAATTTTGGCTCCGACTGCCTTGTACTCGTCGTCACTCATACCAGAGCCCACGCCTGCGTTTTTCTCAACGTAGACAGTGTGACCTTCAGATACCAGTGTTTTTACACCAGCAAGTGTGATGGCAACGCGATATTCGTTGTCTTTAATTTCTTTCGGCACTCCAACCTTAGCCAAGGTCTTACCCTCCAAATATTCGAACCTAATCTCTATAAGCATCTGTAGAGTTTGAATTCTATCTCGCAATATGTCTTTACTATATTCTCTTGATAGATGTTTTATGATTGGGCGCTTGGCAACCTCTTTTTGGCCTTCTTTGACAACCGAGTATGCCATTTAAGCGCTTTTTCGCTTTTGGGCTGCTGATAATTGAGCGGGCCAAATCTTTTTGCTGATATTGATAGAATCTGCTTATTAGCAACAGAAACAAATAGAAGAGTATGAAAATGAGCGACATAGTGATCGTCAATGGAGCAAGAACGGCTTTCGGAGCCTTCGGCGGTGGGTTAGCCTCTAAGACAGCAACCGACTTGGCTGTTGAGGCATCACTTGGAGCTATTGAGCGTTCTCAAGTTGATAAAGAGACAATCGACTCTGTGATTATGGGAAATGTCATTCAGACTAGCAAAGACGCTATCTATTTGGCACGTCATGTGGCTTTGCGCAGCGGCCTCAAAGAAAGCACACCGGGTCTCATTCTTAATTTGCTTTGCGGTTCTGGAGTTTATGCAGTAGCAAATGCGGCAATGCAAATTGAAAACGGCATGGCGACAACGGTGTTAGCCGGTGGCACCGATCATTTGTCGAGTACTCCATATAGCAGCTGGAGTACCCGATGGGGTAATCGCATGGGCCATATGGAGCTGTGGGATGGCCTAGATATCCGCGATACCTACGCTAAAGCTTCTATGGGTGAGACTGCCGAAAACCTACAAGAGAAGTACAAAATTAGCCGCGAAGAGCAAGATCAATTTGCTTTGCGCAGTCAGCAATTGGCTAAGATAGCCATGGAGAGCGGTCGTCTCAAGGAAGAGATCAAGCCAATCGAGATTGCTTCGAAGAAAGGCACCATTGTTATCGACCGCGATGAGCATGCCCGCCCAGAGACTACAATCGAAGGCTTAGCCAAGCTCCGGCCTGCTTTTCGTAAAGATGGTAGTGTCACACCCGGTAATGCCTGCGGTATCGTGGATGGTGCCGCCGCTTTAATCGTCACTAGCCTAAAGAACGCTGAAAAACAAAAATTGAAGCCCCTTGCTCGCGTTGTATCGTGGGCTGTTACTGGTGTTCCACCAGAAATTATGGGCATTGGTCCGGTGCCGGCTATTCCGATGGCGCTTGAGAAAGCCGGTCTAAAAATGGACGATATTGATCTCTTCGAAATCAACGAAGCCTTTGCTGTGCAATATCTCGCTTGCGAGAAAGAGCTAAAACTCGACCGCGACAAGGTAAACGTCAACGGCGGCTCGATTGCTCTGGGCCATCCTTTTGGCGCCACCGGTGCCCGGTTGCTTCTCTCTATTTCTATGGAACTACAAAAAAGACAGAAGCGCTATGGCTGTGTCAGTCTCTGCGTTGGCGGCGGCATGGGTATCGCCATGATTGTCGAACGCATCTAAAATTTAGACTTAAAAACTAAATTGATTTGCTTCTTAGAGTTACTGACTGACTGACTGACTTGCCTATTTATTTAGTAAGTCGAAATGCCTTTGCGGCTTGAGGTCGGCTTGATTGCTGAGGCCGTTCCGTAAGTCTTGACGTAGACAATTTTTTCGTCTGCTGGCGCTTTTTCTTCAGCAGATTCTTCAACAATTACTTCTCTAGAGTAAGCGAGTGTGCCACTGGCACCGCGCATCATCGGCAAAATTGACGGTGCATAAGCTGGTGGAGGTGGTACTAGGTAGGCGCCACGTCTTGCCCCAGATTTGCTCTTAGCCTCTACGCTCGATGCCTCTAAACTGATGCCGCATACGAGCAGCGCAGCGGTCGACAACAAGAAAAATGTCTTTCTCAACACTAGTGAAACCCCGTTATCTAAACTGGCCTAGGCCATCTAGCTGACAGAAATATGCGACAGGCATTGCCATGTCTGTAAGTTGCGTTAAATGGATCATACCACTGCGCTCAAAGGCTCAAACCTACTCGGATTTTTCAGATTTTTGAATATTATTAGCCGTCAAACCACTTCGATTGTCTGGGATGTCTGCGCTGCCCGACGTTATCGACGTTTTTGCCGTCGAGAGGCTCCCAGGTTGCCACTGATTGGCCCCACCAGGCCTTGGCATCTGTAACCGTAGCGTCGGCCTTGCGTTTGTCCGGCCGATTTAAGTTTGCCGCTGCTTCTTGCTTAATTTTCTCAATTTTGGCCTGTTCCATTAAAACTTGAAACTGTTCTTCGACCTCGGCTGAAGCGCTGACGGCTTCATGTTTGTCTGGGGCGCGTTCGGCCAGGCGGTCAAGATTGCTCTGCCATGGATTTACCGATTCACCATCGGGGCTGGGAAGTTGATAGTGTTCTTCGCTTGCTGACGGTCCACGCCCGAATAAGCGGATAAAAGGAGTGACGAGTTTCTGAAAAGAAATCATAGTAATTCTCCAACAACTATTGCTGAGTCAACAGGGGTATTCCCCTGACAACCCGGCGGTAACGGTCGGGTGTTGCACGTAAAGTTGCGTAAAGCGCCCTCACCGAGAAGCACTACTTGAGAACTGATTTCTTTAGGAGTAAATTATGAGGCCAGCTCGACGGCTTCTTGAGCGGCCAGCACGAGCTGTGGTACGGCCTGCTCAATCTTTGGCAGGTCTAGCCTGAGCTGATACTCGCCTGGTGGCTCGAAGCAATGAATGCAGCGGGCTTCATATTGGGCGTCGCCCACAAGAATTTGTTCGCTTGAATGAACAACCCGCTGGGTGCGGCAGGCAAAATCAGAGCCACACTTGCGGCAAACGGCTAAGAGCTTATCGACGCGATCAGCTAGAGCTAATAGATGGGGCACCGGGCCGAATGGTTTGCCTCTGAAATCGAGGTCTAGGCCTGATGCAATGATTTTCTTCTTCTGTCTAAGCAAACTAATGATGACGTCAATAATGTCATCTTCGAAGAATTGGCTCTCGTCTATGCCAATTACCACAGCGTGGGAGGAATATTTGAGAATGTCTTTGGCCGAATCGACAACAATCGCTTGCGAAGCCATGCCATTGCGAGATTCAACGTGGTTAGGCCTAGATCTAGTGTCAGTGGTTGGGCGCACTATGATGGTTGGCAAATAGGCCAAACGGGCTCTTTCTATGCGTCTAATCAGCTCGCTCGATTTGCCGGCGCTCATGCAGCCAACAATCATCTCAAATCGATATCCGCTAAACATGAGGTGGTCTCCGCTAAAAATCTGTACCTAATGGTAACCAAAATCGAACGATTTGTTATGACAAATCAGTTTCATATTTCTTCACCTGATAAGCTCCTCACTCATTTTTAGGCTCTATCGATCTGATATCTAGTGAGATCGGAAATATTAAAGCACCAGATGCGGTGGCGCCGGCACCACTGCCACCGCGCTTTTATCTCGATTGTTTATGGTTTTGAACTGGCGGGTTAGCTTAGAAGCGTCTGCGACCACCGCCTCCGCGCAAACCACCCAATTCGCCTCTGAGGCCTCCAGAGCGTTCACCGCCGCCGAATCGACCAGCTCTATCGCCATCGCGACTTTGGGCGGCTTGCCTGTTGCCAGCGCCAGCTTGGCCAGCTGATTGACTGACAAAAGGATTATTGTCAGAACGCTGGAACTGTTGTGGATTTTGCTTCCTTTGATTTTGGTACCATTGTTGCTGCTTTTGATAGTCTTGCTGACCGCCATTACCGTAGGCAGTTTGGCGATTGCTTTGGTTCGATTGCATCGAACTCTGACGATTTGTTTGGTTGGTCTGAGTTTGCTGCACCGCGGCTTGCTGATTTTGTTGATTGACCTGATTGTGGTTGTAGAGGGCCATCTTCTGATTTTGATTAAGGTCTTGGAAGGGTTGCTCGTTGCCATTGTTGTAATAGTACGGATTGCCATTGGCGCCGTAATGCATCGGTGTACCATATGGCGCGTTGTAATAGCTGTTGGTCATTGCCGCTCCAGCCATGGCTCCCAGGCCAGCCGCTGCTGCCGTTCCTACGGCTGCCATTGCTCCATTGCCTGAGCTAGTGCTCTGTTGTTCTTGTTGTTGCTGTTGTTGTGGATAATATGGCTGCGGTGCATACTGCGGTACCTGCACGGCCGCTTGTGTGCTGGCTCTTCTCGCCTGAAGTTGCTTAACTGCGTCAGATAGATTTACAGTCTGACCGTTTCTATCGGTGTACCAAAAACCACCTTGAGCACCCATATAAATTTGCGCTGTGTTGCCGTTAACACCAGGCCCGGGCAGGCGAGCCAAGTCGCCTTTGGGCGTGATTACACTTTGCGAGCCATCAGAGTTTTGCACTGTCTGTAGTGTCACAACCGAAACCTGTGGAGGTTGGTTCTGTGCCCAGGCTGGCCCGACAACTAGCAGGGTGGCCGCTAGACAGATGGAAGTCAAAAGAGCTTTAGACATGCTTCTCCTCGGCCGTAGCCTTTAACGTAATGGCTGAAATACATGATTGATTGAAGGCGCGAATGGCGCTGCGAATTTGATCAATTGATTGTAAGAGTGCATTGGCCGCAAGTGTTAGGGCGGGGGCACCTTGGTCATTGGTAGGGGTTTGCAAAGCGAGACTGACGCAGACATCTGCGCTAATTACTTTGAGACAACTGGCTTGCAGCGCGGCCGGAGCTGGTGAATCGTTTTTTAAATCTTTGAGGCGATAAAGATTTTGACAAACCTTGCTTAGTTCAACAGCTAATTCTTTGAGAATTGATGAAACAGTTAGCAAATCGGCCAGCGATGAATTGAGCATGCCGTTGCCGATAATTTCTTCACCGCCTCTAATCTTGAAGCCGCTGCTAAGTGAGAGTTCTCTCACTAGTTTCTCGCGGTAGGCGCGGTCGCCTTTAAATGAAACTTCTTGCAGGCGCTCTCTGCCTTCGGTCAGGCGGCGAATCACTCTTTCGGCGGTATTGCCGAAGTTGTTAAAATCGCGAGCAGAGCGCAGCTCAGGCTCTTCTTCGAGACCTTGGGCCCTCAGGCTCTTTTCTATTTCTAGCGATTTGCGTCGCAACAATCTTTCTAGGTCTAAAAGAGCAGAAGAAAGCTCGCGAGTGGCTACCAGTAAGGCTAGTTTGGTGGATGCCACATAAGCATCTTGACCGATGAGGTCGAGGTGGCCCTGAGCAAAACCTAAAAGCTCTGCCTGGCTGGTTAGATTACCAGGGTTAACGCCAAGAATTTCAGCGGCGCGCCCACTTACCACTTCGTTTAGGTTGTCTAGTAAGGCTTCGCCAGAGGGCGAGAGGAGAGGGTCTACTATTATTTCGTCGCGCCATTGGCCATTCAGTATTTCATCGCAAACCTGCGCTTTCACCCTGGCAATCGGGTTAGAGGCTTCGATGATTTCGCGGGTGACCGCTAATTTCGCCTTGAAGACTTGCAAGAGGCCATCTATAAGAAGGGGATGGGCGGTTTCGTGCAGCCGACCTTCTACTTGTTTAAAATGCTCAAGCCAGCGCGCGGTGCGAGCACCCCAATGGGCTTGCGCCGGTACTTCAATGGCACCGATATCATCGGTTTCTAATCGCAGTTCTAACTTCTTGGTCATCATCGGTTTAGTCTAGCGCGCATATATTAGATTGCGGGTCATCGCCAGATGAGCTTTATTGCATGATCTCTATTTCGCTTAGAATTTTTACAGCTAACTGATTGAGGGGCGAATTATTTGCCATGCCGCCTGTCTGACTGCTGTTCAGGTAAAGCCGCAGTTGCTCGCGAGCTGGCCCTAACTTCGATTGACCAGTGAGGGCTAAGCCGCGAATGAGCGGCACATTGAGATCGCGACCACCAAGGGCGGCAAAGCGATCGATTGCTTTTAAGGCTCCATCATAATCTCCACTCTCAATTAAGCACTTGCTCAAACCGAGATAGGCTAAGGGATTCGCCGAGTCGATCACAATGGCCCGTTGATAGTTAGAGAGAGCTTCTTTGCTATTGCCAAGCTTTGCTTGTGAATTGCCCATATTGATGCGTAACTCGGCACTGTCTGTGCCTATCGAGCTTGCTTGAGCGAGAGACTGATTGTATTCGTTGATGGCGGCTTTTGAGTCACCGGTTTGATCAAGTATCAGGCCAATCCAAAAGTGTACTGCTATGTTGTTGGGCTTCTGCGCTTCGTACTGCCTAAATGAGGTAAGGGCTCGCGCTAGGTCGCCAGCAGCAAAGTAACTCTTGCCTTCAGCAAACAAAGGATCGCTATTTTTTGATTGAGCCATTGCTGGGTTTTGCACAGAATCAACAAGCGTCGCCAAGAGTAGAGCTACAGCGATGCTCACTTTTAGCGTTTGTATAGTTCTAAACTGGATAGCGATCATTGCCCTGGCTAAGTCTTTTTTTGTCAATTGTGCCGTAGAGACGATTGTATCTGATTAGTGGTTCGAATCTTTGGCTTTGCTCGGCCTCTTTTGCAGAAATGCTTGCAAAATTACTGTCTTGATTTTCTTCTAGTTCAGCCATCACTACAATATATTGCTCTAACTCAGTTTGATCAAAAATTCTCAGGCTAAAGGCGATACTGCCTTCGATAAATAGTAATCCGCTTTTCAGCCGACCGGTTGTAAAACCACATTGTGCCAAGTTCTCAGCGGCATAGTTTTGTGCTTTTTCGGCGCTGCTCAGCTTTCCTAATTGTTCCACAGCGTCTAACTGTTCGAAGCTCAAAAGCGAGACAGCCATTTGTTTGCTTAAGAGAGCGGCAAAACCAGTTTTACTAGTTTTTAGAAAAGTGGTGCTAATTACGAGAGGCTCAAGATTGACGTAGCTAATAGAGCTAATCATGTAAAAATCAGTATTTCGTTCTTCTTTTAGACCTTGTTCGCTCTTCAGTAAACTGCTGATCAATACCACCGGACAAGCGATTTGCCTTGCCAGTGATAGATGACTGCTCTGCAATTATTTACCCTCTGCTCTGCTTTTTTCTAAGCGATCTTTTCCAGACAACATTGGCGCTACAAGCAACGATTTACCAGGGCGAAGCATATCGCTACCATAGCTCGGCGTCAGGTCAGAAATGCGGCCTTCTATGGGTGATATCTTGCTGGGGTCTAGAGTTTTGCCTTTGATATAATCGCCAATTAAATCAACTTGAGAAATTTTAAGCGGTTGTACATTGAGTTCGCGGTGTAGTTGATCGAGCGGCTTATCACCAAAGATTCCATACTTCCACCATTTTTCTAGTGGGTGAAAACGAGCGGCTACGCTATAAACTTTGTCTGGTTCTATAGCTTCGTAGACCCCTTTGTCGTTAAGCACCTGTAGGCCAGAGATGCGCTGGCCATCAAGGCCTCCCTGCTGTAAGCCAGGTTTCGTTGCATCGTACGAATATTTCATGCCACTTACCTGCACGAAGTTGCCAGGCTCATCGACATGTTCTTCTACTTGTTTGGCGAAGAGGTCTTTGACGCGGGTGACTGTTGATGGTTTAGTGGCGGCAACTCTTTCACGCACACCATACTCGATGGCACTCTTAAGCTGAGCTCCTGTCAAATTCATCATTGCCAGCTCTTGTTGTTCGCCTTCGCGTTTGCCAGCGTTCATGACGATATTGGCAATGTCAAGTCGGGTGAGCGGAATATTGGCAGGAATACCAGTGCGAATGCCACCAGAGTGAACTAAAGCAATTTGTGGAGCTTGATCGCCCAATCTGTCTTTGAGACCAAAACGAACAGCATCGGCGAATAGATTGCCCATTTCTGTTTCGCGGTTGCGAGAACCGGCCGCGCTGTAGGCTTTGACGGCTTGACTGTCATAGGCTTCGTGCTTCAAAGCGTTGATATCGCTAGCGGTTTCGTCTAAAAATTTGCGAATTGATGGATCTTCTGCAAGATTATCTCCCACTTGATGCAACTTGCTTGTGGTCAAAAAGCGATGGGCTGTGCCATCTGGTTTAATTGCTTGGTTGAATTCTCCAAGCCAGTTTCCGCTGTGGCCAGCTTGTACAATCGGTATTTCGAATTTAGCACTACCGGTAATTTCACCCGAGCTAAGTGTGTTGGCAAACGGATTGAGTCTAGCAAATCCGCTAGCGTTCGGCTCTGCCGATACCCAGACTGGGCGCACTAGAGCATCGTGTGAGTGAGCACCGACGATGCCTGCTACTTTTATGTCTTTGGCAATCAGATGTTGTGCCAATTTGATGTCTTCGCCTAAACCGAGGTGCGAGTGAATTTGGAAGATCGAAACTCCCTCTTTTTTCATTTCGTTGATAGCTGCTTCAACAGTGGCTCTAGGGTCAAGGTATTTGAGACCGCCAACAGCACCTTCTTCGGTTGTCACACCAATGGTGCCTAATTTAGTAGGGCCCCAAGGTGTATTCACTTGGCGCACCACATAAGGTTTTAAGATGCGCTGATATTGTGGATGGGCTGAAACATCTAAGTTAGAAGCAATCAGTGAAACATCAGGGTTTCTCTGCAATAGTGGTTCCATCACAGCTGGGTAACGCGGTACATCAGAGCGTCCGCCAGCGGCATCGTAAGCGTGATTACCCGGTACAATCTCTTTGGCGCCCATCTTCATCAGTGCTTCATTTTCGATTTTGCCACCGTTGGTGAAGGCGAAATTGACGCGGCCAGATTCGATATCACCGGGCACAATAAAGCGACCCTCTACACCATTCGCTTGTGAGACCGCCATTCTCTGGTCAAGTAGTGTCTTCAGGCGCGGCAGCTGTTCGGTATTGCTGTGAAAATCGTTAATGTGATAGGTATCGAGTCGCAAGACGTTCTTGTCTGGGGCAATTGCATTTTTGACTTGGCCGAATATTTCGCTGCGGCGGCTGATGAGGGTGCCGCCGCCGGTCAATGTGCCGCCAAATGCCGCACCAATGGCGGTGTCGTGACCAATCTGCATCAAGCTCTTCGCTAGGCCCGCTCCTGGATCGTTTTTGATTTCATTCCAGTTTTCGCTGACCCGGTGTGGAGCGCTCCAAATAGCCGCACCTGATGAGCCGCCCACTACCCCACGCAAAACATTTGTCTTGAGACCGTGTACAACTGATTCTTTTGAAAGTAATTTGCCTGCATCTTCTGCTAGTGATGCTGCCACATCTTTTCCCAACTCCCGGCGACCAATGCTGGTCAAATATTTAGTGGCGACAACTTTTTCTACAGCACTAGCGCCGATGCCGGCAAGTGCGTCAACTCCGCCCCAGGCAAAGTCTTTGGCTGAAGTTGTGCGGTCTTTGCTGTCGAGCATGACCGCTTCCATTGATGCTTTTGTTGTGTACTTGAGAGCGCCGCCAGCCAGCATTGCCATCGGAATAGTGAGTGCCTTGCCCCAGTTATGCGTCACTGTGGCAGCGGCTAAAGAGAAGACCACTGTGCCACCCACGCCAGCAGCAAGGCTGCTTGTCATTTCGGCGGCGGCTTGTTTTAAGCTAGCATCATTTTCTCGAACTGGTTTGATCACTGCTGGCGGTTGATAAGCCAACGTCGGGTCGCCACCACGACCGAGCAAGCCGACGAGGTTAATCTCTGACGGTTTGGCTACCTCGGTTTGTGCCGAGGGCTTCACTGCTTCAATGTTCGTTTCGGGACCGGACAAGGCTAACCTCTTTTCAACTTGCTTCTGAGCTGAAGATTAGGTTAATAAGTGGATAATTGATAAGGTGTTAGTCCCATGAAGCATCGTATTTTCACCATTTTTTGGCTGAATTAATGTATTTGGCCGTCATTCGAGCTTTTCTACTTGTAAAAGAGCTTCACTAAGAGACATCGCCAGTGCCGATCAGTTGTCCATTATTAGATGATGTGCCATCCACCTGCTGTAAATGCCAGGCGGGCCTTTGTTTGAGGCAGCAGGTACTCAATCTTGCCCTGGGTGAAGACCAAGATTTGATGTGTTTGAATTGTCTAGCTGCTGATAATAATAAGAGCAACACTGAACTGTTAGAGGGTCTAGCTGCTTATATCGCCAACCGTGAATGTTTTGCAAAGCCATGGTCGCGCTACGCTTCGGTCGATTTTTGCCCTAATCCGTTAGGATGTATCCCAGAAGTTTGTTTTAAGGCCAGTAAGTAATTCTATGGAAAAAATCGGTAGCCAGGACAATGTTGAAAGGTCTGATGGGCCAATGGTGAGGTTAGATCTGCGCGGGGTTGCTTGCCCAATGAACTTTGTCAAAACCCGTTTGAAGTTAGATAAACTGTCAACCGGCGACCTTCTTGAGGTTTTCCTTGACCAAGGTGAGCCGATCGAGAGTGTCACAAGTAGTGTCTTGAGTGAAGGCCATCTCATAGTCTCTTCTAGCGAGATTTTGGCGACTGAAGATGCCTGCGAGAATGCCGAAATGTTGAGCCCTGATAGTAATAATTATCACCGGCTAATAATTCGCAAAACAGAAGCTGCGTGAGCGTTTTCTCTCAAGCCTAGTGTCTTCTGACGGGTCTAGCAAACTAATATTTGTAGAGCGATTTGGTCGGCCTACCTTCAAAATGGGGCGGTTTTGGCCAAAAAGGGCTATCATGAGACGGTGTCCCGAGGAGGAGCCGTCTGCGGCTTTCAATTCAGTGGTAGCAACCAACAATAAAATTTTATTCTTGCCTTCGCTCATTCAGACTTTCAGCTTGTCTGTTTGCTTGTCGCTGTCTCTGGCAACTTATTGTCATTCGGCAATTGCTCAAACCCATAGCCCCTCCGCCGCTCCACCAGCCCATGTTGCCTTGCCTGATCTTGGCGCTCTCAAAGCAAAAGTAGAAGCCGAGCCGTCTGATGCAAAAGTGCGCTATGCCTACGCCGAAGGTCTTCGCCGCCATGGTCACAATCGCGAAGCCAGTCATGAATATCTCACTGTGACTGAGTTAGAGCCGTCTTTCTATCATGCTTATCACCAGCTCTCACTCGTCAACCAAGACAAGCACGTCATCGAACAAGCTATTTCGCGCCTAAATTTTCTCAAAGAAGAGAAGCCCAAAGACATGTTCTTGCGAGTTGCCCTTTCTGAACTCTATGAAAAGAAGGGTGATAATTACACCGCTGGCAAGACACTGGTAGAGCTGGTCTACGCCAACGCCGTACCCGAAAAATATGCCACTAAAATCAATCAGCGCATCCGTTTCTTGCAGTCTAAGACCAAAGACGCCCAAGCTCACGATAAAACCTATGGTGGTGATGAGCAGATGGAGTCTAATCCTCCCCCTTTGCCTGAGGCAACTTTAAGTCGAGACCTCTCAATTTCTAAGGTCAAAGAGCCTAAAGTTATGCAAGGATTTGGCCATGCAACCTTACTTCCATAGAACTTCTATTAGGCCGACGATGAAACCTCTTCTGAAACCACTACTGACTTCTTCAGCGCTGCTGTTGCTCTCTCTCAGTGCTTGCTCTAGCAAGGTCGAGCCGCCCACTGCGCGGTTTGGCAAGCTCGAACAGAAGAGCGAAGTTAATGCTGAGTCGCAGCTGATGGCGCCAGGTACTTCTGTGGCAAGCGCTACCGCCTCTCAACAGTTTGATATGGCCGCTGAAACTGTTATCTCTGATGGTTGTCTTCATGCTTGGCGCAAGGCATGCGCGGGCGACGAGAAAGCAGCCATGACTGAGCTTGAGTCGCTAGACAAGCGCTATCCGCAAATTTTGACCATTCAATTTATGATGGGCCAAGTCTTATCGCATTTTGGTAAAACCGAAGAAGCGATTATCCATTATCGCAAGGCTTCAGTAGGCAATGAGTTTAGCTCGTTGCATAGCTTTAAGCTGGCAGAGGCCTACCGTAAAGTCGGTAAGGATGCCGAAGCCGTGCCACTTTATCGCAAGTTGCTCAAAACTGCTCCTGACTTTCTTGAAGTAAAACTGGGCCTCGCACATTCGCTGGCTAAAGGTGATAGCGCAGGCAAGGCAGAGGCTCAAACTTTGTTGGCCGAGGTTTTAACAGTTAAGCCAGACAATGCTGAAGCTTTGAAGCTGAAGTCTGAACTGGCCGCTAAGCCTTAGCGAGAAATAGCAGCTTTCAAAGTGGCGCCAAAATTGGCCTAATTCGAATGCAAGCCAATATTTTCTTAAGTGGTTACATCAAACGAACGATGCAGTCTGTGCGCTTACTGTCGTACAATTTATATGTCCTATGATGGATATATCGGAATCTCGGTGAGTAATAAAGAGGGGATAACCTCATGGTTAAAGAAGCAACAGCATTAGAAACTGGCAGTAAGACTGCTGTCGAAGAAATTTCGATTGATGGTTTTGACTACATTGAATTCTTTGTCGGTAACGCCTTGCAGGCTTGTTACTATTACAATCGAGGCTTCGGCTTCGATGTAATTGGCTACCGTGGTCTAGAAACAGGTAACCGCGATGCCGTCTCTTATGTGTTGCGCCAAGAGAAAGTTACTATTGTTCTCACCGCTGCCCTTCACCCTGATCATGCTGTCTCTAATCATGTCCAGCAGCATGGCGACGGTGTTAAAAATGTAGCCATGCGTACACGTGATGTGCGCAAAGCCTACGAGACCGCCATCGCCCGTGGTGCGCGTTCTATTCAAGAGCCGACAGAAGTGACCGACGAACATGGTACTTATCTTTCTGCCTCTATCGCTACCTATGGCGAAACGGTCCATACTTTTCTTGATCGTAGCAACTATAAAGGCTTCGCTCCGGGCTTCACCGAAGTGAAGAATAAGAAGGGTGAATCGGTTGGCTTGGCCTCTGTTGACCACGTAGTCGGCAACGTTGAAGGTAATCACTTAGACGAGTGGGTTGAGTTTTACAGCAAGATCTTCGGCTTCCATATCTATCAATATTTCGATGCTAGCGATATCAGCACCAAGTATTCAGCGCTCGTATCAAAAGTAATGGCTAACCGCAGTGGCTCTATTAAATTGCCTATCAACGAGCCATTTGAACAAGGTTTGCGCAAATCGCAAATTACAGAGTATCTCGATTTCTACCATGCACCTGGAGTGCAGCACATCGCTATCACCACTCGCGATATCGTCAAGACCGTACAAGAATTGCGCAGCCGTGGCATCGAGTTTCTCAATGCTCCAGCGACCTATTACGAAACGCTGAAAGAACGCGTTGGTGAGATTGACGAAGACATTACCGAATTGGCTAAGTGGGGCATTTTGGTTGACCGTGAGTCAGAGGGCTATTTGCTGCAGATTTTCACTAAGCCAGTACAAGATAGACCGACTTTGTTCTTCGAAGTAATTCAGCGCAAGGGTGCTAAAGGTTTCGGCAAGGGTAACTTCCAAGCTTTGTTCGAATCAATTGAGAAAGAGCAAGAAACCAGAGGCAATCTCTAGATCTAATGCCCATCGACAAAAATAAAGACGTCCTACGTTACCTCGACGATATTCCGTCGATTCGTCAGTGCGTGTCTGATTTAAGCGCCCGCTTCGAGCCAACTGATGAAGTTAGCGACGAATTAAACGGCGAGGCAGAATCTTCCGGTGAGGGTTCTGCCTTTCCCCACATTCAGTCAAGCATTGACTATTTAGCTAGCCCTGAAGCAAAGGCCATGGCTGCTCGCGAACCCTATTGGCCCAAGTGGGATAATCCATGGTGGCACGCTCTGCTGTTAGAAGAGATGGGCTTAGCTGGTGAGATTCCGCCTAAGTTTATAGAAGACTATGCCGCTACCGTTGACAAGCATTACTTGCATTTCTTCCCCTTTACTGAAGAAGAAATTCCAGTGGGTGTTAGTCCGATTTTTCATATTGCTTGCCACTGTTATTTAGGCTCGCTCTATCGCTTGCTCACCGCCGGTGATATTTTTGATCATGATTTGAAATTAGCTGATGGCCGCGTTCTTGCTGGACATTCGGCAACAGCGCGCACTATTCCTAGTGATTGCTTCGACGCTACTCCTGAGCATGAACGCGCTCTCAATTGGGTGCGACCATGGTTTCTCAAATATCAAATAACTGGTGGCGGTCTTAACTGCGACGAGTCGAACTACTTGAAAGAGAGCCCAAGTTGCTCTGTGCTTTCAACTCTTCCAGCTTTAGAAGCTCTAGTTTCTATCGATACTAATTTATTGACTGAAGACGAACTGGCTTTTCTTGATAGTGGTGTTACCTATTTGATTGAGCGTAATCTCTTTCGCTCTAAGCGCACTGGTGAAGTGGTTGACCCGACCTGGCTTGAGCCAGCTTTTCCACGGTTCTATTTCTATGATGTTCTGCGCGGTCTTACATTAGTTACTCGTTGGGCTTTGAAGCGATCGCGCAAATTGCCTCAAGAAGCTATTGCCGAAGCCTTGCATGCGCTCAATGAGCAAATAACTAGAGAAGGTTTTGTACCAAGGCGCTCGAATGTGCAAGGTCGCAGAACTATAGCGCGCACTGAGTCTGGGCACGAGAAAGACTTAGCAGCCAGCAGTTTTGCGCTGCTTGACGCTGTTGATCAAGTAGGAAAACCAAGTTTGCATCTCACCCAAGAATACTTGGGGCTATTGCTACGCTTGAAGTACATGTCGGATGCCCGCTTGCTTCGTTAGATCGCTAAAGTAGATTGCTTCAGTAATTGTTGGAGGCTTATGTTTATCTGGAGTGTTGGCAGTAAACTTAAGCGTATACTCAACGGCAAGAAAGAGATTCTACTTTGTGGAAACTGCAAGCAGAACGCGACATTCTACGAATCAACTGTTGATGACAGTTTTAAAGCTTATATGGTTTTGGAATTGTGGAAGCGCTCTAAGCGTGTGATGCAGTGTGGTGAATGCCTTGGTGCCTGTGATTACTATGCTGTTTATCCAGCAGAGAAATTGGCAGAGGAAGAGGCTGCCAGGCAAGCTGCCTTAGAAAAGAAGCAGCGCGAGCAAGACGAGTTGCGCAAACAACAAGCCGCTGCAGCAAAAGAACAAGCCCGTCAGCAAGAAGCTGCCCGGCAAAAGTATGAGGCTGACAAAGCCCGCAAAGACCAAGAAGTTGATGATGAACTGGCCCAAATGAAGAAGAAGCTCGGAAAGTAAAAGTCGCTAGTAGTAAAACAGCAACAAAGAAGTAGGCGGCTAAATAATCTAAAGAATGGATAGTATTACCGGGTGGGGGGCTTGCCTCCCACCCAATTTCTATATAATGGTTGTCTTGGAAGATAAGCGGAAACTCATGGAAATCGAACTAACAGACTGCGATAAAGAGCCAGTGCAGTTTATTGACTGTATTCAACCTTATGGCGCACTGATTGCCATTGATCAGAACAACCGAATTATTGCAATTGCTGGCAGCGCTGATTTCGTGTTGCAAAAGAAAGATCTAGGAAAAGACATCAAAGAAGTATTGAAGGACGACTCGGCGGCCATCATGAAGCTTCTTGAAGACCGCATTGATTCAGCCAGGCCAGTACTGATTCGCAGTAAGACATGGCGCCGCTGGATGACCGCCTTGACTCACCGGCAAGGCGATGTTCGTATTCTTGAATTAGAAGTTTTGCCTACTAAAGAAGTTGATATACCTTCTATCGAATTTCTGAAAGAGAGTCGAGAATCACTGTATACATATTTGGGGCATATCACTGCCAACCTTAAGAGAATGGTTGGCTATGATCGGGTTATGGTTTATAGATTTGCTCCCGATTGGCATGGTGAGGTAGTCGCTGAGACAATCTCTCTAGGCGCCCATAAATTCATGGGCCACCATTTTCCTGCTTCAGACATACCACTGCCAGCCCGCCAACTTTTTCTCAAGAATTGGGTGAGAGCCATCTTTGATGTAGATGCTGTTCCAATACCCTTAGAACATCTCTCTACTGCTAAGCTCGATTTGTCACGCAGTGCTTTGCGTTCAGCCTCGCCAATTCACCTTGAGTATCTGCGAAACATGGATGTTAGCGCTTCGCTTACGCTTTCGTTGATACATGAAGGTAGACTTTGGGGTTTAATCGCGTGCCACCACTTTGAACCAAAATACATTACTTCTGAAGAGAGGAACATCTGCGCTCTCATTGCGAAATTGGTATCTACAAAAATTACTTCGTTTATTACTGGTGAAGCGATAGTTGCTATTGAGCGAGTTTCAGCTTTCACTGAAGATTTGACGGCTAACATTTCAGAAGAAAAATTCAGAGATGTAATTCATGCTAAAAAAGCTAGCCTTCTTTCTTTTGTTTCTGCTGATGGTTTCGTTGCCTCCTTTCATAATGGTGCAGAGCTAGTTAGCACTGGCGAAGTTCCGAGTGCATCTGAAACAACGGCAATAATTGATTACGTAGAAAGCTTAGATGACGAAGTTGTGCACTTACGAAAGTTGATTGCTGTGTCAGGGTTTGAGCATATTACATCTTGTGCTGGGCTGATGGCCATCAAGCTCGATTCGTGTGTCTTCATTTGGCTGAGAAAAGAATTTCAACAATCGATAATTTGGGCGGGCAATCCTAACAAAGCTGTCGATAAAACTGACAGTTCGACAAAGCTCAGCCCCCGTCAATCTTTTAACGAGTATTCTGAGGTTGTCAAAGACACCTCTGCATCGTGGGAAGCTGCTGAAGTAAGTGCCGCGGCTATGCTGAAGACTGAAATCTTAAGAACACTCGATGGCATTCGCCGAGCGATTCCGCGCAGCGCAAGCTTGTATCAAGAGGTAATAGATTCACTTTACCTTGAGGTCATTGAACCACCCACGCAAATGTAGACGGGTATTCGTTCGAAAAAAGAAGATTTTGCTAAGGTCGCCACTCTTTAGAAACTTGCACGGAACTTAAGCGGCCAAACCTTGTCTGCTGAGCCACTATGTCCCGCTTAGTATGCCGAGCGGGTAGCGCATATTTGTCATACTAGTGGAGTAGAAAATGCCGAAGAAGAAAAGTTCAACTGCGGGAACCAAGAATGCAGACCAAATTGTTGACGAAAAAGCTGAACAACTAGAGTTGTATACTGCCGACTCGACCGATCAATTTTTGACCTCTAATCAAGGCGTCCGCGTCAACGACAATCAAAATTCACTGCGAGCTGGAGGGCGTGGCCCAACACTTCTAGAAGATCATTTTCTTCGCGAAAAATTGACACACTTCGATCATGAGAGAATTCCTGAAAGAGTGGTGCATGCCCGTGGAAGTGCTGCACATGGAACATTCGTGGCTAACGGTGTCGGCAGCAAATATTGCAAAGCGGCATTTCTGCAAGAGGGAGCTGTAACTCCACTCTTCACCCGTTTTTCTACGGTTGCCGGTTCGCGTGGATCTTCTGACTTGGCGCGAGACGTTCGTGGTTTTGCCACCAAATTTTATACACAAGAAGGTGTCTTTGATTTGGTCGGAAATAATATGCCTGTTTTCTTTGTGCAAGACGCTATCAAGTTTCCTGATTTCATTCACGCAGTCAAGCCTGAACCAAATAACGAAATGCCTCAGGCAGCCTCTGCCCATGACACCTTTTGGGATTTTGTTTCTATCAATACCGAAGCCACTCACATGCTGCTTTGGGTCATGAGTGACCGTGCCATTCCGCGTAGCTTACGTATGATGGAAGGCTTTGGAGTGCATACTTTCAAATTGATTGACGACAAGGGCACAGTGCGCTTCGTCAAATTTCACTGGAAGCCACATCTTGGTGTACATTCAGTATTGTGGGATGAAGCTGTCAAAATATCTGGCAAAGATCCTGATTTTCATAGACGAGATTTATTTGAAGCAATTGAGGCCGGAAGCTATCCTCAATGGGATCTCGGCATGCAGATTGTCGAGCTGGCTGACGAGTTCAAGTTTGATTTTGACTTGCTCGACCCCACTAAGTTAATTCCTGAAGAGCTTGTACCTGTGCAAATTGTTGGCACCATGACTCTCAATCGTAACCCAGAGAATTTCTTTGCTGAAACTGAGCAAGTGGCTTTTTGTATAAGCCATGTGGTGCCAGGAATTGATTTCACTAATGACCCCTTGCTGCAAGGTCGACTATTTTCTTATTTAGATACTCAACTGAAGCGCCTTGGTGGGCCGAACTTCCATGAGCTGCCAATCAATAAGTCTTTGGCACCAGTGCATAACAACCAGCGAGACGGCCACATGCGCACCACGATAAACCGTGGAAGCACCGCTTATGAACCAAATACAGTTGGCGGCGGTTGCCCATTTCAGGCCGGTGCCGATATGTCTGGATTTGTCTCGGCGATGGAGAAAATGCAAGGCGTAAAAGCAAGAGATCGCAATCTGAGTTTTGTCGATCATTTTAGCCAGGCTCGTTTATTCTGGCTTAGTCAAACAGAGGTTGAGCAGCAGCATATTGTGGATGCTATTCAATTTGAGCTATTGCACGTCAAGTCACAAGAAATCAAAGAGCGAGTTATTGGTGTGCTGCAAAATGTCGATACTGATCTGTCTAAAGAAGTGGCAGCTTCACTCAATATTAAGGCTCCGGTTAAAATAGAACAGCCATTAAATAGGCAGCTTCCTGCTGACGCTAAAGTGGAAGACTATCAGCCTAAGTCTGCTAGCAATCTCAAGGTTACTCCTTCACAAGCCCTCAGTATTTTGGCTAAGCCAATTTCGTCTGCTGAAACTCTCAAAGTAGCTATCTTGGCTAGTGATGGCTTTGATTCTGCTTCACTGGAATCAGCAGTCAAGGCTCTCAAAGCAGCGGGAGCTGTGCCTGCAATTGTTGCACCACATGGTGGCACTATTTCTGGAGACAAAGGTGAGATCGCTGTCGATTTCGCTCTAGCTGCTACTGGTTCGGTCTTGTTTGATGCCGTTCTCGTTGCTGCTGGTGACGCTTCGGTAGCGGCCTTGAATGGCGATGCCAGAGCCAGGCTCTTCATCCTTGAGACTTACAAACACTGCAAGCCAATTGGTGCAGATGATAAGGCCGCTGGTAAATTAGTCAGCTCAACTTTAGAAAGAGCAATCAATGATTTCAAAGCCGACAGTGCAATAAAGCCCGACTATGGCATTGCTATTGATGCTGGCAAAGACAAATCGCACGCTGGTTTTGTTGAGTGCCTGGCCAGACAGCGCTTCTTCGATCGCCCCTACGTTAATGACGTAATGGTCTGATGCCAGTGATCTGATTCTAGTGCTCTGCTGCTAGTGGTCTAGTCGCGGTTCAAGAACTTTGCCAATTTGGGCTCATTCGTATCTAGCCACCTTGTCAAAAGGTCTTTGGCTGTGTTCAGCAAAATTGCTTTCTCCGGATTACCACCCAAATCTGGGTGGTGTTCGGGCAGGCAGATTTGAATTCATTTTCAATTAGCCTTTCGATTTATATTTGTGTCGACCGCTTGGTTATGCCTAAACCTTGCTGAGCGGTAACGCTTGGTTTATCGCGAGAAATAGCCTAAACCACAATGATTGAGCCGCCTGCTTTTTGGCAGGCCTCTAGTTCTTTGGTATCAATAGAGGTATCAGTAATAATTGAGGCAACTTCGTTTAAGCGAGCGATGCGGTACGGCGCCACCTTGCCAAACTTTTCACTGCCAGCAAGAATGGCTGTCTCTGCCGATTGTTGTATGAAGGCGCATTTGACCAAAGCATCGTCAGGGTGTGAAACAGTAGCCCCGAAATCTCCGTGTACACTTTCTGCGCTTATGAGAGTAAGGTCTGCTTGAATCGTTTCTATTTCTTTGAGCAGCCCTGGGCCCATAGTAAGCAATAAGTCTTTCACTACGCGACCTCCCAGCAAGCGCACATGGCAGTTGCTCTGCTCGGTCAAAGCAATGGCAGTAGGCAAACTATAGGTAATGAAGGTCGCCTTTAAATCTTTGGGCAAATAGCTGGCTACAAGGGCCGTAGTTGTGCCGCCATCTATAAACACTACTTGGCCTGGGCAAATTAGCGCCGCTGCTCGCTTGGCTATGGCTGATTTCTCACCGACTGACTCTTTTTGCCGTTTTTCATAGCTGAATTCTACGTGCCCAATGGGCAAGGCTCCGCCATGCACGCGCTTGATTGCACCGGCCAGGGCAAGGTCTTTCAGATCTCTTCTAATGGTGTCTTCTGAAACATTTAGCTCTGCAACAAGCTCAGATGACAGCACCCGACCCCGTTGGCTGAGCACTTCTAAAATTTTTGATTTTCTTTCTTCGTTAAGCATTTTTGTGGATATGCTGGTTTTTGCCGGTTAGCGCTTGTCAATTGCAGGCTTTTGCGTGTATTATCTGGAATATAGTGAGAATTATAGACTAATTTGCTGGTTTTTGCGGGTGTTGGCATCCGGATACTAATAAAGGGGACACCAATAAAATGGATATCAATAAAATGCATAGCACTAAAGTGGACGCTAATAAAATTGAGCCTTTTCCCTTTAAAGTAGCTGCCGTTGATTTAGACGGCACATTGCTGTGCCCAGATAAAACTGTCAGTGCAGCTAATCAGCGCGCTATTCAAAAATTGCGTGACCATGGCTGTCAAATTGTTATGGCCTCTGGCCGCAGGCATGAAGACGTTCTTCCTTCTTATCACTTGCTTGGCTTAACTGGCCCTGTAATTTCTTGCGATGGCATTGTCATCAAAATGCCTTTGACTGAAGAAATTTTGCTAGAGAAAAGTTTGCATGGCGATCTTGCCCATTCATTGATTGAAGCAGGGCGCGAGCATAAAGTAAGCATCTATTATTATCATGGCGAATCTGTTTTCTATGCCCATGAAAATGAATACACTCTTGGTTATCAGGCCTGCACTCGCTCTCGCAAAGCCATTAAAAACGAGTACATTCACGAATTGAAAGGCAATCGTGCCCAAAAATTGGTGTTCTGTGAGCATCCAAATCGCATCGCTGAAATCAAGGCAAATTTAGTTGAGCGCTTTAAAGGCCAGGCGCAAGTTATTGAGACCGAGCCTGGCTATTTAGAATTTATGCCTCTTGCAACAAGTAAGTTCACGGCCCTGCAAGCATTGATGCCAACCCTCGATTTTCACACCGACCAAGCATTGGCATTTGGCGATAATTGGAACGACGTTGAGATTCTCTCTGGCGTTGGCTTTGGCGTTGCAATGACAGTAAGCAGCGAAGCGGCTAAGAAAGCAGCCAAGGCAGTTTCACCTGCTGGCGATTCTGCTGAATCGTTTGCCCGAGCCGTAGACCTCGTGTTTGAGCGCTTCTACCCGGCTGCATCTGGCGCAGCAGTAGCACCTAAACTGGCTTTATCCAATCGCTAAACTCTTCTCTAAATTTGGCTAATTCAAAATTTTGCCAGTAGCAACAAATCTATTTTGTGGCAAAGTGTTTAGCGATCGCTGCTTTGAATGTTTCAACTAGCTTCGCATGGCGGGGGCTGGTGCGCTCTTCGACATCTGACATCGAGAGACCATTGGGATGAGTCTTGAAAGTCGTAGCCAGAGCTGATGCTGCAATGAAGCGTAACTTGTAATCGTCATCTTCTAAATATTTGATGGCGGCGCTAGCATTTTCAATGCTGTCTAACTTCAGTTCATTGGCCGCCCTGGCAAGTCTTGTGCATGGATAGTAAACGCTCTTAGCGTCAGGAATAGATACACCATTTTGTTCTGAGATTGTTTTTGCTTCGGGTATATCGTTGCGCAAAATTTCAAATTGTTTGCTAATTGAATTTGTCATCGGTTTCACTGCTTTGGCTGGCTCAAGTTTGGACTTGACTAGTTGCTGCTCTGATTCGCTTTGTTTGTCTTTGCTGCTTTGCTTATCTTCGCTATTCTTGCCTTCGCTAGCCATGGCAGTAGCGTTGCCGATAAGGCAAACTAGAAGTATGAAAGCCATGGCATAATTTGTACGCATTTTAAATTACCATTTGCTCTAGAATATGATCTGTTATCGAGATTATTATGGCAGAGCAACCGCAATCTACCCTTAGCTTGAGCGAGCTTACTGGTCTGATTAAAGAGCAGTTGGGCAGCCGTGCTGTAATGATTGCCATAGACGGTTGCGGTGGTTCCGGCAAGACGTATTTTGCCAAGCGCTTGGCTGAACAGTTGCATGGCATCTCGTCTGTTATCACTGTTCATATGGATGACTTCTTTAAACCATCTATTTTGCGCTTACCGCAGCGAGAATGTGACGCACTTATTGGTTCTGACTTCGATTGGCAGCGTTTGCGCAGAGAGGTTCTCTTGCCTCTGAGTCGTGGTGAGAATGCTAGCTACCAACGCTACGATTGGGATAGAGATTGCTTGGCGCAGTGGCATACTGTTCCGGCCTATGGCCTAACAATCGTTGAGGGGATATATACCACCCGTCAGGAGTTGGCAGCTTTTTTTGATATTACTTGCTGGGTCTATTGCTGTCGCGAGCAGCGACTTGAGCGTGGTATCGAGCGCGACGGCGAGGCAAAGCGGGAGATTTGGGAAAAATATTGGATGCCGGCTGAAGACCGCTATGTTGAGCTTGAAGAACCGCACAAACGCGCCAAAATCTTGGTGGATGGCTCGGGATGCTCGGCAAATCTTTCACTGCGTTGTGAATTGAGCAGTCTCTTTGTGCCTAGCTAGATAGTCTTTTCGCCGCGAGCGACCATGTTTAGCTCGAGCAGCATGCGTTTCATTTTAAGCACTTCGCCCTCTAGCTGTTTCAGCATAACTAGGCGAGTATTTAGGGTGCTGATTGTGAGAGATTTGCGGTGTGAGATGCTGGCCGTAATTACATCAATTTGTTTGCGTGATTTTGGATCGGTGAAATCAGGTAAGTTGTCATCTGAAATCCAGCGGTCGATTAATTGTTCTCGGCGGGTTTTGCCGCTGAGCTGCCCTGGTGGAATGGTTTGCAAGAACTGCCAAACAGAGGACGGATAGTCGATATCTGGCGTAATCGGATAGTCAAATAATTTGGCCAAAATATTAGGATCGTTCTCTGATTTATTCTTCTCTCCCGCTACTTGCTTCATCGCCCACATTGAGAAAAATGAGGGTACAAGCCCGGCTATAATGCCGTTAATACCAGAAGGAATGGCATAGTTGGGATATTTGTAAGTTGGAATGGTAAAACCTTCCGCCACTGCCCATAGTGCACCATTGGTAATGAAGGCGGCCGCATTTGTTTTGGCAACTGCATGGTCTCGTGCATTTTGGTAGCTGTTGAGAATTTCTTCGTAAACGTTTTGCTCTGCCTCTACTTCAGACATCACAAAGTCGACTTCGAGCGATGTCTTTTGAATTAGTTGGTGGGCATCAATCAATGCGTCGTTTAGATCTTGTCTGGTGGCCAGAGATTCTAATGTTACTTCTGCTCTTTGCGACGCTTTCTTTGATCTGAGGTTTTGAATTCTTTCAAGGATGGGCGTCAGGCCGATGGCGTTTGATAGCTGCAATGAATTGAGCGATATGCCATTACTATTGAGGTTGATACCTGTTTTAAGAATTTGAGTGGGCAAACTAATGGTATTGGCTTTTGGCGTAACTCCCCACAAATCGTTTTTAGGTGGCGAAGTACTCGGTGCAACAATTGGCAAATCGGTTACTTCGGCAAAAACCAACAATGGGTTAAGCCCTAAGGCGAGAGAGCAAATGGTGCATAGAGTGTGCCCAAATTTCATTGAATTGCTGGTCCCCAAGTTTTACGTTGGCGAGTATAACAAACGGCGCAGGATGGCGGGATGTTCCTTAGATTTTCCACAAAAAAGGGAGCCGGTAAACCGACTCCCTTTCTATTAGTTTTTAGCTTTTGAGCTAAGAGCTAATTACTTTCTGGAGAAAGTAACTTTAGCTGTTTTCTCTTTGGAGCACATTTCAACGCCAGTTGTGAAGTCGAATTTGCTAGCCAAGGAAGTCATGCAAGCTTCCATGCCTTTGCTCATTTCTTCTCTGTTTTCATCTTTGATCAAGCCAGCTTGTTCAAGAGCTTTGAACATGCCGCATGATAGGTAATGAAGGGTTGCTGATTTCTCGTCGCCCCAGATTTCTACCTTGCTGCCGTAGACGTTAACGTCGAATTCAGCGATAGCTTTTACTAGTTCGTAAGGTGTTTTTACTGCAAGACCTTTGAAATACTCAACTTTGTGAGCTTCCATTGTGTGCTTGAATTCAGTAACAGCTTTCTCGCCGCCAAACTTCTGAAGAAGTTGCATTGTGGTCATCCAGTTGAGACCCAATAGACGTGAAGCTTGTTCTTGGATTCTGATGGTGTTCCAGTTAGCTTCAACAATGGTTTTTTCGGTGGTTACAGTTGTAGTCATTTTTTCTCAAATACTCCAGGGAGCGGTGTGGTCAGGTAACTCAGTAAGTATATGAGCGGAATCAAATATCTTAGCTGCTTTTAAGGCAGGCTTCTTTATTGGTCTTGACAAGACCGCCGTTGCCTCTTCTTCAAACTTGCCTAGCAAAGTTTTCTACAGATTTGCCCTAATATTGAAGACTGTTTCATTTTTTACTACTTATATAGATTCGTCGTAGCCAAACTGAGTTGATTGTTGGAAGCCTTAGGTCGAGATTTTTTCGAACCCATGCTTTTCGGAGTTTTTCTCACTTTTTTTGCTCATCTTCTCTTTTGGTTTTTGAATTCCAAGTTGGTTTTGGATTGAAGTCTTTGGGGCTGGCAGTTGGTGCCCAGAGAGCAAGTGTTTTCAGAATTGTTTCTTTATCGTGATTGCTGCACGGCAATGAGCATGAGTCATAATCGTCCATGCCTTGTTGAAAGGTGAGAGATACTGAGTTCTTCTCTGGTTTGCTTGAAATCCAAATAAGCTGCCAACCTGCAAGTTCAAATCCTGAAAAATCTAGTTCTTTTGCTTGGCGTTGAAAAGCATCTTCTTCGCTTTCCCATGAAGTGTTAGCTTTGATCTCTGCGATGGCAGACCTGTACTGCTTTTCTTCAAATGTCACATCTGGCTTGCCGTGCTGCTTCCAGGTAATTTGGCCATCTGCACACACGACTTTGGCGAAGTGATCGCCGCAGCCAATGCAGCCACAGCAGCAGATTGCAAATAGAAGGATACCACCATTTAAGAGAGCGGTTTGCCGATATAAGTCTGGCGGATAATGCCCAAGTGGCGGTTGTGAGTCTTCGGTGTCACCAATGTAGTCAATTCCATCGACAAAAATGCGAATTTGATATTGACCAACTAAATGCTCAGTGTTCTCAATCTTTTGAATTTTAAATTCGATTGTGTTCATTGTTCGACCCTGCATTGCATTTTTCTTTCTCAGAATAGCATTGCGGTCAACTTTGATGATGGTTGCTCCGTAATTGCGATTGCGAGGCTATCAGTGTTCGAATTCTCAAATTAATTCGCCAAGAATATCGGCAAAGTAACTCACCAATGTACTGACGCATAAGGCCCGAAATAGTAGACTCCTGTTGTGACTCCAGATATGGTGAAATGTATGAAGTGCAATGAATACGACATCAAAACTGCAAGAGACGAAATATTCGATCGGCTTTGTGTCATCTGGGACGAGACAAAGAATGAATCTGATTGGAAGACTGATATCTGGCGAAAGGCCAACACCCTGCAGTGCGTTGCTCGATATTTTCACAGTTATAGAGGAGTACAGAGTGAGTCGGCGCGCCGGGCCAAGGCTCTTACTATCATGCTTGAAGGATATGAGTTTTATGTTGCCTGTAAAACTCAGAATTTCTGGGTCGATGACTTTGGTTGGTGGGGCGGTTTCTTTATGGACCTTTACGATTATGTCCCTACAGAAAGTGGTCTGCCGACTATCTTCCAGCAAGCTAATCTGGCGGTAGAGACAGAGTATGCCTACAAGCGCATGCTAGAAAATTGCGATAAAGAGTACGGCGGTATTTGGAACGCTTCAGATGTGAATGAACCTGCCCGCGAAAAGAATACAGTGACAAACGCATGGGCGCTTAGATTGGCTGCCAGTATGGCTTATCTAAGACCGGAAGATCCTCAGTACCTGCAGTTTGCCAATGAGCAATATCAGTGGTTGACCACTGGAATTTATAATGGTAGAAAGCCAGACAACTGGGCCCTCTACAATCAGAACTTGTTGATTTACTGGACACCTAAGGGGCCGAACAATGCGGGGCCTAAGCATGTACCCGGCAACGAAGATGCTCTTTGGAGTGGCAACGAAGGTGTTTTGCTTGAGGCTTTTAGTGTTTATGCCGCTCGTTTTGATGAAGGTAGGCGGCAACAAATTTTGCGTCAGACAGACAAATTGATAGAAGCGTCAGTGACAAACTCAACGCCTAATTCATTTGTTGATTCTCAGGATGTTTGCCATGAGTCGCCTATTGCCGCCGACTGGTCGAATGATCTAGCTACTGGCAAAGGTGTGATGCTGCGCCTCTTGTTCGACTTCGCCCGTCGACACAATCTGCTCATTGAGCCGTTAAAAAATTGCATTTATGCCACCGCGCAATCAGTTTGGTGCAGCCAAGAAATGAAAGGCAAATCGAACGCGCAAGTAGTTCGAAATTGGAATCCGGGATTTCCACCTGCCGAAGAAAATGACAGGCAAACTAGAGGTCTCTGGCCACTAGTGCTGCAGGCTGGTGGGCTCGATGCTCTGAACTCGGCTTATTTACTTTCGCTGTTGTAGATTGACTTAGCTTGAGTCTCAATAGTTTACGTCAAGATAGACGTCTGATGTTTTGCCGTGATCCTTCAATTCAATTATTAGGTCGCACTGGCTTTCTCCATTCTGTGCGTCATAGCCAGACATTACAATGTTCGGTGCTATGTCGCGAACTGCACCAAATGCATCTGGCGTGCCCATATACTCAACAATTTCTTTTTGAGTCATACCAATTAGCACCTTGCTCAATACAATGTCGTCTGCGAAGTGACTTTTTTGATGTCTATGTGCTGATTTCCATTTCTCGAGCGCTACCGTCCCCGCTTTTCTCTCTTCAGCTGTAGGCTCTCTCGTCTGGCGAAAGTGATAGTTAATACCTGACTCTGTTTTTGTAAGCTTGTGCCGAGAGCTTGGTGGTGTTTGAGTTGAGACAACAGCGCCCACAATTACAAGAATTGCGATGGCGCTAAGATAAGCTTTTGCAGAAATCAGGTTCATGAAAGCCTTCACCTCAAGGTTCTAGTTAAAACGAATCGTTTACATATTCTCTGTTTTTCCAGCGCGGTGGAAAAGTCAGCATTGATGAAGGTATAGCAGATTGCTTGTGTGAACAGCTATCTAAGCCGGTTTGAGCCCGTTCTTTTAAAAGCAGATCGTTGGAACCTTCTATAATGCGAGTATATTCAAACTTCGCTTTTTCAAATTCGCCCAGCGCCTGTAAGCATAAGGCGCGCATGTATACCGGTTGATATGCTGGTGATTTTCGTTCATCGAGGACGGTGTTTTGTATTTGCTTGATGGCTTCCTCGTAGCGGCCCTCAGTAAATGCATCGACGCATGGTATTAACGGCTCACAGATGTAGTAATGCAAGGTTCGAACCATTGTCGGAAAGTTCTTAAAGTTGGCAGAGCTTAGGTTTCTGCGAGGCTTTCTGTCACAACAGACTGTCTTCAAAAGTACACATGGTGCAATTTGTCGATAAGCGACATCATAATTCTTGTTAGCAGCCGCACCCGCAGCTAATAGCAACGGCGAACCAATGTCGAACGAATAGATCTCATCGACAAGAGCTGGCGGTGCTTTGGCCCCTTTCCATACAAGCTCAGATGGTGCCGTCGAGATAGTCTCGCCTTTCTGTGACAAAATCACTGGCCTGCCATCGTCTTTGGCGGTTGCGAAATAATAGATCGGTTCGGCAAAGCCCTCATACCATGCCGAGTATTCGTCTACTGTCGGAGGGGTAGTTAGCTGGGCAGAAATAGATTTATATTTTGGTTGAATCACAGATTCAAATTTTTGATTTACAACACCGAGATTGCCAGATGCATCTTCTACTTCAATGTAAGATCCGTATGATGCAATTGCTTTTAGACCAGCAGCTGAGGCCAATCTTCCCAGTTTGTCTATCAGCTCGTTGTGAGCCGGTTTGTCAGCAGCGGGGAATCTGACGAAGGCGCGACCATTGTGAAATTCTCTGGCAAAAGCATACTTCGGCTCAATTACAATAAGCGCGTCCGACGGCACTTCGTTAGCGATAAAATCTTGCTTTTCTTGTGCGCTACTGCCCAGCCAGAGTATTCGCTCGAAAGTTGTACCGGGAGGAACTGATGTTTGTACTTTGTTGAAACTGTTGTTGAAGAGTAATTTTTCTTTGGCACAGTCAGAATGCTTTGATTGTTCTGGACCCTTTTGTTTGAGCAAGAACAAGCCGTGACCCAAATACTTAATGCCAGCATAAATTGGAGGCAAGAGTTCTTTGCCTGAGGTATCGGTCAATCCGTGATCATCCGATTGATCGAAGCCGTACAAATACTCTTGAGCGAGAGCTGGAGTGGCGCAGAAGTCTATCTCTACCACTAGTAGAGACCCAGCGCCCGCAAGAATGCAAGTGAGCCAGAGAAGTGTTTTTTTAAGGTCATTCACTTCTGGTCATAACCTCTGGACGAGCGCGAAGAAATCTTATCAACAGTATAAAGCTATAGAGCCTGTTGATGCATCTTCATTTGCTTTCTGCCTCAGTCCTAGGCTGCCACAGCAGGCCGCTGTACCGGCTTTTACCTTCGTTTCGCAAAAATAAATAGTAGCAACTTCACTCTAAGCTTGAATCGGTATCCAAAGCTCTAAGCCGGCGAGGCCAGTGACAGAGTCGAATTTTTCGTCGTACAGTTCAAACTCAGTGCCCTTACTCGCTTTATAGTTGCTTTGTGGTAAGTATTTGTCCCAGATAGTGATGCAGGTTTGGCGAATAGTTGAAATATGTTCGCTGTGAGTGAAGACAAGATAAGTCTGAATCGGAATCTCAATGTAGTGCAGTTCGGGTATTTCAGGAGCATTGGCTGCCACTTCCCAGGCGCTCATGTAATTAAAATAGCCATTGTCCCCATCGCCATCATTGACGTATTTGGCACCATAGGCGCACTTGCCGATTTGGCCTGGAATATTTCCGATGTATGCGCCGAAGCGCTGCCAGAGCGAAGGAATTGCGGCGCTGCTTTCGCAGTTGTAGCGCTCAGTTAGACCGGCCAATTTCATCGCTCTGCCGGTTTCGAATCTTGGTTCTGCCAAATTATTGATCAATGTTTCAGTCATTTTGATTGGCTCCACGAGGGTTAGATTGTCAACGTTCCTTTGCGCTCTGACCATTTCTGGTGTGCAATTAAATTGATCACGAAAGGCTCTGGTAAAAGCTTCATGGGAGCTATATCCCGCTTCAATTGCTACCGCCAAAATGTCTGGAGCCCCCTGCGCCAGTTGGCGGGCAGCTTGGCTCAGTCTCCGACCTCGGACGTACGTACTTATTGAACTGCCCATTGCCAAGGGAAAAGCCCGTGACAAGTGGAAGCGTGAAACGCCGGCGATTTTGGCGATGTCGTCAAGGTTAATATCTTGGGCATAGTGGCTTTCTATAAACCACAGCGCCTTGTCTACTGCTCCCATTTCTTACCGCCTAGAACCTTCCTAAAGTACATCGTATAACCTTTGCTCATTTGATAAATTTTGCTATTGTCAATCGAGTTTGTAGCTTAGCTGATAAGCTTGGCAATTTGCAGTGGGGCGCTAATTGGTCGTGATGTCTTTAAAGCTTATGCATGCAGGAAAATACCAGCTAATTGCTGGCCTGCTGGCTGTTGCTTTAAGTTTTTCACTACCTTTGGCCGCAGTAGCCCTTGATTCGCCTGACGCGCCGCCAGCGCCCCCAGAAGAGGCCGGTCCTGCGTCAGTTATGGCGCCATTCTCCCCTTCTGAAGCTACAGCGCCACCTTCGGGTACCCAGCCGGCTGCCTTAAGTGATCCTGTTTCTTCTGAAGCGCCAAAGCCTGGCTCAATTTTGCCAGAAACACTTTCTGCCGAACAAGCATCGAAGCTGGTGTTCAAAGGAGCTGTTGCCAAGCTAGATCGAAAGATCATGCTTGAGTGCATCAAGTTAGCGCGCTACAACGCTGAGTATCACGACAATGTCAACCGCAAGAGTTTTGCTCAAGAATGGCTCTATCCAATGCAGCGTGAAGCCGGTACTGCTCTAGCTTTTAGCAACACCATTGTCGACATTAGGCAGCGGGCACGCGGGCTGAGAAACCCCTCATTAGTTTCGCGAACAGCCCAGAAGAAAGGCTTAGAGTGTGCCATCGTCGGTCAGGCTATTACCGGCACCAGTTCTGCTGTGCAACTTTTGCAGAATTTAAATTTCACTCGTGTGGCTAGCAAGAATGGATTCTCACCAGCGGCTTCTGCTGCTGTGGTGAAAGGATATGTCACCACCATTGATGCCATGCTTGCTGAACGGGCGCAATTGCTAGCCGGTCAGAATCTGGTGCGCACAAAAGAACTCTATGAACTTCAGGGGCGCTTGCTCACCCATATCAAAAATCAACTTATCTTTGAATACAAAAATTGGAGTGTTGGTTCTCGCTTTACAGAATGGTCTGAGAATACCTTCTACGCCATCGACTCGGCCCAGGGTTTTACTCAAATGGGTTCGTCGTTGTGCTCACTGCAAGGCTTTAGCAAACGCGACTATGGCGGCGGTGCTGCTATTACTGGACTCGTCGGCAATGCGCTTGTCACATGCAACCCAATTATTCGAACCACCGTAGGTCACGTTGTTGCCAAAATAGAAAGGCGCAGACTCGATAAATTGTTCCCCCAAGGTCCGCGACGCTCAATTGATGAAGTTCTGTCAGAATGGAGCTCCTCTGCTGATCCAAGAGCCGTTGATGACTCTTCTCCACTTGAAACAAAAGAATTGGCTTTTCTCATTCGCCGCACCGAAGAGTTAGATGGTCCGCTCGATAAAGAAGTAGCGCACGTGCAACAACTGAGGCGCATTGCTGATCAGCAGGCAATTTCTGGACCGCTAATTGGTTTGACTGGTGTCACTCGCTCGGTTATGAATACGATTGCCTATTACCAGAATAGCCCCCCTGGTTCTCCCAACTTCGAAAGTTCGCGCGTTGCAGGCAATAAGCTCAATCTTTCTGGCCGAATTGTGCAGTCTACTGGTCAGGCTTACTCGCTGGTAAATACTCCTTATACCGAAGTAAAACACTACCTGTATCATCGTCGTTTGAAGAAAGCCAATCAGTCACCCAAACAGCTACTAGAGCAGCGCCTGAATCGTTTGGCTGAGCTAGAAAAGCGGGTAAAGGCCTCTCTTTACTAGATTCGTGCACGAGTGCGCTTTTGTGAGATAATCTGTGAAGAGGTAATAAGAGTATGTCCACAGCGCTTCGAAAGCAAGACTCAGTATTTCCAGACCCGCATGAGACGGAAACGTCAAAAATTGTGATGCTGGAGACGGCCACTGAAACAATGATGGCTTACATTGGCTATTTGAATACTGAAATAATGAAAGAAGAAGATGCAGCGCAGCCTAATCAGTCTAAGGTTAAGGCACTGCAAGAACAAATGGATATTGTCTCGAAAGAGCGAAAGTCGATAAGGCCAGATCATGAAAAACTCATAGCAAAAGCCATCTATGTTTATGCTCCAATAATGAAAGCTCTGTATCTCTAGCAATGGATGAGAGCTATAAGTTAGCTAATAATCAACATAAGCGCATTTACGGGCGCATAGAGCGCGAGAGTTTTGGCGATTCAAGGTCGGTAGACAGTCCACTGGTAATTATAACTGGTGGGCAGCCTGGCTCTGGAAAGAGCAAACTCTTAGAGCAATCTAGGGAGCTATTTCCTGACGGTAACGTTGTTGTGATCAATGGCGATGATCTGCGCAATTTCCACCCTTTGGCCAAAGAGATTCTTAAACTTGACGACGCAATGTTTGCCGTAAGAACTGATCCAGACAGTCGCGAATGGACAAGGAAACTATTCGACCGGGCGATCGAGACGAGTCACAATATTATTTTTGAGAGCACTATGCGAGAGGCGGGTCCAATCTCTGTGACCATGCAGCGTTTGAGAGAGCGTGGCTATCAACTTACAGCAAAAGTGATAGCGACTCACGAGAGGTTTAGTATCACTGGAATATTTCGGCGCTACGAAGAGCAAAAAGCGGCAAAGGGTTATGGACGCTGGAGTGAGCTTTCTAGTCATGATGCCGGATATGAAGGCATGCCCACGACGGTCGACTACATCGAAAAACACGGGTTGGTTGATCGACTTGAAGTGTATAGCCGGTCTGGTGATTTGCTCTATGCCAACGATTATGTGAATGGACATTGGTGCAAGACTGCAGAAGCTTTGAAAGCAATCCGGGCCGAACGTAAGAGAAAGCCGACTGAGAGTGAGAAGGAGAATTTTCAGTCTGACTGGACGAGAATCTTCGGTCTATTGGATTTCCGGAATGCGCCATTGAGTGATAAGGAGCGAGCGCGGTCAGCCTTTGCTCGGCTAGTGTCTAAATTAAGTTGAATAATGAAAAAGCCGACCACGCGAAAATTAGTAACCTGAATATTGCCGATTTTAGCAATTGTTGGTGCCACTAATCACACTACGATTTCTCTGGAGGCGTGACTATGAGCCTCGCACATTGCTGTGGGCGCCTGCCTCAGCGGTTGCTTTTGATTAAGTTGGCTATGTATTTTGTGCAGAGAGGAAACGTAACTTGCAGGTCGGTGGCATGTTGATCGTTTCGAGTCTGTGACTTGTAGATTTCATAGCTGAATAGTTGCGCAAACAGTTCGCTGGCACCAGCGTCGCCTTCTTGTGTGTAGTAAGAATGTTTGGTGCGCTGGGTATTCGTAATGTGGGCAAAATCATCGCGGTAGCATTCTTTGAATTTGCCTTTGCTAGAGAGATTGCCGCCGACATGATCATAGGCATGGCCCATTTCATGCAGCATGGCACTGGCGACAGAAGTGTTTGGCTGCGCCACTCCTGATAAATATGACACCCTTTCGCCGATGATTATGCGTGGACTGCTAAAAAGTGCACCAGCGTTTGAGTAACCGCCTCCATGATCGTATCCGCGAGGTTTTTCCATGGCAGAGCCAGGCATGGCCTCTAGTACAGTTGGTGTCACTAATACGGTGATGCCTCCGCCTTTGAGATCTTCTACTATTTGTTTCGGCACTAATTTTAGAGCCCGGCAAACCTGAATTAGGGTGCTGTCTGTGTCAGCAGTGTGGCGTTGGACTGTAATGAAACTACTGTCTACGTCTTTGAGAGAGGCTGCGGCCAGAGTCGGATCGCTTGCTTCGCTGAAGCCGCTATTTGAACCTGAACTAGTACCTGAACTAGTACCTGAACTAGAGCTGCCTGCTTGCGCATCGGCTTGTCCTTGCGAAGTTAGGCGTTTGTATTGTTCTTTAATTGACGCAGGCATATTGCCCGCTCTGGCCATTATTGATTGCAGCGCCTTTTTGCTGTAGGTATCGTATACGGTGCCTGGAGCTAGTCTGCTGGTAACAAGATAGTGCTCAGCTGCTGACGTGTTTTGCCCCAGCCGGAGCAAGGCAGACGCTAGATAATAATGGGCGCCGTAGTTATTTTTGAGAGAGCCGTTGATCTCTTTTGAAAGCAAGCTGCTGCATGAGGCAAAGTCATTTTTGTTGTAGAGGGCGATCGCTTGCTTCAGGCTCTCTTGCGCGAATGCTGCCGTGCTTGGCAAAATGCATGAAAGCACCAAGACCAATGTGCAGAGCCGCTTTTTTGCATTTTTAGTGTTGCTAAACTTCAATCTGCTTACTTACTTACTTACTTGCTTGCTTACTTGCTTGCGTACCTGCTACTTATGCCAAAACCAATTTTGGATACATGCCCGTGATTACTTGCAGCTTTTCTTGAGCAATCAAATTGTCGATTGTATCCATGATTACATCCATGCGCACATGAGCGAAAGTGCCGAAGGCATCAACTTTGTCTAGCTTTTTCTCTTTCAATTTCTTAGCTTTGCTTCCAATCAAAATAGAGGCAATTGTTGTTCTGCCAACTTTGCCGCTAAGTTCACCAGTCAATACCAAAATGGCTGCTTCCAATTCGCTACTGCCGGTTGTGTCGGCCACTACTTTTTTGCTGCTAGCTGGTCGCGATTGCGAATAAAGGCTCTGAGCCGATCGTGTCGAGCGGCTAGCATCGTTCACAGCTGTTTTCGGTGGTGCAGGAATGCTAACAAAGCGCTTCTCAACAGGATGACAGGTGTCACAGCCTGTGCAGGTGTTGTCGAGAGTCTGACCAAAGTAGCCCAAGATATGTTTGCGACGACAGGTCAATTCTTGGGCGTATTTGATTATTTGATTTAGACGATGTGAGTCTCTTTCTTTGCGTGCATCGAGCCAGCTCATGTCGATTGATGGCATGCGGCTTCCCGAGATTTCGCGCGCTCTCACGCCATTGGCATCGACATCGAGCATGTTCAAGTGCTTGAGTAAATCTAGGGCACTGTTGATTGCCGAATCTTCCATACGCATGCGTTTGTGCAAGTCCATTGGTCTTAGAGACTGCTGCGAATTGTCATGCAAGAACTTCAGTAGGTGAGCCACTTCTTTGGCATCGGGGAAGTTCTTATCCATCAACCATTTTTGCGTATAGATATCTTTGGCTTGATAGAGCAGTGTGCAGGTGGCTGGATTGCCGTCGCGCCCAGCCCGACCGGCTTCTTGATAATAGTTTTCGAGCGAGCCTGGCATGTTGTAGTGAATCACTCGTCTGATGTTGGGCTTGTCTACGCCCATACCAAAGGCTACTGTCGAGACAATCACCGAGATGGTGTCGTCTTCAAAACTGTTCTGCACTTTCTTGCGAATGTCAGGAGACAAACCTGCGTGATAGCAAGCAGCAGTAATTTTGGCAGCCTTGATGCGGCGGGCTAGTTCTTCCGCTTCTTTGCGGCTGCTGGTGTAAACGATCGATGGTTTCTTCTCTATTCCTAACTTTGATTCTGCCAACATGGCGAAAACATGCCGGTCTTTGTCGGCATTGTTGGCGCATTGTTCGACTTCGAAGCGCAAGTTTGGCCGGTCAAATGAACCAATCACGCAAGTCATGCTGGGCAGGCCAAGTGATTCTGGAATGTCGCGTTGCACGCGGGGTGTGGCTGTCGCTGTCAGTGCCAAGATTGTGGCCTTGGGCATTAAGCTCAAGTAGCTTCTTAGATTGCGATACTGCGGTCTGAAGTCATGGCCCCATTGGCTGATGCAGTGGGCTTCGTCGATTACGAGAAGTGATACATCTAAGCTCTGCAGCAGTGAGCGAAATCTTGGCGACTCTAATCGTTCTGGTGCAACATAGACTAGTTTGTATTGGCCACGTCTGATGCCTGAAACGCGCTCATCTACCTGCTCAGCATCGAGTGAGCTGTTGAGCATTGTGGCGTTTCTGATGCCACGGCGAATCAAGCCGTTTACTTGATCGTGCATCAAGGCGATTAACGGCGAGATTACAACTGTGACGCCTGGCAGCACTTGGCTGGGTAGTTGGTAGCACAGTGACTTGCCGTATCCGGTAGGTAAGAAAGCAAGAGTGTGACGGCCAGCCAGAATACTGCTGATTACTTCTTTTTGTTTTGGTCGCAGATGGTCTAGGCCAAAGCGAGCCTTCAATATTTTTTCGATTGAGCTATCGAAGTTGCCATCGATTGCGTGATCGAGGGCCATGTCCATAGCCGTATCTATAGAATGATCGCCGCCAATCATCAATTGACCGCTGTTATCTAAATCTGGCGCATTCTTAGCCAAAGCATTTGCTCGCTCAATAGCACGTTGAACAGCCGGTTCGAAAACAGCCATGGGACACCCTCATACATGTGTCACTAGTTTACGTGTTCAAGAGCCCACAAATAGGTGCATTCACACAGTGTAGCCAAGTTTAATCGACCACTGCATATCTACTAGCGATATAGTCGTGTTTGAGTCGGGCCTGAGAGATGCCCAGCTTTACTTCTTGGTCTGCTCAGGCTGCAAGATTTTCTTCAAGGCTGTAATCAATAGCTTGTTTTCGGCTGGCTGACCAATGCTGATACGCCAGCAGGTTGGCAATCCGAAACCAGCCAGTGGTCTAATGGCGATGCCGTTACGCAGCAGACCATCGTGAATCTTGGCCACTTTTTCTTGCGAGCCCATTTCGATCATGATGAAGTTCGAGTGCGAAGGAATGCGATGCAGACCAAGTTTGTCGAGTTCACCAGTGAGATAAGCCATACCCTCTTCGTTATTTTCGAGAGTTCTATTTAAAAATTCATCGTCGTGCAAAGCAGCTAAACCAGCTTCTTGAGCCAATAGATTAGGCTCGAAAGGAAGTTTGATGCGGTTGACATAGTCGATTAGATATTCGTGACCGAGGCCATAGCCTAGGCGAATACCGGCCATGCCATAGGCTTTGGCAAAGGTGCGCAGTGTCAAAACGTTATCGAGGCGATAGCGCATTGAATCTGGATACTCTGGGTTTATGGCAGCGAACTCATAATAGGCTTCGTCAAGAATAACCAGAACGTGATCTGGAATCTTTCTGATGAAGTTTTCAAATTCGGTGCGGTTGAAGATTGTGCCCGTTGGATTGTTTGGATTGCAGAGATAAATCATCTTGGTCTTAGGATTTACCGCAGCAGCAATGCCATCAAGATCGAAGTGATAGTTTTTCAACGGCACAGTGTTGAGCTTGATGCCCTGAGCATTCACTAAAACGTAAAGGCCGATGAATGTACCTTGTGAAGTCAGAACTTCATCATCTTCATGCAAGAAAGCACGAATGATGTTTGCCATGGTGCTCTCAGAACCGCTGCCAAGGGCAATATTGTCGATTTTTGTAGCGAAACGCTCAGCTAAAGCTTCTCTCAAATTAGTGCCGCAAAGATCGGGATAGCGGTTGATCTGTGGCAATGCCTTTTGAATGGCATCTAGGGCCGACTGAGGTGGTCCTAGTGGGTTTTCATTGGAGGCCATGTTAATGAAGCGCTCCATGCCAAGCTCTTTCAAGAGCTCAACAGGAGGACGGCCTGGTTGATAGGGTTTGAGGGCTTCTACGTGCGGTGGAACCAAGCGCTTAGGTAAATCTTTCTGAGGTGAGAAAGGTAGCGTGTTCTTGGGATCTGATACCAACGCCAGCTGTTGCGACATCGAAGCTAAAGTTTGTATAAATGTTGCCATGGTCACCCTGCACTTTTAAGTCGCAAAACGTAAGTTTCACGGGCACCTCGACTTTGACGCCTCGGCTTCCGGTTTCCTCTTCGATATAAAAGTTATCACTAAACCACCCCCAAACACAAATTAAGACGGGCCATTTAAGCCTTGTTTAGGAAACTTTTAGGTTTCTACGCAAGTTTGCTAAGCTGCAGGGCTTAATGCCAAGAGGTTTCGTGGTATTGGCAACTTTTGCTAGAGCGCAGTACTTTATGCTAATCTTCACTGCACGCGGGTGTAGTTCAATGGTAGAACGGCAGCCTTCCAAGCTTCATACAGGGGTTCGATTCCCCTCACCCGCTCCATTTTTGAAGTCGCATCAACCGCATTGATAATTCCTCTAAGCAGTGTTATTACCTACTTAGTACTTATATAGGGTTGAGCGGTGACTGAAGAGAGATTGAGCATAAGTGACGTACTGGTCGCCAAAAAGCGCTTAAGCGGTTTGGCGATGAACACTCCATTGCGTAAGAGCCACTGGCTCTGTGATATGTCGCAGGCCGAAGTGTTCATGAAGCTCGAAAACCTGCAAGTAACAGGTTCGTTTAAGTATCGTGGCGCACTCAATGCCATGACTTGGGCTAAAGAGCGCGGCTTCACCAAAGTATTCACGGCCTCGGCTGGCAACCACGGCCTCGGCATCGCCGAAGCGGCTGTAACCACCGAGCGCGAAGCACGCATCTGCTTACCTACTAATGTCAATCCGCTCAAAAAGCAAAAGCTCGAGCGTTACAGTGTCGGCCTCATGCAGCATGGCGACGACATAGACCAGACCGAAGCTTATGCCATGCGTTTGGCCAAAGAACAGAAGGGCCTCTATATTTCTCCTTATAACAATAGAGAAGTGATTGCTGGACAAGGTACTGTTGGGCTAGAAATGTATGAGTTGATCCCCAAACTCTCAACAGTAATTGTGGCTGTTGGTGGTGGTGGATTAATTTCAGGCATCGGTCTTGTAGCCAAGTTGATAAATCCGAAGGTGCGCATTGTGGGCGTGGTCGCCGCTGCTTCACCAACCATGAAGACTGCCATTCATTCTGGGCGTGTCGTCAAAGTATTGCAGCAAGACACTATTGCTGATGGAATTGCCGGCAATATCGACCCTGAGACTATGACCTTTCCGCTCGTGCAAGAAGTTGTCGATGAGTGGGTGGCCATTGAAGAGCGCGATATTCATCAAGCCGTATTCGACTTCCTTGAAAACGAAGGTATGTTGATTGAAGGGGCAGCCGCCTGCGCTATTGCCGCTATATCAGCCAAATACATCAACTTCAAACCGCGTGAGCGTGTTGGAGTGGTGGTTTGCGGCGGCAATATAGGTCGCAATAATTGGCGCGAAATCGTTGGCGAGCAACTACTTAGCGCTGGAAAATCTACTTAAGATTTTGCCTTAAGTAGATTTTTCAGATTTGAATTTAGTTTGTTGCAGAGTTGGTCTACGGCATCTTCAAGGCTGGGTCTGGTCTTTCGATCAAGACAGACTTTTCTTCGATAGTCTGTTTTTGCTGAATTACCTGCGGCTCGACCACAACTGTTTTCGTTTGACTCGACTGTTGAACAGACACAGTATGGTGTTTTGGCGCCCGGTGGAAGAAATGAGCCACGCGGTGTTCGCGTGTAGTTGCTTTCTTTTGCACAACAATAGGGGTGCTGGCGGTGGTAGTCACTTCGGTAACCCGCGCAGGCGCTACGGTGGTTGAAGTTGTTACCTTCGATTCGGTTGGGACAAGCACTTGCTCGTGGCGTTCCATAATCAATGGTTCAACAGTCTTCTCAGTGGTGCCATCACTGGCGGTGACAGTTTTACTGCGGGTGACTGATGGCTGCATCCAGCTGTCGACTACATGGGGTGCGCTGATGGCTGGCCCTGTAACGGTCGTAGTGGTTTCGCTGACATCGGCAATGGCGGGTAAAAATGCACTAGCGGCACATAACGACATGGCAGATGCCAAAGAGAACATCAATTTGTTCATGATTGGCTCCTCGTTCAAACTTTTCCAGATTGTCTGGTTTCCATGGGCGAAGACGAGAGCACTTTGGTCTGGTTCCATTTGAAATTGGCTTTGTCTTACTTCGTGACGATTGTGCCTGTATCTATTTGCTGCCCGGGAAGAAGGCTGCGCTTTCACCAACGTAGCTGGCTGAGAAAGATTCCCACTTCATCTCAGAAGGTTTGCTAGCTTGACTATCAGTTGGTTTTACTTCTGATTGAGTGGCTGAGTCACCTGGCAGGGCTGCTGGGGAAGCGTTTGTGGCTGCTGAGTCGAAGAATTCGACGGCTGGTAAAGATTCAGTGCCACGGGTAACACCAGTGCGAATAGAAAGCGGGGCATCGCCATTAGCTGTGGTGCTGTTGTTATCGGTTAGGCTAAAGCTCTGAGGTTGATAATCTGATGATTTTCCTCCACCCATCTCCTGCCAGACTGTGGCAGACATTTCTTGCGAGGAAGAATTGTTGATCTGTTGTTTGTCGGTAGTATCGCCTTTAGTGGTCTGATCGGGGTGTAGATCGGTTGACATTTCCTAACTCCTTGGTGTTTGCTGGCCATGCAAGAACAATAATCGGGAGGTCGGGAGAACCGCGTGAGATTTCTGTGAAAGTTTCCGCCTAGCTCTTTAGGCAGTAGCCGGCGCCTGGTATTGTGGTAAGA
Organism: Candidatus Obscuribacterales bacterium; assembly: GCA_038231015.1. Lineage (GTDB taxonomy): Bacteria > Cyanobacteriota > Vampirovibrionia > Obscuribacterales > Obscuribacteraceae. The sequence continues at coordinate 112,234 of JBBRMD010000004.1, forward strand.
AGCTCGGCGGCCTTTGGTTCGCCGCAGCTGGCGAGCTTCTTGCGCAGACCTTTGACCAAGGCACGAACGGCCTCTTCTGAGCTTTCTTTATCGGCCCGGTAAATACCTTTTAGAATGTCAGCGGCGCTGAAGGTGCGGTTAGGGTTGCGCAGCAGGTATTCGACGAGAGCGCATTCTAACCTTGTTAGAGCGATATCTGTGCCAAAGACCTTGAGTATGCGATGCTCAACCTCTAGCTTAATATTGTCGCTTTGGGCAGTCAGCTCTTGTATCGCCTCGGGGCGCCGCAGTAGTGCTCGACAACGGGCCGAGAGTTCCCGCAGGTGAAACGGTTTTTTTAGGTAGTCATCGCCGCCACTCTCAAGGCCTGTTTCTAGATCTTCCATGGCCGTGCGACCTGTAAGGAATAAGATTGGTGTGTGCACGCCAGCGGCTCTGATTTTCTTACACAGTTCAATGCCCGACATTCCTGGCATCTGCCAGTCGAAAATAAGCAGGTCATAGTGAAACTGACTGAGCATCTGCTCTGCATCTTCAGCGTTGTAGCTACAGTCTACTTGGTGGTTCTCGCTTTGCATCAGCCAAGTTTTGGTATTCTCGGCGAGTTCAGTATCGTCGTCTACCACCAGAAGCTTTGCCAAGACGTTGACCTCTTTTGACCTTGTACAATTACGTTATTATAGGCTTACTACAAGCAAGTACGTTCATTGAAAATTTGGCAGAAGAGTCTCATCCTTGCCCTCATTCCAATTTCGCTCAATGCGTATGGTGTGGTTTTAATGCAAGATGCCATAGGTCGACTTAGTAGTGCCGTGCAACTTGAGCAAAATGAGGCCAATGGCTTTCGCCTGCTGAATCGTCTCTACGTCTCGCTTGTTGGTGCTTCAGGCCAGTTTTCGGGATATCTCTCAACTGGTGCCACCGACAGTGACCGCCTCAAGCTTGCTAATACAAATTTTGCTACAGCCAAAGATTGCTTGAAGCAGATTCGGGCGCAGACGCCTCACGATCAGTCGGTTCTTGCTAAAAGCTGAGATCATTTAGAGAACCACAGCTTTCCGGCCCTAGAGCACTTGCGCAACGATTGTTTGAAAATGGACAATCAGGTGAGCGGTGAGAATAAGTTGTTTGCCCTATATCAGCTCAAACCGGTGGTGAGAGAAGCCAGTCGAATTAATGATATCTACACGGCAGTGGTCGAAGATTCTGATAAGCAGCGCGAGGTACGCATTGCTGAGCAAAAAGAGATTGTTGAGCGTATTCGCTTCTTAGTTTTCAGCTGTTTGATTTTCAATATAATTTTTTCGGCCATCGCTCTCTATCTCTTTCGCCGATCGCTCTTTACTCGTTTGCAAGTGATACTAACGCGCAGCAAGGCGCTAGCTGAACTTGAAGACGTCGGGCCGCCTTTAAGCGGAGTTGATGAGTTTGCCCAGATAGATAATTGTATTGTTGAAGCCCGCACCGAACTACTTGCTGCCGAGAAATTTAGATCGCAGGTGGTGGCAATGGTGGCACACGATATGCGTTCGCCACTGGCCTCGGCCATGACTTCTCTTGAAATGCTAGAAGAAAAATTCTTCGGCCCGCTAACTCCTGAGGCTGAGAAAAAGGTGCTTTCGATAAGTGCCAGTCTTAATCGACTTGTTCTCTTGATTGATGAGTTTCTCGATTTAGATAAACTGCGCGGCAAAGATTTAGTACTTGAAATTTCTGATTTTTCACTTAATGAAATGATCTTAGAAGTGGTGGCAAGTCTAGAGGCTATGGCTGGCAAAAACTCAATTGCTATCGAAGTGAAAGCGCCTGCGTTCGAGATCTCGGCCGACAAAGGTCGCATGCGACAAGTATTGACTAATTTGTTGTCTAACGCAATTAAGTTTTCTCCTAAGCAGAGCACCATTACTGTCTCCGCTGGAAGCAGCGCAAAAAACTGGTCGCTATCAGTGATTGATCAAGGCAAAGGTTTATCTGAAGATGCGAAGAAAGAGCTATTTCAACCCTATTCGCGTAGCGAAGCATCATCGCTAGCGATTAAGGGCTCAGGCCTTGGATTGTTTATTTGCAGGTGGTTTACCGAGGCGCACGGTGGCAAACTAGAAGCGCGGCCAAATCAAGGCCAAGCAGGCACGACTTTCTTTTTGACTGTACCGCGCATAGACTAGATCTGCTCCTAGACTAGATCTACCACATCGGCCCTTCGTGTGCTTCTGGTGGTGGTGTGCGTTTGTACATGCCCACCCATTCATCTACCCAATAGGTATCGTAAAACAGTAGCCAACTTGTTTCTGGAAGTTCAAACTTTCTTGCTTGTTCACGCAAAATCTCAGCGGCCTCTGGCAGATTGCTAATGATCATGTCGATATAAGCAGCCTCACTGCCGACTCCGCCACCGAGTACACAACCAGCTCCAGTCTCTCTAAGTTCTTTGTCGAGCTTATCTTCAAGTTCAAAGCGTGCTTCGACGTCGTGGGCTAAATCTTGGTCTTGAGACATTTTGAGATAGGCGAATACTTCGTCGTGGCGGGTAAATGCCGACGAGTGAAAGAGCATTCTTCTCTCTTTTGCAAAGATTGTTGCCGGATACGGTGTGGTAATGACTGGTCTAAGACCCTCTTCCCAACTGCTTCCCTTGAGCGAATAGAAACCTTCCAGATTGCGCTCCCAGCAGCGCTCAATTGGAAGTTCGTCCACAAGTTCAGCCACTCTCGTAGCTAAAATATTGCGTAGCAAATTGAGGGGATAGAATGGCTGTGGCTCAATTTTTGTATTAGCTTCTCCGCCAGCTTCTGTATCGTTTTCTGTGCTATTCTGTGCAGTAATTTCGGCATTTTTAGGTGCTTCAGCACCTTTTGCTGACTCAGTACTTTTGGCTGGTTGAGGGTCTTTGATTAATTCAAGAGCTGCTGTTTTGTTTTTACCAGTGGCTTTTTTCGCTGTCTTCGTCAGGGCCTTCTTCTTGGTCTGAGGCTCGGTCTGCACGAAGTTGATCCATACGTCAACTGGTTCTTCACCTAGAACAGTTGTGAGCACAGTGAGAGCTTCGGCTATATCAGAATCTTTGTTATCTTTTTTGAAATGCTTGGCACTAAGGGTGATATCAAAGCACTTTAGAGGTGATTCATTGATTTGCCCTTGCACTTCTGACCAGCTGTGTTTAAGCATGCTGTGTTCAAAATTGTCAAAGTCACCAATCAATGGCTCTTTAAATTGAGTGAAGCGCCAATTAGCGATTTCTGGCGCTTTTTCAACAACAGCCTTAGTAAGCGGTCGCAGGGCATATTCAGATTCGGGAGTGACTGTGAAGACCAGCCGTTTGTCGCCGAGTTCAAGGATGTCGCGACTAACTTCCCACATTAAGTCTTCATGAATGGGTTTCAGATAAGCTTCGCACCAGGCCACGGTTTCTTCGGTTTCATCTTCGAAGAAATTTTTTCTCAATTGTTCGCTATCGGCTGCGAATTGCTTCCAGAAACGTTCAATCTGCTCGTTTATTCTGGCTTGCTCTGCGATTTCTTCGCTGTTGCCAAACTGGGCTGTATGCCATCTCACAATTCTGTCTCCTGGTCACAGCACCTTTATTTTACTAATCATCTCAAATTGTCCGCTACTTTAGTGTAACCGTTATTTGCGAGGCTGTAGTTGAAGTCAAGCGCTTTTCTGCCGTCGAAGGCCTCAGTACTGAGCCGGGCGTGAGTGGCCCCCTTGATGAAGTTGTAAAAAGGCGCTAGCCTAGGCCTAAATGAAATCAATCCCCGCTTTAGAGAGTTTGGATAGCGCTCCCGTCGGTATTTATATCGTCGACTCGAGCTGGCAATTTATTTTTGGCAACCAGAAGGCTGTAGAGCTTTTTAAAGGGTTGGAGATAGAGAATTTGCTTGGCCGGAATTTTCAAGAAGTGATTTTCTCCATTCGTGCGGCTAGTGCTGCTAACGAAATAATTAAGCGGTTCACGGGCACGATGGAAACCGGTGAGCCATTTTCAGTCACTAATTTCGGCTTGAACGCTGTCAGTTTAAGTGGAAAGGAATACTACGATTGGCAGATTCAAAGAATTGCTTTAAGCGAAGAAGAGTATGGCGTTATTTGCTATTTCAACGATGTTTCTATGCATGTTCTTGCTTTGAAAGAACTAGAAAGTTCTCGCCGTCAGTTCATTGATTTAGCCGAAGCGATGCCGCAAATGGTGTGGACCTCGCCCCCTGACGGACTGCTCGATTATACGAGCGGAAGCACTCAGCGTTATATTGGCACCACGGCCGAGTCTCTCATGGGTTTGGGCTATACCAATTTCATTCATCCTGATGATGTGGCCACTGCAACAGCAGTTTGGGGTGAATCTATTGCCACAGGTCTTCCTTATGAAATTCAATTCAGAGTGAGGGGAGCCGATGGCACTTACAAATGGTTTCTCAGTCGCGCGGTGCCTGTTCACTCTGAACAGGGTGAAATCGTCAAATGGTTTGGCACTTGTACTGATATTGACTACGAAAAAAAAGCAACTGAACAACTTGAAGCTAGAGTTGAGGCACGAACCCGCGAGCTGATCAATTTGAATGAAGAGATGCAGCGCCTTACGACTGTAATTTCGCACGAAACGCAAGAGCCAATAAATACTATCGGCAGCTATCTGAAACTTTTAGCTGTGCGTTATCAAGGACGATTAGGATCTGATGCCGACGAATTCATAGACAAGTGTCTTAGGGCCAATAGTCGCCTTGAGCGCATGATCGATGACTTGTGGAACTATGCCAGTGTGAGCCGACCCTACATTGCTCAAGAAGCCGTAGCACTCTCAGAATGCGTTGAAGATGCCATGAAAGAATTAGAGCAAAAAATTACAGAAAGTACGGCTGAACTGGTAGTCGGTGAGCTGCCTGTTGTGCATGGTAACAAAACTCTTCTGACGATGTTGTTTAGGCACTTGCTCGATAATGGCATCAAGTATTGTGCGCGTGTTCCGCAGCTTTCAATAAATGCTAGAACTGTAGGTGCCGATTGGTTGATTTCGATTAAAGACAACGGCACCGGAATCAATCAAGTTCGCTCAAACGAAGCATTTCAACTCTACAGACGATTGACCGATGTTCCAGATGAAAGATCAACTGGCATGGGTCTTGCTATTTGCAAGAAAATTGTAGAAGTGCACAAAGGTCAAATATCTTTTGTGTCTTCAGATGCAGGGACAGTATTCACGGTGGGTCTTCCACAAATCTGAATGGCAAGGCAACCTTGATTTATTAGTTATGCGCTGAATCGACTTTGCAATTGATATTTCATTTGCTCGGCTAGTTGAGAATTAAGGACCCTGGCAACTAGGTCAGGGTCAGGTTCTTTGTCTACCAGACATTTTGAGACATCAACCAGGCGAACACTTTCGCTGTCAGATTTTTCTAAACGAATGATTTCATTGCCTGCTTCAATTGTGCCTTCTTGAAGCACCGACAAATAGAAACCCCATTTACAGCTTTTATAGAAGAGCTTAATAATGCCTGGGTCGCCAAAGCGGATACCTTGCTTGTAACACGGCATCCTTGGCTGCGTTACCTGAAAAATGGCGTCACCAATTTGCAGCTTGTCGCCAATGCAAGTGTTCGTTTCATCGAAACCACTGACCGTTAAATTTTCTCCGAATATTCCCCATTCCAAATCACGAGAAGGATATTCTTGTTTCCAGTGCTCATACTGCTCGGTAGGATAAACATAGACTGCTTTGTCACTCCCGCCATGTACTGTCAAATCAGCTTGTTCGTCGCCGTCCAAATTTAATCTTCGCACTTTAACGCTGCCAGTTACTGGGGTCTTAAAAATTCCAGTAAATACTGTCTGGCCATTCCAAAGAACTTCTTTCGCTTTACTGACGTTGATTTGCAGAATTTTTGGACTGGGCAAAGTATGTACCTCTTGGCCGGAGAGCTTTGCAACCTAATACCCCATTTTGAAAGTATTTACTCACTGAAAGGTATATACTTTTGCGCCACAACTAGAGGATAGCGTCGTGTCTCAAAACGAAAAAAGTAACCCAGAGTCAATTTATTATCGCTCGGCCAAAGTGGACGGTCTTGAGATTTTCTACCGTGAAGCTGGCTCGAAAGATAAGCCTACGGTGCTCCTTTTGCACGGATTTCCGACCTCTTCGCATATGTTCCGCAACCTAATTCCTATTTTGGCAAAGCAATACCATGTTGTTGCTCCTGATTATCCAGGCTACGGTCATAGCTCTATGCCTTCTGTTTCAGCCTTTGAGTACAGTTTCGATAACTTGGCAAAAGTTGTAGAGAAATTTGTAGACACAATTGGTCTGAAGAAATTTTCCATGTATGTGATGGACTATGGCGCTCCTGTTGGTTATCGCATCGCTGCAAAAAATCCGCAGCGCATACAAAGTCTTATTGTGCAAAATGGCAATGCTTATGACGAAGGCCTAGACAACGATTTCTGGAAGCCATTCAGACCGTTCTGGAAAGATAAAACAGAAGCGAATGGTGCTCCGCTTAAACCGTTGTTTGAAATTGATGCTACCAAGTGGCAGTATCACACCGGCGTTCGCAACGTAGAAGCGATTTCTCCAGATGGTTGGATGCATGACCAAGCTGGAATGGATCGCCCAGGCAACAAGGACATTCAGCTTGAATTATTCTACAGCTATGGTTCGAACTCACCGTTGTATCCTAGCTGGCAGCAATATTTCCGCGACCATCAACCACCGATGTTGATTGTCTGGGGTAAGAACGATCAGATCTTCCCAGCTGCTGGTGCTGAGCCTTACAAGCGCGATTTGAAAAACCTTGAATTTCACTTGTTAGACACTGGCCATTTTGCCCTTGAAGAAGATCTTTCATCAATCAGCACTTTGATGTTGGAATTTCTCAAGAAGAATGTTCCTCAGCCTGCTGAAGTGCGCTAATTCTTAGGTCTTTGCCTAGCGGCTAGCTTTTGCCTCTCATCATCTGCTCAAGAGTTTCACTGGTGCTTAAAACCGCATGAGCGAGATATTGGTAGTTGATTAAGGCAGCTTGATAGCCATCACCGAAACTTGGATGCCGTGGCCCTGCCACGGCATCTTTTACTACTGCTATTTCAAAACCTTGTTCAAGAAATTCGCGCAAATGAGATTCGACGCACATATTCGCGAGCATTCCGCCTAGAATAATTTTGCTAATAGATCGCTTGCGTAACTGCAAAACCAAATCATTCGTTTGCGGTCCAAACACTTTATGAGGGCTTGCAACTATCGTTTTGCCGTCGTTGATAAATTGCTTGAATTCGGGCAGCCAATCAGCTCCTGAATTTTCAAAATTTGTTAGATCTAGTTGCCCTGCTCTAGCAAATGTATGAGAGGCAAATTCGTCAGTTTCAAGCGGACCATTGAATTTCCACCCACTGTCTTGCGGATCTATGAAAACAAGCGCCGTTGAATGGTTCTGAATATGCAAAGGTATTTTTCGCTCCTCTAAGATTTGCATGGTGTAGCTAAGGTCATTCCCGCCTAGCCAAATTTTGATGGCCACCGTTTTGTGCATCGGTTATGACCACATTTGTAGTGGCTGGTTTAGTAGCATTTTGCTGCATATTAATTGAAAAAGACACCACGGCTCCTTAGAGTGTTTATTTCTTCAGGTTTGTTCTCGCTCTCAATGCGAGTGCTCCTAATCAATTCAAAAATAAAACCCTGGCACTGCTCGCCAGGGTTTTTATTTTGCTCCGTTTGTTGTTTTTCTAGTTTGGTTTTCCAACTAGTTTCAGCTTGCTCTAGCCAGGCGGTGTGTAGGAGCCCGTTGGGCCGGAAGGACCACCAGGACCGGAAGGACCACCAGGACCGGAAGGACCACCAGGTCCAGAAGGACCGGCAGGGCCAGAAGGACCACCTGGCCCACCGGGGCCGTATGGACCACCAGGACCGGATGCACCAGCGGGGCCACCAGGACCGGAAGGACCACCCGGGCCAGAGGGACCACCCGGGCCAGAAGGACCAGCGGGACCACCAGGACCGGAAGGTCCACCAGGGCCAGAAGGACCGCCAGGGCCGGAAGGACCGCCAGGGCCGGAAGGACCACCAGGTCCGGAAGGACCAGAAGGACCACCAGGGCCAGAAGGACCGCCAGGACCGGCTGGACCCTTGGGACCGGAAGGACCACCAGGGCCAGAAGGACCGCCAGGACCGGCTGGACCCTTGGGACCGGAAGGACCACCAGGGCCAGAAGGACCACCAGGACCTTTAGGACCACCAGGACCAGAAGGACCGCCAGGACCGGCGGGGCGTCTTCAAACATTGAAAACGTTACTTTGACCAGAACACCAACAGGCGAAGTTGGTCTGCGAGAGGGATCTCCCGAGGCCAACTCCGCCCCATTTAGTCGATAGTTTTAACGGCTTGATTCTGCGGGGAATAATGGTGCGCTCTCTGCAGGGGCTGCCGCTGGGCCTGGAGCCGCTACCTTAACTTCTTGCACTGGCGGTGCAACAGGTTCTGAGCCAGGACCAGCGCCACCGTTTAGTCCATCGGTGATGACCACATTTGTAGTGGCTGGTTTGGCAGCATTTTGCTGCATATTAATCGATTGTTGAAGAGCCGTCATATCTTGCAGTCGCTGAGTTTCATTCTGTTGCTGTTGCAACGATGTTTGCTGCATATCAATTGTTTGCTGTCTCAACGCAGTTGTGGTGCTGTTGTTGTACATCGTCACGCCACCAACAATCAGGGCAATAGCAGCTAAAATTAGAAAACCCAAAGTGAATTTTGCAGAATTATCTTCCACTCTTACAGGGACGCCGTCAGTCCGAATTACTGTAGTTTCAACTTCCTTCATCGCCTTCTCCATTTATTGCTTTTAGCCGATATCGAATAGCCTATGAGCTCTTCGCTCGTAGTGACGGGTGAGCGGCTTGGTTGTTCCAATTGCTTTTTCGCTGAGCAGCGCCTGCTAAGATCAATGCATAAGGTCAAAGGAATCGACCAAATGTCAGACGAACGAGAAGCCTTCATCGCCGCCAGAAAAGAACTAGCCGACGAATGGCTCATCAATAAATCAATTGAAAAAGACACAGCCGAGCTAAAGCTTGATACGTATAGCCAGATTCAAAATTGCTTTCTTGGCTTATGTCTGTTCTGTGGCCTTTGTCTCGTGAATAGCGATTTATATAAACAACAAGCCCTAGTAAGGCATTCTCTCTTGCATTCGTCCAATAATATTGACTCAATGGCAGCTTGCTATCAGAACAATAGCGAGTTCGCAAAACTTGTAGAATTAAGCTGTTCGTATCAAGCAGAAAGCGCACTCAGCCTTGGCTCGGACGCTCAACATTAATATCTGAAATTTGTCGTCTAGCTGCTCTGAAAGCTGAACAAGATCATAAGTAAGATGCGCTAGCTGTTGATGCTTCGGCGCGCTCGAGCAAATGTAATGAAGCAATCTCACCAGCTTCAACATTTTGGGTAAGCAGGGCATCGTTAATAATCTGATGCAGCCGCTCTTCAGAGAGCGCCGCTAAAGACTCACGCGAGAGAGATTGTTGGTGTATCCGGTGGTTCGCAAATGCGCAGTCGAAAACTGAACCGTACCTTGAAGTACTTGCAAACGCAATTATCACCCCTATGGCCGACAGCGGGATTGTTGAAAGAGCAACACAGACTCTTGATAAATCTTTCAATAAGTGCAAATACCCGGGCCCAGCACCAAAGGGTACCCAAAATGCCTGACAAAATGGGATAGTCCAGAGCGCTAAAAAAACGAAAATTAGACTACTGTAAACGATTCTTGTTGGGCTGCCAGGGCTAATATCAGGAATAAATTCTCCCGTTTTCGCTCGTATTGCCTGCGCTAAGGCAAAGAACGGAACTACGCATGCGATCGAAGCAAACACGGCAGTTATCATAGGAATCAGGTAGCGAGAAAGAAAACTTCCGAATGGCTCTCCTGGCAAAACCACATAGGTGACATTCGAAAGGAAAATAGCAGCTAGTATGTTAGCGATGATGAGACCGTACAGGTAAAGATCAAGACGTTTAGCAGCAAAGCGGATGCGACCGTCAGCAGTCGCAGCGGCTAGTGGCTCTCCGCTGGCTGCATTTATCGACAGATTAGCTGGCCGAAGCGCGAAAAACCTTTTTTTAAAGGCTAAAAGCATAATTGAAAATGCAAGGAACATGGGCGCAAACATGATGAAGATTGTTGCAGCATCAAAGCAGATGAAATTAGGCTGGCCGTCGAAAGTGTTCATTGGGTTTCGCTAATTCCTGTGAAATCCTATTCCAATTACTTTCGTTACTTCTGTCAGCTCTTTTAAAAATTAGCTATTACTGGGTCGTTTTACTTTCAACTTTAGCACAACAAGTATTTCAATTATTTTCACACAAGCACAAGTGGACTTAAAATCACACACCAACCACCTGTTAGTTGAAAATTTTTGCGTCACGAAGGGCACGCACCCTTATTTCAGTAGGGGCGTCGCGTATGGCAAACTGGGGAAATACAAGCTTGCCTTGCTTGATTTTGATGAGGCAATAATACGGCTCCCTAGGTATGGAGAAGCTTACTTTGAGCGTAGTGCCATCTACAAGGCAATCGGCAAGCTGGAGCTGTCTAGAAGTGATCTCAAAAGTGCGAAAGAATTTGGATGCGAAGCGCCGGAAGCAATGAAATAGGGCTTTACCTGGGAAGCTCGCCATTAAGGTTGATGTGCAAAAGGAACCAAGCGGCCATACACTTCTTGCTCAGCAATACTGACTCGCCAGAAAATTCTCGTGCTAATCAATATTCCGCTTGCTCCTGTAACCAAAACTAATTAGCACAGTGCTCTCGATACACTGCTCTCCGTCAAAGGTCAGTTTTCCCGCATAGCCATCGCCCAATCGATAGTGAAAAATTTCATTGCCATTACTTGGTTTTTCTCTGAGATACGGTTCGCCGTAAATGGCGATTATCGCGGTCTTAGTCATGCCGCGCGGTCGAAACTTCGAGTGGTAAAACGGTAGCAATTCCTCATCGGGTTTTTCCTCTGGAGTTCGCGAAAACAAACACATATTGAGCTTTCTGAAGTCATCAGTCTGTTTGCGCGAAAGAAAACTTGTCTGGGCAACTCCATTTTTGAACAGCAATCGAACCGGAATACTAGCAAAGCCAAGATAATAGACCCAGTTCTGAGCACCATTAGTAGTATCGCCAAAGATCTGGCCCATGGTTGTTGTGAAATAAGGTTGACCTGTCTTTTCTGTAACCTCCTTCATCGTTAGGCCAGTCAGTTGACGCTGAAAAAGCTGAGCGGCCTGTAGTTCGGCACGCGCAAACATGCGAGCTTCTTCCATGTGATGGCTTGTATAAGAGAAGTCTTTGCACAACTGTTTCATTTGCCAATTTGTCAAAGTTGGGCTGCTAAAAGGTTCATTTTCTGCAACATCTAGAATCGGATGAACAATTCTTCCAGCGTTCTCGACGCCGGACAATTCGCTACTTTGGGGAAACTCAGAAACACCGGCAATGCGAGCACGAATGCATCTTCCTTTTTCGAAATTCAGTGAAACTGGTATTTGATTAAATCCGAAAGTAAAATGTTCTTGGCGTTGGTGATGCTTGCCTATAATTTTGAATTGCTGGCCACTTTCAAGGCTGCGGCAAAAAGTCTCTGCAGCGTCACGCTCCGCCTTTTCGTGTTGACAATAATTGCTGTCGAAGGGCTTGCAATACAGTTGCTCTAGTTGGGAGTCAGACAGCGGTTTAGCAAACGAATCTCCTACTCTGGTACCCAAGACCGGATGAGTCGTGAAGTCTTCCTGGGCCAAACCAGCAGATGGAATCCAAAAATTTGCTAGGCTAGCAATCATCGCAAGTGCAGGGAGTCTTGCCTGAAAATGCCGTAAGTTTATACTTCGAAAATTGAACAACGTGTTTTCTTTTGGCGAATGCCTGACACTTCTATTTGCGGTCAGTATACTAAAGAACTACAATCCACTGCCGCCAAGAATTATATTGATTAATCCTCGCAAAATTGCAATTGCTGCTATGGCTGGCCTAATCTCCATTGGTCTGCAGCATGAAGTCGAAGGTAAAGTGAGCCATGCTAGGCCGGTTGCTCATTTGTGGCAACTACCCGAGGCGAAGAATGTTGATGGTTTCGCACCTATAAGAATCACGATCAAGGATAACTATGGCTACTTGGTAGATTTCCAACCGAGGTTCCCGCAAGACATTGCCTTGCCAAGTGATTGCTGTCTTTTTTCAGTCGACGGACATTCCTTGCTCAATAGAAGTTGGCCTGAGGTAAAGCTTCTTCTGGCTGGGCCAGTCGACTCCACCGTTGTATTAGAGCTAGTCACTGCAAATGGCGAGATCACAAAAAGGTCGCTTGCTAGAACCCTGAATTACACTCAAAATGACTGCAAAATCACACCGTTGCAATTCTCAGAAAAGCTCAAGGCCATTGACCTGCGAACCTGTGCGAACTGGGACAGTGGAGAAATCGGTCAGAATCTGGATATCTTGGCTAGAGCCAGTTGTCGACAAGCTGTGGAAAGAGCGTTAATTGTCCCAACTATTCCTGATGTCTCCAACTTAGTTATCAGAACCGCACTCTCCGCAATGATAGACATGCAGGAGATGGGAGAGCTAGCAAGTGCAGACCAGTATCTTAAAATCATTCTTCGCGACAGAGCCAAGAAGAATAAGAGAACATTCGAAGACGACGCCCTGTTGTTGGCCGTTTCTAACTTGAATTACAGCGAACGAGAGCTAGAAGCCCTTCAGTTGGCTTTGATGTATTTAGACTCTCAAGGCTGGCATGGTGAAAGCCCTATAGATAGCTGGGATACCTACTATCGTGTTAACTTTCTGCGTAATGTAGTTCAGGTAAACTCAGCTGTTAAGAATTCGAAAGTTCAAACGCTGGCGAAGCAGATTCAAATTCAATACCTATCTACTCCAGCTCATCTCGCCTGGCTGGGCAATTTTTTCGAGCGCAGCAATCAAGCTGCAGTTGCAGAAACAATTTACAGCACGCAGAGCGCATGTTGGTTGAAGAAAATTGAACGCTCACCCGCTCTAAACCTAGAAGACTTGCAAGCCGCCACAGAAGCACTATACTGCCGTGCTCGTCTGGCCACTAAAACTGGGAATTACAAGTCTGCCTCGACCCTTCTTGAGTCTGCTTTAAATCTTCTCCGCGCGCACACGTCAGAAGCTCAGCAACAACGATTGAATAGTTTGCCGCTATATTTTCCGAAACCAAGAGAAATTTCTTTGGCCCTAGATCGAGCACAGAAGCACCAACTTCTGATAGATGTGCCAACTTTGGCAGTAGAAAAAACTGCCAAAGACATTTTTGCCACTGTCAATTTATTTTACCGGGCGCTATCAACTAGAAACTTTGAAAAGGCACAACGGGCTAGTAGTAGCTTGCTGCAACGCTACCTTGCCCAGCCTCAAGCCGTGGCTGCTAATCAAGGTTGGCGAGCGTATGATCAGCGCCATCGGCTGAGAGCACGGCAGAACCTTTATCTAATAAATATATCGATTGCAAGAAAACTGGCAGATTTGGGCAAGTTTCAACTATCGAACAATATCATTCATGCCCTCCAGCGTTCACTTCGCCGCAAGCAAAGTGAGCCTGATTCAATCAAAAGCCAAGAATTATTTCTAAATGCAGAGCTTGTATTCAACCAGGCTCAACAGAAAAAGCAAAGCCAGATTAGCAGAGCGAAATCAGCAGAAGAGCCTCTACTCTGGCGGCTCCCTTTGCGCCTCCTCGCTATGAGTTATCACTATGCTGGTGAGCAATCTAGAGCGCAGCACTTCATTCAATTAGCACTTATTCAAGCGGAGCGCAAAGTTGAGAAAAGAAGAAGTAAAGAAAGAGATATAGGTGATAGCGACTTAGATCTGTTGGGGACAGCCGGAGAAGCTTCTCTCTTAAATCTTGATGCGGCCTGCATCTACGCTTCGAATGAAAATTATTCCAATGCCCAAAAGCACTTTGAGATAGGTATGAAGCAATGCCAAGCGCCTAGCGAGGAACAAGTTGCTACTGTCGTCGAGCTAGCCTACATATACAAACATCAGAACAAAGTCGAAGAGGCATTGGGAGTTGTCGAAAAACTTGAGGCAAGAGTCAAGAGTCCACCTGAGTTTGCGGTTTTAAGGAAAGCTTATCTTCTACTTGCAGAGATTTACTTCGAAAAGCATTGTTGGAAGGAGGCGCTGGATGCGGCGACGCGAGCGACTAAGTGCCAAACTCTTCGCTCGATGGAGCCGTATTACATAGCAGCCAAAAGTGCAGAGAAGATTGATGACTTTGCTACTGCGGCGAGGAACTATTTTGATGCCCCTGGCTATTGCGCCGAAAGCGGACTGCCACCATTTAACCCAAGTCCATCAGAGTTCTTTAGAGATGCGGCTTTCTCGGCAAAAGGGACACCTATTTCTGAGAAACAACCCGAGCTAATAACAACATACTTGAAGGCTGCAGAAGATTATTCCACAGACTCATACTCGGCCCTTTCTCTGTGTGAGCGAGCTCTATCACTAATGGGCGAAGACGATGCTGCAAGGCCGAGTCTATTGATTCGTATCTGCAAGCTGAAATATGCGATGGATAGTTCTGCGAAGGTCCTTCAGGAAAACATATTGTTGTCAAAATTAGCCGCAGAATCGGCGAGGCGCAAAAACTTTCCTGATGCGTCCAAGTATTGGTTGACTCTGGCGTGCTATGAGGCGCAATCCGGTTTGGTAGAGGCGGCGATGGATCATGGGCGGTTAGCCATTTCGCGCTTTGACAAAACAGATCCGGCTTTCCTTCATCTTCAGCAGATTATTCCGCCTTTCGGCTTAACTTATTTGCTTAAGAAGCATGGTGGCGGAGCTCAAGCAGAGCAGCTTTTGCAGGAAGCAGTAGAGCAAGTAAGTTCTATGGCTGGTGCCGGAAGTCTTGAAGCGCAGGCGCAAATGGCGTCTCAGTTCGAATATTATTTGCAAGACAAGAACTTTGCCAAGGCTGATCAAATTTTGCGCCGAATTCTTAGTGGCAATTGCTCTCAGCAACATTTAGCTGAGTCGAATACATTCGAGCCTGACTATACTCGGGACCCCAAAAATTACTTGCCTGGTAATCCGATTCTCAAAAGCAGTAAGCAAGTACTGGGCAAGATTCGTAACGCTATCACTGAGTCAGTTAGATCGACCGATTGTAGCTTTGCTCAAGAGGCACTCAAGCAGATTCTGCTCAAGCAGGAGGCAGAGCAGCCGCAAGGGTATCAAGAATTAGCCAGCACCTGGGCAGCGATTGCACAAACGTATGTTCGGGCTGAAGACACAGCGTCGGCTTACGATGCATATCAAATGCTATTTTCACTGTACCTAAAATTGCATCCAGAGAAGCGGAAGACTAACTTCTATCCATTCGAATATCTTGAGCTATTAACCTCTATGCATAAGCACCAAGAAAGAGATGCAATCGAGCAGGAGCGTGAACTGGGTACGGCAAAATTTTCAGAAGAACAAAAAATTGAGAGAGCAAAGAAAGAGGCCGCTGATGAGGCAAAGCTAGAAGCGAAAAACAAAGCCATAAGATGGTAGCTATCAGGTTAAACCTACGATACTAGAACAGAACAATTTCAGGGCGTGAGGCCCGGTATCATCTTAGAAGTGGGCTTTGACGATACCACCCCTAGTACACCAGTCGACATTTCATCATTGGCAATGGAGTCAGTCAGAGCAAGCAATGTCTATGTTACAGACAATCGTGCTGGGTGAAATTGCTACGGCTGCCTAGGTTCTCGGTAAGATAGGCACCGCTTGCAGTGGCGCGGCCAAGAGACGCTATCGGGGGGTGACGGCCTTCCAAGCCTTTAGGAAATAATCAATTGCGCTTACTGCGGTACTGGTGACATCCTGGTCAGATCCAAGGCTGCCAGACAATTCTGCTGAATTATTCCATTTGTTGCTAACTATAGGAATGTTATTGTTGTTGTTGTGCGCCGCTATGGGCACGGCAAGGTCCACACTAGCGTGACAAACCAAATGAAGAGCCAGGTATCCGTCAAGTGTGTAAGGTGTTTCCCCTACAAACTGCTCTATCGGAAAGTCTGGTGATTTAGACAAAGAGGTCCCTCCCTTTTCTCCGCTGGTACAGCGCTCTCACTTTAGTACCGAGCAATTCGTTTAAAGCAAATGTTCGTACCAGAGCTTTGCCCGCGAAGTAGGTTGAGTCCACCTCGAAAGGCAAATCTTGATAGCCGAGCAAAGAAAAATTCTCGATGGTATTGATTTCGATTTTCAGCCGCATCGGCACGGTGGGCTCTGTTTCAGATTGGAAGCGGTAAAAGAGTTTATTGCTTTTCTCGGAGACTTCTCGCTTAGGATTGCCGAGCCAAGGATCAAGTTTTTCGCGAATTGCATCGA
Organism: Candidatus Obscuribacterales bacterium; assembly: GCA_038231015.1. Lineage (GTDB taxonomy): Bacteria > Cyanobacteriota > Vampirovibrionia > Obscuribacterales > Obscuribacteraceae. Next base: position 128,622 of record JBBRMD010000004.1, read on the forward strand.
AGAGTTGACCGGCTTTTCCAGTTTTAATTTTCACAAGGTCAATGTCTTCGGAATAACGGCTGCCACCGCCGAAGTAAAATTTGTTGGGGACGGTTCCTCCGCGCATTGCCATGAGTTCGCGCATGTTTTCATCCGCAAATAATTCCGCCACTGCCCGTGATACTACGAGATCCTGCTCGACCTGAAGATCGGTGCTCCAGGGTGCAACGGCTCGCCATTCGTCAATTGATGATTGTGGGAGCATGGTTCGAGATCGATCTCTTCATTGACTTTGACGCGCCATCGCTCATCGATCTTTGAATTCTCTGCCGAGCGATCACTTCGTATTGAAATCAGCCGCGGTTGCTGATCGAGCAACCATTTTGATAACGGATCTGCCAATTGTCGCTTTTCAAGCCTGTCGAGAGCGAAGCCTAGTCTCTGCACAACCGACGACTCGAATTCCTTTGCTGCGTTGATGAGTTCACGAGACTTGAGATTCTCAGCGAGTTCACCGATCACGATAGCAACGGAACTCAGACCGCCAAGTTCGAATGAGTATCGGACCAAATCCAGAGCAGTGGCTTCTGGTGTGGATACCTGCATGAAGCCTGTTCTGGTCTTCTGTTTGATGGTTGGTGTTTTCTTGAGATTTCGTTTGGAGAAAAAGCGGATTCTGGTTCGTCCACATTCAATAAGCCGATGAGACCGCTCTGTGAGGACCTGAAATTCCTGAGGTCGGTGATGAGCTGCTCCGAACAATTCAGCCGCACTCAATAGCCCGACATAGTAGGGCTCGTCCATGAATTTGAGCATGTCGTCGATAAACCATGTCGGAGGCAAGCAACCGGCGACGCGATATTCGGGAGGAACGATTACATAGAATCCTTTGCGCGGATTAGCAATTGCTCCATGCTGTCGCAAACGGCTCAGCGCGCGCTCGACAGCCTTTTCTGTCTTGCCGCTCGCAGCCACTAGGGCGGGGTACGAGAACGCGTAACGCCCCTTTGCCTGCAGGTCTTCAACGTATTTTGGAATGCCCACTTAGCGACTCTCAAGCAAACTGTTTGCAGTAACCCTCGAAAAGAGGGGGATAGCGCAAGCGCTACCGATATCATTGTGCCCCTAATTCAGGGGGATTGCGCAAGCGATATGTTCCCGCCGCCACAAACTATTTGCCAACTGCACGGCGGAATGTCGCTCAAGGAAAAGTCTATAAACCTTGCTAAATTTAGGGTTAAGAAACGAATAACCCAACAAGGCTCAAGAGGGCGGACTGACCTTCAGTAATCTGGAGAAATAGAAATTTTGGCGCCGGCGTAGGCTCTCGAGATCTAGGGTAAGGCATAGGGTAAGGCATTCTAAAAAGCATACTCCAATAAAAAAAATCGGCGTCTCCTGGAGACCGCCGATTCTTTTGATGTTCTAAATGGTTGCGGGGGTAAGATTTGAACTTACGACCTTTGGGTTATGAGCCCAACGAGCTACCAGGCTGCTCCACCCCGCACAGCTATTTTACACTTACTTGATGGGATAATTCGATAGGGCGGCCGAGAAAAGTCTTGACGAAGGGCTATTTCTGTCGGAAAAAATCTCCAATACCCAGACCAGTGCAGGATTTTACTCTATGAAGGCAGTGTTACAAAGAGCTTCACGTGCCAGCGTTGTGGTCGATGGCCAGACAATTAGCGAATTTCAGTCTAGCAACGACCACGCCTGTGGTCTGCTCATCCTCTTGGGAGTTGAAGAAGGCGACAGTGAGGCTGACAGTGTCTACTTGGCTACTAAGGCGACTGACTTGCGAATCTTTGAAGATGAGAATGGCAAAATGAATCTTGCTCTGCAAGACGTGGGCGGCCAGGTGATAGTTGTCTCACAATTTACCTTGCTCGCCGATTGGAAGAAAGGACGACGTCCCGGCTTCACTCAGGCGGCCGCACCAGCTGAAGGTGAGCGGCTCTATCAACACTTCTGCCAAGAATTACGGGCAAAGGGTCTCGCTGTCGGCACTGGAGTATTCGGCGCTGACATGAAAGTAAGTTTGGTCAATGACGGGCCAGTTACGATTCTGCTCGAAGCGCGACAAGGCAAGCCGGTCTAGCCTGTTTAGCCGCTCTAGCTGCAAAAAGACTGTCGCTAACTAAACGCTTGAGTGCAATTTCTTATCTGACAAAATCGTCGCGAGTTCTTTACGCAAAGTTTTTTGCACATCTTCTAGTGGGTCGTCGGCGGCTATGGTGCGGAAATTATATTCCTCTGACATGCGCTCATATTCAAAGAGAATCTGAGACTGGTAAAGCTTGAAAGATTGATACAAGTCATTCGACATACCAATGTCGCGCCCAGATTCATAAAAATCGAGGCCACCACGGGTCGTGATGATGCGGCGCAGGAGCGGCTCAAGTGGCATCTTCAAATAGACAACTAAATCTGGTTCAACTGCAAAACTATAAAGCTCACGCACCCAGGCAGGGTCGGCGCCTCGCACTACATCGCGGGCTAGAGCCGTATAAAAGTAGCGATTGGTAATAACAATGTGCCCTGCTTTCAAGGCCGGAATAATAATATTGTGCAGGCGATCTGCTAAATCTGTCGCGTAGAGAAGCGAAAATGTAATGGTGTTAAGAGCGTTTTTTTCTTTGGCTTTATCGATCACTCTAGTCATCAGCTGCGATGATTTCCACTCTGTGCGAGTGACGCCAAAACCCTCGACATTGAGCCAGTTTTGTAGCAGTTGGGCTTGAGTGGTGCGGCCAACGCCGTCCGTGCCTTCTAGCACAATTAGTTTGCCTGGATATTCGTGTTTTGCTTTTTTGCCGCTGCTTGGGCCTTTCTCTGTCATTTTTTTGCCTTGGTTATCGATTAGTTTAGGTATCGATCAGTTTGGTGGCGATTTCTCTGAAAAGCATTTGTTGCTCGTGTATTGGTTTTGTCGCAGGCATAGTGTGGAAGCCATATTCGCCCACCATTTTGTCGTATTCATTGATGATTCTTGATTGGAAAAGTTGAAAAGATTCCATTGGGTCGGCAGATAAACCAACATCCATTCCCGCTTCATAGTAGCCAGGCATACGGCTATTGGCGATACGCCCGAGTGAAATTTCTACGGGAACTTGAAAGTAAAATGCGCCATCCGGGCGAATTGAGAAGCCATACAAACTGCGTACCCAGTCAGCATCGACGCCTCTTGCGACATCACGGGCGAAAGCGGTGTAACAGTAGCGGTCGGCTAAAACAATTAGGCCAGCCTTGAGGGCCGGAATGATGATATTTTCAAGGCGATCGGCAAAGTCGGTGGCGTGCAGCAAGCTGAATGTCGTTGGTATCAACGAGTTTGAACGCTTCGCCTGTTTAATTGTCTTTGAAATAAGTACTGACGAATTCCATTCAGTAAAAATTACGCTTTTGCCCCGCGATTCGAGCCAATTGCGCAATAGATCTAGTTGTGTTGACTTGCCAGAGCCATCCACGCCTTCGACGACGAAAAGCTTGCCAGGAAAGTTATGTTTGTTGTTAAGGCGCATACTTAAACGTGCTTTACCTTTAGATGTCTCAACTAATGCCCCGATTGCTACCCCAAGTAGATATCTCATGTGAGCAATTTCACGGTGATGTTTGAGAACATCGCTATTATATAGGTTCATTATAAGTGCAATCGCTATTTGCGCTGTTTTAACCGATTAGGGTTCCTATGATTTCCAAATTGAATACAGGCGGAGCAAAAGCTCTTCTTTTAGCTCTTTCTCTTTCTACTGCTGTTGGTACTGAGGTAAGCGTCTTACTTACCGCGCCTGCCGCCGATGCTCTTTCTTTGAAAATGCCAAGCTTCAAAAAGGCCAAAGATGAGGCACCTGAGGCTCAGTCTGAAGCTAAGCCTGCGCCGAAAGCTGAAAAGCCTGCAGCTAAGTCTGCCGAAGAGGCCCCTGCGAGCAAGTTTCACTTTGGTTTTGGCAAGAAGAAAGATTCTCCTGCTGAAGTGCCAGAGGCTCCTCCTGCTAGTCCTGCTAGTCCTGCTAAGCCAGCTGAGCCAGTCAAGCCCGAACCACGCATTCAGCTCGAGCCCGAAGCAAATACTGAGCCACAAGCTGTGCCTAAACCTGGCGCTCAGGCCGAAAGCAAAACTGAAAATAATGAACCTCAACAATCAACTGGTGAAGAGTCTAAAGCGCCAGTTCCTGGTTCTAACGTTGAGAAATCGGCACCGGTGCCCGCTCGCACAGAGCCTCCTGAGCCTTTAGAAAAATCTGCACCGGCCCCTGCTCCTGCAGCCGAATCAGCCCCGACTTCGCGTGCGCCAGTGCCGGGTGCCGCTGGTTCTGAAGAAGAATCTTCTGAAGCGCCAAGAACTGAGCCTCCTGAACCAATCAAGAAAACTGCACCGAAGGCTGTTCCTCTTGAAGAAGATTCAGCTGAACCAGTAAAGAAAGCACCGGCTAAAAATGTCGAAATGGCTCCTGATCAAGTTGAAGAGACCGATGAAGAGCCGACCTCGTCTGAAGGTAAGCCAAAAGCTAAGGCTAAAGATGCTGATGTTGCTGAAGATAGTGAAGAAGTCGATGCCGATCCTGACGAAGTAGCACGAAAGAAAGCGAAAGAAAAACGCAAGTTCCCGCGCCGCAAAGAAGATATTGACGATGCCGATGAGATGGAAGAAGCTGAGTATCGCGACGAGCAAGAAAAGAAGAAGAAAGAGTCTCGCCTGCGTGAGTTAACTGCACCGGCGGTGCCACCAGCACAAAGAGACCCAGAGCCTCACTTACTTAAAGCTCAGCGTCTAACGCGCATGGGTAAGTTTAGTGATGCCCTTCGGGAAATCAATGTGGCTCTTTCTTTGAAGCCGATGTATTGGGAAGCGCAGTATCAAGGAGCGTTGATTTTCCAATTACAAGAGCGCAATAAAGAAGCGATTGAGCGCTATCAATATATTGTTGATAGACGACCAGATTATATGGAAGCTTTCATCAATTTGGGCTCATTGCTAGCTAAAGAGAACGAGTTTGAAGAGGCCGAAGATGCCTACCGCAAGGCCATCAACTTGCACTTCAATTCTATGTCGGCGCACTATAATTTAGCCAACTTGCAAATCAAACAAAACAAGCTCAACGAAGCATTGAAGGAGTTGAAGATTTGTTTGAAGTTGCAGCCGCAAAATGCTTGGGTTCACAACAACCTTGGTGTCATTTATCTCAAGCGCAATTATCTTGAAGAAGCCGAAGAAGAGTTCGTCAAAGCGACTAACTTAGAACCAGCCAACAAAGCATTCTCGTCTAACCTGGTGCTAGTACGCACAAGGCGACGTAAGCCGGTTCAGGTTTAGTTTATTTGAACGCCTAAGTCGTTGGTCAGTTGCACTTCTAGCTCTTGGCCAGGAGCTAAGCTGACGTTATCGCCTGAGCGGAAAATTGCGATGGCTGAGCCACCAATGGCAGTAGCAATTGCCGGCGCCCCAAGCGTCGCAACGTTGGCTGCAATCAGAGCACCGCGAGCGGTGCCGGTAGAAGACAAGCCAGTAACGGCGCGGACATTGCCTTCAACACGAGTACCAAAATTAGTGCCGGGATCTAGCTGACCCTTTTGATTGGTCAAGCCTTTCTGAAATTCAAGAGCCGCATCAAGTGGAATGACTTCGCCAGCTGGAGTGACTATTTGTTCGAGTCTGAGGCCGATTTTTGCAGCTCGGCTAAGTAGTCTTGGTTTGCTCACTTCAAATACTCTTCCGCGCACTAGGCTGCCTTTGGCGAGCAGCAAGCTGGTGCCGTAGAACAAATCATCTTTGACATGGGCTTCAAACAAATCGCCAGGAGTACTAGCTTTAGCATCAACAGAAGTCTCAAGGACGAGCTTGAGGCGTGTTTGTACCGGTAGAGAAGCCGATGAGGCGTCAGCTTTGAGGGCGGTGCCAGAGCTAGAACCATTGTCAGCTGAGATACGCGAACCAGCTGGCGAACCAGAACTTGAGCTGAAGTTGCGACTTGGTGCTATCGAAGGTTGATTTGGTGGAAATTCAGGAACGTTTTTAGGGTCCATAGTTTCGATGCGGCTTTTTGTGCTTTGAGGCGCAAAGCGCAGCTGACTCGAATCTTGCCGAGCTATTGCCGCTGAGTTGGAGAAATTAGACCAGCTCAATAGATTTAAAGTTGCTGCTGTGAGAAGCAAGGCATTCACTATCTGATTGTTTCGCACTTTTCTCTTTCCTCAATATCTAAGAAGATTGTAGTACGTTTTCTCGCTGCTTGATGTCAAGAAGGAGTCCTTATAAATTTGTCAACTAATAGTTCGTACTGGGGTAGTAGCTCTTTTAATAATTGATTGCGCTCTCCAATCAAGCCGAGCGGAGTATGTCTCTGCAATTTTGTTTCGCGCTCTTTTACACGCCTGGTTGCTTCGGCCACGCTGCATTCAATGAAGTGCATTTCAACCAAATAGCCTTCGGCTTTGACGGCGCTGATTAGGTCGATGTGCTTTCTATTGGTGGCGCTGTGGTCGAAAAAAACGTTTCTTTTTGCTTCGACCAAGGCTTGTAGCAAGTGATAGCCGATGGCGCGAGCGGGCAGTTCCCAGCGGCTAAAGGCTTGCTCGATACCATGCTCTTCCCGTTCTTTTTGGTAGCCTGCGAGGCTCTCCATGATAGTGTCGAATTGCACCAAGCTGAAATAGTTATGGTCTTGCAAAAATTTTGTCGCGTAAGTAGTTTTGCCGCTTCCTGGAATACCGCACATGTGAATCATCAGTGGCTTAGTGACTGCTGCAGCCTTATGTTGCGCTAAAGCAGCAACAATTAGAGCTTCTGCTTCGCCCTTTAGCTCGCAGGGGACTTCATCAAAATCAAATAGTTTTGGCACAAAGCATGTCGTTGAGGGCGGTTGGTTCTTGGTTCCAGCACAGCACGGCGTAATTGTCAGCTTGGCCTTCAATGACACTTATGCGGCCAGTGCCCATTTTGAATTGTTTGTCGGCGACGCGGCGCTCGAATTCTCCGGCGATCAGTTTGAGAAAATAGCGAAGGCGACCGTTGCTACTTACTAGAAGCACTGTTTCGTCTTTGTGTTTTTCTGCTAGTTCTGCCACCAATGACAGTACTTCTTTGGTTACCTCAGCTTCGCTAGATGCCCAGTGGCACTCGCTTGGCCAGGCGCTTTTGTTCATCCAGTTGCTTAGGCTATCACCGAATTTGGCTGCGATTTCGTCATCACTGTGCCCGCTCCAGTCGCCGTAGTCTAACTCGGTGAGCCGGTTTTCGATGATTGTAGAATTTTTCGCTTGCTGTTTGGCTGCGACAATTTCGGCGAATTTTTTAGTTCGTAATAAAGGCGCACAATAAATGGCTGCCAGGTTTGTGCCTTCAAGAGCCGCTGCGGCCCGCTCTGCTTGAGCTAATCCTGATTGTACCAAGGGTAAATCGTTACTGCTGCCCACCCAGGTTACTTTGTCGTCTGGGCCGAAAGTGTTGCCATGCCTTGCTAGTATCAGTTTCATTTTTGTCTCTTTGGTTTTAAATCAATAAATTTGCAGTCTTAGTTCGATGCCATTTCGAAAAGTTCACCTTGGGCGGCGATGATTTCTTGCACTCTTGGTACATCAGTGGGGCTGTCAACTGAGCCATGGGTGCGCCCTTTATAGTCGACTAGTACCACTCTGATTGGAATGCCATTCTCTAATGCACGCAGTTGTTCTAAGCCTTCGATTTTTTCTAGCGGACCGACCGGAAGTGTCAAATATTCTTTAAGGGCCGACTGGCTATAAGCATATAGGCCGATGTGCCGGTATAGAGGCGGTTCTTCACCGTCAGGAAGAGTGCGTAAAAAGGGAATTGGAGATTTTGAGAAATACAAAGCATCGAAATTCTTATTGAAAACACATAGTGTTCCACCAACTATTCCAGCGGCTTTCTGAGCGGCGAGGTCTTTATATTCGGCAATAGAAATTTTCACCGCCGGGGTCGCGATGCGAACAGATGGGTCAGCTTTCATGGCCTTGATAACGTCGCTAAGAATCCAAGGCGGGGTGAGCACTGCGTCTCCCTGCAAATTAACAATAATATCGGCTTGGCTATCGAGCGTTCTGACCGCCTCAAAAGTTCTTTCTGTGCCGTTCGTACATTCGCGGCTGGTTCTCACAACTTCAGCGCCAATGCTCTTGGCGTGGTCTTCTATGCGGCTATCATCGGTGGCAATCACAACTCGGTCAGCTTGGCTTTGTTTAGCTATGCGCCAGGTGCGCTCAAGCATAGTGATACCGCTAATGGGCACTAACGGCTTGCCTGGGAATCTAGATGAATCATAGCGAGCGGGAATGACGATCAGTGATTTCATCTTTTTTACTCATGCCCTTTGCCCTCAGGTGTCTTGCCTGGGTAGGTGTATTCTTTGTATTCTGTAGCAATTAATTATACTAGATGATAATTATCGGCCCCGGCGGGGCAGAATGCTTAAACCTAGGTCTGGGCCCATGGCCCCAGGCGAATCGGGTCAATTCATCCTAAAATGGGGAATTCTCATGGAAAATAGCACAGCTAGCTGCGATTGTTGCGAACGCAAGACCATGAATGCCCAGATTCGAGCAACTCTCGTCGCCTGTGAAAATGAAGTTGTTGACGGGGCCCGCACTGTAGTGAAAGGGGCGTCAGATCCATTTTCTGGAGTGATCAAATTTTTAGAAGGTCGCCCCGAGGGCGCTTCGTTGCATGGCTATCTCGTCAACCGCGTTCTGATGGACACTTTCGGTTCTAGAGAGCAAATTCCTGGCCTGATTCGGGCGATTGCCTCCCATGTGCGTGAAGTGATCAGGCAGTCGAATGTGATTAGCATTATTAATGAGCATCCAACAGCAGAGCGCTGGGGTAGTTTCATCATTAAGCAAAAAGAGAAAATTAGATTTGAAGTCGCCCGCGAGAAAGACTGTCTAGTTCTGAAGAACATTGCTGGCTTGGTCGGTATTGAACACGGCATTGAATGTCCACTTGAGAAAATTTTGGTGCAGAATGGCAAGCTCATTGTCACTTTGAACATGGGGTTCCTTCATCCGCAGAAGGTGCTAGATCTCTAAAGTTGACGCCATCAAAGTGTTTGCCTATCGCGGCGGCCGAGAATGGGCGCCAGAGAACACTCTTGCTGCTTTTAAGAACTGTTTAGAACTTGGTGTTGATGGTGTCGAACTTGAGGTTCAACGCTGTTCAAGTGGAGAGCTAATAGTTATTCACGATCAAGATTTGGGACGCACCACTAATGGTGTGGGCTTGGTTGGAGAGGTTACCTATGACGAGGTACGCCGGCTGAGTGCTGGTCAGTGGTTTGACATCGGTTACCGCGATGAAAAGGTTCCGCTACTCAGTGACGTTTTGAATTTGTTGGCCGGAAAAGTTGTGCTCAATATTGAGATCAAGAATGCGCCGATGGCCTATCCTGATATTGAAGAAGAGCTGTTGGCAATGCTTTCTGAGCATGACCATGGCGGCAAAGTTATTGTTAGTTCTTTCGATCATTATGTTTTGCAGCGCTTGCGTCAACTCGATTCTGCTGTGCAATTGGCTATGCTAGTGGATGGCATCTTGGTTGACATGACTAAGTATGCAGTTGATCTAGGTGTCAATTATTTGCATTTGTCTTTGGCTTCTTGCCGCAGTGAGATAATCGAAGAGGCTCATGAGGCTGGTCTTAAGGTTAATGGCTACATTGCCAATGGTCGACGCGCTTGGCTCGATGCTATCAAAATGGGTGTGGACGGTATAGTCACCGATGACCCCGCTGAGCTTATGGTGCTGCTTGGGCGCGCCATGCTACTCGACTAGAAAGCAACTGTAAGTTATCTGCTTTGCAGTTTTGTCAGCCCTTTTTGGGCTAGTTGTTTCAAGCGCAGCGGTGCTAGCTTGTCGTCTAGAACCCTCTGATAATGTGCAACAGCTTCAGAATTGCGGTGCAACATTACCGCCGAAACACCCATCAAATATTGCAGTTCTATCGCCGTTGGTTGGCGCTCATACATAGTTTTTAGTTGATTGAGAGCCTGTTCATAGCGCCCTTCGCGAATGTCGACGAGAGTTCCTCTTATGGGGCTGTCTGGAACAACTTTGAAAAAGCTTGCTTCGTTCTGATTGGCAGCCGGCTTATCTGCTGCCGCTTCTGGTCCGAACAATCCGGGCTTTTGTTGCGACGGATCAATTACCCCTTCTTCTTTTGCCAGTTGCTGCGCTTTTAGCAAGGCCTCTGCTGCTCCTGGCGTTCCGCCGGCTGGGTCTGCTGCTGCTCCGGCTGCTCCAACTCCAACTCCTGCTCCTGCTGCTGCGCCAGCTGGCGAACCAGTCGTGTCGGCCGTTGATGGTTGTGGATTGGTTATCTGATTGAGGTTAGGGTCGACTGGAGCGTCACTATTGGCAGCTGGAATGTCTGCCGTTGCGCCACCGAGTTCAGGAAAATCACCAACTCGTGATGGGTTTGGATCATCTGGTCGACCAAGACCTTCAAAGGGATTGCCGCCGTTTATTGCTTCTGGGCGTGGAGGGAGAATGCTCTGGGCGTTTGCTTCGAAAGCCGAAGCGATACTAATTAACGGCAGGCAAAGAAACAGGCTAGCCTTAGCTTTTAGTCTATTAGCTTTTAGGCAGATTTTCGCTTTTCTCTCAGACATAGACCTGACCTAGCGACTGTTGGCGCGTACCAATTTTGAAATACCGGGTAGTTCTAAGTATTTGCCCCTTGCTGACTGCACAACACCAGCGACCACTGCCAGCAAGAAAACCAGTTGTACTAGTTGCAATATTAGGCCGAGGCCACCGCCAATCATCCCACTTGCGCCCATTGCTGCTGGACCGAAAAGTCCTAGAATGCCGCCCACGGTGGTCATTAATGCCGTGCCTGCCCAGGCGATGAAGGTGTTGAAAATTGACAGCAAGATTGCTTGTATAAAGTGAAAACGAAAAAGTGAGTCTTTGCTATAGCGACCGTTCATGATCACATAAATTAGCCCAGCGATGCCGTATGTTAGATAGCTCGCTGCTGACATCACTCTAATCATGGTCTCTGAATTTTGTTGATACTTGGCTGGCATAGTTCGTTCCACCGGGATCTAAGGCTGCTTTTTCAATACTTTTTCATTTTACAAGCTAATTTCGAGAAAAACTAACAGCTATTCTTTGTTTATCGACCCTATTGGGGCGAAAAATCGCCTAAACTGATTGACCGGCTGTATTTGGGGAACATTTAATGGCAGATATGTCTGACCATGAGCAATACCCGCGAATAATTGATTTGCTTTCAGCTTTCGAGCTTGAAGATGTGATGGAACGCGTCGGTAATCTGTTGGTTACTGTCAGTGGCGCGCAGTCTGCCGCCATTTTGATGTGGGACGCCGACCTCGACACTTTTGCCGACCGCGCTTATGTGGGCGATAAGCAAAAAGATCTACGCGCTTTGACCGATGCTTTTGTCGAGGCTTACGACGCCGAAGACTTTGATGCTGGCGATGTCGAACTCAAAGTAGAAGACCTTCTCGAAAACGAAGATATTACTTTGCCAGCTTCTTTACTCAAGAACCTTGGTGATGTCTATCTTTTGACCGCTATTAACCAGGGCGAGAGGCGCGCTTTCGTGCTTTTCACTGGTGCCGAGTTGCCGCCCGTTAGCGCTGTAGAAGAAGCGATTTCGCCGTTTCCGGTGGCTTTGGCTTTGGCTCGCGGCTGGGAAAGCAAAGAGTTGCAGCGCGAAAACGAACGCTTGCGCAGCCAATACGAAGAAATTGAAGACAAGACCAGCAACATGGAAGAGCAGACTCGCAAGCTCATTCACGATATTACCGCTCGTGATGCCATCCGCATGAAGCACCTTGAGCGTGAGCGCTTAGTCTATTGGATTAGCAATGCTGTGCGCAGTTCCGTGCACATCAAAGAAGTGCTCGATACAACTGTTGAAAAAATCGGTGCTACCTTTGGCGTTAGCAGATGTCTATTGCTTAGACCGCATGACAGGCTGACTGAGCTTGATGTATTCGAATATACTCAGCTCAATGTTGCTTCGGTCAAAGAGATGTTTCACACCGATCTTGGCCGCGATTTCACTATCAAGGCATTGAGCAAAGAAACTCCTGAAAGCATTGAAGACCCTGAGCACGACGACCGCACGACTTACGATCGCGGCTTCTTAAAAGAGTTGTCGCTGCGCAGCGGTCTAATTGTGCCGTTGGTTATGCGCGATCAAGTTCTCGGTGCGCTTTTCTTGCAAGATACTACTGTCAGCCGCGATTGGAGCATTGACGATATTTCGCTTATTGGCTCACTGGCTGATAATTTATCGGTGGCCATTGAAAATGCCGAACTGCACCAAGAGCGTGAGCGACAAGCGGTTATGGATGGCCTCACCGGTGTGTTCAACCGGCGCGCTTTCACTGAAGCTTTGCATAAAGAGTTCGAGCGTGCCAGACGCTATGAACATACTTTGTCATTGATTATTGTCGACCTCGATTTTCTCAAGAAGATTAACGATAACTTCGGCCACATGGCCGGAGATGAGGCTATTCGCGCCATTGGTCAAGTATTGCGGCAATCGTCGCGTTCAATTGACTTTTGCGCCCGGTATGGCGGCGAAGAGTTTTGCTTGCTTTTGCCCAATACCGAAATTGATATGGCCGAGCAGCTCGCTGAGCGTCTGCGTCGCTTAATCAATGAGATTGAGGTGGAAGGTCATGGCAATATTTCTGCCAGCCTGGGGGTTGCTAGCTTCCCTCTCCATTGCGATTCGGCAGATGATCTCTTCCACAAAGCAGATGAGGCGCTTTATTGCGCCAAGCAGGGTGGGCGAAACTGTGTCAAAGTATCTACTGGGCAGGGTTCTGGCCACAAGCCAAGCGAGCCTGAAAGCACACCAGAGATCGTGACGAATTAAGTGGTATGAAAGGTATATAGTGATTTGTGAGCCGTCTTTACTGAAATGGGGATCGTACTGTGAGCATCATCGATAACGTTATTAATACGGTTACCAAAGAGGTAAACAAAGTTCAATCACGGGCCCAAGAAGGTATTCAGGCCTTTAATTTAGCTAACCAAATCAAAGAGCTAGAGCGCAAGAAGCACGCCAAGTTGGCTGAGATTGGCAAGCTTGTTTTTGATAAGCATCAAAATGACAAAGAAGTCAGTGACGACCTCTTAAAAGAGCGTTGCAGTGAAATTTCAGCTGTCGAGCACGAAATTTCGGTATTACAGACCGAATTAGATCAGATCAAGGTTAATCATGACCCTGATGCTACACCAACACAGAAGGCCGAAGCTAAAGCCGGATACACCACTTCAGCTGGTTTCCATTGTCAAAGTTGTGGCGCACCGGCTAATCGCGAAAAAGCTTTTTGCCCCGCTTGTGGTGAGTCTCTCAAGTCAGATGAAACTGCTAGCGAGAGCAAGAAAGCTGATGACGGCAGCGGCGAAGTTGAAGTTGAGCCAGAAGACGACCTGCCTCATACACCGACCATTTAATTTGAGCATAAAAATCTAATAAACGAAATTGAACTATTTTCTCTTCTAAAGCGTCCAATACTATATGTATAACTCTTAGGAAGTCATGAAGTTAGTTCTTAAATGTTCGTTTGCCGTCGCTTTGCTGGCCACCAATTGTTTGCCAGCACTGGCGCAGCTGCGATCTGACCCAGCACCAGTTGCAACTAGCGGTGAGCTGCCGTCGGTTCCCTTTGCTCTTACCAACCCTCCTGGCACGGCTTCCCTCGACCAGCTGTATCCTGAGCCTAAGGCTGGAGCACCGTTCACTTCTAGTACTCCTGACATGGCACTGTCGGCTTCAGATCGTGATCGGGCGCGCTCAATTTCTTTGGGCCAAATCAATATGTCGGAGCTGCTGCCAATTGGCCGTGGTAAGTTGCCGCCTATTAAGCTCGAAGCTGCTTACAACGAGCAGCTTAGCCTCAAGCAGGCCCTTCTTTATGCAATGGGAAATAACTTGCCCATTCGCATTTCGCAAGCCGGTTATGAAGCCCAGCGCTACCAGTTTCTTGGTTCGCTAGGCAATTTCTTGCCAGACTTCACTCTCACTTATCGTGGACAACGCACCGATACGCAACGCGGCACGGGCACGCCGTTTTTCACCAATTCTGCCACCATTCGCTATCCGCTTTTTCAGGGCGGCGGTGTCTTGTTCAATTCTCTCGTTACTATGAATCGAGCCAAGGCCGGTAAAAATGCCTATCAAGCTAGCATTAATGACACCATGCTTGGTGTCTATCAAAGATACAACGACCTCCTTCTGGCTCATTTACTGCTGCGCATTCGCGTAAAATCTGTTGAGCTATCGAGAGCGCAAGTGGCTCTCAACCAGCAACTGAAAGATGCTGGGGTGGGCACCAATTTTGCCATTTACCAGTCTCGTACTCAACTAGCTTTAGACAAGCAAGCTTTACTGCAGCAGCAGGTGGCTTTAAGGCAGGCGGCATTGCAGCTCGCGCTGTTACTTAACACCAATATTGCAATAAATTTTTTGCCTGACCTCGACCGAGTTTCTGAAGCCAATCTCTTTGACACTCAAGTTGATATTAACCGACTAGAAAATGCTGCTGCCAAATTTCGGCCTGAGTTGAAACAGTTTGAATTTCTCCGGCGCGCTGCCGATCGCAATATTCAAGTAGTTGCTTCGCCTCTCTATCCGACCTTCCAGTTCTTCACTACTAAGACTGTCACTAAGTCAGGTGGCAGCGGCAGTAGCAGTAGTAGTTTGACAGGCTCTACTGTAATTATTCCTACCGGTGGCAATGGTGGCGGCAGCATTGGTATCAGTGGTGGTGGCGGACGCTCTTTTAGTGCCGGCTTTGACCTCACCTGGAACCTTAATGGCTTTGGTGTCGTCGATGTTGGCAATACTCTGGCTGCTAAAGCTTTAGCGCGGCAGGCGATGTTGCAGTCAAATCAACAGGTAATTACAGTGTTGCAGCAGGTGCGCAGTTCTTATATCAATATGCTTGCTGCTGAAGCACAAGTCGATTTGGCAGGCGATGCGGTGGTTGCCGCAACCGAGCAACTTCGTTTGGCAAGTCTACGTTTGCGCTATGGTCAAGGCATCAACCTAGAATTGATTCAAGCACAGCGCGAATATATTAACTCCTTAACTCTGCAGGCTCAGGCTATCATTGCTTACAATGTAGCTCAGGCACAATTATTGCGCGATACCGGTCTAATATCTGTACCTACCCTTACTGCTGAATCTAGGCCGAACATATGACCATGCAAGACTCTACTAACAAAGAACCAATCGTCAGTGTGGCTACCAAAAAGCCCGGCTCGACCAAGGCCGCAAAAAAGCGCAAAACGATCATTTGGTCGGTTGTTGCTCTAGTGCTTGTTGCTGGCGGTTGCTATTACTTCTTTAACCAACCGAAGCCTGAGAGCGATTGGAAGAAGAATACCGTGCAGGTGAAGCGTGGCAAGGCAGACATTAAGGTGGTTGCTACTGGCATTATTCGCCCAGAGCGAGAAGTGAAAATTAGCCCTAAAACTACCGGTTTACTCAAAGAGCTACTTGTGCGCCAAGGCGAACGGGTGAAGACTGGGCAACTTCTAGCGCGCATGGATGACAGCAATTTGGTGGGTCAGGCTGAATCGGCCAAGGGCGCATATCTAGCGGCTTTGGACAACTATGAAAAAATGAAAGCCGGCAATCGCCCGCAAGAAGTGGCTGCTTCTTTCTACCAAGAACAGAAAGCACGGCAAGGTGTCAACAATGCCGACCGTAATATTAGCCGCTTGAAGGCACAGATGGATGCCATTCGCGCTACTTTGGCTCGTGATGAACAGTTTGCTCTCACTCAAGCTTTCTTAGCCAACAATGGTGCCATATCTGATCAAGATCGCATCAATGCCCAAACTCAAGCGCGGGTTTCGCGCTCTAATTTACTTGCTGCCGAAAGTGAATTGGCCCAAGCGCAAATGGCAAAGTCGCAGAGCGAAACCGACCTCTCGACTATTCAGCAACAGAATAACATGATGAAATCAGGCTTCAGAAGAGAAGATATTGCTGCCGCTCAGCACAATGCTAGCCAAGCTAAAGGCAACCTTACACAAATCGAGAGCTTGATGCGCGATACTCACATTTTAGCCCCTTTTGATGGCATCATTACTCAAAAGTATGCTGATGCTGGCGCCATTGTTACTCCAACAACTTCTTCATCGACAACTTCTGCTACATCTAGTTCTATTGTTGCTTTAGCCGGTCGCCTTGAGATGGTGGCACAAGTCTCTGAGGCCAATATCACTAAAATAAAAGTGGGCCAAGATGTCGAAATTACAGCGACTGCTCTGCCAGACAAAATTTTCCGTGGGCGGGTAACGCAGATTGCACCCGCTGCTATTGTTACTACTAATGTCACTACTTTTGAAGTGCATGCAGCTTTGCTAGAAACAGCCGAAGAAGAGCTGCTTGCCGGTATGAACGTCAGCGCTAATTTTAAAGTTGGTCATGAAGAAAATGCATTGACCGTTCCTGCTGTTTGTGTGGTTTCGCGCAAAGGTCAAGCTGGCGTATTCGTGCCTGATGCTAAAGGCGAGCCGCAATTCAAAGAAATTAAAACCGGTGCGTCACTAGGGCGCTCTGTCATAGTGATTTCTGGATTAAAAGAAGGCGAAGTGGTGATGAAAGGCCTCAACAAAGCGCAGCTTGGTGCTGAAGGCTATGGCGCTCCCGGTGGTGCTGGCGGACGTGGCAGCGGTGCTGGGCGCGGTGCCGGTGGGGGCGCTTCCACTCGTGGGTTCGGTCGCTAAATGGGTTTTGCTGAATTATTCTTGATTGCTTGGCAGGGCATATTGAGCAATCGGCTGCGCAGTAGCTTGACTGTGCTTGGTATCGTCATTGGTATCGCTTCTGTTATTACTCTTATGGGTATTGGCGAAGGAGCCAAGCTTGAAGCCGAGAAACAAGTGCAGGCTCTCGGAGTCAATCTGATTTACATTAGGCCGGGCTCAATTGGTACCTCTGGCGTTTCGATGGGTCAGGGTACGGCACCGACTCTTACCTACGAAGATGTTTTGGCGATTAAAGAAAACTGTCCTGCTGCAGAAGATGTCGCTGCTCAATATACGAGTTCGCTGCAAATTCAAGTTGGTGAAAAGAACACCTTAACTACTGTGGTCGGTACAGATCCATCTTTTCCAGACATTCGCAATTTTCATACAGCGCAAGGGCGCTTCTTTACTGTGCAAGAGGCAAATGACAGCGCTCGCGTCTGTGCAATCGGCGATGGTGTTGTCGACGATGTATTTTCTGGTGGCAATCCGATTGGCAAAAAGATGCTCATTCGCGGCGAACTGTTTAATGTCATCGGTGTTATGGAGCATAAAGGTGCTAATGCCACGGGCGACCAAGACGATCAAGTTTTCATTCCGATTCAAACTGGCTACGCCACTTTGTTTGGCTTAAATCTTGTTTCGGGGCGCGCTGTTAAAAGTATCTTGGTGCAAGCGAAAACTGGTGAAGACTTGCAAGCGCAGTTTCAAATTACCAATTTGCTGAGATTGAGGCACAACATTCAATCAGAAGAAGGCGACGACTTTACTATTCGCACCCAGATGGACATTCTGCAAACGGCGCAATCGATTACTGGAGTGTTTGCTCTTCTTCTTGGTGCGACAGCCTCAATTTCGTTACTGGTAGGCGGTATTGGCATTATGAATATTATGCTAGTGTCGGTTACTGAACGCACCAGAGAAATTGGCATTCGTAAAGCAATTGGAGCCAAGTATCGCGATATCTTGATGCAGTTTGTTTTCGAAGCTGTTGTATTGTCGCTCACTGGTGGAGTTTTAGGTATCTTGCTGGGCCTTGGTAGTGCTTATTGGATTGGCAGCCTGGGCCAATGGGTGACTGTGGTGACGCCATCGTCAGTGGTGCTATCTTTTCTCGTCTCTTTAGCTATCGGATTGTTCTTCGGTATTTATCCCGCTCGCAAGGCTGCTTTGCTTGACCCGATTGTCGCTTTGAGGTCAGAGTAAATGTCTAGTTTAATAGATTTGCGCTCTGTCAATCGCATCTATGAGATGGGTGGTGAATCAGTCTATGCCCTTAATGACCTTACTCTTTCAATTGAGGCTGGCTCTTATGTTGCCATTATGGGCACTTCTGGTTCTGGTAAGTCGACTCTTATGAATATTGTTGGCTGCTTAGATCGACCAACTTCTGGCAGCTATTCACTTGATAGCGTAGATATTTTGCAATGCGATGATGACCAGTTAGCCGAAGTGCGCAATGCCAAGATTGGTTTTGTCTTTCAACAATTCAATTTGCTTGCCAGCATGACTGCCATGGAAAATGTCATGCTGCCCATGGTTTACGCTGGTGTGCCTAAGGCTGAAAGGCACAGCCGCGCCACTCAAGTTTTAGAGCAAGTTGGTCTGGGCACGCGCATGCAGCACCGCCCCAACCAACTCTCTGGTGGACAGCAGCAGCGGGTATCGATCGCTAGAGCACTGGCTAACCGGCCGAGCATTCTTTTAGCCGATGAACCTACTGGTGCTCTTGATAGTCATACTGCCGAAGAAACTATGCTGCTTTTTAACGAACTTGTATCGCGTGGTATCACCGTTATTTTAGTGACGCACGACCAAGATACAGCCGACCATGCCAAGCGAATTGTCCGCATGAAAGACGGCCAAATTGTCGATGACAGTGCAACCTAATAGCTGAGCATCTAAGTAACCGAGCATCTAAGTCACAACAAAGCCTAGTAGCTAGTGGGCTGTGAAGAGCAGCCAGTTAGACATAATGTAAACCAGCAAAATTGCGATGGCATCGCCAGCCAGGAAAAGAAGCCTCTTTTCGGCTCTGTAGGTTAGAGAAATAACTACGATGGCCATAGATATGACGGCTGTTAGAGCGGTTAGAACATTGATTTCTGATACCGATCTTAACAGCGGCGCCTTTGTGTAAAAAGCGTCCACTACTGCCAAGATGACAACGTTAAATAAATTGCTACCCAAAACATTGGCTACAGCCATATCGAAAGCACCCAATCTTGCTGCTGCCAGCGATACTGTCACTTCAGGTAGTGATGTGGTGATGGCAATAAAAGACGAGCCGATGAAGCTTTCGCCCCAGCCAGTCGCTTTGGCGATTCGTTCGCCTAGCTCTGGTAAGAAGCAAGCGGCAATTACAATAAGTACCGAATAAAGTGTGAAAAAAGCAATTGATTTGCCTAGAGTGGCACCTGGTTGAGTCGCTTCGGCTATTTCGCTGGTAAATTCTTTTAGGCGATTTTGCTCATATGAATAAATTAGCTTCATGGCAATAAAGTAGACAACCACAAAGGCAATGCTCAATGGATCTATCGAATTGAGAGCAGTCAAGATTGGTAGATGTTTACCAAAAAGAATATCGATCGCAGCGAAGGTGACAAGTACAATGCCAAAGCCAGCTGAAAGCATGTGACCTTGATGCACCATTAGCGATACTGGAGTTTTTCTTGAGACAAGATCAAGACCCGCTACAATTAACATGTTAAACATGCAACTGCCAAGAGTGCCACTGACTGCCATGTCAGGCAGGTCATTTAAGGTGACCGCTGAAACGCCAGCAATTAACTCAGGTAATGAAGTGATTGTTGCTAACAAAATTAGCCCGACCCAATTGCGACCGAGACCTGTTTTGTCGGCAATGACATCAGCGTGGCTGGTGAGCTTTGTGCCAGCAAACATAATCACAGCGGCGCAAAGAGCAAATTCGAACCAAAGGTTTGTCATCTTCCAATGTTCCATATTAGTGACAGTGACGATTAAGGATAGCACTGCCTTGGCGTCACTTGGGCGATGTTAGATAACAAGAGATGCTGGGCAGGTTTAGGATAACCCTGAGTTTAATGCAGTGGCCAAAGAGCAAGTGCCGATTAGGATCCCTGAAAGTAATTGCAGAGGCCCATGTCTAATATTGCTTCTAAAAAACAGATTTTAATATTAGGTGGCGGTTTTGCCGGAGTGAAGTGCGCTCGGCGACTGCGTTCACAGCTACCCGAAGAGCTCTACAATATCGTTGTTTTCAATCGCGAAAATCATATGGTCTTTCATCCGCTTCTTGCTGAAGTGGCCTCTGCCGCAGTTCAGCCAAAAGATGTGGGAGCCCCTTTGCGCCAGCTTTTGCACAAAGTGCAGTGCCGCACTGAAGACATA
Source organism: Candidatus Obscuribacterales bacterium (assembly GCA_038231015.1). Taxonomy (GTDB): domain Bacteria; phylum Cyanobacteriota; class Vampirovibrionia; order Obscuribacterales; family Obscuribacteraceae. The sequence continues at coordinate 148,735 of JBBRMD010000004.1, forward strand.
TTGAACATTGATCTCGACAATAGTTTGGTCGAATACGAGGCCCATGACGGCAAGCGTCGACAGATGAAATATGATCAAGTGGTAATAGCTTGTGGCAATGCCCCTAAATTAGCTTTAGTACCCGGAATGGACGAACATGCCTTCGGATTGAAAACCATTGGCGATGCTTTGGCTCTGCAAGCCCATATTATGCAGCAACTTGAGAAAGCCGAGGTTTGCGATGATCTAGACCGTAAACGCTGGTACCTTTCGTTTATTGTTGTCGGTGGAGGCTTCAGCGGAGTGGAAGTGGCAGGCGAAATAAACGATCTTTTGCATAAGAGTTTGCGCTTCTTCGAGAATATCAAGCCCGAAGATATTTCAGTCACCATGATTCATTCGCGAGAGCAAATTTTGCCAGAAGTTAGTGAGTCATTGCGCCTGCGCGCTAAAGCACAGATGGAGGCGGCCGGAGTGAAGATACTCTTGGGTAGCCAAGCTTGCCGCGCTACACCAGATGGCATCGCCTTAAAAGACGGTAGAATATTGCCCGGCGGCACAATTGTTTGTACCATTGGCACCAGTGTTCTTCCTATTGTCGAGCGTTTGAGCGTGCTCAAGACTAATGGACGCATTGCTGTTAAGCCTGATATGTCGGTGCCTGGTCATAGCAATGCTTGGGCTATCGGTGATTGTGCCGCTATAGTCAATGCTTTAGACAACCAGTTGTGCCCCACGGTGGCCCAGTTTGCTGAGCGTCAGGGTGTGCAAGTGGCCGACAATATTTTGCGCAGTTTGCAAGGGAAGCCCAGCAAACCTTTTTCTTTTAAAATGCAGGGGCAGCTTTGTTCAATTGGTGGCCGCAATGCCATCGCTGAAATTTCGGGCCTGCATATTTCTGGTTTTGTTGGCTGGTTTATCTGGCGCGGAGTTTACTTGATGAAGCTGCCATCGATTTCGCAGCAAATCAAAGTAGGCTTAGAGTGGGGTTTTGATCTAATCTTCCCGCGTACCCTTGCTCACTTACGGGCCGATCCAAGCAAGCGTGTCTCTCGCGCTTTTTATGCGGCCGGTGATTACATTTTCAATGAAGGTGACGCTGCTTCTGAATTTTTCATGATCGAAGAAGGTGAAGTGGAAGTTGTTAAAATGCCCGAAGTTAAGGGTGATAATATTAGCAATACATCTGGTGCCATATCTGGTGCTGCAGCTGGGGCCGCTTCTAGCCCCATTTTTAGGTTCTCCTCTAGCGCCGCACCCGATGTCTTAGCAGTGCTTGGTCCTGGAGACTTCTTTGGCGAGGCCGCTCTCCTCAATGATCGGCCACGCAATGCCAGCGTGAGAGCGCGCACCGATGTTGAAGTTGTCGTACTCGGTCGCAGTATCTTCAGTCAGATCTCACTAGCTCTTACGCCCTTGCGCGATGCCGTGGCCAAGGCGGTGAAGCGCCGTGCTTCTCCAAAGAGTCTTGATGAGTATCGCCAGGCCTTGGCTTCCATTCCCCTTTCGTCTGTAAGCGATGCTCTGCCTGGGGCACCACTGCGTTCAGGCGATACTATGGAGAATGCCATCGAGCGCATCAATAAGCATCGCTTAGATTTTTGCTGTGTGGTTAATAGTTCTGGCCGCCTAACTGGCATTGTCACACGCTCTGATTTGCTCACGGCCATCGATGTTGCTACAGCTCTGCAAGGCAAGAAAGCAGCTGACATTACTGTGCAAGAAATTATGGTGAAAGACCCGATCGCTATCACCCTGGAAGACACTACGTTGCTGGCCCTGCTAACCATGCGTGAGCATGGACTCAAGCGCGTTCCGGTGCTTGAGAGCAGAGCCAATCGCACACCGGTTGGTTATGTGCGCATTGAAAATATAATGGACCAAGTCGTGCGCGATTTGCCGTCTGCAAACAAGAGTTTGGTCACTTCAAATGCGCCACTAACCAAAGAAATTGATTTCCCTAAATTTGGCTTGTAGTTTTCGATTATTTAGATTCTAGCTTTTAACTTCTAGATTCTAACATTCTAGATTCTTACGTTCTTACCGCAATCAGGGCAGAAGAAGAACGAAGGAGCAATTTTCGTGCTGCAATGTGGGCAAGCGCGCAGACTGACTTCTTGATCGGTTGTCGGATAGCGTCCAGCCATGATTTCTTTGAAAGCTTTGGTTTCAGACCAAGCTTTGATTTCTTTAGCGCGGAATACTGGAATTGGGTGCGATCTAAACAACTCTTGCAGAAGCTTGAAGACTTTATTTAGCGTGCTGTAATCCATTTCTTCATAGCTATCGGCTTGCTTGAGAAATTCTTGGGTGCTCATTTGTTCAAAAACTGTTTTTGAGCCAGCTGAGAGTTTCATGTGAGCATTGAGGCAGATATTGACGTCTTGGGCGACCAGCAGCTCAGCTCTGTCGGCAGTCATTTCAGACTTGCGTGACCAGTCAAACAGGGCAATGCGCAGACCAATTTCAGCAATTCCTCTAATTGGAATGAATTTGTCGAAGAAGAAGATAATCAACATTGCCAAACTGCGGTAGAGCACATGGCCGGCTTTGACGTGACCTAGTTCATGGCCTAAAACGGCCATTAGCTCTTGGTCGTCTAGAAGGTCAACTAAACCAGATTGAATGACGATGAAAGGCCGATCGACTCCAAATGTGTAGGCGTTGACGATCGGGCTTGAGGCGAGAAACAGATCGGGCTCATGCACATCAAGAATTTCGCATGCTTCTTTGAAGAGTTTGTAAACACGTGGGCATTGCTTAGGAGTGATATGCACAGCACTGCCGAGCAGCTGTACGCGGAAAATTTTCTCCCAACCAAATTCGAACATTTTACGTACTAACTTATCGAGGCCTGGCACCTTTCTCAGTGCTTCGAGAGCTTGCCGGTCAGCGGGGTGCTCAAAAGCACTGGTACAAAGACGCGGGAACCGCCGACGAGTTGACGTTTCGCTAGAGCTCATCAATTAAACCTCCAAAGGTTAAAGATTGGCTACATACAATAAGTAGCAGCATGATATGGATCTACCCACTTTTATAGCGCGCATTGAAAGATATTGCTTAAATCGAAAATTTAAAAGTAACTAGCTGCAAGTAAAGTGCCCTGATCTACAAATTAAGAGCTAGCAATGGCATTTTAAGTTACAGAGACGGCGGTCGCTTCTATTTGAGGCTGTTCTTCTTTTTCTTCGAAAACCCCTTCCCAGCGGGCCATTACAACCGATGCTAGACAATTGCCCAAGACATTAACTGAGGTGCGAGCCATGTCCATCAAGGTGTCGACGCCCAAAATCAGGGCCACTCCAGCTAGTGGTAGGTCGAAGGTGGCCAGTGTACCCGCTAAAATCACCAGTGAGGCGCGCGGCACGGCTGCCACGCCTTTGCTTGTCAGCATTAAGGTAAGCAGCATTAACACTTGCTTTTCGATAGGCATATGCACGCCGGCAGCTTGCGCCACAAAAACAGCCGCTAATGAAAGATATAGAGTCGTGCCGTCTAGGTTAAATGTATAACCGAGCGGTAGAACAAAACTAACTATTGGTCGTGGCACCCCGAGAGCTTCCATATTTTGCAGGGCTTTGGGCAAGGCAGCTTCAGAACTTGTTGTAGAGAAAGCTATGAGGAAGGGCTCTTTTACAGCGGCAGCGAAACGCTTGAGCGGCACTTTGGCCAAGAGGGCTACCGGAACTAACACGCATACAATAAAGATTGCCAGAGCGAGATAGAGCGTTCCTACAAGTTTGCCCAACGAGAAGAGCACAAGCAGGCCGTGTTTGCCTACCGTGCTCGCCATGGCACAGGCCACCCCGAAGGGTGCTACTTTCATGACATAGCCAGTGTATTTAAACATTACTTCGGCCAAGCTTTGGCAGAGGTCAACTATCTGAGTAGCGCGGGCCGCTTTGACACCGAGAGCAAAAATGATAGTGAAAACAACAATTTGCAGCACATCGCCGCGGGCCATCGAATCAATAATGCTAGTGGGGAAGATGTGTGTGATCAAATCACCAGCGCTCGGTTTTTTCGCTAGTAATTCTTGCGCTTCACCGGCATTGAGAGCGCTCAGATTGATACCAGCTCCTGGTTGGCAAACGTTGACTACAACCAAGCCGACGATTAGAGCAAAAGTAGTAATTAATTCAAAATAGATTAGGCACTTGAGGCCAACCCGACCAACTGAAAAGGCACCATGATTGCCTCCAGGCATCCCACTATCACCATGACCATGACCACCAGCAATGCCAACAACCAATGTCGAGAAGACTAGGGGGGCGATGATTGTTTTGATTAGATGGAGAAAGACATCGGCGCCCGGTGCAGAGGCCATGCCGATTTGAGGCCAGAGCCAACCAACCAAAATTCCGAGAGCTAGACCAATGAAAATCTGAGTGGTCAGCGCTGGTGCTTTTAGTTTCACTTACTTCCTACTTATTTTTTTGCGCTTAGATTGCAGCTTTTTGAGATGACTAGCTCAGCGACAATATTTCTAGACCTCGGCCGCCTAATACGGCCAGTTGATCTCTGATTGCTACTGATGAGACTCCTTCGATAGCTGGCAATGTCGCTAATATTTGCGGTGCAGCTGTTTTTTCAAAATTGATAATAGTGGCCACGTCTTTGCCATCTAGACCACGCCCAACCGCTACGGCACGATTGCCTTGGCAGTTGATAGCTAAGCCGTCATGAGGCAACGGAATTGAACCCAGTACGTGCAATTCTTTGTCGTCTCTTTTGAGTACCAAGAAGAAGCCTTTTGAATTTTGATCGATAGCTGTCACCACGACAACTTCGTCACCAAAGGCGATATCACGAATAGCCAGGTTTTCAAAGTGTCTAGCTGCTATTTGCTCAAGGGCCCCAGTATTAGCTGTGATGGCATTATTAGTAGCGATGCCATTACTAGTAGCGATGCCATTACTAGTAGTACTAGCTGTTGCAACACTCGCTTTCGCTTTTGCCGTAGCAGCCTTGTCAACGGCAGCATCTGTAGCGTTCTCTGAAGGAGATGGAGAAGCAACAGCAGGGCTGGCCGCTCCGTAGATAGCAATGTCGTTCAAGCCACCGAGCATCAATTGACCTTTTGAAGCTTGGCAGCGGTTGAATATTCCTGGCACTTCAAACGATTTCAGCAGCTCTAACTTATCAGAGAAAAGTTTGACTGGTTGAACGCGCGTGGTTTTGTCTAAGAACTTAATGGCATAAGCTTTGCTTGAGCTACTATCAAAACAAAGCTGATTGGCTATCAGTTTTGTTGTGGTGATCACCGTTGCCAATTTGTCCATTTTTCGCAGTGAAATTTCGTCTTTTGATAGGCAGACAATGAAACTTCCTGCGCCTACCATGGCCTTGATTGCTTGTGGCGGGGTAGCTGAATTCATCATGATAGGCCGTTCTGGGCGACCAACGTGATAAAGCTGAAGTTCGGCACCGGCTAAGACAACAAGATCTTTCCAGACAGCTACGCCAGCTGCTGCTAGCTTAGGAATGCTATACGAAGATGAGATAGTCCAGCCGTCTTTGGCTCTGGTCAAAAGCTGCACACCCGACCAACCAGCGGCTACATAGGCTGTTAGCTCGTGCATAACTACCGACGTGATTTTGCCACCATCAGTTTTGGCTGAGGGAATATTTATTACTTGCTCGCGCGTTAAGTTATGGGCTCTATCAATAACTAGTGATAGGACGATGCGCTCGCCCTTGTTACGACCGACAACCATAAAGCGATCTTTTTGAGCGGCAGCCGACTCGATGGCTGTTAAAGGCTCAAGGCTTATGCTGCTACCTAGATGAGGCGTACCGCTTGTGACGATGATTTTCGCTTGGCCGAATTTAGAGGTTTTGCTGCCGTCTAATCCGGCAATCAAAATCAACTCTTTGAAGCGAGTGAGAACGCGATAATCACCTTCTACAATTATTGATTTTTGAATTTCGGGTGAATCAGGGCTGACCAAATTGACCACATCAACTTGCGATTTTGCTCCACCATTAGCTGACGAAAGAATGGTTAGTTGCTTCTCGGTCAAGTCTAAGGCGCGCACTGGCAGCTGCACTGACAAGCTCGCGATATAAACTGGTTCTTTGCTGCCGCGACGATTTGGTGCACTGTATATAGAGACAAGGTTTTCGCCGCCGGCACTGAGGCCGCTCACACAAATCAAGTCTCCACTAGCTACGATACTGCCAGCTTCAGTGTAACGACCGAGGCGAATATCACTAAGAATCGTAGGAGATTCTATTGGTGTCAGGGAGACCGAAACTAAGTCAACGACAGGCTCTGATTGATCGCCTTCTCTGTAGGTTAGGCCATAGGCGGCAAAAGGAGTGACAGCAAAATCAACTACTTTGTTGCCTAAGCCATGCAGTTCTGCCACCACTTTTACTGGTGTCTTTATCGAGACTGGTTTGCGCATGTCGACAACAGCTAAGCGACCAAATTCGTCGGTGAAGCAGAGGTAGCCTTTGTCGGCAATGCCCACATGATCTGGCACGATGGCCGGTGCCCAATCTTCTCTCGATAGGGTGTGGGGCCCAGAAAAACTTGGTTGGCTACGTGGGGTCTTTTTAGCAAAAGCCGGTATCAGACCTAATTGGTCTATGAGAAGCAGAGTGCCGCAAGTGTAGGAAAGGGAGCCAAAGAGAAATGAGCGTCTAGATTGCATTGAGAACTTTCGGTGCTTTCTTATTTTGAAGGGCAGGATATGGCGGTATGCGAATAGTTTAAACGGTCAAACAGTTAGCGCATGACGGTGTGCAGCATGCCTTGAAGGAAGTTCAACAAGACAACTAACACGATCGGTGAGAGATCGAAGCCGCTAATTGGCGGAACGATGCGCTGAATCGGCGCAATCACCGGGCGAATTATATTATCAAGGGTGACAAACGGCTGGTCTTTCCAGTTGATATTGGGAAACCAGGAGAGCAAGCACCATAAAAATAGTGCCATACTGATGAGCTGAATAACACCGTCAAAAATTTGCAAAACTGGGTTCATAACTGCACCATGCAGAACTAACATCTTAGGCAAATTGTAGCATTATGATCAATGGCAATGCTTACCAGAGAACAAGTACTAGTAAAGAAGATAAAACAATGGACAGAAAGCTCCTATATCGGAGATGACTGCGCCGTTCTTCAGGGCGGCAAGCTAGTCAGTACCGACACTTTAGTAGAAGGTACTCATTTTCGCCTCGACTTCACTGATTGGCGCAAGCTTGGCTGGAAGAGTTGCGCCGTCAATCTTTCAGACGTTGCCGCTATGGCTGGCCGACCTCAATATTTGACCGTGGCCCTCACTTTACCGCCTGAGCCGGAGTCTAAGCGGCTGCCTACCTTAGAGGATAATCTTGAGCAGTTTTATATGGGCTTTAGCCAATGCGCCAAGAGCTTCGGCGTTGATATTGTTGGTGGAGATCTTACCGTAGGGCCGCTGCTCGTCATTAATGTCACGGTTATTGGTGAGAGTCATGAAGCTGGAATGCTTATGCGCAGCGGTGCTCAGCCAGGTGACGTGGTAATAGTGACGGGCCAATTCGGCAGTAGTGCGGCCGGCTTGCAGCTTTTGCTGCAAGGTAAAGCCGTCACTTTTAGCGGAGGGCCAAGAGAAGAGTTGCTGACGGCCCATCTAGAGCCTGCTCCCCGCCTGCGTGAAGCTTGGACCTTGGTAGAATTGGTCGGTAGTCGCGGCTCATTAATGGATGCCAGTGACGGTCTTGGCGATGCACTCTGGCAAATTGCCGAGCAGTCTCAAGTAGATATAGAAACAGACCTAGAGTCTCTTCCTCTAAGTGCGGCGATGCTCGACTTTGCCAAGTTGAGCGCCGTCGATCCCTACCAATGGGCTCTTTATGGAGGCGAAGACTATGAGCTGGTTGCTACTATCTCTGCTTCTGATTGGTCGAAAGCGCAGTGGCAGGCTGACCAAAACAACACTAATTTTCCTTTTAAGAAAATTGGAGTTGTTCTTGCCAGCCCCAGCGAGTCTGGCGATAACAGCCTAGAACGTGCCAGAGTAAGGCTTTTGTCAACCGGCCGAGGCGACGATTGCGGCAACAGTGTAGTCAACTTAAGCAACTGCTTTAAGCATTTCTGATAAATTTGTTGGTCTTCTGAAGGTCCTTACTTACTGCGAGATCACCAATGGATTCACCAAGTTCACCAACTACAGCAAGCGCCTCAACTCTTTCTGCTGAGAAAATTATTGACGGCAAGGCCATTGCTCTTACAGTCAAAAACGAGTTGACCGTGGCGGTAGCTGAAGCTAGTCATGGCAAGAGTCGCAAACCGGGCTTAGCTGTTGTTTTAGTTGGTGAAAATCCTGCTTCTAAGGCTTATGTAAAAAGCAAAATTGCTGCTTGTAAAGCTGTTGGTATTGAGAGTTTTCTCATTGAAATGGCTGCCGACGTGGCCCCTGAGGCTGTCGCTGAGCAAGTGAAGAAGCTTAACGAAGACCAAGCGGTAGATGGCATTCTTGTACAGTTGCCTTTACCGGCCCATATTTCTTCAGCCACAATTTTGGCTTTGATCGACCCAGCCAAAGACGTGGACGGCTTAACTTCGGTGAACGCCGGTCTCCTCCTGCAAGGGGCAAAAGGGCTCTTTCCGTGTACTCCTCTTGGAGTTATGCGCCTTCTTGAGCAACACAATGTCAGCCTTAAGGGCAAGCAGGCTGTTGTAGTCGGGCGCTCTCACCTTGTTGGCAAACCGCTCGCCATGATGCTTTTGCAGAAAGATGCCACCGTGACCATTTGCCATAGTAAGACTGCTAACTTGCCAGAAGTCTGTCGCCAGGCCGATGTTTTAGTTGCCGCTGTGGGCCAAGCCGAAATGGTAAAAGGCGATTGGGTCAAACCTGGTGCCGTTGTGATTGACGTCGGTATCAACCGGGTTGCCACAGAAGACGGCAAGGGTCGCTTGGTCGGTGATGTTGCTTATAGCGAAGCTTTTGAAAAAGCCAGTTTGATCACACCAGTACCCGGTGGTGTCGGCCCCATGACTGTTGCTATGCTTTTGAGCAACACCCTCAATGCTTACATTGCAGCTATGAATTAAAGTCATGGAAAATATCGAAAGTGCTGCACCAGTTCCCGAAGCCCAATTGCCTGCTTTAGGCCCACCGACTCTTAAGCTCAGTGGTCCGATAAAGGTCTTGGCAGCCTCCGCCGCTTTGCTTATTTTGTCTGCCGCCTGCGCCATCGGCTTTGGCATTGTTTCAATGCGCAACTTTTTCATTCAAGCAATCGATGCCAAATACATGAGCGATACAGCCGTGTTTATCACTGGGGTGGCCAATCCCGTGGCCGAGCCTGGCTTTAAACCAATTATGGCTGCCCATCTAACACGGGCCGTGGTCTTTTTTGAAAATGTAAAAGATAAGACCCAGGTTTCGTTCTGGAGCTATACGGGCGAAGATCTCGATGCCGTTCAAGAGCTTGACCGCGTTTACGATATAGGAATTTGGACCCCATCTAATTGGGCCAAGTTTCAATCGATAACCAATAAGGGCAAGAAAACAATCAATGGCCAGGCTGTAACGTATGTGCAGGGGCCATTAAAAGACCAAGCTGGAGACACTTACGAAGGTTTGATTGCCTGCACTATCCAAGGAGATAAAATTGTATTGTTGCAGACGATGCAGCCTTCTGACCGGCCGTTTGATACAGACAAAGTTTTGGCCTGGCTAGCCCGGCCCTTGTAACGAGGGTAGCTAGAAGTGCGGCAGCCAAGTGCTTATACTGATAGAAAGATTTTTGATATTTAGGAGATCAACAGGCAAATGAGCGCAGAGACACACAAAGATCCTTCCAAAGTTTGGTTGACAATGTTTATGATCGCCTTCTGTTGCACCGTTTTGTCTATTGGCGTCTGGGCCATGTTCAACTACAAAGTAGATGCTGTTGAAGCACCTGCTGCCGGTGGACACCACTAAGGTCAACTATGGCAAGAGCAGAAATCTTGTGCATCGGAACTGAGCTTTTGCTCGGAGATGTACTTGATACCAATTCTCAATTTTTGGCTCAACAATTAGCTTTGTTGGGCCTTGATTGTTTTTATCGGGTGACGGTTGGCGACAATCCCGAACGCATCAAAGCTTGCATGAAAGATGCTCTTGAGCGTGCCGACGTCTTAATAACTTCTGGTGGCCTCGGCCCAACAGCTGATGATTTGACTACCGAATGTCTCGCTCAGTTATTTGGCGCACCATTAAATATAGATGAAGAGCTACTGGCCTTCATTACCAGTCTTTTTGTGGCGCGCGGCTTTGCTATGCCAGAGACCAATAAGAAGCAAGCCCTGCGGCCTCAAGGGGCAGATATTCTACCTAATCCGGTCGGCTCGGCCCCTGGAGTTGTCTGGCGTCTTAGCCCTGAAAACCTTGCCCATGCTGGTATTAAAGACTCTGGCGTCACTAAAACGGTGCTCACTTTTCCTGGTGTGCCGTCTGAGCTAAAAGCCATGTGGCAAGGCACCGCCTATAATTATTTGGCCGAGAATTACAGCGGCAATACTATTTGGTCGCAAGAATTAAAGCATTTTGGTATTGGCGAATCGGCTCTGGCTGAGATGTTTGCCCATTTGCTCGATTTATCCAATCCATCGGTGGCGCCCTATGCTGGTCGCTGGGAATGTCGGCTAAGAGTGGCCGCGAAGGCGGAAAGCCAAGAAGCAGCCCGAGCATTGGCCCAACCGGTTATTGATGAAATCAAGAGTAAGAGCGGCGTTCGTTGTTACGGTATCGACCAGGCTAGCCTTGAGTCAACCGTTGGTGACTTGCTTATTGCTCGCGGGTTAACCCTCTCTACGGCTGAGTCTTGTACTGGTGGCCTGGTAAGTGAGCGCCTTACCGATGTGCCTGGCAGCTCTCGCTACATCATGTTTAATGCAGTCACATACAGCGATGAGGCTAAGCAAAAACTGCTTGGCGTGAGCGACGAATTGCTGACTCAACACGGTGCAGTCAGCCCTCAATGCGCTGAGGCTATGGCGCGCGGCATGCAACAAGCTTCGGGCTGTGACATTGCCTTGAGCGTCACTGGTATTGCTGGCCCCGATGGCGGCACCGCCGAAAAGCCAGTCGGAACTGTCTATCTTGGTTTGGCTGCCCAAGAACACTACTTTAGCCGTACTCTCAAGCTAGGCGCCCGTTTGCCCAGGGCGGAAGTGCGCTGGCGCACCGCTAATGAAGCACTAAATATGGTGCGTCTTTATTTGATTAATCCCGAAAATCTAGTTAACAGCTAGGTGATTTCGTGTGATTATAGCTGTGATTATATGGAAGGGAATCTGGGTATTACCAAATTGGGCAAGCTGGGGCTTGCATTTGCATCTCTATTTAGCTGATGCACTTTATAAGACATTCAAGTCTAATACTAAAGCTTTTTACTAATTGATATGGCACAGCCTCCTAGTCAACAACCAGACAGAACATTTGTTAGAGACGGTATTTTTCACCGCAGTCTTTCAAACGTGCGCAACTCTGTTTTTACCGATGCTAGAAATAAAGAAGATGTAGCTGACGGTAGGACTGCACAAGGGCCCGATTTGTTCTCGCACTTGCGCGAGGAAGAAGACGAGTATGCAATTTCCGAGGAAGATCTTGAGCTAATTGCCTTCTATGAGGGCCTTCCCGGTTGTTATAATTTCCGCTATCTGATGCGCAGATTAGCTCGTGAGTTGAAGCGCTCGAAACGTTATAACCGACCAACAACTGTCGTTATTTGTGGAATCGATGGCTTTGACAATGTCGAGCCAAACTATGGCGAATTAGCTGTTGATACTGTGGTTTTCTCTGTTATTCAGTTCTTGCTCGACGGCATTCGTTCAGATGTTGATATGGCTGCACGTTTGTCAGACGACCGCTATATTTTAGTTCTGCCCGAGACACCGGGCCGTGGTGCTGCTATTTTGTGTGATCGCTTGGCCAAGAAGTTTGAATCTCTTGAGCTGAAGCACAATTGGCATCGCATTCCAGTTACTCTCAGCTTCGGCATTGGGTACTATCCTGTGCATGGTGAAGATCCACGAGAAATTATTGCTAGGGCCGATCTCGCTTGCGAGTTTGTGCAACAGCGTGGCGGCAACGGCTTTGCCTTCGCTCCTGAAGGCTAAAAGCCAAGTAGTCTAAAAGCTTAATTTAGGATCGCCAGCGACAATAGTGAAGTCAGGTAGACCGTCTGTTTTCTTAGCGATGGTCTCGAACTGAGGTGACTTGGTGGTCTTGTAGGCGGCCTGTTCATTAGCTGTTTGGGCTTCAGTGCGGTAGATTTGGAAGCTCTTCACGACAGGCTTGGCCACTTCGGTGGTGCCCATGATTTCTTCTTTGTCTAGTTGTGCTTGAGTTTTGGGTTTGATGTAGGGTGAAGTGACAAGTAAGTCTCCGCCTACATTTGGTGCTTCTTCCATTCTTACTTGTTTGAGCAAGTTTTCAAAATCAGCAGGCTTCATTTTTCTGCCAGCATCTCTCAATTCTTCAGCAGCTAAGTGCGTATTGCCATCATCCATGCGGCGGGCGATATGTATTGCCTGGTTTTGCATCTCGCTAACTGGGCTGAATGATTTCATGCCAGGTTCGGTTTTTGCTACGCAGAGTGGCGCGCCGTGCCAGATACCGTCACCCAAGGGGCGATCTTTGGTGGTCAATTGAACGTACATTTGATTTTCTAGTTTGTGATTCAAGCGCATCTGTGACAAGGTTGAGCTAGCTACTTGTAGATCGGCTCCTACTCCCTTATCTTCGCCTTTGTGGATAGCAACAATTAGTTGGCGCTTTTGATCGCTGGTCATATCTGGTGAGGCAAACTCAGCTCTAAGCATTTCGGCTGCTTTTTGGGCATGTTGGTCACCGTCTTGATCCATCTCTTTAATGATGTCACGGGCCTTTTCGTTGATAGTCTTAGGGTCGCAATTGCTTTTCTCGAAGTGTGTCATGTCAGTTGCCTCGGAATTGGGGGGACTTGACTATGAGATTACGACCGCTAAATAACAGCCACATAACGGTGATGTGGCAATTTAGCGGATGTTTCGCTGATAATAAGAAGATTGACGTTTACTAGCCGACTCGTCTATTATAGAAATAAAGTAGCAGCGGGAGAGAGCGTATGGCCAGGCAGACAGGGACGAAAGAAGTAACTAAGACATCTTTGCTGGAAGCAGGCGCTTGCATCATGGTGACCAAAGGCTACAACAACACAGGCATACAAGAAGTGCTTGAAGCCACTGGCGTACCTAAAGGCTCTTTCTATTACTACTTTGACAGCAAAGAAGACTTCGCCACCCAAATCATCGATCATTTCGACAATGCACAGACTGAGAAACTCAAGCTCTTTCTTGAAGACCGCAAGCTCAATCCTTTAGAGCGTCTGAAAGCTTACTGCAACGCTGGTCGCAAAGCTCTTAAAGATAATCAGTGCCGCAACGGTTGTTTGGTGGGCAATCTCTCTCAAGAAATGTCAGACCAATCAGAAGTATTGCGGGCCAAGCTTGAAGACGTTCTCTCACGCTGGCGTGGACGCTTTGCCCAGTGCATCAAAGAAGGACAAGACGCTAAATTGATTAGCGCTAAATTCGATAACGATATGCTAGCTGAGTTCTTCCAGAGCGGTTGGCACGGTGCCATCATGCGCGCCAAGACAACTAAGAACACTGTACCGCTAGATGCTTTCATGACCCTGATGTTCGACAGCGTTTTAAAGCCGTAAGCATTTTTGAGACCAAAAAAATGAGTGATTGCTTTTGTCTACGCTATCGGGTGGTATCACCTGTAGTGGCGCTTTGCTCTGTTTCCTTGCTCTGTCTGCTCGATTACAGATCTTGGTGGCGTGTATATTGACATCACAGGGGAGTTTGGTATACTTTTCTGTATACCAAGCTGTATACACGTCGATCTGTGAGAGGGCATATGGTTTCTGCATTACCCGGACGACATAATGTCCAGAAGACTGTAAAAGCTTTTGAACAGGACATTGCCACGATAAACGAGCGGGCGAAATTTACCGGCCTTTCCGCCGCTGAAGTCATTCATGAAATGTGTGATGAGCTACGCAAGCAAAATTATTTGAATGAGCTGGGCGAATCACTTGATGCGCTTACTGCCAATACAAAGCAACTAGCTGAACTGCAGGCTGAGCAAGAATTATGGGATTGCGCCCTAGCTGATGGCTTGCCTGATGCCTTTTAAGGGCGAGGTCTGGAACGTTAATCTAGATCCAACTCGGGGTCATGAGCAGGCTAAGATTCGCCCATGTGTAGTAATCAGCAATGACCAACTGAACACCAGGCTATCGTTGAGTATAGTGGTGCCTTTTACGAGTTCACCGTTTTATACTAAATCAGGAAAGCTTTCACCGGCAATGGTTGAAATTTTGCCACCTGAAGCTGGTTTGTCCAAGCCTAGTTACACTCTTGCTTTTCAGGTGCGTAGTGTTTCACATGTGCGTTTCATCAAAAAGATTGGTGCTCTTTCTGCTGCGAAGCTCGAAGCCGTGGTCAACTCTGTTCAAGACATCAT
>JBBRMD010000005.1:0-161646 GCA_038231015.1 Candidatus Obscuribacterales bacterium
CTCCACGCTTCTTTCAGACCTCACCTCACGATTTAGCCCTTGCGCTTCACTACACTTCACCGTCATCAGGTTGTGTAAGGACTTTCACCTCCAGTTGTTGAACATGCCCGGCACACAAGCAAAAGAGCCAGGCTGGGCCTGGCTCTTTCAATGTTTCCTGAACTATTTAGCGGACTGTATTCGGAGTGTTCTTGAAACTGCCTCGAATCTTTCGATTAAAGACCGCCACCCAAACCGCCGTATCCGTTGATAGCGAATGTTCCGAGCAAGTGAACTGCAGTTGGTCCACCGAAGCCGATACCTAGACCCTTAGCTACGTTCATGGCAGATTCACCACCATCTCTCTGGCCGAAAGCAATCTTCATGCCAGCCATTGACGATGGAACAGTTGATAGAGCGGTAACTACACGGGAGATGTCTCTTGCACAGTCATAACCGTAGTCTGCCAATTGGCCTACTTCGTTTGATTGACCGTAACGTGGGTCTACTGCTGCACCTACAAGGCCTTGGGCGTGAGCGGCTTGGTCATATACTCCGAAAGCTAGGAGAACCAGTTGTGGAGCCAGAAGGAATCCCAAGCGGCTTGCTACCTTGAAGGAGTGTGATGCGGATACTTTTTTAGCGATCGATTTAAGTGTATTCATGATGTAAGAATCCTCAGGGTAATCGTGGAATTTTAGGTTTGTCAGACTGAAAACTTTATTTGGCTGTCGGGTTCGTCCGATGCGCTCGTCTGGCTTATGGAGTAACAATAATCCTTTCCTACGACCTTGAATATGTGGTAATTCCCATGGCAGACGAAATATTTGCTTTTTTTTCAAAGTTTTTTCGCATCTAAAGCTAGAGAGTATTTTGCTTCTAGTTTTCTCATTACCGTCATCTATATAGTTCGTCTTCCATAGGCAAGTGAAAAGCAAAAGAGCCAGGCTAGGCCTGGCTCTCTCATTACTTAAATTCTCGAACTGGCTTGAATCTTTCGATTAAAGACCGCCACCCAATCCGCCGTATCCGTTGATAGCGAATGTTCCGAGCAAGTGAACTGCAGTTGGTCCACCGAAGCCGATGCCTAGACCCTTAGCTACGTTCATCGCAGATTCACCACCATCTCTCTGGCCGAAAGCAATCTTCATGCCGGCTAGTGAGGAAGGAACAGTTGATAGAGCAGTAACTACACGGGAGATGTCTCTTGCACAGTCATAACCGTAGTCTGCCAATTGGCCCACTTCGTTTGATTGACCGTAACGTGGGTCAACTGCTGCACCTACGAGGCCTTGTGCGTGAGCGGCTTGGTCATATACTCCGAAAGCTAGAAGGACCAGTTGGGGAGCCAGAAGGAATCCCAAGCGGCTTGCAACTTTGAAGGAGTGTGATGCGGAAACTTTTTTAGCGAGGGATGTAACTTTATTCATGGCGTAAGAAACCTCAGGGTATTCGTGGAAGCATTTGGAGCGGGTGTCAGACTGGAGCTTTGACCTAGCTTTCGTCCGGCTTATGGGGTAACAATAAAACTTTCCCACGCCCTTGAATATGTGGTAATTCCCATGGCAGACGGTGTTTTTGCTCATTTTTCAGGCAAAATCATGGTGCTTTTACGAAGTCAAGAGCGCGACTTCGACCTCGAAAAGGCCCAAAACTTCGCCCCAGCAGCATTCTTCAGCCACACGAAGCAATTTCGCTAATTTCAAATATTTTTTTGATTCTTGGAGCAAATGCTCCATTTTATCGCCGCGCTTTCTAGAACGCAGACAGGATAGTGCTTTGCGTGGATCGCCTGGAAAGGAAAAGCTAGTGAATGGTCGAATTTCCCCAATTCGAACCTTCTATTTATGGATGATCTTGCCGCCTACGTTTTGCTGAGTTCTGTATCCAGAGCCAACGGTGCTCGGAACAGTCGACCCAGGTGTATAACCAGAGTCATAACTTTGAATCTTGCTCCGGCTAGCCACAACATTGCGTGGAGTTGCGTGCTTGACCAACTTCGGATAGCCATTTTGCGAGCGATTAGTGCTCTTCGGCAAGGAAGCTACTGCCCGAGGCTTGACACGAGCCATAGTATTCGGAGACGCTGACAATAACTTCGGATTAGCTGTCATCGGCAACGGCTTACCAAACGAATTGTTGAATGAAGCAGGAGCAATCCGAGCTTGCACAAAAGGTTGAGGTGCCGGGGTTCTTACCGGAGCTGCAGCTCGCTTGAGCTTAGCTAAATCTATACCGATCATCGAAGAGCCTTTCGGTGTAGAGCCTGGTTTGACCGTCGCTTGTACAGCAAGGGGCGCCAACTGGTTGTAAGAACGACGTCTTTCTACATGGTCGCCCCGAGTGTAATGCGGCTCAAAAACAAATCGAGCTTGCTGAGCATTAGCCTCAGGTTGAGCTAGCGCTGCTGTGGCAGCGAATACAACTAGCGAAAGTAAAACCCTTAATCTCATGGCCACATCTCAAACAGAAGGAACGAATTTAGTGCTTGTACTTAACAACAGCACTTACACTGGTGCTTGATGAAGTTCCTCCACCAAATGACGACGGTGCAGTCGAGCCAGGTGCATAGCCGCTGCCGTAGCTCTGAATTGGATTTGCGTGAGCAACGTTTGAAGCTGGGTGGCTTGGGCGTCTCAAGTGAGCCATGCCATTTTGCGAGCGACTAACTCTCGGAGCGGAAGCCATTTTCATAGCTTTGGCCGGAGCGGCAGCAGCCACTGGTGCCATTGCATTTGGAGTTGCAGTGAGAGGCATCGCTTGTGGTACTGGTTTGCCGAAGGCATTGTTGAAGGCAGCTGGCATCAACTGAGCCATAATACTTGGTTGAGCTTGTTGAACAGGAGCGGGTGGCGGAGCTTTCCTGATGCTTGCTAAAGGAATACCGAGCATAGATGAAGCAGAAGGTGTCGATCCCGATCTTACAGTGGCAGCTGCTGGAGCTGGAGTCCAGGATGCATGGCGTGTAACGTGATCATTTTTCCAGACGTTTGGTTCAAATTCAAATCTAGGGCCGGCATGAGCAGCGGTTTGAGTGAAAAAAGCGCTTGTTGCAAAAGCCATCAGTGAAAGAGTTATTTTGAATTTCATTGCCTTGTCTCCAAACAAAAGAAAAATTAGAAGCGGAAAGCGTTACGTGTACCGAAGCCAGTCATCATAAGACCGGTAGTGCCTAAGCCGAATAGGCTATTTGGGCGTCTGATCATGGTGCCGACCATCGCGCCAGCTCCAAAACCAGCAAGGGCGCTTACTGCAGTGCCCATACCGCCACGACGCGTGCTGCGTCTAACCATAGGATTTGGAGGCGGTGCATTGAGAGTTTGAGTTTGGCTGACATTGCCATATGCGGTCATTGGCGAATTTTGATCTTGGCCAGGCATAATCCAATCAGAAGTTCCTGTATTACCAGGAACTTCTTGCCCACCCATACTCGAATTGAAGTTAGGTTGGCCGCCGTTCATGCCTTGATTCATGTTGCCTTGGCTCATCATGCCCGATTGAGCCTGTTGTGAATTCTGATTGTTGAAATTATTCATGCCAGCATCATTAGAACCAGATGGGTAGCCACTCATTGCTGAGTTCTGACCATAGGAGTTGCTGTTATTAGCGTTTTCTTGACGGGCTTGTGCTTGAGCTTGAGACATCTTCTTAGCTACAGCTGGGTCTAGAGGCACTACTTCAGGTGGAAGGAATGAATCTGTCTCAGCTTGCAGGCTGTATTGGGCCATCGCCGGGAGAGTAACAGACTGTCCGAATAGGCAAGAGATAAGGGCCACGTTCAGTGCCATTTTGGCGATTCTGTTGTTAGGGGCGTTTCTCATGATTTTCAGGTCCGTTTGCCGATGGGTGCCGCTTGCTTAGGTGAAGCGTCGTAAATACATAATATGAAACTTATAACCAGAAAGGAATCGGGGGGATTCCCATATCCATGGGAAAATCCCCCCGAAGGGTTTTTTCTATTTTTCGCCCGTAAGCCCATTACCAAGGGCGTTTCAAGACTTACAGGTTAAACGCAGCCAGATCTTGTAATCTGGATTTGTTTTAGAAGTTGGTGATTACTCCAGTTGGAAGCAAACGTTGACCGTATTTCTGAGCTGGGACGTTGCCTGGTGCAAACTGAGTGTAAGGCAAGCCGAAGTCAGTAGTCTTGCTGCTGTAAATTGGGATGCGACGCATACCTTGACCAAATTCATACGACTGGTTGGCCTGAAGTGCAGCGATTGGGTTGTCTCTCATATTGGAGAGACCGAAGTCTTGGATAGTCGAACCTGTTGGGATTATTGCACCACCAGCTTGAAACCGTTGGCCGCCACCTAGGTCGATAGAGTTAGAGCGCAAACCGTTACCTGTAGGTACACCGGTGACGGTGCCCCAGCCGGCCCAAGGCCCCATGCGACTGACGTTATCTTGTGAGCCATCGCCACCGAATCCGCCAAGTGCAGAGTTACGACCGCGATATCCCCATTGGTGGGTTTCTTGCCCACCACGACGCTGGGTTGGAATAGTTGTGTTGTAGCCACCAGTGCCCGCGAAGCCGCCACTGGGGATGATATGGGTCTGCTGAGCAGCATTGATCATTCCAATAGGAGCAGTCAGAGAGCCAGGGTCAGCACCAGGAGTTGATGGGGGCGCTGGCACGATACCGGTCAGCGATGGTCCAAGAACACCAGGAGGAGAGACGATGGCAGGACTGATACCCAGCGGAATGCCAGAAAAATTATTGTCGATTTGGTTGGCAGGAATAGCCGGAATCCAAGGCATTAGTTCAGGAGATGCGAGCATGCCTGGGTTGACGCCAACAGGAATTGGACCATCACCTATTGCAGGTGGTGCGCCTTCGATTGGCGTTTGGAAGGGAGCGCCAGTAGGTTGACCGGGCACCAAAGGTGTGTGCAGTGTAGTCACTGGGCTGAACGGAGCAGGTGTGCCTTGTGGCGGACTTCCTGGCCATGGGCCAGAGTGAGAAGCATAGGAGGCGAGTGTTGTGGTTGCACTCAATGTGATGGCAGAGATCACAGCTGGGATGAACTTACGGTTAAACATTGTCTGGCCTCCTGAAGCCGTTTTAAAGAATAGATTGAAGGACTGAAATAACTTATTCGCGGGAGATTTAATAGGGAGCGATGGTCATTGTGGAGCGTTGGTTGTCTTTGAAAAGTGTTCGGTTGCCGTGCAGGTCTTGAGTAGCTTGACCTCGGAATTCTCCTCTTTGCCGCGGTCCGTCTTGCGAGAATTGCGGACACATCTTAAGGTCTGGCTTCTCAGAGAGCTTCTGGCCAAAGTCGTTCAATCCGGAGCTGCTTGAACGAACGTTGTATGGCTTACCGAAATCAAATGAACGTTGTCCGCCCCATCTTTGAGTTGGAGCGTTCCCAGACAATCCACCTTGAGGACAAACATTAACAACCGCCACTGGAGCTTGTAGACCATAGCCGCCACTAGAACCATTAATGGAACCGGGGTCTTGTCCCTGTGTAGAGGGTGGTGGAGTAAGGTAAGGCATTGCCCATGTATTAACTTCGTTTTTATCACCAGCTGCGGTGATTGGAACAAATACGGCAGAAGGTGTGCCGAAAGGTACCCCGCAATCACCAGGGGCAACTGCTGGAGGATTGAAGCCATCACCACATGGGGGTGGGGCGCCTTCTTGTGCTGGCACCCAAGCTGGGCCGTTGGGAGCACCGTAGGACAGTGGCGATCTCAAAGTAGTGACCGCATCACTCTCGCCGTAGGCGAAAGCAGCAGCAGTAAACAGAGGGCAAGAGAAGAGCGCGCCGACCATAAGAGCGGTTGAAATTGCTTTAGCTAGTTTCTGTGCCGATTGGTTGTTCACGTACTTATCTCCATCCGCCTGCAAATTGGCTTATCACTACCTTATAGACTCGGCAGGCACTTGTCTTGCGCGTAATTACGTACTACCCCCCGGTTTCTCCCACTAATTCGGCCACTTTTCAGGCACGAAAGCCCAGAAACCCAAGCCCTGTAGGAAATATGGCCAGGAAAATATTTTTAAAATATTTCTCTGTCGATTTAGGGCCTTTATACCGGTATAGCACGTACGCAGGCCGAAAGCACTGCAGGGCCAGATTAAGGCCGCGTGCCACCCATTATGAATTGCTGGCACGAATTACTGGGCTGAATCGCTGGGACAAATTTGCTGGCACGAATCGCAGGGACAAATTGCCTTAGCCACAAATTGCCTAAGCTACATATATATATAGGTACTTTTCATCAGAAAAAAGGAATCAGGCAACCGAAACGATTAATCAGAGAAGTTACGTCCGATAAAGCGCAACAATCGTTATATGAGCGGTTTCTTGAGAAATTAATCAAACCGATCAGCTGAATTTAATCAACCATAGACTTGAAATAGCTTATTCAAACTAGGCAACAGCCCAATGGTTTAACTTATGTCACCACTGACAGTATCAGCCAAAGGCACCACCAATACACCATTAGCGGTGCTTTCAAGAGGTAAGTGGTGCCCGCACCATTGGCAATGGCAAATTTACTTTTACAAAATGACGGTTTATCGGTATAGTAGGTTTTAAGAAAGGGGTATATGTGTGAGCATTCATAAAAAAAATACTGCCGAAAATTTAGATTTCTCGCCGAATCATGATGAACATGAGGATGCTGTTGCCGTTGACGGCCTAGAGCACATCTTTAAGTGGGCATCAGAGGCGGTGTCAGATCCACAAGATGAGAGAGTACGCCAGGCAAGAGACCGGCGTGTTCGTCATCAGGTTCTTGATGTTGTTCAAAAGTATAGAGAACAGCGCGTTGTTACTAAAAGCCAGGATGAAGTTGCTTATTTGCAAAGAAGAGTGATCGCTCTTCTTTCGAAGATGCAAGAACTTACTGAAGAAAATGCAGCGGTAAAACAAGTCATGGTTAGCCAATTCTGGGCTATCCAACAAATTCCCGTTCTAGAAGAACAAGTCCGTGTGCTAAAGGTCGTTCAATACGAAAAAGATGCTGCCGTTAAAGAGCGTCGTTATTTGATGGATGCTTTGGCTAAAGTCAAAGTTGAACGTGATTACTTAGAAGACATTCTTGTTACCTGTGAAGATGAGAACACTCGCCTAGCGAGCATACTCAATAGCACAAGAGAAGAATTGGCCGAAGTAAAAGCGCGCAAATGGTGGCACAGTTTCGTTCCTAAAAGCTTCCTCAAAAAAGGCTAAGCAGTAGGGCGACAAACCGAACAATAGAAAGGAGAGATTGCCAGGTGGTCTCTCCTTTCAGCTTTCCATAACAGCTGAGCTAGCTTTCTAAGACTTCACGGCCCGCAGCTTTGCTTATTTTGCCCTCAAAGCCCCGCTCACTAGGTTGGAAGTACTTGCGTCCGGCTAGTTCGCTAGGCAAGCACTGCATCTTGTCGGCTTTGCCACCAGCAAAATCATGAGCGTACTGATAGCCCTTGGAGTAACCAATCTCTTTCATCAACTTAGTAGGTGCATTGCGCAGATGAAGAGGTACAGGATGCTGCACCGTATTTAGTGCATCTTGGGCTGCTTCGTTATAGGCTTTATAGAGAGCATTTGATTTGGGAGCCAAGGCCATGTAGACAACGCACTGGGCCAAGGCTAGCTTGCCTTCAGGCACGCCGATAAACTCGACGGCCTGCATAGCAGCAACAGCTTGCGTCAGAGCCTGTGGTGCTGCTAGACCAATGTCTTCAGAAGCGAAACGCACCAAACGGCGAGCTACATACATTGGCTCTTCACCGGCTTCCATCATGCGCGCTAACCAGTAAATACTTGCTTGAACGTCTGAATTGCGAATCGACTTATGAAGAGCCGAAATCAAATTGAAATGATTCTCGCCGTCTTTGTCGTATTTGAGCACAGCTTGCTGCACAGCAGAGCGGATTTCTTTCTCACTGATTTCTTTCTGGCCACGCTTGAAGGCTAGATTAGCAGCCATTTCTAGCGAATTTAGAGCCGTACGAGCGTCACCTGATGAATAGGCAGCAATCAACTTGAGGGTATCATCCGAAGCGCTTAGTTCAAGCTCACCCAAACCTCTTTCTTTGTCTATCAGGGCAGTCTGCATAATCTTCAAAAGAGCTGGCAGATCAAGCTCGTCCATGACGAAAACTTTGAGACGAGAGAGCAAAGCCGAATTGATTTCAAACGATGGGTTTTCGGTGGTGGCGCCCACTAAGCAAATAACCCCTGTTTCTACATAGGGCAAAAAAGCATCTTGCTGGGCCTTGTTGAAGCGATGAATTTCGTCGACAAACATGATCGTGCGTCGGCCTTCAATATTCATGAAAGCTTCGGCTTCGGCCATAACGGCCTTAATTTCTTTCATGCCTGAGGCAACAGCCGAGAAAGCAATCCATTTGCTATCTGTTTCGCGAGCAATTATGCGGGCGAGAGTGGTCTTACCAACTCCCGGTGGCCCCCAAAGAATAAAAGAACTCAAGGTATTGCCAGCCAGCATGGTGCGCAAAACACCGCCGTCTGCCAACAACTTTTCCTGACCATAATATTCGTCTAGCTCCCTAGGGCGCATGCGCTCGGCCAGGGGCGGTCGGTTCTTCTGAGCTGTCATCTTTATGGTCTAGTTGCTCATGAACATAAAGAACGTAGATGGCACAAGCGTTCCAAGGAACAGAAGGATCATCGTCCAGACCACAATGTATTTAAAATTCTTGCGCAGAAAGTTCTTGGGTTGAAAATTCTTGCCCTGCAGATTCTTGAATGAAAGGCCCATGGCTATCTCTATGGTTTGGAATGACAAGATATTACCACCAACTGGGCCAGACCATCTTCTGAGCTATTTCATCTGCCTGGCCAAACGGCCCCAATGAATAAAAGCGCCCACGGGATGTTGATCCGTAAGCGCCCCTATCCTGATGTGCGACCGAGTAAAACTATCTAAATCTAACTGAAGTACCAATCTAACTAAAGAAGCGACCTAACTAAAGAACAATTTTAACCAAAGTGTAAATCTAGCAAAACGTAAACCTAATC
This sequence comes from Candidatus Obscuribacterales bacterium, assembly GCA_038231015.1. GTDB lineage: Bacteria > Cyanobacteriota > Vampirovibrionia > Obscuribacterales > Obscuribacteraceae. The sequence goes on from JBBRMD010000005.1 coordinate 8,964, forward strand.
AAAGCCTGTAACTTATCAAAGCCTGTAACTTATCAAAGCCTGTAACTTATCAAAGCCTGTAACTTATCAAAGCCTAAACCAGCGCCAGCCAGCAGAATGACCCATCGCTTATCTCTCTCTCCATCATTCCACAAGTCAAGAGAATCGAAAAGTGGTTACAGATGAAATTCATGTTTTTTTCCTTCCTAATAACCAGCAAAGCCCTGTAAGCTTCATAATTAGACTCTTCATATGAAAGCTATGAGTGGGAGGTACTTGGATGAGACAGATAGGCATACGCCTTGGGCAGGTAGCGAGTAGCGCCGCCGCGGCTGTCGCCATTAGTTCTCTGGGCTCTCAATCAACGCTAGCCAAATTGCCCTCTACTTATACAGATCCTGGCTCCGAAGAAGGTGCCAAGAGTGCTGCTGCGCCGAGCACAAACTTATTCACCGTGCGAACCAGTACTGCAGAGAAGATGCAAGCCATGAGCAATGTCAGTCTGCTCAATGAAAGAATAAGCCAATTGCAAGAAAGTTCTGCCGGCACGCCGAAACTCGATGCCGCCCAAAGTGCAAGCAAAATTTCACCTCAGAAACGAGAAATCTTTGAGCGCGCCATAGCCGCCAGTCAAAGCCGCAAGCTAGCTGCACTGTTGAATCAACGGGGCACTTGCCTCGCCTTGATTGGCGAGCGCAACAAGGCAATCAGCGACCTAGACGAAGCAGTAATTTCTGACAAAAACTACGCGCCTGCCTTCAACAACCGTGCTTGGATGATGGCTCAAGCAGGCAATCTTGATGCCGCCATGGTCGATGTGAACAAAGCGCTTGAACTGGCGCCAGAAATGGCTGAAGCCTACGACACTAGAGGCACTATTCATCTAGCTCAAAAACACAATGAGTTAGCCATGAAAGACTTTAATAGTTCGATTCAGTGTCGAAGCGACTATGCCGAAGCTTATTACCACAGAGCGCTCCTCCATAAATCGCAAGGCGAAACTAGCCAGTATGCGGCCGATGAGAAACGCGCAATTGAGCTTGGTTATCCATTGCAAGCGCCATAGAATATAGAACTTACTTCTCAAGCTCATGTGCTAACGGCTCAGATAGACTATCTGAAATGTACAGCTTCGCACTCAGCACAGCTGATTTATGCAGGGCCTTGAGGGCCTTATCTTTATCGCCTAGACGCAAACACTTGAGACCGATTGCAAGATTAGACATTGCTATGTCAGAATCAGCGGTGTCGGTTTTCAGCAGCTGCTCATCGCTAATTTGGTCGCGCAAATACTTGTTCAAATTCTCAAGCCAGTCGAGCGGTTCCTTCGGTATTGATGCTTCAGATGCCCTGGCTGTTAACTCGTAAGTCTTCTTCATCATTGGCTCTACTTCTGCTTGCCGATGTGTCATTAATAGCAGATGGTGGCACATCAAATAATCAACGTAGCTATAGCTATCCAGAGAAACACTGCCAGACAAAATGGCTGGGCTCAAATTTTTAATAGCAAAATCGTAGTCACCTTTCACCAGAGCCAATTTTGCTCTAACATTATTGGCTTTCTCTTTCGACCGCTCTATGAACCCAGCGAACCGATCACCATACATATACCTATCATCATCTACCAACTCACCTGACTTCAATGTAATGATGCATCGCGGAATCGAGTCGACCCTGTACTGCTGAGTAAGTTTCTTTGTGGCCGGAATATTGCTTAGCTCTTCGCTGGTAAGGTCTACCCGAACTGGAATGAAATTGTCGTTGATATCTGATATTACCTTCGGTGCCCTAAATACAGTGCGCTCCCGTTTTTTGCAAGGCGAGCACCAATCGGCTGTAAACTCATAGATCACCAAATCTCTGCCGAGGCCACTAGGTCTCTTCTTCATTTCTTCAAACTGAGCTGGAGTAACCCAAGCCACTCCTTTTCCTGGAGGGGCCTGAGCCTGAGTCAGTTTGGCGTAAACACGAAAACTCAGCAGCCAACAAGTGGCGATAATGAACCAAATTGGAATAGTAGTACTACTGATTTTGCCTTTAGTCTGAGCCATAAGAAAACTCCCGACAAGACAATGAAAAGGCGGCAATCAAAATAAAGAAAGCAATATTTGAAATAAAAATGGAAAACTCGTAGGTGTCAAAAGCAGATGCTGCAGCCATTGTCGCTAAGTCGATCGAATTAGGCATAAAGTCGCCAAACCACTGATCAAGGAACAAAATCAGTGTCTTTAGTATCTGTAGAAAAGCATTGGTAGGTTCCTGAGCATGTGAATAAATAGAACCCATGCCGCCACAGCCAAACAGAATAAACATAGTAATGATGGCCACGACTGGGGCAGCACTATGCAGAAAGATAGCCATTGAACACCAACTAGCAGCGCTCAAAACAATTGACAGCACTGTGAGCCAGCCAATATCAATGGTATAGACGCCATAGAAGAGAGCAACTATATAGGCAAGCAAAATCGCACAATACATAAAGAAGCTAGTGCCGATAACGGCGGCCAGATATCGAGTTAGAACATAACAGAAACGCGTCATCGGACGTGTAAAGAGTAATGCTAAAGTGTCAGATTCGGCAACTAATTTTCCACTTGCGATGGCATCACTAATGAACAAGAAAGCCAAGAGCAAGTAAACACTTGGCTGCGATATATAAGCATGTACTGATTTTGCAATCATCTTCTTCGCTTCGTCATTCAGTTGCATATGAGAAAAAGAAAGCGAAATAAGCAAGGCGAAAGCAGGCACACCAACCAACAAAATCGGCAAAAGCAAATAACGTGGGTTGGCAAATTTCACGCAAAGAGTGTGGACAAAAATAGCAGGATTGAAGAGAGTTCTATGAATTTGCATTTTGGGAACCTCCGCTGGTGTCATCAGACTTTTCGAGGGGATTCTCTACTAAATTTTTTAGCCGCGATTCTGAAGAATTAGACGGTGTGGTCAAGAATAGCTCCACTAGCTCTCGTTTTTCAAATTTGGAGGCATACACATGCAATCCACCGGCAGACAAACTAGAGATAATCTCGGCGGCCTTGGCGTTGCTAGCGACAGTAAACTTAGCAGTTTCTCCGACGCACTCTACCAAAGGGCAATCTGATTTCTCCGCTACAGCTGCCACAATTGATTGCGGGTCGGCTTCACACGGAAGCCAGCTAACAATAAGTAGCTGTCTAACTTCAGCGAGCTCAGATATGTTTGCCACTTCTTCAATATTGCCCTTTCTAATAAAGGCTATGCGATCGCACACTTTCTCGACTTCATTTAAATGGTGAGAATTGAGCACAATGGTCATGCCATCTGCTTTGCACTGAAGAAGTAGTTTGCGAATGAGAATAAATCCAAGGGGATCCATGCCTGAGGTTGGTTCATCCAAGAAGAATATGCGCGGATGACCAATCAAGGCTTGGGCAATGCCAACACGCTGAAGCATTCCGCGCGACATCTCTTTAACCTTGCGGCGATTAATATCAATATCAAGCTCAACGAGTGCAATAACGCGCTTAATCTCAGACTCACACTCGCTGGCTGGTCGTCCGCTGAGCCAATGATGGTAGGTAAGAAATTGCTTGATGGTCATCCAGCGGCTGTAACAAGGGCGCTCTGGTAAAAAGCCAAGCTGGGCTTTGACATCAAGATCAAATGGCGACATACCGTCGATTTTTATAGTGCCGCTTGTCGGCTCAGTGAGGGCCAATAGGCAGCCAAATATTGTGGTTTTGCCAGCTCCATTTGGTCCAATCAGACCAAAGACCTCGCCCTCATTCACCTCAAAGCAGGCCTTATCGACAGCCTTTACCTTGCCCTGTTTGTAGGTTTTAGTGAGATTTTCGACAACTATTAGAGACAATCAATAGGTTCTTCTAGCTAGGTATTGCCGGGTTTCCTGTTTCTCAGATTTAGGTTGCAGTTCTGTTTGCAGTTGCAGTTCTAATTGCTGTTCTAGTTCTAATTGCAGTTGCAGACCTAGCACCCTGCTATTAGTCTGCCCGGCTTGGTCAAGAGTGAAACTAGAAGTTCTAGTCAAACTAAAATGTCCGATTTCCGGCCCGAAATCGGACATTTTAAAAACACAAACTTACAGAGCAGATCAACTAAGAATGTCATCTTCAGGCTCTGGCAGATGCTCTTCATCGTCTTCGACATCTTCGGCATAGAACTCTTCGTCATCTTCTTGATCTAGCACAGAGACTTCTTTAATTTCGCCATCGTCATTTTTTCCGTCGTCATATTTGCCGTTGTTATATTTGCCAGCACCTTCTGCGACCATCGCCAACGCCTCAGTGCCGCCAGCCGCAGCAGCAGCCCTGTCGGAGGAAGTAGTCGGTTCCATACCTGTTAGCAGAGGCTTAGCTTTAGGCTTATTTTTCAGATCTTGCATGAAAGTAAATAACTCAAGAGCCAGCTTTTTCGGTATGCCTTCGCAAGCTTCGATTTCTTCTAATGTTGCTGTTTTGATTTGCTCAAACGATCCAAAATGATCAATTAACTTTTTGCGCCGCTTGGCCCCTAGGCCTTTCAGCACATCGAGCTGAGAAGCAATGACGCGCTTAGCTCGCAGTTTGCGGTGGAAAGTTACGGCAAATCTGTGGGCCTCGTCGCGCACGGCTTGCAACAAGTGCAAAGCCTCAGAACGCCTCGGAATATAGACAGGCATCGAACGATTTGGGAAATAAACTTCTTCTTGTTTTTTCGCCAAACCAACGATAGCAAAATCGTGATCACCTAGTTCAAGAGCACTGAGTGCCTCCATGGCAGCACCAAGTTGGCCCTTGCCACCATCAATGATTATCAAGTCAGGAAAGGGCTTGTTCTCTCTCAAAAGCCTTGAATAGCGTCTGCCCACAGCTTCTTTCATAGATGCAAAGTCGTTAGGTTCGCCCTCAACACTCTGAATCTTGAACATGCGATATTCAGTCTTCTTGGGCTTTGCGGCTTCAAATGAAACCATACTGGCGACGTTATCGGTACCAGAAATATTTGAAATATCAAAACATTCAATGCGATTAGGAAGCTTGTTGATTCCTAAGCCTTCTTTAAGCGAGGTCAGTGTGCGCTCCACTTTAGCATCGAGCTGGGTGACGCGATTGACCTCTTGGCCTAAAGAGTGTTCAGCATTCTTAATGCACATATCAACTAAATCGTTTTTGCCACCCCTTTGTGGTACCAGAATTTTCACAGCAATATCTGATTTGCCGCTGACGTATTCGCGCAGCACATCCATGTCACTTAGCTCATGTTGCAAAAGAATCGTTTGAGGAATGGCGACATCTTCGCAAGCAGTGTAATACTGATCAACAAAGGCTTGGTAGGCCTCATCCCACGAGGTTTTTTCAATTAGCGGTATAGCAAAAGTTTCAGAAGCGATCAGTTTACCTTCGCGCACTTTCATCAAACAAACAGACATCATCTTTTCGGTATGTGCCTCGGCGACAATATCATGGCTTACTTTGTTGCTCTGGAAGAAGACCTGCTGCTTTTCAATTACGGTTCTCAACGCCACTAAACGATCACGAATCTTACCGGCTTGCTCAAACTCTAAGTTGTCGGAGGCCTTCTCCATGTCACTCTTAAGTTGATCGATTACTTCAGTTTGGCGACCAGCCAAGAACATTTCTACTTGCTTGACCATGCGATCATAGGGCTCGGCCTCTACCTTTTTTTGACAAGGCGCAAGGCAAAGACCAATATGAAAGTTCATGCAAGGTCTATCTTTAAAGAGCGGGTTTTTGCGCTGTCGCATCGGAAAGACACGCCGTAAGATGCGCATGGTTTCCCACATTTGACCGGCTTCAACATAAGGGCCGAAGACCTTGGCCCGCGGATTGTCCTTTTTAAAGCGCACCGGGTCGCGAATCATTACTAGTCGCGGGAAAGCAACGTCGTAGGTGATGGCCAACCAAGGATAACGCCTATCATCTTTGAGTGAAACGTTATAACGCGGCAGTTTTTGTCTGATGAGATTAGCTTCTAGTAAAAGCGCTTCTTTTTCAGAGTTGGTGAGAATTGTCTCGATGGTGGCAACTTTTGGAATCATCACCGCGAGCTTCGGTCTTTCGCGCCAAGAAATGTCAGCCCAATACGACCTTACTCGTGAGCGCAAACTGAGTGCCTTACCAATATAAAGAATGTCGCCGAGATCATCCTTGAATATGTAGCAGCCCGGGCTATCAGGCAACCCAGAGAGCTGCTTAACTAGATGCTCAGACGGAGAGTATGCTTTCATCTTCTAATTTTTGACTGATTTCCTCAGAATTTGCTTGTTTTTGTTCAGAAGTTTTACGCGCCGCAGAAGATCCAGTAGAAGACGCAAGAGAAGACGCAGGAGCAGCGCCAGAAGAGCCAGAACGATTAGAGCCAGCTCCCAAATTTGGAATTGCCTTTTGCAAAGCCTCTGAAATATTGTCGACACCAATTACTTCCATTCCCTTAGGCACATTGCTCAGTGGCAACGATGCTTGGGGCACTAGAGCTTTCTTGAAACCAAGGCGGGAAGCTTCTTTGAGCCGCTGACTCAAATTTAAGACTGGACGAATCTCACCAGTTAATCCAACTTCGCCAACAGCCACCAAACCCGGATCAATAGAGCGATCTAAAAATGAAGTAGCAATAGCTAGAGCAATTCCAAGATCGCCGGCTGGATCACTAAAGTCTAGGCCGCCTACAATGTTGACGTAAACATCAAGGCGGGCAAGATGAAGGCCCGAGCGTTTTTCCAGCACCGCTACAAGTTGCAGCAGACGGTTATAGTCCCAGCCGTTAACTACGCGACGCGGCGATGGATTAGGGGTCGCCACAGTGAGAGCCTGCACTTCAAGCAAGAGACTGCGACTTCCTTCGCCGCCTGCGATTACTGCAGTTCCTGAAGGTGCTTGCTTCTGACCAACTTTTGAAAGACGGTCACCAAGAAATAAAGCACTAGGGTTGTCAACTTCAGACAAACCTTCTTCTGACATTGAGAAAATTGCCAACTCGGCTGTAGAACCAAATCTATTTTTGACGGCCCTAAGAATTCTAAGCTGCCTAGTGCGATCGCCTTCAAACTGCAAAACCACATCAACCATGTGTTCCAAAACGCGCGGGCCAGCAATTGTGCCCTCTTTGGTCACGTGACCAACCAATATTGTGGCAATGTTTTTGCGTTTGGCGGCATGAATGAGCAGCTGTGTTCCTTCACGCACCTGGCTGACCGAACCGGCTGCACTGGCGATTTCGGGATGATAGACCGATTGAATACTATCGACTACACAAACAGCAGCATCGCTAGATAACATCATTTCAGCAGCATTAACTACATTTTGCTCAGAGGCTACCAAGACATTGTCCGAGGTCACCCCCAAGCGTGCGGCGCGAAGACTCACTTGAGCTGCCGATTCTTCACCGGTTATATAAAGAATCTGATGATTGCGCGAGAGATTTTTGGCCACCTGCATCAGTAGGGTAGATTTGCCAACACCGGGGTCTCCAGCGATCAGAATGACTGAACCAGGCATAAGGCCACCGCCTAGAACTTCGTCTAGGCCAATCATGCCGGTCTCAAGTCGACCCGATTCGTCAGTATCGATCTGAGAGAGAGGAAGAGCCTTGTTGGCTTGGCCGATGGTCGTGCCAGCAGCGCCAGCTGGCCCAGCAGAAACTGCCGAAAGCCTCGCGGCAAAACCTTTTTTAGCGCTCTCGTCTTCGGGCGCTAACTCTTCGACAAACGAATTCCAATTGCCACATTCGGTGCAGCGCCCCATTGAGCGCGAACTCTGAAAGCCGCATTGCTGACAAACCCAGCGCGATTTTCCTTTAGCCATGCCAAACTAATCCCTCATTCTAAGCCAATATTTTAACGCTAATCAGGGGCGTCTACTCTATACTGGCTGCTTGTCACAGAGACCTTAAAAGTTAGCGAAAAAAGGTGATGCATGTCAAGAGAATTAAGCATTTCGAAAACAGCTATCGCCAGCCTCAGTGCAGCTCTTCTAGTTGGTGTTGCACAGCTCGGCCCGTTGCCAAGCGGCAGCTCGGCTACAGTTAAAAATACTTCTGAGCAATCTCCAGCGCCAATTCCTCTACAAAAATATGGCGGCGACCCCCATGGTCCCGATCCACACGGTGACGACCCAAGAGACGAGCAACACGACAGCAGCCTCCCGGCCAACAAAGATCGCAGCCAAGGAAAAGCGCCTAAAGACGTTTACGGCGGTCAGTATCCTAACGATCAGGCACCCTATTAGCTTATAACCTATGGTTTTCCAATCACCAGGCCCCATACTCTGCCAGCTAGGCCCGCTCACAGTGCGCTGGTACGGGGTGATGATTGCTGCTGGCTTTATTTGCGCGGTATTAGCCGCTGTGCGCATGTGCAAAGCGCGTGGCCTTGACCCAGACAAGCTCGTCAATTTGTCACTGATATGTTTTATCGCCGGCGTACTAGGGGCTCGGCTTTACTATGCAGCTCTTAACCCCAGCTACTTTCTCATTCATCCAGGCGAAATTCTGGCAACCTGGAAAGGCGGCCTTTCTATTCATGGTGGCCTTATTGGTGGCACTATTGCTGCATATATTTATCTCAAAAAAGAAAAGTTACCACTTCTAGCATATGCTGACACTCTCTTCGCTTCCATTCCCTTGGCCCAAGCTCTCGGCCGCTGGGGCAATTTTTTTAATTCAGAAGCCTTCGGTCATCCGGTAGGCGATAACTTCTGGCTAAAACTTTTTATTCCAATAGACTCGAGACCGATGGAGTATCGAACTTTTAGTTACTTCCACCCAACCTTCTTATACGAGAGCATCTGGAACTTTCTGCTCTTCCTAATCCTCTATTTCGGCATAGCTCCAAGAACTGTGAAATATCCAGGAATGACAAGCTGCGTCTACCTTGCTGGTTATTCACTAGGCCGTGTTTTGATTGAGCCATTGAGAGTCGACAGCATCGCCAATTACATGAATGTGCCTATTCCGCTTTTGGTCAGCGCAGGTACAATGGGTATAGCCTTGTGCGTAATGCTGAGGATATATCTGAAAAATGTCGGTAAACAAAACTGATTGCTTTTCACTTCTAGCAAAACTATTGCTAACTCTCTCGGCGTGCTGTGCTTCGCTTGTTTTTTCTATTGTTGAAGCCGCTCCCGCTCAAGCAGAGAAAGCTACTCGCCTAACCCAGACTCAATACGGTTGGTTATCACACCACTCATGAAGGAAGAGATTTCCTTACTGGGATGAATAATACTGGTCGCAGGCAAATTCACATAGATACCACTAAGATAGAAGAAGTTGATGTCCCTCCCAGTATTTTCAAAGCACCCACTGGCTAAAGGATGGCCAAGTCATTTGGCGAAGTGGTTGCCGCTGACAATACTCGCGCTAAAGATGCCGGCTATCAAGAATTGTTTGATAGCCCAGGTGGTGGCAACACCAAGCCGCACCTTAAAGCTCGGTCGCATTAGGCGGTAAAAATGACTCCTCGTTGTTTCCGATATTTTGCAATGCGAGTCTCCTCGCATCACCTAAAAATAATTAGCCAAGCCATGATTGCGCTTACACTTTTTATTATGGCCAGCAGTAATAATGAGGCTCTTGGTCAGCCAAGAGCAGCTAAAGAAACGAAAGACATAGCAGCAATTAGGTTAAGCCAAACCCACTATTTTATGGGCACACAACAGGTCACCATTGCCCCTAATGCTGTTCGCATAGACAATACAGCCCAACTGGGTTATGTACTTGTGGCGACGGCACCAAACTGGAAAGTTACTATCTTTCGCCCTGATGACAAAACCTATTTCACTGAACAATTGAAGATCTTTCAAGACACCGGAATGATGTCAGATATGATTATTGGCAGAAGAGAGCGGAATTTTACTGATCGTCCTTTTCGTACAACAACCATGATGCTGACAGGCTTTAAAGTTGAGCGCATAACATCGCTGCGGTCGACTCTCAAAGTGCTAAAACTCGATGGTATTGCCGCACCCCAAATTGAAAAGATTCTCTATGCAGCGTACAAACTGCCTACCAATAACTGCATTCCGGTGGCCTTTACTGCTACCCACAACAACGCTGATTTCATCACCGGCATGCAGAACAAAGGAAAACTCGAGGTCTTGCTAGAAACGCAGAAGATCGAGAAGGTCAAAGTGGCATCTAACTATTTCTTACCACCAGCAAATTTAAAAAAAGCAGCGTCTATCAGAGATGTCGTTGTCGGCCATGCTAATCTCAAGAAAAGCGAAGCAGCAGAAATCATGATAGAGAAATAGCTAATTTTCGCTGTAGCAAATCTGGCCGATGCTAAATCTAGCCGAAAATACCGGCTTCAAGCTTCACTGAGCGAATGTCTAAGCAGTTAGACATGGGCGCGCCGAGAGCCGATAAGACCTCTTCGCCGCCTTCCAGTAAGCCTGTTCCCATAAAGTGCCTGCGCATGGTGCCATCAACTTGCGAAAGCACCAACTCGCGACGAATGCCGCTATTCATCGTGCTAAATTTTACACAGGCTTCATCATTGAAAATCACTTCTTCGTAGTCTTCGAAATCGACAAACTGACCGGTAGCAACAATCTCGTCAGGCGGATAGAAAAGATATTGGGGCACAATTACTAAGCTTTGAATAACCCCTTCAATATCAGCTAAGGCATCAAATACCATCACATAATCGCGAGTCTTTGTTTTCGTCTCAGCACCAGGGCTGTCTAAGCGCATGGTTACTGAAGATCCAGATGAACTAGCAATTAATTCGCCGCTCATAAGTTCAGCTGCTGGGTCATCTTTTACTTGCCGCCAAGCAAGTTTGAACTGCTTGGTGCGCTCAAATTCGGTTTGATATTCCAAACATAAAGGTCCGGAAGAATTATAGAAAGAACCTTGATCACTATAGGTGCGACATTGATTGTAGGTCTTCAACATCCTTTTTATAGGGTCAGCTAATTGCACGAGATTCTCTTTTCTTGATGATAGGGTCATAAATGTTCTAACTTGCTAATCGTTACTAGCGAGTGCTCACCTATGAGTTATCACTTGCGAGCAGGAGCTAGCAACTTCAAGCGGTCTTTCACAGCGGCCATGTTGCCATTATTGGCTGGTGCTGTGCGGACAAAGCGTTGATACTCTTCAACGGCCTTAGCTGGAAGTTTCAAAGCTTCGTAAACGGTGCCGAGGTAGTAGTACGTATCAACCAACGTTTTATCAAGAGCTAGAGCTCTTGTGTATTCGCTTAGCGCTTTCTGATTATTACCCTGGGCCTGGTAGGCCGTACCAAGATAACTATGGGTGGTGCCGTCGTCATTGATCTTGAGAGCAGCTTCGTAGTCAGCGATGGCACCAGTCAAGTCGAACTTGCCAGCAGCATCAGGCTTGGTCTGCTTCTCGATAGCAGAGTTCACTAGAGGAGAAGCTTTGCTCTGCTTCATCTGTGTCGCAAGTTGTTTGTAAGCAGGTTCAGCAGGATTGATTTGGCTAGCTTTCTGATAGGCGGCTAGAGCGTTATCAAAGTCTTCTTTAGCCTGATAGCAAGTACCCATGCTGTAATAGTAGCCAGCCTCATTAGGCGTAGAGACAATTGCTTCTTTGTACTTAGCAATCGCTTCATCGTACTTCTGAGCTTTTTGCAATTCGACAGCTTCAGTATAGGCACCTGAGGATGCAGTAGATGCTTTCACCTGAGCTTGGGTCGAGAGCTTCTGAGCTGAGGCAGGGTTTGCTTTCAGTCTAGCCAAGCGAGCCTTCGCATCACCGGCATAGGTGCCGGTCGGCTTAGCGGCAATATACTTGCCATAATCAGAGAGCGCTATTGGCACTTGGCCATTGTTTTCATCAATCAAGCCCATGAAGTACCAGTTGTCTGATTCGCCTTTGGGATCTTGATCAATTGCTTTCTGATAATTAGCTTTGGCTTTGTTGAAGTCATCAATTGCTTGGTAGGCACCAGCTAAGTTAGTGTAACCGTGAGCATTCTGTGGATAGAGAGCCAAGCCTTTTTCATATAGAGGAATTGCTCCAGCAGGATCGCCAGCACTGTGTTTGGCAACGGCTTGATCCATGATTGGAGTAGCTTGGGCTAATTGAGCTGAAGCCAAGGCTTGCTTGAACTGATCAACTTGATTGGCCGGAGCTTTGGCAATGGCCTCTTTGTACTTAGTGATGGCACTATCAAAGTCGCCTTTAGCTTGATAGCAAGTAGCTAAGGCATAGACGTAAGCTGGCTCTTTCGGCTGCATTGTGATTGCTTGCTGATAAAGAGTAATGGCACCGTCGTAATCAGTTGCTTCTTGCATCTTGACTGCTTTAGTGTAAGCTTCACCAGCACCCTGAGCATTTTTCACGTCAGCAGTAGTGGCCAGTTTTTGCACAGCAGTAGGATTAGTTTGCAAGGCTGCCATGCGCGCTTTAGCGGTAGCAGCATATTGACCAGTTGGTGCTTTCTGACAATATTGAGAGTAGTGGTTAACGGCGGCAGAGCCTTGGTTATTGTTCTCTTCAATTTGAGCCATGAAGAACAAGCACTCAACACAACCTTTAGGGTCGTACTGGAAGGCTTTCTGATAAGCAGTATAGGCGCCTTGGAAGTTGTCTGAAGCTTGATAGGCAACACCCAAGTTCATGTAGATTGAGCCGTTATCGGTATCAAGCTGCAAGGCCTGGTTATAGAGGTCGATGGCTCCAGCAATATCGCCAGCTGTCTGTTTATCGTAAGCTTGCTTAACCAGCGGACCAGCTTTGAGCACCGTGGCATCTTTAATAGCTTTCTTGTAGTCATCGTTACCAGGCATCATATTTGATGCTAAACGATAGGATGCAAGAGCTTGATCGATGTCACCCTTCTGTTGATAGGCAGTACCGATAGCGTATTTGAAATCAGCATTCTGCGGCTGAATTTCAATGGCTTTTGAGTAAAGTGCGATGGCCTGATCGTATTGACCAGAGCGTTGCAGATCAACAGCTTTGGCGTAAGAATCGGTAGCTTCTTTATCGCGAGCAAGATCTGTCTCTGACTTAATTTTGATAGTGGCACTTGGATCTTTGCTCAGGGCCGCAAATCTTGCATTAGCTTGAGTTAGATAAGGACCGCTTTTAGCCTTGTTCGTATACTGCTGATACTCGCCTCTGGCTTGAGCACCATTGCCGGCATTTTCGTCAATTGTAGCGATGAAGTACAAACTGTCTGGCTGACTGGCTGGATCAACTTCGATATTCTTGGTGTAAGAACGACGAGCACCAGTATAATCTTGTGCAGCATATTGGGCCGAGGCCATGTTGTACCAAAGGTTGGCATTATTAGGCACTATATCTAGTGCTTGTTGATAGAGAGGAATTGCACTGGCATAATCTTTGGCTTGGTGCTTAGCTACAGCATTGTTGATAATTGGCTGTACTTTCAGGTCTTTGACCTTTACCAAAGAGTCTTGGTAGCTTTTGTTCTTCGGATCTAGATTGATAGCCATGTTGTATTCAACAATGGCATTGTCATAGTCTTTCTTGAGTTGATAAGCAGCACCAATGTTGAAGTGCACTGCTGGATCGTTGGGATCATTTTTAAGCAGTTCTTGGTACTTCTGAATCGCACCGTCATAATTGCCAGCCTTAAAGAGAGTATCAGCTGCAGTAGAAAGATCACCCACAGCTTTGTCTTTCTGCTCAGCACTAGCTGTCTTAATACCCTGTGCTGCCGCTTGGTTGGAACCATCGAGTTGAAGAGCCTGTTGATAGCTGGTCAGAGCATTGACGTAATCGCCAGTGGCTTGGAAGGCAGTACCCATGTTAGTGAGGATCTGCGAGCGTTGTCTTGGATCTTGGCTCAGACCGAGCGCTTTCTTATAAGAATCAAGAGCTGGAGCGTATTGTTTGCGACCCTGCAAATCAACACCCATATCGATGTATTTGCTGATTTGCTGAGATGCTTTTGCCGCTGGCAAGGCAGCCAATAGCTTTTCAGCAATAGCATTGCGACGACCAGGAGACAGAGAGATAGCCAATTTGTATTCAGATTCGGCTTGACCAAAATCGCCCTTGTATTGGAAGGCCTGACCTAAACCAATATGGTTATTTGGCTCTGTCGGACTGTCTTTGAGTGCTTCTTCCCAACCGGCAACAAGAGCATCTTGCACATCGGGATCGTCAGACTTCATCGAAATGGCTTTACTGTATGCGCCAATGGCATTAGCAATGTCTTTCTTAGCTTGATAGGCCTGACCAAGTTTTACTTCAATTGAGGCACTGTCTGCGACGCGACCAGCAGCCTGATACTCTAATATGGCTTTGTCGTTTTCATCGCGCACACGATAAACGTCGCCTAGCTTTTCATGTAGCGGGCCATCATCTTTGAGCTTGAGAGCTTCAGCATACTCAACGATAGCGCCGACAAAGTCAGCGGCCTTGCGACAGAGATCGCCAATTGCTACGCGGTCAGCGAATACCTTGGGATTTTTGCCCATTTTTTGAATAATGCCACTAAGGTTTTGCAAAGTGGTGGCGTTGTTAGGATCAAGCAAGACAGCCTTGTGGAAGTACTTGATAGCTTCCATCGGATTGTTTTGGAAGACCAGACCATAGTTATTGTAAGCAATGGCAAGGTTGGATCGAGCATTCTTGTATGTAGGGTCAAGCTTTATGGCTTGCTCTAGCTTTTCAATAGCTAACTGATAGTTTTGAGAATTAATAGCCCTTACAGCGTCGTTATTGAGTCCGATTAAGACATTCTGGTCTACCGCGTGAGCAGGAGCTAGGTCAACCACACATGTAGTCACCAGGCCTAAAGATAGAGCCAGTGCAAGAATTTCAGATAATTTAGGGGCCAATTTCGGGAATTCCTTGTTTCGTAACGGGCTGTCAATTAGAACTCAGTGATCAGTCTAAATAGTAAGTAATTAGGATTCTATTCTATTCACTACCTGTTTTAGCTTTCTAGCGGCCTCTTAGATACAGGATTTTGCCTGATCTTTAAGTGCCGATTCAATTGCCGCCGCCCAGCAAGCAATTTGAAAGGAAATAGCCAAGCACTGATGGCAGTTGCTAAATTGACGTCGGCTACAGAATTTTGTTGCCAAGAGATTATTTGAGCTGGCGGTTTACAAGTAGCCAGTGCGTAAAAATCTGTATCGCCTGACCGTGTCTCTAGTTTCAAATACTTGAGTACTCAAGTATTTCCTGCAAATAGAAGACTGTAGGTTGCGAGATCACGAAAGGCAAATCAGGTGCCTTAGTCTCGCTTCGGCGATGGACTGACTCGGAAATGTGTGTAAATTGACTTAGGGCCTCGAAACTTTTCACTAGACTCAATTGAATCTTGATAGAAGAGCACGGGTCGGTCAACATCTTTCGGCTCAGACTTTAGAGCTTCTTCCCAGCCAGCTACTAGTGCCTCTTGGAGGAGCGGATCATCAGATTTCATAGACTTCGCTTTGCTGTAGCATTTCATCGCACTGCTCAAGTCTTTCTTCGCCTGATAAGCTTGACCGAGCTTTACTTGGACTGAGGCACTGTCACCTATGCGCGCAGCTGCCTTATACTGCTCGATAGCCTTGTCATTTTCATCACGCACACGATATACGTCGCCAAGTTTTTCACGCAGCGGAGCATCGTCCTTCAATTTTAAAGACGCCGCATACTCTTCAATTGCGCCGACAAAATCAGCAGACTTACGGCAGAGATCTCCAACTGCCGCCCGGTCAGAATAACGCTTTGGATCTTTCCCCATTTCTTTAATGCTGTCATTCAATTTCTGCTGAGCAATGTAATTGCGAGGATCGAGAAGAACAGCCCGGTGTAAGTATTTAATTGCTTCCTTCGGCTCGCCCTGAATACTGGCAAACTTTATATATGCAATACCAAGGTTGGACCTAATTGGTTTGAAATCAGGTTCAAGCCTAAGTGCCTCCTCCAACTTTTCAATTGCAAGCCGATAATTCTCTGAACTAATAGCCAGCACAGCGTCATTATTTAGGGTAACTACTTTGTCGTGATCACCAGCATTGACGACGGCAGAAGAGCCCCCAGCTGAAGCAGGCAGAACTGATAGAAATGCAGAGAAAACTAGCAAGCAAACCGATAGCAAACAAGGGGCGGACACAGTAAAAAATGAAAGATAGTTCGACATCCAAGCAAGCCTCAAAAAATCAATAACGAGAACTCTCGACCTATTCGGGAAACGAAATATATTGAGGCGGCACTGAATCAGTTAACCAAACACCGTTGTCACTGACAAAAAAGATGTGACCATCGTCGTGCATTTTTGCAGAATCAACATGCAAGAGAACTGGCTGACCATAACGCTTTCCTACAGAAATGGCTGTATCGATGACAGTCGAGAGATGCACATGATGACGACCTTTCTTAAGCAAGCCTTGCTCTCGAATTGACGAAATAAATCTAGTCGCGGTACCGTGATATAGAACCGCCGGTGGTACCTGCTTTTGGTAGCCTAATTCCACATCAATTGAATGGCCCTCGTGTCTTGCTAATTTGTGTCTTACTCATTCGTTTCGTGCTAATTCGTTTCCTGCTAATTCAGTTCATTCGAGAAAGTACTGACCTCTACTAGAAACGAAAGGGCGCCACCGAAGCAGCGCCCTGTGAAACCCTTACAGAGTTGAAATTAAGCCTCCGGCTCAATCAATCCGTAGTTGCCGTCGCGACGGTGATAGACCGTATTGACGTGATTGGTCTCAGAATTTATGAACATAAAGAAGTCATGTCCAAGAAGATCCATATGTTTACACGCTTCATCAGGCATCATCGGCTTGAGAGGGAAGCGCTTGGAACGCACAATTTTCGGTCGAACATCAGCACCATTTGCCGACTCTTTACCAACGTTGAAATCAATTGGCTCGAGGTCATCATCAGCCAACTCTGGGCTCTCGTCGTCATACTCCTTAGCTTTACCAGTTTTGGTGTAATGTCGAGTCTTGTACTTACGCAATTGTCGCTCGATCTTATCGGCGACCAAATCAATTGAGGCGTACATATTTTCGGTGGCTTCTTCGCCCCGAATAACGTTGCCGTTGACCTTAATTGTGATTTCCGCCTTCTGGCTCTTCGCAATGGAAGGGTTCTTCGCCACACTCAATAAAGCTGTGCAATCGAGCTTGTGATCAAAATGCTTTTGGGCTCGCTGCAACTTCTCGGTCAAATACTCCTTGAGAGCGGGTGTTAGTTCAATATTGCGTCCAGTTACGGTTACTAGCATAACTATCCTCCGAAACGAAGGGATAAATAAAACATCCGAAAGCGGCACCAGCCTTTATTAACCAAAAACAGAATCAAGCATTTCCAAATAAAGAATTCAGGTAGAATCAAGCATAAAATCCCACAAGCACACTGGCCTGCAGGATTCGCTACGATCTAATTCAACTTCAAAAGAAATATCCCTGACGCTGGTTAAAGCAGAGTGCTCATTGAATGAGCCAAACGAGTAGTCGACGATACGGTGTTCCGATAATTTCCTACCCGGCTTGAGAGCCGCTATAACCATATTCGCAGAAAACCATTTTTCTGGCTTATTTTTAGTGATTTAGGTCTTCAAATAGCTGGGCGGCATCTAGGTAGTTGATGTGATGTTGCTTGCCACTGAACTTAACGTCAGAAGGTGACAAGAGCTTGGCTTCGCCAGCGGCGTACACAGGGGCGACAAACAGCCTTTCAACACGGGTGGGGCGGTTCATTGACAGATAAGAGCTAGAGCTTGAACCAATTGGTGGAGCTACCCGCGGGCTACTCTTAAATAGATTAGCCTTTGAATGATGGCCTTTGGCCTGGCTCAATACTGCTTTTTTAGCCACAACAACAAATTTCTGGCCAGCTTCTAAGCTAATAGGCGAGATTAAATCATCGTCTACTGCCATCTCAGGAAACTCACTAGCAACTAAGTCAACGACACCAAGGCGTTTGAAGTAGCTGAAGGCCTCAGAACTATCATTAATGTTAGGCACTTTCAAACCATGGGCCACCACGTTCATAAACTCGCCACGGCTCAAGGCTTTGGCGGGGTCAAATGTAGGGGGGCTGGCAACTACGCCACGAGACAACAGAGTTCTAAGAACAACCAGGCGGTGGCGGCCATTGGCTGGCATTAAATCTGAGTAGCGAGCCATTGCTCCAAATTGTTCTTCGGTAGTTTTTTGATTTGGATAGAGGCTGGCGCTCTGAGCGCCAACATCGCGGCAGGCGCGGATGAATTCGGTTATTTCGTTAGCCCGGGTTCCCATACCATCGCCAATTACGTGCACTTCCACATCTGGCTTTTCGGTCAATTGGCGGACACGCTCGACGGTGCGCTTGGTGTAGGTGTAAGCATCAACGGTTTGGTAGCGGCCGTTCCAATAAGCCATAGGAGCAATCACGTCGTAGTATTTGGCTAAACTCTTCCACGGAGTAAGAGCGACCATTGGCGCACGATTGAGGGGGCTGTAAACCACTGCCATCATTGGGTAGCCATTGCCGAGCGCATCTCTTATATGTTTGCTGTAGGCTTCAACAACTGTCTTGTTGAGGTTGTTCTCTAAGTTAGGGGCAATGCCGTCAAGTCGCTCGCCGTTAGGGGTGCGGAAGCGAGCAGCAACAATCATTTTGTCGGCATCTGAAATAGGGCTTTTCAGCTCGGCAAAAGACCAAGCGATCACTCTGATTTTGTATTTATGGCAAGCTTCGATTAATTGACCAAGTTCAGTTGGCTGCGTGATGGCCTCGGTAGTACTACGCGAGGTCTGCACAAAAAGGTTGCGAATGCCAGTGCTGTATAGCTTTTGACAATAACCCTCAACATCGGTTTTAGGATAATTCCAAAGATTAACCCAGACCCCAGAGCCCTCTGCCATACCAGGCGGGTTCACTTCATTATCAGGAACGATACTCGAAATCACCATCGGCTGTCGCTCAATCGGAGCAATCGGTGAGCCACCACTGGCTGTGGCGTACTGAGCCGAACCAAATAGCAAACTCAAGGCTGAAAGCGTTACAGAGAGTGCGGTAGTAAGCTTTGGTTTGCACGGGAGAGAAATATTAATCATGGCTACCAGTCTTAAATATGGATGCTAATTTTTCTAGTATAGATGTGGTATCAAACATGCGCCATCTATTTTTTTCGCTTAGGTTCGCTGAGAGTGGCTAAAGCCACTGAGGAGCACAAATATGAATCTTTTGAGTATATATATTCCACATTCCCTCAAGCTTTTATCAGTCGCGCACCAAGCCTAGATTACAAGAGGAAGCCGCTTTGTGGATAAGTTGAGTGGTGAAGTGATGTTATGCTAGGAATCGGTCACATTAATCTTAAAAGCTAAGGCAAGAGAGACAATGAATAAAAAAGAAGAGGAAATTCAACGGAAGTTGGTGGAACTCGAAAGTTCAGTCCTCAAAGATCAAGTTGAACTGGTTAGCGGCGGTCGCAGCGATCTAACTGCTCCAAACAAAAAAGCCCAAGGTGGCGCCCTGAGCAACAGCTCGGGCGGAAGCAAGTCAGGCAGCAGCAGCGCCGCCGCTTCTTTGAATAAATCAGATGGCTATTATTTTGGTGGCTTTGCCCTGCTGATCTTAGGAATGGTTCTCGTGGCCATGCATGTCAAAGTCGGCAGCAGCTTCCTCGCCATGCTCATGGGCGGAGGAGGCGGTTTGGCTCTGTTTCTACTGCCGTTGCTAGCTGGCATCGGCATGATGATCTACAACTACAAAAACAAATGGGGCAGCATCATTACTGGTGGAAGCTGTGCCTTATTGCTTTTGGCAATTTTGTTCACCTTAAATTTCAACTTCCCGCCTCTCACACTCATGCAGACAGTTTTAATGTTCTTACCTTTTGCTGTCGGTAGTGCTTTTGTCGTCAAAGGCATGGGCGGCCCCCAAGGGCTTCAAGAAGCTGTAAGAGCTTCCCTTCCAAAAAGAGAAGATGCCTAAACGCTAAAGGGCGAGCTGATGCCGCGACTATTTGTTGGCAGTTTTCTTGATGGCCCAGAGGCTATAAGGCTTAGCTCACTGGCAAAAGCTAGAGAAGAGCAGCTTAGCTCTGCGCTAGCCTCCAATTCAGAATCAACCCAGCAACTGATTTGAGTCAAACAATTTTGTTTGCATCTGCAGACAAAACCGTCTTTCCGGTGAAACAGACAGTTAGTATCGAGAGCATTAAACTGATAGAAAGCAAAAGCGGCTACACAATAATTGCATAGCCGCTTAAATTTGTATTTTAGATAACTGGCTCTTCAGATAGAAGGGCTATTTGGCTCAGTTTTGCTTGTTAAATATCTTCGCCAGGCAATGGGGCACTACCAGGTGCTCCAAGTGATCCTTCTGGTGGGAGCGCAGAGCGTGGTGGCACTGGTGCGCCAACCTTTCCTGCAGCGCTGGCTCCGGAATTAGAACCATTAGAAGATTTATTTGTTCTTGTTTCGGGGTCAGCCTGACTTGGCTCTGGCACAGGCGATTCGATTACTTGCCCAGGGACAGGTAGTGAACCGGGTGCTGGAATAGTAGCTGGATTTATGCGAACAGAGCGAGCGGCACCAGAGCCGTAATTTGAACTCGCACCCGAATTGCCGTTAGTTGCTGGAACATACCGAGGAGTTACACTGGCAGGAATAAAGGTTGGCACCGCTGCTGGTGACTCACCTGTTATTGAAGTTGTTGTCGAGTTTACTGTGTTTGAAGGAGCAACAACATCGTTCGGCAGTGAAGCTGGCTTGCTCAGCTGAGTGTGAGGCTTCATGTAAGTATTAACTGGCACTTCAGCTTCATGCTTCCATCGCTTTGACTCGTCTTTGACTCTGTTGGTGCGGTAAGCAATGGCCTGGTTACGGAAGCTATTTTTGCTAGCAATAAATCCATCCCAATCGAAATTGACAGGGTCAGTATGGTCGCCTTGCTGAGCATAACGGTGCGTAATGATACTTCCATTATCAACATTGTAGCGACTCTGCAAGTAGCCCACCAAGCGAGTTACAGAGTGCAGTTGCGCTTGCGGATAGCCTTGCGAACCAGTGTGGTTGATTTCAATACCGATACTGTTGTCGTTGTTAATTCCGGGAAGTGTTTTGAAAATGTTGACATGCACAGTAGCAAGATCGGGATCAACGGCCTGGTAGATGGTACCGTCGCGATCAACTACATATTGAGCACCGGGGTGACGGATACCCATTGAACTCCAGCTATCAATTACTCGTGTTGCCGAAACTGGGATGCCGGTTTCAGTTGAGTGCATAACAATATATTTGACCGGTTCTCGACGCCAGAAGATGCCACCATGAAGTGGATGGAACTTAACCACTCCTGCGCGCACTAATACTCTTGCTGCATAAGTATCGGCCGAACCGTTTTCGAATGCAGAGGCAATGTTATTAGCATTCTGAGCATCTAGCGGAGAAGAATCAAAGCTTGGAGCATTGCGCATGAACAATCCGATTGGATAAGCGTAGCGAGGTTTTGGAGCTGCATGTGCCACCACATGATGATGCTTGCTCGAACGAGCAGCCACTGCATGCCCTCGACCATGACCACGTCTAGAAGAATGCGCGCTAGCGACTACATTGTTAGCGTGCGAACGACGCGAACTCACTCTAGACGAAGAACTCTTTGTACTTCTTGAAATTTTTGTACTTCTTGAAATTTTTGTACTAAACGAGGCGCGTGAGCTTCTGGCCGACTTGCCACTTTGCTTTTTACTAGCTGAGTGGCTAGAAGCAGCACTGCTATGCTTGCGAGCTTCGACATCAACCGGTAAAAATATCAGCGATGACAAAGCCAGTAATGCTGGAAGCAAACGCAAAACGAGCTTTGCGCCAGTAGCTTTCTCAAGCCCAGAAAAATTAAAACTGTCGAACAAGCGGCAGTCCCCCACATTAAGTACTAAAAGCACTGCGTCTAAAAATCTCTATTAATGCGCAATGAGAAGAAGCAAAAAATCAGCCACCACCCATAGCACCGACCATTATTATAAAATATAAATGGCAACCGCGCAACGACTGAGTTTTAGTCGATCCAGCCGCCGCCCAAGATATAGGTATCAGTCAAGTCGTATATACCAAGTACCTGACCTGGAGTTATTGCTGGCTGTGGCTCATGGAAAACAACCCGCACTTGCGCGTCCGGCATAGGATAAACCGTTGCTGGTTCAGCTTTAGAGTTGTAGCGAATTTTAGCCAAAGCTTCGAACGGCTCCACCGGTGGTGTCTCCATCAACCAATTGGCCGCAGAGGCAGTTAGCTCTTTGCGCAACAAAGCCTCAGGTGGCCCTACATATACAGTGCGAGTATCCGGATCTATAGAAGTTACGTAGAGCGGCTCGTGATAAGCGATACCAAGACCCTTGCGTTGGCCGATGGTGTAATTAAATGTGCCTTGATGTTGACCTAACATTTCCGCACTAACCACGTGAACAATAGGCCCAGGCTCGGCCGTGAGGAAATTACCCAGGTATTGCTGAGTAGTAGTGCCCCGCGGAATAAAGCAGAGATCTTGGCTATCAGGCTTGTTAGCTGTCACTAAACCACCTTGATCAGCTAATACGCGAATTTCGTCTTTGCTGAAATCACCAAGAGGAAGCAATGTCGCTTTCAGTTGCTCCATCGTCAGGCCCCAAAGCACATAAGACTGATCTTTGCGGGGGTCTTTGGCGCGAGCCAGTCTAAAGCCATCGGCAGTTTCAACCACTCGGGCATAGTGACCAGTGGCGATATATCTAGCTTGAAGTATTTTTTGGCTATAGCGCAACAAGGCGCCCCACTTGACCAAGGTATTGCAAACACTACATGGCAAGGGAGTCTTGGCCCGAGCATACGCTTGCGGAAACTGATCAATGATTTCGCTCTTGAACATTTCGCGCAAATCAACGGCGTGATGCTCAATACCGAGTTGTTCGCAAACTCGGGCAGCATCAACCATGCCGGTATCGCAGCAGCGGCTGCCCGACTTAATCAACCAACCGGTGACACCAATGACGTCATAACCAGCCTTGATCATTTCCATGGCGGTGACGCTTGAATCCACTCCACCACTCATCAAGACAGCAACACGAGTCTTGTTAGCCTGCACTGGAGAAACGACGCGCTTTGAAGCTACCTCGCAAACAGCTTCAACCGCTTCGGCAGTTGGCATGTCCGAATGTTGATCGGCAGGGTTCACCGCTCTATCGACGGCTAGTTTGATGTCAGTTTCTACAGTACTCATTTCCGAATTTTACTATAAGGATTGCAACTCTGTTGGCAACCATTTCTATATGTACAGCTTATATGAGTAGAAACTCACCATGCTAAGAAGAGAACTACATACCGGTAAGGCGGCGCAGCCTTATTTTCGCATTGGCAGCATTCTTGCCGCGCGGGGCCAGTTTCAGGTAAGTCTTATACTCAGAAACCGCGTCACGACTGCGTTCTATCCGCTCAAGCAGTACTGCTAAATTGTAGTGAGCCACCGGCACATCGCCGCCTGACTGCAAAATAGCCTTGCGAAAGGCTCGGTCTGCTCCGTTATAGTCGCCGCGCTCGCGTAAAATAATTCCTAACATATTCTGCGCCAATGGGTTGGTCTTCTTGCGCAGGCTAGAATCGTCAATCGCTTTACGAAAAGCCGCCTCGGCCCCAGCGTTGTCTCCCATTCGTCGCAAGGCCATACCCAAATTGAATTGAGCTTCTGGAAAGCCATCGCCTTTAATCATCAAAGCTTTGCGATACGAGTCAACCGCTTTGGGCATTTGATTTAGGTTGGCCTGACAGTAGCCCAAATTGTTCAGCACTATCGGGTCATCTTCGGCGCCATTCTTAATGAGAGAGTCTAAGTCGCGAGCAGCCTCAGACCAAGCCCGCCGTTTCATGGCGTCCCGAGCCGCTTGCCGCATTGAGCCCTGCATCTCTGAACGTCCATCATCAGCGCTCTGAACCTGATTTTGGCCATCAGTGTTTTGATTCTGACCGTCTTGCCCTTGACCCTGACCAGAATTTTGACTAGAACCTAAATTAGAACTTTGTCCCGCCTGATTGTCAGAAGCGGCTCCACTCAGCTTTGCTATGCGATTCTTTGTCTGTTGAGCATACTTGCTGACAGACTCATATTTAAGCGAAGTCTCAAACGCCTTAACAGCAGCGCCATTGTTATGGCGGCGCTCTTCAATAAGCCCTAGATGATAATAACTAAAGGCTGAGTCAGGCTTGAGCTTAATTGCTTTGTTTATCTCGCTGAAAGCTTCATCGAGGCGATTTTCACTCAAGTCTAGTGCCGCTAAGCCGCTGTGAGCAGCAGCATGAGCAGGGTCGAGTTTAATAGCAATTAAATAGTTTTCGCGGGCCTCTTTCTTCTGGCCCACATCACGCATAGCATTGGCGGCATAATAATGTAATTCAGGCTCTTGGCCACCAGAAATTTTGAGGCACAGACGCCAATAATAGAGAGCCTCTTCAGCCTTTCCGGTAGAGTAAAGTACCAGCCCCAAATTGTGCAATGCTGGTACATACAGAGGCTCGATATCTAGAGCCTTACGGTAATACTGGATAGCTTTATCAACTTTGTTCTCATACGCGTATGACAAACCGATATTGTTGTAGGCGTCAGGAATAGACGGCTCCATCTTGATAACGGTATCGAACTGCGCACGGGCTTTGTCTAGCTGTTTTGCCCGCAAGAGCTTAATGCCTTGCTGCATATGCGAAACGGTGTCTGGGCGATAGCGAGTACTCTCAGCGGCCACAAGTAAAGTGGAAGAGCTGAGAGTCAAATTGATAGCCAAGACCAGGCATAAAGTTAAGCCTGCTCGTTTTTGCACTTTCGCCTCCATTGCATTTGAAAGCAATAATACAAGATGTATCCCTTTAGAGCCCGTTACACGTGGAGCTAGTGGCGTAGTCAAAATGGTAAAATGCCTTTTTCCCAAATCGGCAAGATATTGCTCACCTGAGCGTTATTTTTACTGATTTGCAATACGGTTAAGGGAACCCTGCCAATAATGCAAACGCGCAATAGTAACCTCGCAGCTACACTGCACCAGCTCTTTATCTCAAGCTCGCAATACGCACGCCTTCTTGCTCGAACGGCAAAAGGAAGCACTGGCGAACTCAATTTAACTGGCCTTACCGATTCAGCTAAATCGCTAGTGCTGTCAGTTTTGGGCCATGAGACGAAACGACCGATTTTCTTGGTTGTGCAAGACAACCATACAGGTGCACGTTATCACCAAGAGCTAACAAATCTAAGCAAGTATCCAATTTTTGTTTATCCTAGTTCTGAAGTTTCGCCTTACGAGCAAGTGCTCTCTAGCCCTGATAACATTGCCGCCCAATTAGAAGTATTGCGCCACTGCCAAGAAAAGCCAGATGAACCGTTCATCTGTGTTGTCACGGCTCGCGCCCTCAGCCAACGAGTTTTGTCACCAGAAGAATTAACTGCTAACTGCTTACGCCTCAACCGCGGCGAAACCATCGACACCAAAGAAGTGGCACGCCGCCTGGCCAACCTCGGCTACTCACGCGAATCACTCGTAACATTGCGTGGAGAATTCAGTGTCCGCGGCGACATTGTCGATATTTATCCATCCTGCGGCTCACCATTCCGAATTGAATTGTTTGGCGACGAAATCGAATCAATGCGTGTCTTTAATACCGACACTCAAAGATCAATTGAATCACTAGAGACCTGCGTCATCGTTCCACGCTGGTGGATCGTTGCCGACCAAAGCGAAGAAGCACGCATTGAGCTAGTTGACAGACTGCGCGAAGTTACCGAAAAAGCCTGTGAGACCTTAGAGCCGTCATCGGCAGAAACTCTGATGACTGTAATGGAAAGCGATTTAGAAGCACTACGAGCTGGTCGCTATCCAGAATCGGTAGAATACTACGCCCCTTATGTACACGAAAAGCTTGCCACCATATGCGATTACATTAGAGACAATAGTCTTATCGTTCTTGATGAATGGGACACCCTTTTGGCCGCGCTTTCTTCATATCAAGAGAAGCTCGATTCGGCCTTCAAAGAAGGCTTAGAGACCGGCCGTTTGCTGCCTCTTCCACGCCCATTGCACCTTAGCTCTCGCGAAATTACTGAACAGCTAAAACGCCACCAACGTGTTTATGTCTCGACTCTGCCGATGGCCTTAGATGGCGCTGACTCTAGCAACAACAATTCAATTATCAGCTTTGACTGTCAACCAGTCGAACGCTTCGGTAATCAAATTGATGTGATGGCTGAGAAAGTAAGAAGTTGGCGCAAAGAAGGCCTAAATGTTCTGATATCAACAGAGCAGCCACAGCGCATCTTGGGCATCATGAAAGAGTGGGATATTCCTGCCAATTATCTCTCGCAAAGTGACGACAAACTCGACACTCACATACTGCCGCTTGATCAAGCGGCTCAAGCATCAGGCGGTGCGCCGGGTCCAGGCAGCGCAGCCAACAAACAACCGCCATCACTTTCGATCTCAGCATTAGACGATATCTTATCGGGGCAAATGCCGAGCCTTGACGATCTAAAAGTTAGTCAAAGCCAAGGGCTCAATCCTAGCTTGAACCAACCAAAGAACCAAGGCCAAGGGCCAGTTGTGATGGTTTGCCGTCATGGTTTCACTCACGGTTTTAAACTAAAAGACGTTGAACTCGTTTCTTGCACCGACGCGGAAATGTTTGGCGTTAAACGCAAACCAACCGTTTATAGAAGACCGGTTGCCGAGAAAAACTATGAGCGCTTCACTTCAGTAGCTGACCTCAAAGTAACCGACTACGTTGTGCACATGAAGCACGGCATCGGCCAGTTTGAAGGCGTCAAACGCATGACCGTTGACGGTCAGCAACGAGAATTTCTCAGCGTTGCTTATGCTAGCGACGACAGACTCTATGTACCTGTAGACCAAATCAACCTGCTCTCGCGCTATAGAGGAGCTGGCGATAACCCTCCAAGAATCTCGCGCCTCGGTGGTGCTGAGTGGGAATCAACTAAGCGTCGCGTCAAGAAATCAGTTAAGCAAGTCGCTGAAGACTTAGTCAATTTGTATGCCATTAGAGCGAAGCAAGAAGGCTTCCAATGTACACCTGATACACCATGGCAATACGAGATGGAAGAAGCCTTCCCTTACGAAGAAACTCCGGACCAATGGCAAGCCATTCAAGACATGAAAGGCGATCTCGAATCAAACAAACCAATGGACAGGCTAATTTGCGGAGATGTAGGCTTCGGTAAAACCGAAGTGGCTATCCGTGGTGTCTTCAAAACAGTTATGTCCGGGAAGCAAGTAGCAGTTTTGGTACCAACCACAATTCTCGCTCAACAGCATTACAACACCATGGCTGAGCGCTTTGCTCCATATCCTATTAAAGTGGGCTTGCTGTCACGCTTCCGCACCGCCAAAGAGCAACGGGAAGTGGCTCGTAGACTCGGAACCGGTGAATGTGATGTAGTAATCGGTACTCACCGCATGCTGCAAAAGGACATTGCCTTTAAAGATTTGGGCTTGGTTGTAATCGATGAAGAGCAACGCTTCGGTGTTGCTCACAAAGAAAAGTTGAAGCAGCTAAGAGTAATGGTCGACGTTATGACCATGTCAGCCACTCCTATTCCGCGTACTTTATATATGGCACTATCAGGCGCTCGCGACATGTCGCAAATCAACACGCCACCGATTAACCGTGCACCAATTAAAACTTTCGTGGGCGAATACAAGTTGCCTCTAGTACGCACAGCCATTTTGCATGAAATGGAGAGAGGCGGACAAATTTACTTTGTTCATAACCGCGTTGAAAACATCGAACAAATTGCTTTTGAAGTTAAGCAGCTTGTGCCAGAAGCACGCATTGGCATCGGTCACGGTCAGATGAATGAACGTGATCTCGAAAACGTCATGTTGGCCTTCTTTGCTCATGAATACGACGTTCTGGTCTGCACCACAATTATTGAATCTGGTCTAGACATTCCAAACGTCAACACCATCATCATCAATGACGCTGACAAGCTTGGTCTCGCTCAGATGTATCAGCTGCGCGGACGGGTAGGTCGTTCTGACGCGCAAGCCTATGCTTACTGCTTGTACACACCATCAAAAGTGCTATCGGAACAAGCACAAGGCAGACTAAAAGCAATTCGCGAATTCACCTCACTAGGTTCTGGTTATCAAATCGCATTGCGCGATATGGAAATCAGAGGAGTAGGCAATATTCTCGGCTCTGAACAACATGGCCACATGATTTCGGTGGGCTTCGAACTCTATTGCAAAATTCTTGAAGAATCAGTGGCCGAGCTCAAAGGCGAAGTCGTTGTGCAAGAAGCCGATACTGCTGTGGATATCAACGTCACGGCCTTCATCCCTGAGTCGTACATCGAAGATAACGAACAGCGTCTAATCGAGTACAAACGTCTAGCCGATGTTAAGACCGATCGCGAACTAATAATGTTGCTAGATGAATGGCGCGACCGCTTCGGTGCCATTCCAAAAGAAACTGAGCAACTGACAAAAGTAGTAAAACTGAGACTAGTGGCAAGCTCGGCCAACGTGCAATCAATCAAGCCTGATATGCAAGGCTTGCGCTTGTATGTGCCATTCCGCTTACAGCAGTGGATTCCAATTCAAAACGGTCTTCCCAAACATTTGGCCAACCGCACTACTTATAAACCAGGTATTGCCGGTGGACAAGGTTCGAGCCCTTACATTCTCGTAAAATCACAAGGCGATGATCCAGAAGATCAACTCGACTTGCTAGCAGAACTGCTTGGCGCAATGGTCTCAAATGTTCATGCCAAACCGGCCTGAACTGTCAGTCTCTAAATAAGGATAAAAGCACTGTGAGCTCAAGTAATCTAATCAACAAATGCGGCACTAGTCTAAATAATTTGGCTGCATTATTGGCACTGACAGCCTCGCTGGCTATAACCAGCTGCCAATCAGAAAAGAAAGCTGAAACTTCAAGCGAGAAACCGACAGTAACTGGCGCTACAGTTGTCAACCCAGCTGCCTCGAATGCTCAATCAGACAAGGCACAGCCTGCGGTGCTGAGCGACTTGCCGCAACTTCAGCCATTGGCTGGCGTCAATCTCGTTAAACTGCCAGACAGCTTGGTGATTTGCACAGTGAACGGCAATCCGGTCACCGCCAGCAGATTTAAACGAGAGTATCAAGCAGCGGTACTTTCACTCCAATCAATGCTCTCTATGCAACCAGAGAGAATGGGGCAGCTTGTCATTCAAGCCAAGCAAATGGGCTTAACTCTTACCCCTGAAGAGAAGAAGAAAATGATCGAGACTTCTCATTCAGCTCAAGCACTCGAAGGCAAAACATTAGCGACCTTCCTCAAAGAAAGAAACATGACCGAAGCTCAATTTAACGAGCAGGTCTTAAACCTCGGCTTAGCATTCAAATGCGGCACAAAAGTAATTGAGAGTCAGTTACTGAGCGAACTTATCAACCGTGAAATCGTCTTGAAAGAAGCTCACAAAGCTGGCTTCTATCAAAAGGCAGCTAACAGCTATATGCAGATAAAGCAGTCGCCTAAATTTAGAAAATATGTAGATTCGGCTAGAGAAACTCCAGACGAAATTCGCGAAGAAATAATTTCTTCTCAGATGATCAAAATGATGTTAGAGAGTGTAGCGAAAGCGGCTCCAGTTGCCAGTGAAAAAGTTGTGCAAGCAGAATTTGAAGCCAACAAGGCCCATTTGCAGCACGGTGAGCGCGTGCGTCTTTCTCACATTGTAGTGGCAGCACCAACAGTCGATGCTGGACCACTTAAAAGCGTGAGAACTCAATTGCAAGAGCAAAAGCCTGAACTTAAAGGTGCCGATTTAGACAACGAAGTAAAAGTAATCATGCAGGCGCAGGCCAACAAAGCCAAAGGCTACTTGGACCAAGCTCTAAAGGGAGCTGACTTCAAAACTCTTGCCGATAACTACACTGAAGATGAACCAGCAAAAATGGCCAAGAACGGGGGCGACCTCGGCTACATGGATTTAAGCACCAATAATGGTCCAGACCAATTGAAGATTATGGCCGCTGTTGGCAAAGTCAAAGCTGGTCAGGTAGTGCCAGAAGTTGTAGAAACAAATTTTGGTTATCACATTATCAAAGTAACTGAGAGACAAACGCCAGGTGCTATTCCACTTGCTGAAGTGAAGAAACCATTAGAAGAAATGATCTCAGCCAAGAATAAAGAAAAAGCAGAAATAGATTGGATGACCAACCACCGCAAGAGCGCTGATATCAAATTGACCGACGAGTTCAACAAAGCTGCAGCCTCTGGGTTATATGCAGTAACCGCTTCGGCAGCTTCAGAAAACAAGGCCGCTGTTGCCCCTGTCGCAAATACAGTAAGTGACAAAGCTAATACTGCGCCTAACAGAGCAAATACTGCCGCTAACAGCGAAAAGACTCCCAAAGTGCAAAACTAGCAAGCCGTTCTTTGCTATAAATTATTTTGCAAGTACGGGCATCACAAAGTGAAAGCCTTGTTGTTTGTTGTCTTGGTATTGCTTGAGGCTGCAGCCATGCCTAGCCAAGATAGCAATGGCAAGGCCGAGACTGAGACCACTACGCAAGTCTCCCGAGGCCTGAGAAAACGAGACATAGCCTTGAGACAAACTGGCCAAGGTTGAAGAAGCTAGAGTCAAACTGCTACCAACAATGAAGACCTCTAGCTCGTAGGGCTTATAGCGGAAATCGAGTATGTACTGTGACTTATCAGAGCCAGCCGAGCATAATATTCTCAACAAGTGAGCTAGACACTGGCTTAAACAATCTCTGTCCACAGACAAACTAAAATCGTGGTCTGGTTTAATAATTTTGAGAGCATCACAATTGATACTAGATCTGGTGCTGAAACCAAATGCAAGTTGCTTTGCTTGATCAAAAGATGTAACCACCTGCAGTAAGCAATCAAAGAAGGCAGAAAACGGCGTTGGGCAAATCTCTAATTCTTCCTCACCGGCTTCGAGCTTACCCAAGTATAAGAAGTCAGTGGTTACGGCTATCAGCTCTACAAAGATCTGCTCTGCCTCAGCCACAGCAGCCAAGCTAGTCGCTTTTGAAATATAGCTGAGCGTGGCAGAAAGAGACATCAAGGGTGAGCGCAAGTCGTGACCAATCATGTTGACGAAATCACGTTTAGCAGACTCAATCTGTTCACGCACAGAAACATCTCGCACAAAAGCCATGCTCTTTTTGTCACTCTGACCTTCTTCAGCATAATTGCTCAAAACAAGCTCAACAGCGAGGTAGCTGCCGTCGCGTAGCAAAAGACGCTGAGTGAGAAGCTGTTCCTGCTTACTTGCACCTTGCCCTTCAACAATAGCAGTGGTAGAAGTAATCTTAGTAATAGTGTTAGTAATAGCGGTAGTCGTGAACATCGACTCAATAGACTTTCCTAAAAGCTCTTCTTCAGAATAGCCAGACAAACTCAGGCCGTAGTCATTAATAGAAGTGATCTGCCCCGACTGGCTAAGACCAACAACCATTAATGGCAAGCTATTTAAAATAGTTCGGAAGTGGCCTTCACTTTCGCGAATTTTGTCACTGAGAATTTTCTTCTCAGAAATATCATTAGCATCGCAAACAATAGTCTTATCATGGCTAAGTTTAGCTCTAAAACTGAAGTCACGCTTCTCGCCTGAGCGCAGCACCACTCGACTTTCAAAACTAACTGAACTATCAATCTCTTTTAATGACTTAATGGCATCGACCAATGCTTGAGCATCATTTGGCTCAACAATAGAATTGAGTCGGCGGCCAACCAAGTCGCCCACCGGATAACCAAGCAGCTTGGCACTTGGTTCAGTAACACTTAAAACAATTGCTTTTTGATCTAGTAAGCAGACAAAGTCAGCGGCGTGCTCTAGCACCATTGCCTCGCGACTCTTGGCAGAACTCAGCTGATAGGCCAACTCTCGAAGTTCATCCTCGATGCTACCGAGTTCGTCCTGAGCAACCTCAGGCAACTCTGAATGTTTAGCTAAACCAATATTGATGGTATTAGACGAAATCGTTTTGATACGCCGAAAGAGTGCACTGACGACCATTAGCAGGCACCCTAAGGTCATCCCAGAGTTCAAAACCAAGGCCAGCAGAAAAATTGTATAGACTGAACCAATTGTAATTAGATTTGAGCCAACATCTTCAGCCGTTTCTAGGGGACTATATTTATCATCGATGGCAGTGAGCAAATCGCCAATAGAATTGTTAACCCTGATTAGATCGCTACAATATTGAGCGTGCGCCATCTTGCGAGCCGGGCTATATTGCTTCCAATAACTAACCTCAACCTTGTGCACCAAAGTGATCTCTTCATCAAGGGCTTCTGAGAGAGCCTCTACTTGATGCTCGTCTTCTGGCCGATTTTTTAGAGACTGTTTCAACTCAGCAAATATTCTTGGCAGGCGACCAAAGACAGCTGAGTATTGATCTTCAGTCTTCGCCTCAGTGCGAGTTCGCTCAATCAAAGCAAAAGTAGCGAACTGAGTTGCAGCCAAAAACTGAGAGACACAAGCAACTATCTGCCTAGCTTCTTGCTCTCGTCCTAGACTATATTCAAGCTTGGCGATTACTCCAAGAAAAGTAATAAGCAGAGCGATGTTACTGGCAAAAACGAGGGCGCCGAGAATCATGGCCTTTCTAACCACACTAGATTTTAGAGTTAGTAGCCAATCACTCAAGAGGCACCTCTAAGAGTGGTAGCTTAAACCAGAAGCGGCTGCCGGCCAGTGAATTATCTGCGCCCTCTCTGCGTTCTCTACTTTCTAAACCGATAGTACCTCCATGTGCTTCAACAATAGACTTGCAAATAGCCAGCCCCAG
Organism: Candidatus Obscuribacterales bacterium; assembly: GCA_038231015.1. GTDB lineage: Bacteria > Cyanobacteriota > Vampirovibrionia > Obscuribacterales > Obscuribacteraceae. The sequence continues at coordinate 41,656 of JBBRMD010000005.1, forward strand.
CCCAGTACCAGAGCGGGCATCACTAGCGTTGGCTTGACCGTAGACCTGAAAAATCTCCGCCTGTTTAGCGAGCGGCACGCCGCGTCCGTTGTCAATTACACTGAACTCAACTTGATGGTGCACCACGGCAACACGCAGTAATACTGTGCCACCCTTAAAAGAAAACTTGATAGCGTTAGAAATAAGGTTAATGAGAACTTGCACTACTCTCTCAAAATCAGCTTGCACCACGAGCGGTACCGACTGAACTTCAAGATTAATCCCTTGGTTTAAGGCGTAGTCAGCTAATGAAGCAACAGCCGACTCGGCTAAATCGTTCACCTTAGTTGGCTCCATCACTCCTACTAATTTGCCTAGACCTAACTCTTCGAGGCGCAATAATTCGTCGAGTAGTCGCAGTAGACGATTGGCATTTAACTCAAATTTTTGCACCCTTGCTTTCTCTTTTTCGGTGCTGACATCAATACCAAGAAGCATTTGCTTAACTTTCAAGATTGGCTCACCAAGGTTGCGCCAGAGCAACTGTAAAAAGTCTTTGCGCAGGCTTTCGAGCTTAACCTTTTCACTGACGTCTTCAACGACTATGAGAGTTTCATTGTTAGCGCTAGAGGCCATACCCAATTCGGCAACAGTTACCTCACAAGCTAAACCATTGGCACCCTTTGAGCCAAATGTAGCGCGCAATTGTTTTTGTTGGCGGGCCAGAGTTAAGAAGCTTTCAGCGCTCAAACTTTTGCTAGCACCTTCGGACAAACTAAATAATGCATCTAGACTGCGCACAGAAGATGCAGAAGAAGAAGAAGAAGAAGAATATGAAACTGGAGAGTAAGCTGTAATGAGCTGCTCCATTCTTTCATTGGTTGAACTGAAAGCTCCAGATTGATTAACGACTAGTAAACCGATTGGCAGGTTGCGCATCAACATGCGAACATCATTTTCTTTTTCTTTCAGCTGCTCTTCTCTACGTTTAGAAGCACCAATCTCACTAACAAAGCAAAAAGTAGAATGATCAGCTTCAGACCAATAACATGAAAGGAGGCTCTCAATAAGTGTTCCGTCGCTTGTTTTTACTACCAACTCTATAGATGAGGCACCGGCGACAACTGGCAATCGCTCTAAAAACTCTCTTAGATGAGTGCGACTAGCCAACGGCACTATCGTCTGCCAAGGCGCGCCTTCAAGCTCGCTTGGTTGGTATCCCCATTGCGAAATAGCAGCTGCGTTCAAATCGCGTATGCGATCACCGGCATCGAGAGTAAAAATGACGTCAGAAGCGCCCTCAATCAATGTAGTCTCATAACGTGCAGAGTTCTCCAGCGACTGAACCATCTCTCTAAATAACTTGTCGAGTTGCGAAAATTCGTCAAAAGAAGAAGAAGAAGAAGAAGAAGAAGAAGAAGAAACATTTAGAGGCTTACCAGCTTTGTATTTTCCGATATTGTCAGTCAACTGCCAAAGGCGCTTGGCTATGCGTCTAAATAAGAAAGCAAACAAGGTAAAAGTAAAAATGAGATTGATTATCCAAGCAGCGACAAGAATACTCTTGACAATACCAAGCGGCATCCAGTCACGGCCTGGTGACTCTTTGGAAGCGACTTTATAGCGACGCGACAATTCTTGGTAACGGTCAGAAATATCGCTGCTTAGCACAAGTAAAGAATGGTCTAATTTGGCTGTGCTTCCTTCATTTCCAATATCGCCTCGGCCATGAGCAATCTCTTCTCGGTAGATGGCATCTGCTGCTCTGAATATCTTCTCTTGTTCTTTTAAAATTTCGTGGGCGACTGTGTCACCCACAGCCAAAGCGCGCAACCGCCTAAATTCGTTTTCTAGACGTAGCGAAATTGATTGCCATTTTTCAATATCAGGGTATGAACCCTGTCTATCTTTAGAGAGGTGATAACCAAGCAAAATGCCAAACTTTTGCGAGAGGTTGCCAATTCTGGTGCTCGTAGAAACCACAGCCAGATTGCGTCTTTGAACTTCTAGTCGGGCTTCAACATCATGTAAAAGTAAGATTATCAGCAGGGCAAAAGCAAGCTGAAAAACCAGTAAGAAGACCACCGCAAGCAGTGCATCTTTGGCGATAGTACGTTGTCTGAACATACCAATTGACATGCCATCCAACTCTCATGGTATAAACTTGTCTTTCACTATAACACCTGCCTAAGGCTCGATGAGAAGCTCCTCCCTGTGTCTAAGCTACTTCTAGCCGAAGACGATGTCTCTTTAGGCGAAGAATTAGTTGAATGGCTTGAGAGTGAAAACTATTTTGTCGACTGGGAAAGAGACGGTGAATCAGCACTACACAGACTGCTTTGCTACCAGCACGATGTCATAATTTTAGACTGGCAATTACCGGGCAAGGAAGGCCCAGAGATTTGCCATGAATATAGAAGCCGAGGGGGTAAGGCACCAATAATTTTTCTCACTGACCGCAGTCAGCTCAAAGATAAAGAAGTTGGATTTTCTTCGGGTGCCGACGATTATTTACCTAAGCCATTTGCCTTAAGAGAGCTATCTATGAGGCTTAAGGCCTTGCTAAGAAGGCCGAGCGAGTTGGTAAAAGCTAAAATTCGATGCCGAATATTTGAGCTAAGCGCTGACGACCACAAGTTCTTTCGCAATGGCGAAGAAATAAAATTGTCTCCAATCGAATTTGCTCTCATGCAGTTCTCTATGAAAAATGAGCACACGGTCTTCAGCTCAGAAGCAATATTAGAGCGAGTTTGGCCAGGTTCTTCTGATCGCACAAACGATACTCTTAAAACTTGCATTAAGCGACTACGCGAAAAAATTGATATTGACCACAAAGACACTTCAATAGCCAACGTGTACGGCGTTGGATATAAATTTGCTGCCAACGTTGCCAAGCTTGACTAACTGGCAAGCCAAGGGTTATGGCACTACTCATCAATAGATGGGATAATTCAAAAAGCTTTTTTATAGTTTGGTGGAGAAAGATAAATGCTTACAGGCTTCAATAGCGCAGCTAACTTGGCAACACAAATCAATTCAGGTGTCACAAAGGTTACCTTTGCCCAATTCTTGACTGCCCTTGCTTTAGCCAATCTCGGACTGCTATCAGGCGGTCTGACCGATGCTGCTGTTGCTGCAGCCCCTGCCAAAGCTGCAAAGACTGCCGTCAAAGCAGCCAAACCAGCTAAGAAAAGTGCCAAAGAAAACCCAGAAGCTTATGCCGCACTAAAAGAAGGCGTAAGACTGCTATGTGACCACAAGGGTCAAGAAGCAATGGCTAAGTTCGACGAAGCTATCAAGCTGAGCCCAAACTATGCTCGCGCTTATGCAAACAGAGCCAACATTCATATGCTTGCTCGCCACTACCAAAAAGCCGAAGCCGATAGCAGCAAAGCGATCAGCCTCGATCCTAAACTTTATATGGCCTACCTTAATAGATCATGGGCCGAGATCGAATTAGGTCAGTACACCAAAGCTGCTGACGATGCTAGCAAAGCTATCGCTCTTCAACCTAAATTGACTATGGCTTACACCAACCGCGCTCGTGCTTTAAATCACCTCGGCCGCCATAAAGAAGCAGTTGCTGATTGCGACAAAGCACTTCAGTTGCATCCTAAATTTGCACCAGCTTTTGTTAACAGAGCACATGCTTACGTTGGTCTAAAAGACTACGACAAAGCTCTTGCTGACAGCGACAAGGCTATTGAACTCAATCCACTTTCAGCCCGCGCTTTTGCAAACCGCGCTAAAGCCAATTTGCAATTAGGTAAACTTGATCAAGCTCTAAGCGATAGCAACAAAGCTATTGGCCTCGATGAAAAACTCGGTTCAGCCTACTTCAATCGCGCTGCTATCTACAAAGCAATGTCTGGAAAAGATCTCAAAGTCGCGCAAGAAATGGGCTTCAAGGCCGACCTAGAAACCAAATAAGTAAATCAAAATTTGACCGTAGAAAAAGCCCCCTACAAAAGTAGGGGGCTTTTAAATCTTAGACGTTCCAAATTATCACTGGATAACTGCGATCAGCAGTTTTTACCACTTATAAGTCTTGATACCATATTGCGGATCGAAGGCTTGAGGCAGAGGAGCAGCGGTACCGTAGACACCACCAGACTCACTTTCTGCACCACTACCGTATACGCCGCCAGATTCGCTGCTAGCGCCAACTTCAGCTAGGCCGCCAGATTCAGACTCAGCACCGTTGTTATAAACGCCACCAGACTCAGACTCGGCACCACTGTTGTAGACACCGCCAGATTCAGATTCTGCACCGCTATTAAAAACACCACCGGACTCGTTGCCACCACCCATAATGAATCCGCCGGATTCACTTTCAGCCAAGACTGGTGCGGCACAGTAACTGATTAACGCAACTGCTACAGCAAAGCGACCGAGAGTAACCACAACTGAATTTTTCTTTGTCATATTGCCCTTCCGAAGAATCATTACTGTTACGAGCGAGAACTTAAACGAGCGCGAATGGACTAATTATACCTGGTCTGAGTTCTTCCATAAGCAATAACACTAGTTACCGAAAGATATCAAGAAGGCTTGTTGCATTTGACAACGTTGCCACCAGCCGACTGGGCGTCTGCTAATGAAACTTGACTGGCTGCAAACAAAGTTTCAAATGCCTCTCTTCCATCAGCCATAGCAGCAATGCCGATACTGGCAGTCTGGGGATACCAGAGATCATCCTGCTTGGGTAATGTCTTGCCAAGATTCATCAAAGCTTCGTTAATACGCTTGCGTATGCCATCGACAATCTTGAAAGCCTCATCGGCAGAAACGTGAGGAAGACAAACGATAAACTCATCAACACCCCAACGACCAATAACATCGATTGGTCGAGCACTCGATTTGATTGACTGCGCTACGGTTTTTATAATGGCATCACCGCTGGCGCAGCCATATAAATCGGGGGAACGCTTGTTTAAATCAAGATCGATCACAGCCACACTCAGTGGATAACCGCAATACTTAGCCCGTACCACTTCTTTTTCAAAAACGCCCGCTGCGCTGCGGCGGTTAAGTAAACCAGTGGCACTATCCTCAGTTTCTCTTGCTTCAAGATTAGCTACTAACTGTTCGACTTCGGCTAGCTTAGCCAAATAGTCAGCGATGGCAAGCAAACTATCGAGCACCTGCTTGTTCCAGCTACCAAGTTCGCCTTGTTGTAAAACAAGTAATCCAGCGCGCCGCTCACCGGTGGCCTCAGACTGCACTCGCAGAGGAATCAAAAAAGTTTTCTCTGGGCCAAAACTTTCCCACACTCGCACAAAATAATCACGCAAAGACTCATCAAGCTCATGAGAATACTCTTTTAGATTTTCAACAGTTGAGAGTTCATCTGCATTAGCAATTAGCTGCTCTGCTAATTTCTGACCAATAGGACTGGCAAAGTGGTGCGCGATTGCAGCAAGACCCGAAACCATATATTCGAAAACTTCGATATCTGGCCGTTCTGGAGAGGTGACAAATATAAAGCAACGCGAAGATTCAAAAACCTTGCCAATGCGCTCGATGACACTCTGAATGTCGCCGGCATAATTCCACGACAGGTGCTTACTACTGCGCAGAACACTGCACAGAGCTTTGAGCACTCCATCAGAATTAAATGGCCTAAAATCAAGTTCGGTTGTCTCTTTCGATTTCAATTTTTCACCTTAGAAGTTCAAGAGATGCCAGACAGATACCAAGCCTCTAATCGAGAGCTTTCTGCTACGAGCCTAAACTAAGAACCGACGAAAGGATTCTCTTTTTTCTCAGTCCAGATATCAGTGTCGGGACCGTGCCCTGTCACAACTCTAGTGCTGTCATCGAGAGTAAACAAGCGAGTTTGAATTGAATCTATAATTTGCTCGAAGGAGCCGCCCCAAAGATCTGTACGACCAATCGAACGCTGAAATAAAGTATCACCAGCAAACAAAACACTCTCTTGATCTTGCAAGCAGAAGCATGTAGAACCAGGCGTATGGCCAGGGGTATGAATTACCGAAGCTTTGTGATTGCCAATAGTCATCTCTTCTTCATGCTCAAGAAAATGATCGATTGGCAGTGGATCTTCAGCGGCAAAACCAAATCTTCCCGCTTGCATAGTCAATTTATCATAGAGAAATTGATCTTCTTTGCTCAAACAAATGAGCGCACCAGTTTTCTCTTTCATCGCTTTGGAGCCAATAATATGATCAAAGTGAGCATGAGTATGTAGCAAATATTTTGCTTTCAAATTGTGTTTTTTCAGCGCAGCTAGAATGATTTCAACATCGCCGCCCGGATCAATAACTGCAGCTTCTCCAGTTTCTTTGCAACCAACTATCGAGCAATTACACTGCAAAGGACCAACGGGAAAACTCTCGAGGATGAGGCTCATTCAAACATCTCACTAACTGACGAATCATCATGAATACGCCAAATGGCTTCACCAAGCAATTCAGCTACAGACAAAGCCACAATCTTTTTAGACATATGGGTCATATCGTGCGGTATCGAATTGGTGACAATCAATTGTTCAATTGGCGACTCTTCAAGGCGCTCATTGGCAGGTCCCGAGAGAACAGCATGGGTAGCACAGGCAAATACTCGAGTAGCGCCTTCTTTTATAAGGAGCTCGGCACCCTTCACTAGCGTGCCAGCAGTATCGACCATATCGTCAACCATAATGGCTGTTTTGCCTTTGACGTCACCGACAACGCTCATAACTTCAGCAACGTTATGCTTAGTGCGACGTTTATCAATAATGGCGATAGGGGCGTCATCAAGCTTTTTAGCAAAAGCACGAGTGCGGGACACTCCGCCGACATCAGGCGAGACCAATACCATATCGCTCAAATTGAGGTCACGCACATATTTGAGCAAAACAGGGCTGGCATAAAGGTGATCTACCAAAATATTGAAGAAGCCCATAATCTGTGGCGCATGCAGGTCGAGGGCAACAACCCTCTGAGCGCCAGCGGTAGTGAGCAAGTCGGCAATCAGTTTAGCGGTAATTGCTTCGCGGCCGGCAGCCTTTCTGTCTTGACGGCCGTAGCCGTAATAGGGCATCACAACGGTGATGCGACCGGCTGAAGCGCGCTTCAGGGCATCAATAAGAATGAGCAGCTCCATCAGGTTTTCATTTACTGGAGTGCAAGTAGGCTGAATAATGAAGCAATCCATGCCCCTGACGCTTTCTTGCAACTGCACATAAATCTCACCATCAGAGAACGGTTTGATCTTAATAGGAGTGAGCGGCAGATTAAGGTGATCAGCCACTTCCTTGGCCAGTTCAGGATTGGCAGTTCCCGAGAGTATCTTCAGCTCAGGCTTTACGCCGGGTAAAGTGGTCTGTCTGGCAGGCATTTGAGCGACCATGCTAATCCCCAAGGAGAGTCAATATCAGAGTATGTAAGCGAGCCGTCTAATTATAACGGAACTTCCATTCTGACAACCAAACCCATCATAACTGTAACAGTAGCCAAAAGCCCGCAGTAATGGCTAAAAGAACGGCGTCACGCCCTCGGCGGATAGATTGAGAGAGCCCAATAACGCACATTTAACATGAAGGTATGAAAGGCCGCCCTGCAAATAGACCGCAAATGGCGGCCGCAGAGGGCCATCGGCCGATAGTTCGATAGTGGCCCCTTCGACGAAAGTTCCGCCAGCCATAATCACCTGGTCAGCGTAGCCAGGCATAGAACTGGGCTCAGGAGAGACGTGGGCATTTACCGGCGAAAAGCTTTGCAAGGCTCGGCAAAAATTGATGAGGCGCTCACGATTACCAAATTCGACAGCTTGAATAATGTCGTAACGATCTTGAGCTGGAGCAGGATGGACAATCATGCCCAACTTCTCGAATACACTAGCGACGAGCATTGCACCTTTAACGGCCTGACTCACCACCGATGGTGCCAAAAATAGCCCTTGCAAGATTGGTCTATTTTGATTGAAGGTAATACCTAAGTGACCACCGATACCGGGGGCAGTGAGGCGCAGCAAAGCGCCTTCAACCATATCTTTGCGCCCCGCAACATAACCGCCAGTGAGAGCCAATCCACCACCAGGATTTTTTATCAAAGAACCGGCAATTAAATCAGCACCAATAGCAGTAGGTTCTTGCTCTTCAACAAATTCACCATAGCAGTTGTCGACAAAGGTTGAGGCTCTGGAATCAACAGCTTTAATTGCGGCAATATATTTTGCAATATCTTTATTGCTCAAGGTTTGCCTACTCATAGAATAGCCGCGCGATTTTTGTATGTGATAGAGCTTGGCTGGTGCAGCCGCTTTGATCAACAGCGAAAGCTCTTCAACTGAAAGAGTCGGATCTAAAGCAAGCTCTTTGTATTTCACCCCAAGAGCAGTAAGAGATCCGCGAACAGGTTCTTGTTTGCTACCACCAGCACCAATTACTTCTTCTAAGGTGTCATAAGGTTTGCCGGTCAAAACAACTAATGTATCGCCTGGTTCTAAATTACCGAAGAGAGCACAAGCAATGGCATGGGTGCCTGAAACCATCTGCACACGCACAGCAGCAGCCTCTGCTTGCAAAACAGAGGCAAAGACTTTATCGATCATCTCGCGACCAATATCATCTATACCGTATCCGGTGCGCTCAGCAAAATATTCTTCAGTTACTTGGTGCTCGCGGTAACTGTCTAAGACTCTTTTTTGATTAACTAGTGCGATGCGATCTATTCTGGCGAAAGCATCTTTTAGTTCGCCTTCTGCTTGCTCAATCAAATTTTCAAATTGCACCGAGTTCACCATTTCAAATATCTTTCCGCCTTATCTTAACTCCTGACCTCGGGAAAATCTGAACTTTAAGCAGCTTTCTGACGTTTATATAAGAGCGCGCGGTTTTGGCGCAGAAGCACATGAGAATAATGGAGAAATCGTATGTTCACAGCAGCTTGGCAAAGCCTTTGCTCAATTGCTCTCAATATAGAATCGCAAGTTGTAATTCTACTAGGCACACGGCCCTGCCTCCTTTGCGATAAGGCCATTACACCGGCTGCACTATCACTTAAACCGATTTATCAATCACGCTTTCTCTGCCAAATTTGCATTGCACTGCTCAGCCCCGAAATTCCCATACTGGTTACCCTTAACTTGGTTCAAAATAAGGTCGGCGGAGAAATAAATTGCATAAGTATCTGCCCCTACGAAGGCATTGTTCGCGAGGCCATTCGTGCTTTCAAGTACCAAGACAAGCAAGAGCTAGCTGGTGACCTGGCCCGAATGCTTGAAATTGGCCTTCCTCAGATTCTAAACCAGACTCAAGAGAGTAACTTGCTATTAGTTGCAGTACCACTTCATCAATCGAAGTTTGAAGAGCGCGGCTTCAACCAAAGTGAGCTGATTACGCGCGCATTGGCTAAGCGAGCCAAGATCAAATGCAATGTAAAAGCTTTGACTAGGTGCAAGGCGACAACGCCACAATATGGTCTAACGAAAAGTGAAAGAGCGATAAATGTGAATAAAGCATTTTCTGCCTCAGACAAAGTCGCAGGCAAAAATATAATTTTAATTGATGACGTCCTCACTTCCGGTGCCACAGCATTAGCTTGTGCTCAAGCTTTGATAGAAGCTGGAGCACAAAGTGTTTCGGTGTTGACGATAGCGAGAGCGTTATTACGTTCAGAACTGCGAACGCAAGAAGCAAACAGAATGCAAGAAGCAAACAGAACGCAAGAAGCAAACAGAATACAAGAAGTGAAAGCTAGTTCGCTATGAACATCGGGGCGACTCTGCACGGTGCCACTTCGATTTTGCGCCAGACATCACCACACACATAAGGCTCTACTTTTAGCCACTGATCAAGCTCAGCTCGATCAGCGAACTCAACGACCATAACAGAACCAATCATTTTCTCATTGTCATCAAGAATGGCTGTTCCGAAGAGGATTTTTCCTGCTTTTTTCATCTCAACAACACCAGCGAGATGGGCCTCGCGGACCGCTGTGCGGCGTGTCAATGCGCCCTCATCAGCCCCGTCTAAGCCAGTTACGATAAATTGCATACAGTCCTCATCTCGCTTGTTATTTAGATACGAAACATTGCTACAAAATTTTGGCTTTGGCTATTACTTGGCTTTGGCTATTATTTGTCTTTGGCTATCGCATCGCGCAAGCTCGCTTCGAAAGCAACAAGCGTTTCTTTTACATCGGCCTTCGAATGCACAGTTGATACAAAGGCAGATTCGAATTGCGAAGGTGGCCAATAGATGCCGCGCTCAAGTAAGCCGCGCCAGACTTTGCCAAAGAGTTCAGTGTCGCATTTGAGAGCACTCTCAAAATCGGTCACTGGTTTTTCGGCAAAGAAGAAACTAACCATACCGGCCACGTGACTAACTTGCAGCGGCACAGAAATATCTTCTTTAGCTGCGATTTCTTTGAATCCGCTTGCTAACAATTCGCTGATTTCGCCCAATCTTGCATAGGGCTTATTGGCTTTCAAGAATCGCAATTGAGCAAGACCAGCTGCCATTGCTAGTGGATTGCCAGAAAGTGTCCCGGCTTGATAAACGGAGCCTTGAGGAGCGATATGCTCCATAACATCTTTGCGGCCGCCATAGGCACCGACCGGCAATCCGCCACCTATTACTTTGCCAAAGCAGCTCAAGTCAGGTTTGACTTTGTGAAGCTCTTGAGCCCCACCAAAGGCTACTCTAAATCCAGTCATCACTTCATCATAGATAAGTAGTGCGCCAGAATCTTTGCAGAGACCAACCATGCATTTGACGAATTCATCGGTTGGTTGAATCAAGCCAGCATTGCCAACAATTGGTTCAACAATAATGGCGGCGATTTCGTCGCTCTTCTTAGCGAAGACTTCGCGCAAGGCATCGACATCGTTATAGGGCAATGAAAGAGTAAGCTTGGTTATCTCCTCAGGTGCGCCTGGTGAGCTAGAGATTCCGAGAGTAGCCAGACCAGAACCAGCCTTAACTAAGAACGAGTCGGCGTGGCCGTGATAACAACCATCAAATTTAACTATGAGATTGCGCTTGGTGAAAGCTCGGGCTAGGCGAATTGCCGACATACAGGCTTCAGTACCAGAGTTAACCATGCGCACCATTTCTAGCGATGGCACGATTTCGCACATCAGTTCGGCCATCTCAACTTCAGCGCGCGATGGTGCACCATAGCTGGTGCCACGTCGCACAGCTGTTTCAATTGCTTCCATCACCCGTGGATGACAATGACCAAGAATCATGGCGCCCCACGAGCCGACATAATCGAGGTAACGATTCTTGTCTTCATCAAACATGTGAGGGCCGTCAGCATTAGCCATAAATATCGGTTCGCGACCAACAGACTTACAAGAACGCACAGGTGAATTTACTCCACCGGGAATACGTTCTTTAGCGCGGGCAAACAATTTGCTCGAGCGCTCGAAAGTAAAAGGTTGCACTTCTGCTACAGGAGCCTTGCCGTGTAGTGAGTGAGCATCAACTTTCTCATGAGCTTCGCCATTCTCACCGAGCGTCTGGTCTGCCTTATCTTTTTCCACAGACTTATCTTCTGACTTGTCCGCTGACTTATCTGCTGATTTGTCAGCTGTGGCATTAGAACCCATGATCGGCACCTATATTATTGGAGAGTTAGTATCTGACTAGACGGTCTTGGTTAGTCCAAGAACTCTTTGAATCACAGGTTCTGTCATTTTGACTGCCTTTTCACCAGCCTGGAAATGACGCATCTTGTGCTCGGCATCGAAGAGATAAAGGGCCGGCACATATTTATTCTCGAAGCGATCGGTAATGGCATGCCAATTGTCGACGACACAAGGCTGACGTACTTCGTATTCATCAATAGCTTTTTTCACTTCGGCCACATCGGTGTCAGATTCTTGACGAGGCATGTGAACAGAAATAATTTTCAAGCCTTTGGAGCCGTATTCATCAATCCAACGATTGAGATCGGGCAAAGACTCTTTGCAAATTCCACAACTGATTGCCCAGTAGTGCACTAAGACGGGATGGCCTTTAAGGTCCTCTTCGGTAATTGGCTCGCTATTGAACCAGTCCGTTCCGCCTTCTAGAGATGGGAGGGGTGCATCCATTCGCAGTGGCATAAGGTTCTCCTGTTTAATCGGACTAATTCCGTCTAGATAATTCTAACTCTTAAAGAGCAAAAGAGCCGTCCTAAGGACGGCTCTTTCATGTTTCGATATCGATCTAATGTCTTAGTCAGACTAAGTTCTTAGACTGAAAGAGGCTTTTGGCCTGGCTTCCAATCAGCGGCGCAAAGCCCACCGGTCTTGAGAGCTTCAAGAACGCGAAGAGTTTCGTCAACAGAACGACCAATATTCAAGCCGTGAACGACTTGGTATTGAAGAACACCGTCTTGGTCGATGATGAATAGGCCGCGAAGAGCGATACCTTTATCTTCGATCAATACGCCGTAGTCGCGGCTTACATCTTTGGTGATGTCAGAAGCGAGAACGTACTTAACAGGACCAAGTCCACCTTGGCTGTCAGGGGTGTTGATCCAGGCTCTGTGGCTGAATACGCTGTCTGTGGAGATAGCGAGAACTTCAGCGCCTGCTTTTTTAACTTCGTCATACTTCTCAGAGAAAGCCTTCAGTTCAGTAGGACAAACGAAGGTGAAATCGAGAGGATAGAAGAAAAGAACAAGCCATTTGCCTTTGTAGTCTGACAATTTGACATTTTCTTTCAAGGTCTTCAGATCCTTGGTAGAAGGCATATCAAAGTCAGGAGCTCTTTTTCCAACTTGCAACATAGAGATTATTTCTCCAAAAAAAACTTTGTGTAGGTATCAAGTCACCCCATATTAGGGTGCAGGGCCTAATTCCTTTATATGTTTAATGGAAAGCTCACAATTCAAACCCATCGCTTTTAATTGCGATTATTTCGTTTTATTGAGTGCTAGCCAATCGTTCAAATCTTTTTGCAAAGCATTCTCGGCCACATATTTAATTATGAGAGGACTATTAACCTCCCAGCCAATGGTGAGCAAGTGATAGAGGTGCTCTTTGGGCGTATTGCTGTACTTACTGCGGCCGAGTTCGGCTTCGTTGACTGCGTCAGACATGGCTTCCTCCTCTATAAATCGTTGGGTAAATCTGGGTGGCCCATTGCAGAAATCTATACTACTAATGAAAAGTAGTTTGCAAATCTTACCGATTCTTGCGAATTAGCGTCTATTTATGACGCCTAGGTTTGACCACGAAGATAGGGTTTGGTACTATTCGAGTTCGCTTGTCCGCTCTTAGCAACAGGTTTTACGTTTTGGCGTGAATCTGGGGCTTGGTAAGGGCCAATATAAGCAACGGCAAATATGAAACATGATTCTTTCAGGGCATGTTTATATAGACGGGAAATGACTCGCCTGAGTTCAATAGCTGGAGACGAAAATGTTCGCGATTGTAGAAGCCTGCGGAAGGCAATATGAATTACACGCCGGTCGTTATATCGATATCGACATGTCCGGCGAAGAAGAAGGTTCTGTTCACGTCTTTGACCGCGTGCTAATGCTGGTCGACGGAGCAGGCTCCACTATCGGCGCTCCTTATATCCAAGGCGCGAAAGTTACCGGCAAAGTAATTTCCAAATTGGAAGTTAACGAAGTGCACGGCCGCATTCAGTCGACAATCAAAGCCAACAAAGTGATTGTTTACCATATGAAGTCTAAAAAAGGGACTCGCAAGAAACAAGGTCACAGAGTCCAATCGACTCGCGTGATGATTGAATCAATCGAAGTCGACAACAAAGTTGTAGCTAAAGCTGAAAAAGCTGCCGCCAAAGCTTAAGTAGAAGGAGTTACCTCTCAATGGCACATAAGAAGGGCGCGGGCTCTACAAGAAACGGCAGAGACAGCCAACCGAAGCGCCTCGGCGTCAAAGTCTACGGTGGTGAAGCAGTCACCTCTGGCAATATCCTAGTAAGACAACGCGGCACCAAAATCCATCCTGGATTCAACGTTATGCGTGGTTCTGACGACACTCTCTTTTCAGTTATCCAAGGGATAGTTCGTTACGAAGAATCTAGAGGACGCAAGTTGGTAAGTGTCTACCCAGTTTGATACACCAGCTCCAAAAGCTTTAAATCAACTCTTGTCAGAGCTGCGCCGCGATAGCGGGGCGGCTCTTGCAGCAAGAGAGGTACCGGCGGTTGCTGCTGCCACTAGCAATATCGCAGGCGACAGCCACGTTACCGGAATAGCTTATGACTCTAGGCATGTCGAGCCAGGCAACGCCTTCTTCTCAATCGAAGGCTACACAGTAGACGGCAACAAATTCATCAACCAGGCTATTGAGAAAGGCGCCAGCGTTATCTTCTCAGAGAAAGAATCTGGTCCTTACAACGTTCCACTTATTGTTGTCAAAGATGTCCGCGCAGCTATTGCTGCCGTTTCAAGTGATATTTTTGAAGCGCCAAGCAAGAAGCTAAGGCTTCTCGGTGTCACTGGCACCAATGGCAAAACCACAACCACTCACTTAATCGAGCAAATTCTCAATGCCAGCGGACAGCCCACAGGCTTGATTGGCACTTTAGGGGCACGCATTCCCACATTCAAAGATGGAAAATTTTTGGGTGAAAGCGAATATTTAGACGTTAAGCATACAACCCCTCAAGCTTCTGACTTGCAAGCTTTGCTCTACACCATGGCTAATCGCGGCGTCAAACAAATCGCCATGGAAGTTTCAAGTCACGCTCTTGCACTCAAAAGAGTCTACGGCTGTCACTTTGCTGCAGCCTGCTTGAGCAATGTCACTCAAGATCACCTCGACTTCCATAAAACCATGGAGCATTACTGGCAATCAAAGCGCTTGCTCTTTGAAATGCTTGGCAAAAGTGCAGTTCATCCTCGCACAGCAGCGATTAATCTTGATGATGAACTTGCTCCCGAATTCATCAAAGCAACTGCAAAAGACATCAACCTAATCACCTACGGTTACAGTGAGAAAGCCTCAATTCACGTCAAGAAAGGCAATTTTGACTTCTCAGGAATGAAGCTCACTCTCGCCACTCCCAGCGGTGTCATCTCTTTTTCAACCAAACTGACTGGACGCTTCAACCTTTACAACATCATGGCTGCCATGGCCGTCTGTATGGGCGAAGGCATAGAAAAAGAAGCTATTGCCGAAGCATTGACCGACTTCAGCGGAGTATCCGGTCGCTTCGAAGTAGTGCCTCCACCTCCACATTTGGCCGCACAAGACCGCTCACCTCTCTGCATCGTTGATTATGCACATACACCTGATGGCCTCGAAAATGTCCTTAAAGCAGCCCGGGCTCTCGTTCCCGAAGACGGCAAGCTAATCGCTGTTTTTGGCTGCGGCGGCGACCGCGATTCTTCTAAGCGGCCACAAATGGGCGAAATCGCTGAAAATCTATCTGACGAAGTGGTGGTTACCTCAGACAATCCACGCTCAGAAGACCCCCAACAGATAATCGCTGACATCTTAACTGGCATCAAGCGACTCAAAGGTGTCACTGTAGAAGTCGACAGGGCTCGCGCCATCGAAGCGGCCGTCCTAGCAGCTAGCCCTAAAGATGTCATTGTCGTTGCCGGCAAGGGCCACGAAACCTATCAAATACTGAAAGACCGCACAATTGACTTCGATGACCGCAAAGAAGTGGCAAAGGCCCTCGAACAGCGCTTCGAAACCCTCAAGAGCAAGTAGTTTTATAAGCTTTAGAGCGGCCGTTACCATATAATCTATAGGGTCGGCGGTAGAGTCGACGGTTAAGATCAATGCACGGTTGGGAGCGCTCTTGGGCATCAGCTTTCACATAACATCAGTAAGAGAAGGCACACTCTTCAATGTCATGCAATTTCTCAGCTTAGAGAGAGTAACTGGTGTTCTATCGGTAAAATTCGGCCGCCAAGTTCCCGAAGTTGCTATTTACTTTGTAGCCGGAAATATCACAACCGCTGAGTTCGGCTCTCTCGTCGGAGACGGCGTTCTCGACATGTTGCTCTGCCAAGAATTTGCCGTCAAAGAAGTTGCTTTTGCCCCAGGTCGAATCACTCAGGTAAACGAACAAGCAATTATTGTGCGTTCGACTAATATTGCTTCGGTGCTTTTGAATGTCTCGAAGGATGTCGACAGATGCGAATCAAGACCCTTTATTTATGGGCTTCTTCCGGTTAATACCAACTTTGGTCAAACCTCACCGTCAATACTTCATATGCTGCATGACTTTGATTTATGGAACGCCGAATTATCAAATGTGCCAAAAGGCGATAAAGATAAAAAGGCACCACTCAAACAATGTCGCCTAATTCACCGGGCTCTTTCAAAGGGTGTGATTGGCTACCAGAGACCGCTTGTTTCAGTAAAGATGCTAAAACCACTTTTAGCGATTCTTGATCCGCTTACCGAGAAAGAATCAAACAACTTACGGGGATATTTGCGCAGTCTCTTGCCGCACCCAAAAGCTACCCACCTATCTATTGAACGTTTCTATGCCTTTGCCAGCGCTATTGAATCAATTGCGCAAAGACGCTCTAGTGAAGTAGGAGAGCGGGCTCGTCGAGCAATCCATGCCTTGATTCAGAATGCCACAAAAATGAGTTCTGGCGATGTTGGTGAAACCAGCCATGTTTAATTTAGTGATTATGGGAATATCGAATTTTAGAGAAACCAGCAATGTCTAATTCTGGTGAAAACGAGCATGAAGAAGGCTTTCAATTTCGAACAGGCAGTCACGACTTTGAAAACCGCATGCACAAATTCAATATGTCGTTCTTAAGAGCGCTCGCTAAGCCAATCTTGCCAGCCGGCTACTGGGCGAAGAACCGCTCACCAAGGCACGAAGATAAGACCCCCATTAACCTCACTTTCGACGATGGCCCTGACCCATCTACAACAAAAGAACTACTGGTGGTGCTTGCTGATGAGAAAGTCAAAGGCACTTTTTTCTTTATTGGTGAAAACATAAGGCGCTATCCAGAACTCGTCGAGGCAGTTTATAAGGCCGGCCATACGATTGGTAATCACTCAATGACTCACCCATTTCTGCCGAGCCTCAATATCAAGGCAGTAGAGAAAGAAATTGATCAAACCAATGAGCTAGTTTCTGAGATTGTGGGAGCAAGCCCGACACTATTTCGTGCACCGTATGGCATTTTAGATAAACGTTGCGCGGAGGCCTTAAAAGAGCGCCGCATGTCAACAGTTTATTGGGGCGCCATGGCCGATGACTATCGACCGATTGGTGATCAAGCAGTAGTCTCGCGCATTATGAAACAGATTCCTGGCAATGAACTGGTGGTGTTACACGAAGGCCACCACGCTAGTCAGTGCATTAGCTCAACTAGAGAAATTATCAGGCGCAGTAAAGCTCTCGGATTTACTTTCGAGGCCATTGAATAATTCCGGTCGTAAGGGTTTAGGAGTTTAGGGTTTTGGAGCGGTTACAATTTTGATCGCGCAAACTGAGAAACTGAGGTCAAAATGCTCGATTTTAAGCCACCGTTAGAAAGCCCTGCCCTAATCTGGTACGTAAATCTGGTCTTGCCTCTTTACATGAAGCTGAAGTTGCACGACACTCGCGTGACGATTGTAGACGGAGCCCTTGAGCGCTTTGCTAAATTAAAAGGCAAGCACGCCATGATCTGTCCCAATCACTCGAATCGTCACGACCCGCAAGTAGTCGGTATGTTTGCTAGATCGGCTGGCGAACACTTCAACTTTGTGGCTGCTCGCGAAGTCTTTGACTATGACGGCGGAGCAAACGGTTGGTGGTTGCAACACTTAGGTGTGTATTCGGTAGTACGCGGAGCGGCAGATCGCGAATCGTTCAAAACCACTCGCAGAATACTTAGTGAAGGCAAAAAGAAACTAGTGCTCTTTCCTGAAGGAGAGTTATCGAGACAGAACGATACCGTGATGCCACTAGAATCAGGGGCTGCCCAGATGGCATTCTGGGCTATGCAAGACCTAGAGAAAAATGGAGCGACAATCGGGCCTGGTGAGAATGAAAAGACAGTCTACATTCAACCAATTTCAATGAAGTATACCTATCCTTATGATGTTTCAAGCTCGTTGCGCGAAACCCTCAAAACTCTCGAAAACAAGCTAGGAATCGTCTCTCCTGAAGACTTTAGTTTCTATAATCGCATGCGTGCTCTAGCGGAAAAAATGTTAGGCACCATTGAAAAAGAATACGGCATTGCCGCCAAGCCTGAAAATGGTATGAACGAAAGACTTAAATATCTGCGCCGCCACATCTTGAGTAACTTGGCACGTATTCTTGAAGTAGAATTACCAAAAGACGCTCGGGATCTTGAGTGCGTGCGCGTTCTGCGCAACAAGCTCGACGATTTTATTTTCGAAGACGAAAAGAAAATGACTGAGTATGAAAGACGCGTGCACGAAGAAAGACAACGAGTCTACAAAAGCTATTACCGCGATCTTAATCGCGTGGTCACGTTTATCTGTATCTATGATGGCTATGTCACAGAGAATATGACTCAAGAGCGCTACTCTGACGTAATAGAGCGCATGGAAATAGAAATCTTTGATGGCGATCCTTCAATCAAAGGGCCGCGCGAAATCATTATTGACGTAGGCGAAGCTATTGATCTAAGCGTCTACTACGCCGACTTTAAAAAAGAGAAAAAAGCCACTATCGCCAAAGTAACTGATTTAATTTTTGCCGAAATATCAGCTGGTTTAACCAAGCTAGACGCGATGCGAACACACCGAATTATTGACGCAAAAACATTGGTTTAGACCAAGTTTAGCTCTCGAACAGTAGTTTTTTACTATTGAGTATTGGCTTGACTGCCGCTAGATTTGCTTGCTTAAAATTGCTTCGAGTAAATTGCTTCGAGTAAATCGCTCGTATAAAAATCCGAGAGCGAATTTTTTTAAAAGCTCAACGTGACCCTTGCTCATTCAAAAATAGTTGAGTACTCAACTATTTTACCTATGAAGAATTCAGGGTTTCGAGCCCCGAAAATAGTTGAGTACTCAACTATTTTGTTTGGGAACCACAAGGTACTTTGAAATAAGTGAAAGTGAGTAAGTGCATGAGCAAAGAAAGGAAACTGGAAAACCAACCGTACAAACAGATTTTAGAAAACTGCACATGCATGCATATCAGAAGAAGCTCCCGATGCATTACTCAATACTTCGATGCCGTGCTAGCCCCAGCCGGTATTTCAAGCACGCAACTGACTCTTCTCATAACTATTTCGCATGATCACTCGCAGTCGCTAACGAAAATCTCCGAAAGTATAGGCATGACGAAATCTTCTCTAAGCCATATGCTTAAGCCAATGTTTGAGCAAGATCTTGTGGAAACTGAAATCAGCGGCAACAAGAAAACCAAATGGCTCATTCTTACGGAACGTGGCAAACTAACTGTGCGGCTAGCTCTGCCACTTTGGGAGCACGCTCAAGAACAGCTCGTGGCAAAACTTGGCGAAAGCGATTGGCAAGCCCTGATAGAAAAACTCGCACGAATTTCGCAGACCCCCAGCGTAATTGCTGACTAAAATCATTTCTATAGAGCTTCAGAACTGGGCATATTCAGGCGAGATACTAGAAGATTAAGAAAAACTTCTATAAAGGCCTCGCAACCTTCTCTTAGCAACCTCCCCAAACGGTGGTAGGATAATGGTTTGCTTTTAAGCATAGCAATTTGGTGGCAGCACGGTAAATTATGCAAAAACTCGCTCTTATCGGCCTCGGTGCCTCTGGTCTGTTTGCTCTCAAGGAGCTGGCTGGTGCAGACATTGAAGTACATGTCTTTGACGTTGGTCCGACTTACGAAAAGCGCTATGCCTGTCCTATCGACCAAGGCAAATTGACTGTATGTCCACCCAAAGCTTGCAGCTATTGCGCCCCAGGCCAATCAGCTGGCAGTTGGAACGATTTCAAAGTAATTCTTTCGGCCTCACCGGTGATTGGTGGTCGCCTCTATGACCTCGTCGGTGAAGCGGAACTGCAAAAGCGTCTAGACATGGTCAGAGCTACAATCTTGCAGCATGCTCCTTGCGAAATTCCTGTAGTTAAACCAAACGCTGACGATCTAGACTGGATTAAGAAAAAAGCGACTATGGCTGGCATGGTCTATCACTACCAAGAACTCTTGCACTGCGGCTCAGACAATGCTCCGGCCATCAACACAAGCATTCTCAACGAGATCAAGGCTAAAGGCTCAAACATAGTCTTTCACTTCGACAAGAAAGTGGTCTCAGTAGCTCGTCGCAACGAAAAATTTGCAGTTCGCTCAGACCGCTACCGAAAGCCAGAAGAAGAAGTCGAGGATATCTTCGACATGTGTATCGTCTCTGTGGGCCGCGGTGGAGCTGCCTGGCTGACCCAACAAGAATTCTACAAAGCCTTAGATATCAATCCGGGCCAAGTCGACATTGGTATTCGCGTCGAGACTAGTGCCTTCTTCACAGAAGAAGTAGACCGACGCTTCTACGAGCCCAAGCTGTACTACAGAAGCCGCCACTCCGGTGATGTGGTACGCAACTTCTGCTCAAATCCGAAGGGCTTTGTCACTCCCGAAAACCACCGCGATTACGTGCTCGTTAACGGCCACTCGAAAATGTATGAGAAATCAGAGAATAATAATTTCGCTGTCTTGGTCTCGAAAACATTCACGAGACCTTTCAAAAATCCACAGATGTACTCGCAGACCATTGCCAAAATCGCCAATATGCTCGCCGGTGGAGGCCCACTAGTGCAGCGTCTTGGAGATCTCAAAGCGGGCCGACGGACTAAATCACTGACCAACAATTTGATCAAACCGACTCTAGAAGCCGAATGCGGAGACATCTCTTTGGCTTACCCTCACCGCATTCTTGAGAGTATCGTCGAGTACCTCGATGCCCTCGACAAGATTTGCCCGGGTGTAGCCGGCGAGTCTACTTTGCTCTACGCTCCTGAGTGTAAGAGCTACCCAGATTCAATTTCAGTGAACAAGAATATGGAAACCAATGTGCCTAACTTGTTCATTATTGGAGACTCGAGCTCGTGGACCAGAGGCGTTGGTCAAGCTGCAACCAGCGGCATTCTCGCTGGAGAAGGTGTTCGTCACAAGCTTAGTGTCGGTATGCCTGGAGTATCGAAGCTAGTTCCCGTTAGCTGATTAGCCTATTTGGGCAATAAGACAGATTCAGCTAGTCGCGCCAGAGAATCTCAGTTGTGTCGTCGTTTTCGTCGTCATCAAGAATGAGCTTTCGTTGGAGAGCGGCATAGCGAGCTACTAATTCGGCCACTTCCGGATGGTCAGCACCAAGAGCCTTCTCACTTACACCAAGACCCCAGCGGTAAAGTCTGTCGGCTTCGCTAAAGTTCTCTTGCTCTTCATACAAATGAGCCAAGCGGCGCAGGGCCTTTGCCACAGTCGGATGCTCATGACCCATGTTTTCTTGAATGATCTCTACGGCCCGCCAATAGAGCGGTTCTGCTTCAGCATACTTCTCCTGATCGTGATAAACCTCAGCCAACGAGTTGAGCACTTCAGCCACGTGCATGTGCTTAGGGCCCCAATCTTTAGTGCGGATTTCTAGCAGCGATTGGTAGAGAGGCTCGGCTTGATCGTACTTACATTGAATATGGAATAGCAAAGCGAGATTGCTTAAAGTCTGTGCAGTGCTGGGGTGCTGCAAACCAAGAACGGTCTGACGAATCTTGAGAGCGCGCCAGTGAATCTTTTCAGAGCGCCCAAAGTCACCAAGCATACGATAAAGCTCGGCCTGATAGTTAAGAACGGTGGCCACACTAGGATGATCTGGCCCCCAGGTCTCTTCGAACATGCGGACAGCCCGAGTGTAGAGAGGTTCCGCTTGATCGTACTTGCCCTCTGCATGGTAGAGAAGGGCTAAATTGTGAAGGTATGGGCCGATAGTTGGGTGATCAGGCCCCAACACCGATTCACGTTTGGCCAAAGCCCGCTGAAATAGGGGCTCGGCAGCATTATATTTACCGTGAGCCCTTAGAAAATCGGCCAAATTACCAAGCATTGTAGCCACTTCAAGAGGATCTTGGTCATCAAAATTCTCGCTCTCGTAAATTGTTAAAGCCCGGCGTAGCAAGGCTTCCACAGAAGAATATTTACCTTGCGCCCGGTAAACCGCGCCCATTTCTGTCAGGCAATCTGCTACGGGCTTGCTCTCTTTGCCATGAGTTCGCTCGAACACATCAAGGGCTTGCTTGAGGAATGCCTCGGCCTCTTTGAATTTGCCTTGCACCAAGTACAACTCACCCATCTTGGCTGAGATGCGGGCAAGGCCCACTTCAGCCTGCTGGCCGATGGTTAGGGCAACGGCCTTGCTATCAGCAACAACAGCAGAGTTGGCTGCATTGCCTGAATCGGCAACTGTTCCTGAATTGGCAACTGTTCCTGAATCGGCAGCTGTGCCGGGTTCGGCACCAGCGACAGATTCACTTGCAGAAACAGATTCGCTGACAGTGGCATAGGCTTGCGAGACTGGGGGAGAGATGGTCAGTGACTGTGAGCCACCCTGAAGCTCTTTGCGAGCTTCCATCAGGGCTTTTTGAAATAGTTTTTCCGCATCATCATAGCGACTTAGGCCTAGAGCCTTTGAGCCAGCCGTCAAATAGGTTTCCCAACCGATCGTTTCCTGAGTCGCATCCATGTGGTGAACCGTAATCTTTGATCTGTAGAGTAGTTCCAAGATTTTAGCATCATGCCCAATCACACGACCGACACTAACAACTAACTCACTTCAATGCCAACACTTTACAAATTGTCTGCTTGGCCACCCAGCGGCGATTGGCAAGTATAAGATTGGTTTAGCTGACCTCATTTGTCGGCAATCAGTTAGGGCACTAGAGCTCTTTGCGAGGACTTATTTTGACACCACAAGTATCAAGCGAATCCGCAGACAATGAATTAGCTCCAACCGGTTCGACAGAGCCCAACCAGATAGAGTCCAGTCAGACAGAGTCCAGAGAGGCCAAGTCACTTAACACCAAGAAGACCAAGCCCAATAAGTTTCACTGGAAAGAAATAGTCAAAGCAGTTGTGCAGCTCTACATTTTGTATGCCGGCCTCGGTGTGCTCTTACTCTTTGTATTCAAAGATGCAGCGGTGCTGCACCCGATGGATGATGTCAGCTGGAAGCCACAACTGACCAAGCTTGACACCCTATTCAAAACAAAAAGTAGAGAGCTGAAAATTCCTTTGCCAATCGCTTCTGGCGACCAAGCCAATAGTGCCAAAAGCACAGACAAAGCAGAATCATTGGCAGCTTTGCTAGTTGAAAAACCGAGTAACAAAATAATTCTGGTATCACACGGAAATGCTGGCAATATCGGCCACCGCGTTGGCTTATCGTCCTTACTGGTGAATAGCGGAGCATCTGTTCTTCTCTACGACTATCAAGGTTTCGGTGAAAGTGATGGCAATGCCACATGCGCTAATGCACTTAGCGATGGCCTCACCGCATACGACTATGTCGTCAACAATCTGCACTACAAGCCAGAGAACATCATCATCTATGGTGAATCAGTAGGTTGCGGTGTCACCACCCACATCATGAAAAACCGCAAAGCAGGAAAAGTGATTTTGCAATCGGGCTTCACTTCGCTACTAAATGCCGCACGCGACAAACTGTTCTTCCTCTGGGTCTTGCCACCAAATCTTGTGCCAGAGCCAAATTTCGACAACTTAGCTGCAGTACAAGAAGCTCATCCACCAATATTATTTATTCACGGCGACAAAGATACAATACTGCCTGTTAGCTACTGCGAAACAATGTACAGTAAAGCACTTGCCCCTAAGCAAATATATATTTGCCACGGAGAAGGCCACAACGACATCGGTTTGAAGGATGCAGCGGGCTTCGTTGGCGCCATCAAGAAGTTCGTAAACGAAAAATAGCTAAACGAAAAATAGCTAAAGCTAAATTTGCTGAGTTCAAAATTTGTGAGTGCCAAATCACTAAACCACAAACTCAGGCACAATCAGTTCGTCATATATGCCAGTGTCATATGCTTTCTGGAAGAAGAGCCGAACGGCCTCACGCCCGCGTTCTCCACAGTCAACAGTAAGATCGTTGACATACATAGAGACAAATTTATCGGCAGTGACTTCGTCCATATCACGAGCAAAAGACATCGCATAGTGCAAAGCATCTGTGCGATTGGCTAGAGCATATTCTACCGAACTCTTGAAAATGTTAGCAGCCTCATGCATCATCTCATCGCCTAAGTCTTTACGCACAGCATTGCCACCCAATGGCAGCGGCAAGCCAGTTTCACTTTGCCACCAAACACCCAAGTCTACTAATTTAGATAGACCCTCTTGGGCATAAGTGAGCTGGCTTTCGTGAATGATCAGACCAGCACCAACTTTTCCACTCAAAACTTGTTCGACAATTTGATCAAATGGCACAGCCACAACATTCAAGGCTGGAAGACCCAAGCTATGCAGCCAGAGCCGCATTGTCAGGTATGCCGAAGTCTCTTTACCGGGAATGGCTACAGTGACTTTCTTAAGATCTTCAATTGTGGTGCCAGGAAGGGCCACCACCATTGGACCATAATTTTCACCCATGCTAGAACCGCAGCACATAAGCTTATAGATGTGACGAACACTAGGATAGGCAGCAAATGAAATGGCCGAAACTTCGTAGCGACCAGTCAAGGCTTCGATATTGAGCGACTGAATATCGTTCATCACTTGATTGACTTTAATACCGCCTGTTTCAACCTTGCCTTGAGCAATGCCGAAGTACATGAAAGCATCATCGGTATCGGGGCTGTGGGCAATCGTCAACTCTTGAATCTTTGCTTCTGTGGCAGTCACAAGTATCTCCCTAATTAATGAACTGAGCCGGTCGTAATTGCGTAGGCTTTTGAGTAGGCTTTTTGCTTATGATTTCTAAGTAAGCTCCCTACATTTGAATTTTGCACCTTTTATTGACCAAATGGTATGAGCAATTTCAAAGGAAGGGTGGTATTCTCATCCGCCTCCATAGTAAACAACGAAAATCTGACAGGAGATAAGCATGAAAGTCTTAGCATCACTGGCTCTTGCCGTGATATCGCTGACCGGTACTATTAGTGCCCAAGCGGCCGATACAAAAAGCGAATTGTATCCCAAAGTGTACGACGCCAACTATATCTGCGTCTCGCCAGCTGGCAAGACCGAAATGCGCATGACCTCAGATGGCAAGGGCAAACTGCGCACCGAGAGCAAAACTGCAGCTTACAAAGTAGTTTCCATTAGTGACTACCCTGGCAAGGTCTGCTATTCGATTATGGAAGCCCAAAAAATGATCACAAAAATGCCTCTAAAACAAGGCTATGAAGGCAATATGGACGCTACAACTGCCAAAAAGAAAAACGCCAAAGACCTTGGAGTCAAGGTTATTGACGGCCGCAGCTGTCATGGCTGGAACTACAAAGACGCCGGCGTTGACTCAGAGGTTTGGGTCGACGATAGTGCCCAAATCTTGGTCAAAAGCACGACTAAGGCAAGCGGAACAGTAACCAGCATGCAATTGACCAAAGTGAGCACGGCAGCGCCATCGGCAGACCTGTTTGCCATCCCGAGTGGCTATAAGGTAATGTCAATAAACTAAACTCCCGCGAAGGTGCCCCAGCAAAATTAACTGAAAACTCTACAAACCGGGTAAATCAAATCAGGGCTGGGTCCCAAGATTTGCAGCAAACTTCAGAGATGAAGACCTATTTGTAGATTCGGACATAATTTTAGGCGTGGCTTTGGAGTCAAGTAATGACAGGCAAAGAAAGAGAAGGGCAGCAGGTTGTTCAACAATCTGCTGTCGTTTGCTTAAATTGCAACTTACCGATTGGCAGAGCCGGCTCAATGACCCTCTGGCTTTTCCAGGATAGCCGATGCAAATGCCCGTCCCCTGGAACTAACTTAACTAATGCAGATTCACTTGGCACAGACTTAGCGGGCACTAACTTGCCAGGCTCAGAGCAGATAAGTTCTGGGCAAAAATCAGCAAAATCCTTCGAGTTATCTGACAGAAACTCAGGCGCGAGCACTAGCCAAGCTGGCAAAAGTCCGACCCGAATGATTTTAAATGACCGCTATCAACTAATAAAAGCGGTCGGTCAGGGTGCGATGGGGTTGGTTTATAAAGCCCAAGACCTCGTGAGCAAAGAAACTGTAGCAATCAAGCTCATGCTCAGTGATATTGCTTTCAATGACGTCGCCCTCCGACGCTTTCAGCGCGAAGTGCATACGGCTGCTGAACTAAATCATCCCAACTTGGCTCGTGTTCACGGTTATGGCCAAGACATGAATGGTCAGTCTTACATCGTCATGGATTTTGTCGATGGCCAGAATTTAGAAGACATAATAAAACAAGAAGGGAAACTTGAATATCGCACGGCCCTAAACATATTTATTCAAATTTGCGAAGGACTGCTTTGCGCCCACGAGCACTCAGTTATTCACCGAGATATAAAACCAAGCAATGTCATTGTTTTGAAAGATTCTAGTAGCGAGCAGGTCGTAAAAATAGTTGATTTTGGTTTTGCTAAAACCATAGGTAGTGCCGATGCAGTAAGACTAACGCAAACTGGTGAAGTGTTTGGAAGTCCGCTCTATATGAGCCCAGAGCATTGTCTCGGACAAGAGCTAGACGGTCGCTCAGATATCTATTCGGTTGGTTGCCTGATGTACGAAGCACTGACTGGTAAGGCGCCACTTGAAGCAGACAATGTTCTAGCGACAGTGGCCAAGCAAGTAAAAGAAGAACCGGCAAGTATGCGCACGCTTGACCCGAGCCTAGGTGAAAGTATAGATAATGTCGTCCTTAAATGTCTAGCCAAAGAACCTTTGCATCGCTATCAGCGGATAGGCGATCTAATGTCAGCGCTCAATCAAGTTAAGCGCGGCAGTAAAATTAAAGCGAAACAAAGAGAATACAAGAGTGGTTATGCAGCAGAAGCAAAGACTCTAAGAACTGGGTCTACAGCGCTCTTTAGCCCAAAACAATTAATGGTCTTTATTGTAATACTGTTAGCGTTACTCGGATCGGCGGTAGCAGTGACCGCCTATGTTATGGGTAGAAATGGCGGTCCAGATTCAGCAGAAAAATCTGCGACAAAAAGCAGTGCACTAAAGCAGTTCACTCGCGCAGAAGCTGTTCCAATGAATATTCCCGCAACTAGTCCAGGAACTAGTCCAAGAGCTAGTGCAGCAACTAAGTCAAGAAACCAGCAGGCACTCATAAGCAAAATCAAAATTGAAGCAAAAGAGCACATGGCAAAGACAACCCACGCGACACACAAAGCAGCCAAGCGCAACAATCTTGTGAGAAAATTACAAGAGAGCAAATCAGCCAAAGCCGCCATTCACCAAGCGATCAAGAAAAATCCTCAAGCCGCAGCAGTGCCCACACCTTCAGTAAAGGTTGCGCCGACAGAAGACGGTTGGTCGCAATTACAAGACCTGAGGAAAAGAAAATGAGACTAGCGAAACAC
The DNA here is from genome assembly GCA_038231015.1 of Candidatus Obscuribacterales bacterium. Lineage (GTDB taxonomy): Bacteria > Cyanobacteriota > Vampirovibrionia > Obscuribacterales > Obscuribacteraceae. Next base: position 69,043 of record JBBRMD010000005.1, read on the forward strand.
TTTTTTTGCCTGATTGGCACCACTATTCTTTCAATGCCGCTAGTATGTGCGCAAACTTCAGAAGAACTGACCACTCTAATCACAAATTCAAAAGAGGTAGGAAGTAAGCAGAAAGTCACTGCAACAGCAAAAAAAGGCTATTGGGAGATCTCTACTTTTTGCGCGCCAAAAACGACAAATCGCGATTGCAAAATTACGGCTCTACTGATGATGAAAGAGATTTGGCACAAACATAAGAACATCCATAAGATTCGAGTTTCCTTCCATGTGCGGCGCAATCCGCAGCGATATAGAACGGTTTGGGTAACAGAGGCTAATGTCATGGCTTTAGACAGCGGCGAATCTGCCGCTGATGCTCTGTCTCTCTTGCGCGTGGTCACCCATGAACTTGGCGCCAGCGATAAAGTGACAGGCCTCCATGGAAGAGGTGAAGGTCCTCAGCTCAATCAAAACGGGCAAAATGCTCAAAGCATTGAAAATGCTGCAAGCAACGAAAATATTCAGAGTAATCAAAAAGAGCAGAGCAATCAGCTGATTCCGAACAATCAAAGTAATCAGACCAATCAAAACAATCAGAATAATTAGTAGCTAGTGGCCCATTCTAGAGGCTGTTCAAGACTTACGCTTGATGGTGTCGGCGCTGACTCATAAACACGTTTAAGAGTATTGATATCTCGCACGCCAATTCCAGACAATTTGATTTCCGCTTTCTTTTTCCCGGCAGCAGAGGGTGCTGAGGCATTAATGTTAGAGCTGCCACTTTCTGATGCATACATCAAGTCGGCTGTCTTTTCAGATTTACCAAAGAGGCCAAGGGCATGGCCCATTTCACGAGTGAATACATTTGCTAAGGTTCGCTCGGGAACATCAGCAGCATAGAAACTGGGGCGCAAGAGATAAACCCAAACCTGCATTTGGCCATTTACAATATTCAGGCGACAAACACCTAACGCCTTTGGTGGCAACTGATTGACCCAGAGCACATCAACATTTGAGGGCTCGCTTGGCAGAGCGATTTTAACCGGGACATATTGATCCCAACGGGCGATGACAGACTCTAAATTGCGCTGCCAAGATTCTGGAGATCCAAGCGGCAAGCGTACCTTAACCGGAAACTGTCGCCAATGCGCGAAAATAGGGTTTCCTCCGCCGCTGTTCAACCGACGAATAGCGCCAAGATAATCACCGGCTTGGTTGTCGTAATTTAGTGAATTGGCAACTACCGAAGCATCGATGGTGAGCGAACTGGCAACTGGCATACCCGAATTTGCAAAATTACCAGCCGAATAATTTGGTGCACCATTGTTCTGCGCCACTCGCGCTGGGTCTCTTGAAGGGTCTCTCGAAAGACCACCAAAGTTATTCGAAGAACCAGCAGTGGAGTTACGAGGAGGATTATGGGATGCCGTTGAAGGCCTATTAGGGGTGAATGTGCCTTGCCGACCGCTAGAAATAGGACTAGGACTAGGACTAGGACTAGGACTAGAACTAGAACTAGGAACAGCACTAGGGCTTGGCGCTGGCCCAAGACCATAAGCTCGCGGAGAGAAATTTGGCTGATTGTTCCAGGCAGTAGGCACGGCGACCTGACCGGGTGGAAGGTGGTTGCTCGGGATTTGCGGGCGCTGCCCTGGGCCCTGATTATTGGAGAAGTTATTAGGTGGTGATACTGCCACTGGTGCCGGATAGTTAGAAGCAGGCACAGGAATATAATTGTTTCCAGACATATTTACAGGCGTCAAATTATTAGACGAATAACTAGGTTGATTACTAGATGGCGCCGCTGCCTGGTTTGCAGCCGTGCCACCGAAAGCTCCACCAAAGGCGGTACCACCTAAAAGTTTTTGTTCTAAGCGGGCAATACGATCTACCGTCTGCCCCACTGTGGCTCCGCCCAATACTTCTTTTTCTAAGTGTTCTAAGCGATCATCAACTTCGTGTTCCGGATAGGTATTACCAAAAGCTTGTTTCTCTAAGCGCGTCACTCTTTGTTCATCGACTGGGCTAGCTGCTGCCTGGCCCTGCGCTTGAGATTGAACTTGAGACTGAACTTGAGACTGAACTTGAGACTGATCTAGCTGCGGGCTCAGCATACCAGGCTGAGATTGCATCAATGGTGCCCCTGAAGTTTGAGGTGACGCCTGAAACTGTTGTGGTGGCGAAGCCAGAGGGCGCCCTTGAATGCCACTATTAAACGGATTGCTCTGATTGAACTTACGACCGGGGTCTACTGTCGCCTCCGGTGGGGCTGGTGCGTCTAACTTAGCAGCAGACGGGTCAATTGCTTTTAGCACAGGTTGAGCGCCGTTAGAAGCGGCGAGAGCTGGATAACCAGATAGCAAAAGTATAAGTAATGGTGCAGGAGACACCACCGCAAGGCAGACAGTGACAGCCAGGCAGAAGGGAAGTGTTCTTTTAGCCACAGATACCAGAGGTCGAAACGGCAAGATTTGTCGAATCAAAGGGGTCAGCAATTGAGCAAATCCTCTTTCAACTCTCCTCCCAACCGAAGACTAGACTGCAAATTGAGCAACGGCTCGGTCAATATTGGTGTGAAGGCAGTTTCAGGATGCTTCACTATCTCAGTCAACATTTTGTGAATAGCCGGATCAAGTTCTTTCAGTAAACGTCGCCCTTCAGGCACTGAAAAGGCTGCCACACTCTCGGCCCAATATTCAAACTTACTGGCCTTGGCATAACCAGAAACGAACATACGATTAGGCACATACTCGGGCCTAAGAATTTCAGACCCACCCTCATATCCTGATGGAGTTGGGCACATCTTTAATGAGCGCTTCAGCCGAGCGCCATAGAGTTCGTCAACACGATCTTGCAGAGCCTGTGAGAGGCAGAATTGCAATTGGTGGCCAAATTCGTGAGAGACAACCAAGTTGATGCGAACTTCAACATAAGGTTGCACTCTGGTTGATACCACCGCAAGTGCACCAAAACGTTTAAATAGATCAATATCACGATCAAACTCTTCTAAATCGAGATCGACCATACCAGAGCGCACTCTTGTCACTCCAGCAGCGCCATGCTTAACGTTGCCTAAAGCAGCATTGCCTTCTGACTTTCTCACAACTTGAAGAATGCCGCTGGCTGACCAAATGTTGAGGCTATCAATCACATACTTTTTCTGCAGAACGCTCAATCGATCAAAATCTTGGAAATAGCGAATGATCTCATTTTCAGCATACGACTTATCTTTGCGCACGAGAGGCCGACTGTATTCATACTTCCAAGCTGAGCCATCAGAGCGCACGCCATCAAAAGTGAGATTGAGGATGGCGGTTTCTTCAAGTTCGCGGCGAGCAATTTTTGTATGGCGATCACGCACTGTCATCATGCCAGTGTCGTGAAACTCACCTACTAGTAAATGCTCTTCGGTGGCAATACGTCCGTTCAAAACGTTGTAAGGCTGTCCGTTGTAGACCAGCTTGCCAGTCGGTCCACCGTACTCAGATGCAGGAATGACCAGCTCTAGACCGCTTGAATCGATACCGCGAAAGACACAGCCATCCAAATCATCAATTAAGCGCCACTGGGCATCTTCATTGCCGTTCTTGAGAAGTCCGTCTTCATAAAGAAATCCGACAATGGTATCTTCGAGAAAAACTTTGCCAAAGTCGACCACTAGAACGTTGCCACCAAGCTCTAGAAAGCCACTCGGTCCAACGAGCCGTCCTTGATCATCTGATTTGTCGACCGCCGTCACCACCTGCACCGATACCGCCTTTCCTAAAATCTGATAAACGTAGCTACCGATGATTCCTGGATTAAGAATAGATACCCCGAATGAGGCCACTAGGCTACTTGATTACTGGCTTTACTTTACCAAAACCTGACGCAGTTGATAATTGCCGGTAAAATCTAGCTCAAATGTTTACAGAAACTCAGTATAGCTAATCCGCTGACGGAAGATGCAGGCTAATATTGTCACTATACGGTTGTAAGTAACCAATTTCAGAGATGTAACTGCTTGAGCCCTAACGACAACAAATTCAGCTTTCCCTCAGCGCCGCAGATTTTGCTGGCAACTGTAATAGGCGTTGGCATTGGTCTTTTGGCCATGAGCCAATTGAAGAATTTATACAGCCACACTCCGCTGAGCGGCAAATCAAATCTCTCGCAAACCCTTCCTGCCCCGATTATAAATAACGAAGAGAGCAAGAGTAAGGGTCTTGGTGATTTCAGCCTCTGGCCGAAGCTAGAGAGTCGCATGAATGTTTTACTCATGGGAGTCGATAGCAATGGCCGCGACACTGAGCGTTTTACTGGTTGCCGTTCAGACACGATGATTATTGCCAGCCTAGACCCGCAGACTAATAAAGTTTCATTAGTTTCCATTCCACGTGATTCAAGGGTGCGCATTGCCGACAATCACGGAGTAGACAAAATAAACTCCGCTCATGCCTTTGGTGGGCCAGAGCTAGCCGTGAAAACTGTCGGTGAAGACTTTGGCGTACCGATCGATCACTATTTAGTAATCGATACGCAAGGCTTGAAAAAAGTATTTGAAGCGCTCGGCCCAGTTGAAATATTAATCGAGAAGCCAATGCACTATAGAGACCGTGCCGGTCGTCTCAATATTGCTCTCGAACCAGGCATCAACAAGCTTGATGCTGCTGGCTTAGAAGAGTACGTTCGTTACCGTCACGATGCCAAAGGTGACATTGGCCGCATAGAGCGCCAGCAATGGTTCTTGCGGCAAGTGAAGAAAAAGCTAGAAGAACCGCAAGTTTTATTAAAGCTGCCCGAGCTTTGTAAATTAGCAGAAGAATATGTACGCACAGACTTAAGTGTTGAAGATATGCTCAAGCTTGCTGCTTTTAGCAAAGACATTAAAACCAACAAGATACAAACAGCAATGTTGCCAGGCGAGCCGGTCACCATAAGTGGTGGCAGCTATTGGGTGCCGCAACCAGAAGCATCTGCTCTGATGTTGCATCGAATGACTGGTGCACCTCAGTCTGTTAACGTTATTGCCGCCAACACCGGTGCGACAATCCATTCGCGCCGTCATGGCCACAGCGATGAGGCTATCGCCATGGATGGTTCAAGTGAGTCTGCCACCGGCAGTGATGGCATAGCTGTTCCAAGTGTAACCAACGACAATCTGGCAGCCGAGTGCGCTGCAGCCTATTCTGATAAGCCAGTGTCAGTTATTTTGCGCTACCCCAAAGGAAGCGAAGAGACTGCTAAAAACCTAGAAGCTCGCTTGAAAGAAAAAGGTTACAACGTTAAGTATCAGCAAAGAGGCGAACTTAGTGAGTGCCAACACGAGCAAGTAATAGCTGGAAGTTACCGAGCAGACGACGATTTAGTGGCCAAACTAAAAGACTCACTTAGCGAATTAGACAGCTATGCTGTGGTCGTTCACTTAGAATCGAAAGCGCCGGCTGACTTCACTATTGTTATTAGCCCGAGCACTGTTATTGCAGCACCGGTCACGGTGACCTCTGTAGCCGACAAAGCCGCTCCTGAGCCACTTAAACAAAATACTCACAAGTAAGCATTTTGAGACAAGTGGTAATAAACCCTTCCCAACACCTCTAAGGTGCGCGACCATTCTATTGTCTGACCCAGTTAATAGGGTAGATAGGTAGACTCTTGCCAAGGGGATGGTCGTGACTAAAGCCGAGACCAAAACGAATAATCCAGCCAGTTTGAGCGCAAGCTCGTCAAGTGCAAGTCGTCCCTTCAATTTTAGTGCTGGCCCAGCCGCCCTGCCTGAAGATGTATTGCAAATAGCCAAAGAAGAAATGCTCGATTGGCATGGTTCTGGCATGTCGATTATGGAAGTCAGCCACCGAGGTAAAGAATTCGGCCAAGTAGTTGAACAAAGCCAGGCCGACTTGAAAGAGCTGCTCAACATTCCTGCCAACTACAAAATCTTGTTCTTGCAAGGTGGAGCCACCTCACAGTTTTCTATGGTGCCCTTCAACTTACTGCGTGGCAAAGGCAAGGCCGATTATGTTAATAGCGGTTTCTGGTCAGAAAGAGCCATCGCTGAAGCGAACAAGTACTGTCAGGTAAACATAGTTGCCTCCGGTGAGAGCGGCAAATTTACTACTATTCCACAGCCAGACAGCTGGCAGTTGAGCAAAGACTCAGCCTACCTACACTACACAGCTAATGAAACAATTCACGGCGTGGAGTTTCAATATATTCCACAATCGCTCGACTATAAAGAGATTCCGCTAGTGACAGACATGTCGTCAAACATGCTCTCAAAGCCATTCGACGTTTCTAAGTTCGGCGTGATTTATGCCGGTGCTCAGAAAAATATTGGTCCTGCCGGACTCACCATTGTTATCGTCAGAGACGATTTACTTGGCCAAGTTGATAGCAAGGCACCAACGCTGTTCGATTATCAAAATCTGGCAAAAAATGATTCGATGGCCAATACGCCACCAACTTATAGTTGGTACATTGCTGGTTTGGTGCTGCAATGGTTGAAGAAAAATGGCGGCCTCAGTGCCATTGCTGAAGCCAATCAGAAGAAAGCAGAGCTTCTCTACAAAACTATCGATCAGTCTGAATTTTACAAAAATCCGGTGGCGAAAGAATGTCGCTCGCTAATGAATATTCCTTTCATTCTTAATGATGCTACTTTAGACAAAGCATTTTTGGACGAAGCGAAGCAGGCCAATCTGGTAGGACTCGCAGGCCATAGAGCTGTAGGTGGCATGAGAGCCAGTTTGTACAATGCTGTCACCCTCGAGGCCGTCGAAGCTCTAACGAATTTCATGAGCGATTTTGCCCGTCGACACGGCTAAAATCGACATTGAAAAGAAGAATTATCATAAAGGAAGCACCATGTTCAAAATTTTGAATCTCAATAACATCAAAATCGTGGGCTTAGAAAAGTTACCGCGCGAACGTTATGAGATTTCTTCAGAGATGCAAAACCCTGATGCTGTCTTACTTCGCTCGGCTACCATGCACGAATGGCCAATTCCTACGAGTGTCAAGGCAATTGGTCGTGCTGGTGCAGGAGTCAATAATATTCCTGTTGATAAATTCAGTGCTTTGGGTGTACCGGTTTTCAATACTCCCGGTGCCAATGCCAATGCTGTAAAAGAATTAGTGATCGCTGGAATGATGATGGCCGCTCGACAAATCGGGCCAGCCTGGGATTTTAGCCGCAGCTTATCTGGCACCGATTCGGAAATTGACAAACTCGTTGAATCAGAAAAGAAGCGCTTTGTTGGAATCGAACTTGCTGGTCGAACCTTGGGTGTTGTAGGTTTAGGCGCCATCGGTGTAAAAGTAGCAAATGCTGCTTTCTCACTGGGTATGCGAGTAGTCGGCTATGATCCGCACATTACTGTAAGCAATGCCTGGCAATTGCAGTCAGAAGTAAAATCGTTGGCGAGCGTTACCGAAGTGCTAGCCCAATCAGATTTCATTACGCTGCACGTGCCACTTTTAGACGACACTAAAAATCTCATTGATGCACGCCGCCTAGCCAAATGTCGCGAAGGAATTACCATTTTAAATTTCTCTCGCTCAGCAATTGTTGACGAGAAGGCAGTTTCAGAAGCAATCAAATCGGGCCGTGTAAGGGCCTATGTTTGCGATTTTCCGAGCAATCAGTTGAAAGACCAAGAGCGAGTTATCACCTTGCCTCACTTAGGTGCATCGACCGAAGAAGCAGAAGAAAATTGTGCAGTGATGGTGGCAGAGCAAATTCGTGATTTTCTAGAAAAGGGCACCATCCACAACTCAGTGAATTTCCCCGAAATGTCTTTACCAGGAAAACCATCCAATCGCCTGATCGTAGCTAATGCCAACATTCCTCACATGATTGAACGCATCTCAGCCTGCGTCGCTAACGCCAATTTAAACATTCTCGATATGTTAAACCGCTCGCGAGGTGACGTGGCTTGTACTTTGATTGATTGCAATGGAGACGTTACCGAAGACGTTCTAAAAAGTATCAGTTCTATCGAAGGAGTGCTCAAAGTAAGGCTCGTAAAATCGTAGACATAAATTGTGCTTACTTCACTGAATCTAAGTGAAGCTGCGAATCCCTTGTCAGAAAAGAGCTTAAATCTGAGCTCAAATTACCGCCTTTCGATTGATAGTAGTTTGTCAGACTTTCACCAGTAACACCTGACGAAAAAGTACGAATGCGCACTAGGTCAAAGGTCCTTTCACGCATGATCTTTGCATAGTCGACAGCCTTTAAGCTTTGATGGGCGAGAACTGGTTCTTCTCCAAGAGTTTGAACGCGCCTATTTGCATCGAGAATCTTTTGTACATCAATCTTTGCCGCGGCCTGCGCAGGAGCTTCTATATATTCGGCCATCCTTCCGCCAAACCTCATGCCCAACACACCGGTTGAATAGTCGACTAGGCCACCGCCAACATTGCGCGACATGTCAGCTCTAGCTGAGCTGTCGTTACTAGCGCTCATCCAAGTTGAAGCCATAGGCGCACCAATGCGATTAGCCCAGTCTATGGCTATAGCGGGACCCGATAACTTATCCACCCACTTCAATAAACCACCAACATAAGGCGAAGCAGCTTCACCAAAAACTGCCGGGTTTTTGGCCATGGCCATAACACCAAAGCCAACTGCAGTGGCGACTCCCAATTCGATAGCAAGATCGACGGGGTGATTTAAGCGCTCTTGAGCTGCTGCCAGCGCACCCATCGGTAGCTGAGCCAACAATCCAAATTCGCGGTTCAACTTACCTGCTAAACTCTCGTCAACAACAGTCTCGCTAGTCGGTTGTTCAACTGCATTTGGCTTGACAGCCGGCTCTTGAGAGATATCATGATGTCTAAGAATTGGCATCGATTCGTCCTCTAGTAAAGTAGAAATTGGCTTTGACAATTGCAGTGGGGCAATTCCCACTTGGCATGCTTTTGTTATAGCGACTGTATTAGACACAAGTTGGACAAGAGCATCTCGTGCTCACAATCGCCTCATCTCAAGCAGGTATAATCGACAGCCAAGTCAGGCACTTACCCCAAAAGTCGGAATAGGCATGAATTTCAGCAAAAGAATCGCACTGGTTACCCTCGCTAGTCTCACTACCTTTTCAGGCTCTATAGGGCCCAGCTGGGCGGCCATGAGCGATGACGAGGCGAAAAGCTGGGACGGCTCGTTAGAGCAAGGAAGAGCCTTGCGCGATGAAAAAAAATACGACGAGGCAGGCAAACGCTTTGTTGATCTGCAAACCAGCGCTGAAAAAAGCGACGACAAGAAGCGCGCCAGAAAAGCAATGACAGCTTTAGCCGCCAACTATTTTTATCAAAAAGATTATGCCAAAGCCGAAGAACTAGACCGCAAAGCGCTTGGCCTAGCCGAAAGTATTACTACTGTGAACGACGGTACTGTGGCGATTTGCTTAAATGACCTGGCCGAGACATTGGTCGAAGAAAAGCGTTTCGATGAAGCCTTACCTCTGATCAAACGCAGTGTTGCCTTATCAGAAGAGGTTTTCAGCCACAACCACCCACTTCTCGGCACCCGTTTGAACTTCTTAGCTGACTTACTAGATCGCATGGGCCACAAAGAAGATGCGGTGCTTTACCGCAGCGAAGGCCAAGGCATTATCAATGCCTTCCTCTCGGTTATGAGTCGAAAAATTAAGGCAGCCTGGAAGCCACCTAGATGCCTATACAGCTACAGTGCCAATGTGGGCTTCGAAGTGACCGACCACGGCCTCGTCAAAGAAGCCCATATTGTTGATTCGTCTGGCAATACAGCTAATGATGAAGCAGCTGTAGAGGCTGTTAAAAACGCCCAGCCCTTTTCTGATATTAACTCAAAGGCTGATGACGACCAGCTAAATCTCTCATTCAAGTTCGACTATAACTTCCATCAAGGCAAAGAGTCTGCTGTTACCAAGAACAACAAAGAATCTGACACAGCCAATACCAGTGGGGGCCAGGGCTCACAGACGGCAGCTGAATCGAAGGCGAAAATTGCCCAAGAGCAAAAGAAACTAGAAGAGATTCTCAAAACAATTGAAGGAATCAAAAAAGATAAGAAACACAGCAATACAACTTTGGCCGAATCTTATGGCCAACTGTCAGACACACTAATGGTTTTGGGTGAGCACACTAAAGCAATAAACTATCTGAAAGAAGCTCTTGATTCAGATGATTTCAAAGACAAGAGTTCTCCCGGAACTCTAATGTTGCTTAGCGAACTCGGTTGCACATACCTAAATTCGATGAAACCATCGCTGGCAGAGACAACTCTCAAAGCTGTAGTTGATGCACCGAACTTTGAACAGATTCTCGATATAAAACTGAAGCAGCAGGCTTTAGACGATCTAGGTCATGCCCTATCGAATATGGGTCGTTATGCCGAAGCGCAAAAGTATTACTCTCGTAAGCGCACCTCTATTTAAAATTTAGAGAAGCAACAAAGCCAGTTCGCAAAATAGAAGTTAATTCAAAACAAAACAAGAAACCAAGCCAAACTAAAACTGCAAAAGGCCATTGCTAAGCAATGGCCTTTTAAATGCAATTAGTTTCAAGCTAAACGGCTCTACCGTTCAAGTTCAACCAGTCTAGTATTCGCGAGGCTGTGCTTTTCGCAAATCGTCAGCATCGTTGATTTGAGTGCCGCAATCGCCACAGTGTGGCCGACGTCCAGCAGGCCATCCACCAGTCGGTAGAGTGTGTCCGTAGATACGGCACTGATGACTTTTAGGTTTGAAGCTATAAACAATTTGTGTCCACATATCGCAGATGTAGTCCCAAACGGAAGCTCTATTGTTCATATCGATTTCTTCAACACGCTGAACTTTAGCTTTCAGTGTTGTGATTTGATCTTGTGAAATAGGAGCTGTATCTGGATGTCTGCGACCGATACGGCTGTACTTAGTCATTACTTCCTCGCTTGGTTGCCATTATTTTCACTTTTATGTGAAAAATGCCATCACTATTTTTACGCCAGTGCCATTTATTATGTCAGTGCACCCGCTTTCGCCAGCACTACTTTACATCATTGCCGAGGCGATAACATCTCCTCTTTTATCAGTTGAAAGCCATTTAAATTTGACCAGTCGAAACTGGAGGCTGATCCAGCGGCAATATATCCAACGCATAGGTGAAACTGATAAAGAATTCACCAAGGCAAGAATCTCATATATCAACTAATTAGACAAGCACCCTATTAGTAGGCTTCCCATGACATCTTCTTTTTAAAAGTGTCTAAACGGAATAAGGGGTGGGTCACATTGCCCACCCCATGATTCACTTTCTAACTTTTGTTCTTGAACTAGATCATCTCTTCGACGATACCGGCCCAAACTTTAGGATCGGTCTTCAGTGATTGTTTTACCAATGCACCTTTCTTGAAGGCCAATTCGCTGTCTTCATAAGTAGGCATGTCTGTTTCGTAGACGACACCCAAAGGAATTTTATCGCCCCATTCAAAAGCCTTAGCCAAGCTCTTATGGAAATCAGTGCGATCCCAATTTTCATCTTCTAGCTTGTAGACCCGTTCTTTAAAGAATGGATAGGTGTTGACCTTGTTGTAGGTGACACAAGGGCTGAAGATATCGACAAGGGAGAAGCCTTTGTGCTCGATAGCCGCAGAGATTGTATCAGCCATATGTTTTGGTTCGCCGGAGAACGCTCTAGCTACAAAAGTAGCACCAGCTGTGATTGCCAAAGCTAGTGGATTAAGCGGACTCTCATGATTGCCTTGTGGAGTTGACTTGGTTTTTTGACCGATACCAGTTGTTGGTGATGTTTGACCAGTGGTCAAACCATAGATTTGGTTATCCATGACGATGTAGGTAACATCAAGGTTACGGCGCATTGCATGAAGCAAGTGACCGATACCAATTCCGTATCCGTCGCCGTCACCACCAGTGATGACACACTTAAGATCAGTGTTGGCCAAGTGAGCGCCTGTTGCTACAGGAACAGCACGGCCGTGAAGGCTGTGAATGCCATAAGCATGAAGGAAACCAGGCAAGTTAGACGAGCAGCCGATACCAGATACAACCAGAAGATTTTCTGGTTTGATTCCTAGTTTTGCTGCTGCAGTCTGAACGCCTTTAAGAACGGCGAAGTCGCCGCATCCTGGACACCAGTCAGGATCGACTGGACCTTTGAATAGTTCTACTGGAAGCTCGATTACAGTTGCCATCTCGTTTTTATAAACCTCTTAAATCATTGATGTGAATGCTGGTGCAGAAAGCAGAAAGCTCTATTTCTCTTCTGCCAGCTTCTCGAAGCTATAAGTGGCACCAGTTGAAACACCCACTTTCATGCGTGCAGCTAGTTTGCCGGTAGCCCGTTCAGACAATTCAACATTCCATGTAGGTTCGCCGTGTCCGTTTGAAGATTCACGAGTTGCAGCTGTTGGGCGCAACTTCTCTTGAGCATGAGTGCGGATATAGTGATAAGCCATATCTTTAGCTTCTGCTTCAGTTACATCGTAATCGAGTGCCTTACCGGCAAGAATGCGTTTAACATGCTCGACGATATAAAGCGGTTCCATTGGTTCACCATCATATCTATTGATGTGAGCATCCATTGATATGCCAGTTTCAGCTTTGATGAAACGAGCCATCTGGCTAGTGTAGTTAACTTCAACAGAAATTTTCTTCTTAGCTTTAGAGAGAATTGCATCTACTTCTTTAGTGTGGAAAGGAGCGATGTATTTGATGTTGAGCAAGTTGGTTTTGATACCTTGAGCAGTTAGAAGCTCAGCAGCTTCTTTCACTGGGCCCCAAGTAGAACCCCAACATACTAGTGTCAAATCAGCATCGGCTGGACCTTCTAGCTCTGGTGCTGGAAGTTCTTTCAAGAGATTCTCAACTTTGCGGTTGCGTTTCTCCATGATTTTGCGACGTGTAGCTGGTGAAGTGAACATGTCTGAAATCAGAATGCTTTCTTCGTCTTGCTCGTCGGATGCTGATACATAAGCAGTGTTTGGTGTACCTGGAAGAACACGAGGTGAAACGCCTGATTCAGTGAATTTGTAGCGCTTGAACTTACCTTTTGATTCTGGCCATTCAGTAACAATTTCGCCACGGTCGATAACAGGATTGCCGTCAAAGACTTCAGGATCAACGGTTTCTGGATGCTCAGATAGAAGCAAGTCAGACATAAGTAGAACAGGCAATTGGTAGCGGTCAGCAAGATTGAACACTTCAACTGTAGTAGTGAAGCAATCAACAATGTCTTTAGGAGCAACGATAAGGCGTGGGAATTCACCTTGCGATGCACCGTAGACTTGCCACAAGTCAGCTTGTTCAGTCTTAGTGGGTAGACCGGTTGAAGGTCCGCCGCGTTGAACTTCAACGCAAACCACAGGCACTTCCATGATGCCAGCCATACCGACTGCTTCGGTCATAAGAGCGAAACCACCACCGGCAGTTGCGCACATTGAACGAGCACCGGCAATACCAGCACCAATAGCCATGTTAATTACAGATAGTTCGTCTTCGCACTGCTTGACGCAGATGCCAGTCTCGTGAGCGTGGTTAGCCATCCAGTGCAAGATTGTGGAGGCTGGTGTCATTGGATAAGCAGAATAGAATTTGCATCCAGCAGCATAGGCACCAATGGCAATGGCTTCGTTTCCGGTCAAGAAGCAACGCTTCTTGCGGCTAAACTTCCAATCAGTAGTGACGGGCTTGAAGTTTGCTTTAGCAAACTCATAACCAACTTTGAGCAAGCTAACGTTGAGATCGATAACTTTCTGACCTTTATGAGCGAAAGTATCAGCCAAAACTGAACTCGGCTCTTCAACGCCGACATTAGCGAAGTATGCAGCAGCACCCATGGCCACTGTGTTCTGCATGATAGGTAAAAGTGCACCATGCTCTTTTACAACTTCTTCGGTGATTTTTTTCATCGGCAAGCCGACGATTTGTACACCAGCTCTAACTTGGCTTGGCTCACAGTTAAGACGATCAGAGTTGAAGATAACGGCTCCGCCTTCTTCAACTTCTATGGAGTGGCGCTCAATTGAGTCTTGGTTCAAAGCAACCAATACATTGAGGTTATCGCCATGGGAATAAACTTTGTTTTCGCCAATGCGAACACGGAGCCAAATATGACCGCCCCGGATGATCGATTGGTAGCAGTTGTAAGCATATACGTGGAGACCAAGTCTGCTGCATGACTTAGCCAAGGTATCGCCAGATTTGTCTAAGCCGTCTCCGGCTGCTCCGGCAATACCAACTGTAACTTCCTGCATTCAAATATCCTCAAAGAGTGAACTACAGACCGTTGAATCAACGGCTTGTTGGATTGGAATTCTTGAACTTCCAATTGAAGCGAACTAGTAAAAGCTGACTAGCTGGCGCTTCTCAACTGGCATAAGATAGCATGAAAGGTTGACAAGCAACCTGGCAAGTGACTCATACCAGCGATCTCGGCAACAAAAGTTGAAACTAATCGTAACCTAAACAAAAACGAAAGATTTAGTGATGGTCTTAGTGATGTTCTGGGCTATGTTCGGAACTATGTTCTGGGCCATGTTCTGATGTACCGGCTTCAGCACCGTGCTCACTAGAATGCTCAGAGCCAGTTCCGTGACCAGCTTCTGGCAAAGGCACGCCCATCCATGAAAATGCCATGAAATAGAGCAAGCCAGCGACACAGATGGTCAGTGCTTTGAGAATCATATCTTGGGCACTCGTCTCTGGAATGACATCGGTAGCCACGGCATGGCTATCGTGGCTGTCGTGACCGTGATCATCGCCATGAGCGCTTGAGTGACTAAGATTATCTGAATGCGAATCTGAACTCATAAGGTCTTCCTTATTAAAAGATTTTAGTGAGGGCTAGTGACCGGGAAATATGTAAGAAATCCAGGCGATACCAGCGACTGCAGCAAAGATTACTAGCGCATAGTACTGTCCGCGCCCGTTCTGAAGGAACTTCAGAACTTCGCCCAAGCTCATGGTCACAAGGCCTGCACCATTTACGATGCCTTCTATCAGGGTCTTATCGATAAAGCTCCAGGCATTGTTGAAGCCAGGCAATAAAACACGGTCGACGATACCGAAGTAAATGTCATCCATATACCACTTGTTGAATGACATGTTGTATATGAGCTGAGCCATGCCTTCTTTTGCTTCAGCAAAGGTTTTATTGAAGTGCAGAGTGCGAGTGACATACATCGAATAAGCCACGGCGAATCCAAGCACACCAACAAAAAGCGAAATGCCCATCATCATCAAATTGGCACCTTCAAAATGGGGACCATGCGGTCCATATATGAAGGCAGCAAAGTGGTTAGGCAAACCGTGCTCAGGTGAGGCGCCGGCGAAAGCAGCGGGTAGATTGCTGATGTTGAAACCAAGATAGCCACTCAACATCGAAGGCACCGCCAGAACCAAAAGCGGCCAGGTCATTGCCGCTGGTGATTCGTGCGGATGTGCACTACCGCGATACGCGCCAGTGAATGTCATGAAGTAAAGTCTGAACATATAGAAGGCAGTCATGCCAGCAGTCAACATCATCAACCATCCAATAAACGGATGGCTAACCATGGCAGCCCCGATGATTTCGTCTTTGGAGAAGAAGCCACTAAAGAGCGGGAAGCCGGAGATGGCAAGAGTACCAATCAGGAAACAAATATGAGTTATAGGCATAGATTTTTTCAAACCGCCCATCTCACGAATATCTTGTTGTCCGTGTAACCCGTGAATTACAGCACCACTACACAAGAAGAGCATGGCCTTAAAGAAAGCATGGTTGAAGAGGTGGAAGACACCGCCAGTAAAGGCGCCTACTCCTAGACCAACAAACATATAGCCCAGCTGTGAACAAGTAGACCAAGCCAAAACGCGCTTGATATCGTACTGACTCATGGCGATTGTGGCGGCCATGAAAGCAGTGATAGCCCCAATAGTTGCCACCACAGTCAAAGCAGCACCAGAAGTACCATCGCAATTGAGCCAGATAGGATAAGCGCGACCAACTAAATAGACACCAGCAGCAACCATGGTGGCAGCGTGAATCAAGGCAGAAATTGGTGTAGGACCTTCCATCGCATCAGGTAACCAAACGTGCAGAGGGAACTGCGCCGATTTGGCCATTGGGCCCATGAAAATCAAACAAGCAATGAAGAAAAGAGTTGAATCGTTAAGGGCACCAGCTGCGGCGGCCTTCTGAATTACACCAGCAAGGTCAGTACCAGCAGGGCCGACAAATCCTAGAACGTTGTCAGCACTCCAAAATTCTTTTGTATAAAGGTAGAAAGTAAGAGTACCAATTAAGAAACCAAAGTCGCCAATACGGTTAACGACAAAGGCTTTCATACAGGCCTTAGCAGCCGATTCTTTGTACCACCAGAATCCAATCAAGAAATAAGAGCAAACACCAACGAGTTCCCAGAAGCCATACATCTGGAACAAGTTAGTTGAAACCACCAGACCGAGCATCGACCCAGTAAATAAAGATAGATAAGAATAGAAACGCGAATAACCAGGATCTTCCCGCATATATCCATGAGTATATATCTGCACCAACAAGCTGACTGCAGTGACGACAATCAACATTAGGGCGGCCATATTATCAACCAGCACTCCCACCGAGAGAGTGAAGCTCGATGAAACAAACCACGGAATGTTTTGTTGGAAGTAAGGCTCAGGATATGCGTGAGTGACTAGTGCTTGGAAAATTGCCAGTGAGTGGAAAAGTCCATAAGCAACGGCTCCGATGGATGCGAACATGGAAAGAGTTTTTGACGCTCTCAGCCCCATGATAATCAGGAAGCCCGCCAAGAACGGTGCTGCCACAATCAGGCCAGCATGTTCAACAAACCATCTCAACTGGTCAGCGCTTAGCGGTAACAAGGTTTATCTCCTAGAATATCTCTAGCTCTTGACTAGAGACTCTGCGTTTACTAATTCGGACTCTAAAACTATACATTGATAAAACGCCAAGAGTGTCCATAGATAAAGCACCGTTTAGAGTGAAAAGATTTTTCTCTTTAATAAAGCTAGTAGCTGACTGGTCAGCCCTTTATACTGATGGCGCTCTCTTAGTGTCATTAATTTTCAGGAGACCGCTGTGAGTCCCGAACCACAACACCTGCTTACCATCCTCTTACTACTGCCGATGCTCGCCGCCCTGGCTATTTCTTGCAGCCCCGAGAATCTTGCCCGCAAACTAGCAATTAGTTTCGGTGCTGGTATGTTTGGGCTTTCAGCCTTCATACTCAGCCAGTTTGATATTACGAGAGGCGCTGAATATCAGCTGAAAGAGCAGTTTCTCTGGTTTATGCAACCTTTCCCAGTGCAGTACTTCGTAGCTGTCGATGGCATGTCGCTATCACTGGTGGTGCTGACAGGATTTGTCACATTAATGGCAATTCTTGCTTCTACATCAATAGGTGATAACCGCCCCCGCCTCTACTACGCAATGCTCATGCTGTTGACATTCTCCGTACTCGGAGTGTTCATGTCACTTGACTTGCTGCAGTTCTTCGTTATGTACGAATTAGAACTAGTGCCAATGTATTTCTTGATTGCCATATGGGGCGGTCCAAGACGTGCTTACGCTGCCCTCAAGTTCCTTATATACACCTTCTTTGGTGGCGTGTTGATGTTGGCCGGTTTGGTCTACATGTACTCTCAAATGGGCACCAGCGCTACTTTTGACATGACTGTATTGTCACAGCTCTGCCCTGGCCTACCAAAAGAAATACAAGTGTTGGCCTGCCTCGGTTTCTTCTTGGCCTTCATTATCAAATTACCGTCCTTCCCGTTTCACACTTGGTTGCCAGACGCTCACGTTGAAGCGCCAACTCCAATCTCAATGTTGCTAGCAGGACTCCTCTTGAAAATGGGTTCTTATGGTCTTGTAAGAATCTGCCTTGGTTTCTTCCCAACTTTCTTTGTTGAGTACGGGCCTCCAATAATGGCCCTCGGCGCTTTCAATATTGTTTGGGCAGCGATGGCTTGCTTAGTTCAACAAGACATGAAACGCATCATTGCCTTCTCATCAGTGAGTCACATGGGCTTTGTTCTGCTCGGAGTCGCTTCACTTTCATCAGCGGCTCTCAGCGGTGCTATTTTCCAAATGGTTTCACACGGTGTTATTTCGGCCCTTCTCTTCTTCTTGGTAGGTACTGTTTACGAACGTACTCACACAAGACAGTTGCCCGAAATTGGCGGTGGTCTAGCTAAGCAAATGCCAACTCTTTTCTACTTCTGGATGCTCGGTACCATGGCAAACCTGGGTCTTCCTGGTTTGTCTGGCTTCGTTGCTGAAGCAGCAGTATTCTACGGCAGCTTCACTTCACCGATGGCAACCTCTGCCACCAACGGTCATATGGTGCAAGGTTGGATTTATGTTGCCGCTTTGGGTGTAATTCTTACAGCTGGATATATGCTCTGGCTTTTGAAGAAAGTATTCTATGGCGAAGAATTGGCTAAGTGGAAAGGTCATCTAACCGATGCCACTAACACTGAAAGAATTGTGGCTTACTCCCTTTCGTTCTCGATTCTTGCCCTTGGCATTTATCCGTTGATGCTGATTCAGTACTACGCTCCAGTTTCAGACAAAATGAGCCAAGAAATTCGCAGTCATATTTCTGTTACTGAAGCCCCCGAACTTGAAAAGATCACAAAGAAAACAGCAATTAGCCTGCGTTAATCTACGCTAAATTTGTCCAATCCAATTAATGTGTTTTGACCCGAATTTTAAATGTCCGATTTCCGTCCCGAAATCGGACATTTTTATTTGTCTAAACTTTTCATGGGCTCAATCGGCACCATTTCAATAGGTGTCTCGATATTGATTGCCGCCCCACTGCCAGGCTCTACAGAGCCGCTCGCTGGCTTGATAATCACCCGTCCGCCAATGGCCTTACTGACACTGGCAGTAATGCTGTTAATGAGTTCTGCTGAACTCTTAGCATCGTAGTATTTGCCGTTCGATGTTTTGGCAATGCAATCAAGTTGTCGGCGCGCTTCTGGTTCACGAGCCAAAGCCAAACCGACAACATCAACTTTCAGGCGAATACCATGTAAAGGCAGCCGAGCAATTACTTCGCAAGGATTGCGGTCACAAGTATCGGCGCCATCAGTAATCAAAATAATTACCTTGCTACCTTCTACACCCCGAAAATCGTAGTGAGCTGCTTGTTCAATGGCATATGAAAGTGGAGTCATACCATAAGGTTTGATCTGCCGCACTTTCTCAATGAACGACCTTCTATTACTTTTACCAATCGGCACCCATAGTGCGCTATTTTGGCATTCACTAAACATATTTAGGCCACCAAATCCGCCACCAAACATCGAGTGTTGCGGTGTAGTGGCACCCTGGCCAAAGACACGAAGGCCAATGTTAACGTCGTTGGGAATGCGCGATAAAGCTTGCTGCAAGACATCTTTAGCAGCATCCATTTTTTGCCTGCCACCATGCTCGATAACCTCAAGCATTGAGCGAGAGCCATCAACAATGAATAAGATATTGACTGGCCCGGCTTCGCGCTCAACACCCATTTGTAGAGTAGAAGAACCTGTACCAGACTGAATTAAAGTTGAACCAGTACCAGCCTGCAAAGTTGTTGCTCCAGTACCGGCTTGCAGGGTAGTTGAACCAGTACCAGCTTGCAGGGTAGTTGCTCCAGCACCAGCTTGCAGAGTAGTCGGCGGCATAGAATTTTTCGGCACAGCAGAGTGTGGCACGGGGCTTGGTTCAGGCAAGTCACTAGCGAGGCTGGCCTGCATTGAAAATAGCCCCAAAGAAAGAGTAAAGATCGTCAAAGATAGAGCGTGAAAGAATTTAGTCTTTTCCATTAGCGTTGTCATTGACAGTACCTTTTCCTTGATCACTTGGTTGATCTTTTTTGCTATCGACCACCGGTTCCACTTCACCTTCTACGGTGAGATCGCGGGTTTTACTATCTTTGTCTCTGCGCTTTTCTTGCTTTTCATCAGCCTGTTTTTTCTTGCGCTCATCTTTTTCTTTGCGCTCAGCAACCTTGCGTTCGTCTTTCAACTTCTCTTCTGATTGCTTGGCTGCATCTTGCTCTTCTGCTGAGACTTCTTTGGCCAATAGCACCCTACGACTAATCGGAATAGACTTTTGTCCTTTAGCTTGCACCGCCCAAACAGTAACGTAATAGAGACCAGGCTTGCTGTTGTTAGATAGTGGTATGTGACCGGCAAATGAACCACCATCAACTTTGAACCCGCCTTTAACTGGAATGTCTGAGACTGGCTTGATCTCAGAAGGAGAGCCAGAAAGAGCAATAAGAGGTACAGCCATTGCCGCTGGCGGGAAGAAGAGACCGGCACCAACAGCACCAACAATTAGACCTGTTTTGAGAAGGAATATTGCTTTGTCATGATTGCCTTCTGAGCGGTTCGAAAAAGCAATATAATCGAGCGGGGGAAAATAGGGCAGGGCTTCTTCTGATTCATCCGGCGCTGAGGCAGCAGCTTCAGGATTGTACGATTCCCAGGCCAAAGTAACTTTGTCAAAGAGATACGGACTTTGGAGGACACCACGCACTTCGATCTTGTCTCCCACTTTGACTTCGCGCGCCACCGGAATCATGATGGCGTGACGAGTCAACACTTCAACGGCTGCCACCACTTTTTCGCGATCAGAAGTTAAGGCTAAAGCAAAACCAACATGAGTAGCATCAGGGTTAAGCAGGGCATCGCGGTCATCTTGCCTACCGAACATGGTTTTCAAAATTCTCGCAGCAGCAGCTTTGCAAATTCGCTTTGAGCCCACTTCTGCAGTTTTAACAGAGGCAATACCTTCGTTTAGAGCATCGGCTCCTTCAAGCAAAGTAAGCCTGCGATCCGGGCCATCACCGGAAGAATTGAAATGCGAAAGAACATTGCGCTTAGCCAAATCATTAGCTAATTCACCAGCCATTTGTTCTGCCACATTATCTGGAGTAACGGGTGCTACACCGTAGGCTAACCGCTCTTTGTTGAGCAGCGTTACGGCGTACTGAGCTAGCTCTGGCGCGCTAATTGCAGTCATATTCTCTGGCAGGGCCGCTTGCTCATCTAAGTAATGCACTTCGGTGAGTGACTCTAGAGCCGGATGCGGATTATCAATCCAATCGCTAGCAGGTGCAGAACTACCGGCACCGCCAGTAGTACCGGGCAGGCGACCAGCAGCATCCTCTCGGCCAGCAGCCGAATTAGGGTCTACTTCTTGAGTACCTAGTATAGTTTTCTTCAATCTCTCGGTGCGATCGAAAAGCGAGTCGAATTCAAAAGTCTTTTTAAAAATGGCATTTTCGAGAGAAGCTAAGCGATTGTCGATGTTGCCTGAAGGGTTGGAAGAACCCAAAGTAACTTGCTCTAAATTTCCAATCGCCGGATACGAATCTTTCAAAGGGCCGTTGCCCACTGCGTTGTAACCCGGTGGCTGACCGAAGGATTGGGTTGGCGGCACCAGGCTAGGGGCTAGCGCCGACGAAGACGAAGATGAAGATGAAGATGAATTAGGAGAATTAGAAGAATTAGAAGAATTAGAAGAAGCCGGACTAATCAAGCTTGAAGAGCCAGCACGCGGAGGGGCAAGTGCTGGTGTTGGTGACGAAAGAGGAGCCATCAAAGAAGAATGAGGCGGAAGAGTAGCTCCTGGTCGAGTCACTCTGGTAAGGGAAGAAGGCACAAGTGGTAGAGCTGGGCCGCCCCCGTTTGTTGGCATTACTGGCCGCGCTACGCGAGTAGAACCAGGAGATGTACGAGGAGTAGCCGGAGCATTGCTGGGCGTTTCGAGTATCGGCTTCAGCGGCAAGAGAGGCAGAGCGACAGCAGACGGTTGAGCAATCTTTGGGGCGCCTTTCGGAATTGGTGAAGGTTCCGGCGGCATGGGCACACTAGATGTAGCTATCTTCTGGGCGACAAGCGGCAGCCTCTCAGTCTCTGCCAACGGTGCTTTGGCCGCAACCGAGGTCGTGGAGAGCAAAATGGTCATGCTTAAAGCGATATTCGCTCTAGCCCGCATCCAGTTATCCCCTCAATTCCAACAAAGATATTGTGCGCATAATTGCCTCAAAATCACAATGTATCGACCAAATCTGGTCGTTTAGTGCATCACCGCAATAGCTCCCTGTCGACCGGTCTTTCCACCCGACTGCCGATGAGAATAAAATAGGTCGGGGCGGCAAGAGGTACAGAAGGAACATACATCAACTTCTAACACCCCTGCCAGCAATAGCTGCATGGCATTGAAAGCTTTTAGGTCAGGTCGAGGCTGTTCACCTGGTTCAAAACGCTCGACAAGACTTTCAGCCATTTGGCCAGTGGCTGGACCATCAAGGGGTGATGACAACGTCAACAGCAATTGTTCCACCACATCCTCACCGGTTGGGTAGCAGCAGGTGCCAATAGCCGGACCCACGGCGGCAACCATTTGAGAGGCCTCACCGCCCCATTGCTCTTTCATCAAGCTGACCGCATTGGCAGCAATGCCCTGGGCCGTACCGCGCCAACCAGCGTGAACAATGGCAAGAAGCTGTTTCTTCTTCTCGTAAATAATGACGGGCACACAGTCGGCAAAATGTAATAGCAGCGGCACTTCCGAAAGATTGGTAGAAACACCATCAACATTAGCCATATCAGGCTTGGCCTCAGCCTCTAAGATCGGCACAACCGTTCCTGAATGAACTTGACCAGGCACTTTCAAATGATCATGATTGGCGCCTAATACAGCACACAAGCGTTCTCGATTTGCTAAGGCATCGACTTTCACCGCTTCGTCAGGAACATTGCGCCCCAAGTTAAAGTGATCGTAAGGAGCAGGAGCAGCTCCAGGACCCAGTCTCGTAGTGAAGGCATGTGTCAAATGCTCACTGTACTGAGCCAAGAGAGGAGACTGAATGAGGCTAAGACCCTGGTGGACACTGATGTTCCACAGATTAGACTTCAGTGCTTGCTCTAATTGAGCATTATAAGTTGAATGAGTTTTACTATTTGAATGCATTACTAAATCGACAAACCTCCACATATATTGATTGCTTGTCCTGTGATGGCGGCCGCCTCAGGAGTGCAAAGATAAACTACTAACCCAGCCACTTCAGCGGGCTCGACCAAACGCATTTGAGGCACTGAAAGCCTGGCTATCTCAAGCGATTGCTCAGCTTCAATCTGGTTTAAATCGCACCAGAGGGGGTCATTAATTTGAGTGTACGCCATGTCTGTGGCAACCCACCCGGGACAGACAGCATTTACAGTTATGCCGTTTCGGGCTTGCTCAAGAGCGGTCGCTTGGGTCAAACCTATTAAGGCAAACTTAGAGGCAGAATAGGCAGCACCATAAGCCTCAGCATGCTTTCCTGAAATTGAAGAAATATTGACAATGCGACCCCAATTTTGGGCAATCATAGCTGGCAGACAGATCTTTGAGCTGACCACAGCACTTGTTAAATTGGTCTCTAGAATCTGACGCCAAGACTCTAAACCATGGTTGTCGACTGCCTCTGTACGATATATTCCAGCGTTGTTAATAAGAATATCGATATTGCCGAACTGAGTTTGAGCCAAACCCAGAGCCCCTTCCAGCTCATCAGAGCGGCTGACATCAGCAAGAAAATAAGGAGTTTCGACCCCTACAAGTTCATAAATTTCTTTGCTAACGGCGGCCAGCCGCGCTTCTTGTCGGCCAAGCAGTGCCACGGCACAACCTGATTGGGCCAAAGTGATGGCAACTGCTCGTCCTATACCTCGCCCAGCACCGGTTATCAGTGCCTTCTTATGTGCTAGCGCTTGACTGGCGAAACTGGTGGACGGTGTCATTTTGGGAGCCCTGAATAGATTCTGAAAGGCGAGTCTATATATTATGGAACCAATTACGATTGGTTGCTGCTTTTACTACATTTGCCATGGCCGCCTCGATAGCGCCCTTGCAAAGAGGGCCTGAAGTCTGTCTCAGAAACTCGGCGGGGAACATTGCTAAAATTCCATAGTCTTAAACAACATGGTCTGTGACACGAAGCACTGTTGATAAAGAAAACCGACCATTGAAGAGATTGATCGAATCTCATTATTATACTAATTCAGTCCGGCAGAGGCTGTACAAATCTAGGGTACAAAAAGATGACATCCAAATCTTATTCCATCAAACGGTCGATTTTGGCGGGTGCACTTCTGCTCAGTCAAACGATAGCGCTTAGCCCACTTTCAGCAATAGCAGCCGATAACGACGTGCGTGTTGCTGGTCAAGCAATTTTCTCAGTACCTGCTGCCGGCGGCTTAGATGCCGAAAAAAGAGCAGCTGCTGTGCAGCAAAATTTAGACAATGCGCTAGTTGCCGCTAAAGACAGAAGCCCATCGGCAGTAAACATCACCTATGTTAAAGGTGTCCCAGTTATCACCCTAGGCGGCTACCAGGTTGTCACCATAGATAGTGCCAGCGCAAAAACTGCCGGCAGCAGTCCAGCTCTTCTAGCTAAAAAGTGGGCAGACTCTCTACGTGATTCTCTCAGAGACCAAGCTAGTATTCAAAGTTATGTAGGCCAGCTATCAGGTGATTATTTCGCCTCAGCTCCAGCGACTACAAACGCTGCACCACCTCAACAACAAGCGTATAGCCAACCGCCACAACAAGGTTATGGTCAATCACAAAATACCTATCAAGCGCAAACTCCATATCAACAACCGCAGGCTCCCTACCAACAGCAAGCCCCTTATGGACAACCACAAGGCGGCTATAGACAAGCAAGAATTACTTACGCCCCAGCTGGTCTAGTGATTCCTATTTCGCTCAGTTCTGGTATTGCTACGCAAGTAGCTAAGGCTGGTGATTTGATTCAAGCTTCTGTTAGCCAAACTGTGATGCTAGGCGACTCCACCATTCCAGCAGGTTCTACCATCATCGGCACCATCACTGATGCCAAAAATGGCACCTATCTGGGGCGCGCTGGTAGCTTAGATATCAAATTTAATCGTCTAAGAACTCCCGATGGTACTGAAACCCCTATATCGGCTCACCTTATCGGTGGCATCGGTAAATACACTGGTACTGGTTCAGATGACACCACTATAAAAGGTGAAACCTGGAAGACCAAACTTGGACAAGCAGCAATTCGTGGCGGTATCGGTGCTGGCACCGGTGCAGCACTCGGTACAGCTGTAGGAGCGATTGCAGGCGGCGGACGTGGCGTCGGTAAAGGTGCTTGGTCTGGTACTGCTATCGGTGGCACTGTCGGTGTTGCTCAAAGCGTACTTTTGAGAAAAGGCAAAGACGTTCTAATTCCAGCAGGAACAGCAATGCAATTGCAGCTTGATTCTCCAGTAACCATCGCTGGTGCTGGCGCTCAACAAGCCCCCTACTAAAAGTAGAACTTGCTCACTGAGTATTTGCAAGTAACGCAAGTAAGCAGTTGGCAATTATCAAAAACCAAGTAGTTAACAAAAGAGAAGGAGGGATGGCCCTCCTTCTTTTTTTAGTTAGTTTTGTAGTCTTTCGATTTAGCTACTAACTTTGCGCTTTATTGGCTGTCAGTATTATTTACTGTCGGTCTTAGTTTTCTTCTTTGAAGTCCTAACATCACCATGCACTTTAGCATTGGCGTTCGGCAACATTTGGGCTTCGCTGGCGGGTTCGCCAGTGAACTCTTGTTTGAACTCAACTAAGAACTCGTCGCCTGGTTTGATAATCGCTTCATTACCCTTTACCACGGTATCTTCAATCAACCAGCTACCAGGCACACCCGAAAGGAAGCCCCATGCAAAGCCCTTGATACGGCGGTGACGCACGTTAGTGCCTACCGGTTTCATAAAGGCGAAAGAAGGATTGGCAGCACCCATTAGACCTAGAGCAACAGGCATGGCACCAAAGCTGAAAACACCAACTGGGGCCATAGCCGCATTCAAGCCGATACGGACTGCTTTGTATTTAAGTTGTTGTTCCCACGGTCCAGCCACTTGGCCAAGGTGGTTAACACCTAGAACGCGGCCCTCAGCCTTGTTTTTTATGAACAAAGCGGCTTTAGCTGGAGTAGCAACTAAAGGCAAATGCTCGCCTTTTTCAGTAACAATTTCATCAAACTCAACGCCTAAGCAACCGGAGTTACGGTACCAACGGTTCGAACTCATCAAAGAGTGCATAACGCTACGGGCTGGAAGAGCGTAGTTGATATGACCTTGAACGGCTGAGCCTTTTTTGGCAATCAAACGGTCGCCAATTTTAAGATCAAACTTCAAGCGTGCTTCTAAGCCGTCGCCTTTGTGAGCATTTTTCGAAGAAATCTGCGAGGTAACCACAACCGGGAATTTTGCACCCGTCTTAATTCTGGTCTTGCCTTCATCGGTTGGCAGGTTTTCGTACTGAATAGTTTCTTCAGTTTCAGATACTTCATCGCTGTCAATTACAAGAGGTCCCTCGCCGTTAGCCATAATTTGATCTGGCTTGTTTACGCCGGTTTCAACGACGCTAGCACCAAGCTCAATAAGCATGTCGGCCGAAAGTGAATCAACAGTTGAAAGAGCACCACTGCCACCACCAACTTTGGGTGTATCAGAAGTAGTATCACCAAGTAAACTCTTGCCGTCAGGCGAGAGTACACTACCAGCTTCTAGACCATGACTAGATTCTGGTGCAGAAATGGCTTGAACAGGCTTGTCAGAGCTATCAGCAGCATCAACAGCGCTGCTAGTAGTTGCAGTAGGGGTGCTATCTGGCGCACTATCAGAATCAATTACGATTGCTTCATCGCTGGCTGCTGGTGTTGCAGTAGCAGTGCTAGAAGTTGATGGAGAAGAAGTAGAAGTTGATGCAGCGGCAGGTTCAGTACCTGGGACAATCACAGCGCTATCGGCCGTGACAGCACCAGATGGTGCTACTGGTGCAATTTCAGCTATAGATTTTCCACTAGCATCTGATTTCGGCTGCGCAGGAACTTCGGCCTTGATGGCAGGCTCAGAATTAACTTCTAGCTTCAACTCAGGCTTTAGTTCAGAAGTCTCATCACTTTTTACTTCTGACTTTACTTCAGCCTTCTCTTCGACTTTTACTTCTGGCTTTACATCAGCTTTCGCTTCGACTTTTACTTCTGGCTTCGTCTCAACCTTAGGCTGAGCTTTCTTAACTGGGTCAGAATCGATGATGAACATAGAATCTGACTTACTTTCGTTCCACGATGGAGCAGCACTATCACTCTTCTCGCTGACTTCTTGGTCGGCCGCGTAGACCGGAAGGCTGAAGGTCAAGGCTGAGAACACTAAGCCTGAACAGACAAGCTCTGCACTCAATAACAGTGAGAGTGCCAGTGGCAAGATTCGGCGCGAAATGGTGGTCAAGTCTAAGTTTTTAGGGTACCAGTTGCTTTTACTTTGAGAAATCATTTACGAGCCTGCTGCAGTTTCAAACGACAAAACGAATGGCAGATGATGCCAAGTTATAAATTTATACAATTAATAGGCGAATATATACATGCTTGACTTCAATTCTTAATCTGCCAACTATCAGCCAGGAGCGAACTCTTGCCAACTAATAGCCAGGACCAAGCAACTGGAAACCAGCCCAACTCTTAAGTGATGGATCGCGAGATAAGGCAGCTAATTGTGCTTTACGTAGACCCTGAGCCGGGTTCAAGCCAGCTTGCTTGCCATTGAAAACGCTAACTAGCTCATCAATACGTTGAGTATCTGGTTGCCACCACAAGCTCATCAACACATTACGAGCGCCGGCATAATTCAAGCCACGACTGAAAACCTTCACAGCATTTCCGCGAACGTCTTTGGCGTTAACCGAGCTAGCACTCCAAACGATCAAATCAACTGCCATTGGAGTTCCGCAAAGGCGATCAGCTGTTACTTTTCTACCTTGATCATCTTTGTCACCAAAGAGAGGCAAAACAGATCTAAGGGGATTGCTCTCAATCAAAGGCAATTTAGCGGAGAAATGCACCACTGACTTTCCTTTCGATTGTTCTTCGAGGTTGGTCAGGCTGGCGTCTTTACCGGTTAGAGTTGTCACTCTCTCGGCGCCTACTGCTGAAGTGATTTGATTGGTCTCAGACTGCTCAGAACCACCGTTAGCTGAGTTGGTCGATGCCACCAACATGCTCAAATCAGCCGTGTACTCAGGTGGGCAATCCATTATCACCGACATGGAAGATGCCATCGAAAGCAGGTGCCCTTCAACAAAGAACTTACCATTTTCATCGATTAATGCAGCAAACGGCAAATTATAAAGAGGGCCATCAGGAATAAAGACAACCATCTGGTCAGCTGTAGTCGGTAAGAATTGTCTTACGGATGTAGGCAGCAACTGATTATAGAGAGCGCGTAGTGTGAGTTTCTCGCCTTGACCTTCTTCAGCTGCACCATTAGAACCAACAGCTTCTAGCAAAGTTGTCACTTGGTTTTTCAGCTTGGCGCGATTGACGGGCAAGTTAGTAGACGAAATACGACCGAGAGGATCAATGGTAAATACCATGGTCGATTCTGGCCCAACTAAATACTCAACAACGGTTGCTTTGGTCTTTTGTACGGCCGCAATGATGTCTGCTGGTGAGTTTGGCACCGGCGCAATCAAACGTGCCAAAGAACGATTAGAAGTGATGATTGAGCGGAAACGCTCCATCCAACTCTGCCATTCTTTTACCAATTTATCAGGAGTGGCTGATACTTCAGCTGCGTGAATGCGAGCTCTCTGGGTCGTCAATTCGAGGTAGACATCACGATCTTCAGGCTTGACCTGACCACCACGGCGAAGAAATTCGCTAATGAAGTTTTCTTCTTTCATCTGCTCAGCAGCTAGCAATGCTTGTTCTGTCAGGCCTTGGTTGGCCATCAATTGCACAAGGGAAGCACCCATGTCTTCACGACTAGTGGGGAAACCTAGGCTATCGGCTGTTGAGAAATCGCCAGCTTGCGGTGAACGGAAGTATGAAACCGCACTCTTAAGCGATTCTTTTGCTAAATCAATTTCTTGTCTAGATAATTGCAAACGAGCTCTAAGCAAGTAAGCACGCCACAAGCAACCGTCATCATTAATGCGTTCAGAAATACCAACGGCTTTATTAACGAAAGTTTCAGCAGACGTTAAATCGGATGCTTTGAAAGCGGTTTCAGCTAAAGATTGGTAGAGGCGACCTTTGAGCTGTTGCTCTTTAGTGGTGGCCAGTATGTTCAAAGCGCCTTCTAAGTGGCTCTTTGCGTCACGATAAGCACCAGTTTTATATTCAGAATCAGCAACGTTTTGCAAAATGATGGCATGCAACTTTGGTGCTTTCGGCTGAATAACAGCCTGAAAATCGATAGCTTGCGTAAAGTAAGCTAGGCCTTTGGCAGTTTGGCCATCCATCACTTCGATCACGCCAATGGTGTTGGCGGCTTGTGCTTGGTTGTAAGCATCTGATTTTGCTTTAAAAATAGGCATCGCTTTTAGTAAATACTGTCGCGCCTGATCGAGATCGCCGGTAGAAGCCAAACAGAAGGCATAACCTTGGTCCATGTTAGCCCGAGCAATGTCGCTGAATTGTCTTGAATCAAGCTTAGGAAGAAGGGCGTAGGCCTGTTCGTACGTCTTACGAGCGTTAGAAAATTCATTGGCAGCGTATTGGGCATTGGCCAAAGTTTGCAAGGCCGGAAGAAGGAAGACAACACCATCTTTAGGATTAGAGCGAGCAAGCGATACAAGTTTATTTGCTTCTTCAAGAGCCGCAGTGAACCAGCCGAGTTCAATCATGCTTGTCACTGTGGCTATTCTGATTTGCACAGCCTTTGGAAGATCGCCAGCTTGAACACTATAAGTAGCGCCCTCTTGGAAGAAACGTGTAGCCTCTTTAACTTTGTTAAATTGCAAACAAAGATTGGCGCATAGGTACATTACGCGAGCAGCTTCCCCAGGGTTGTTTAAACCTGCGGTAGTCAACACCTTAAGAGCAGCATCGAGTTGCTGGGTTGCCCAAACTGGATTGTCTAGACCGAAGTAGGCTTGCGCCAAGGCCACTCTAGCTCTGGCAAGCGATTGTTGATCTTGCACACTGGCCAATACTTCAACGGCGTTCTCGCCTAAATACTTAGCTTTAATCCACGAGCCTTGTTCAACGTAGCAACGGCACATGTTGGTAAGTGCCCGGCCCTGACCCTCGGCATATTTCATCTCAAGGCTCATGCCGTACATCTCTTGCCAAGAGATCAAAGCTTGGTTGATCAAATGCTGGTCGAAGAACTTTTCACCGCGCTTCTCTAATTCTTGAATTTTCTCCATCGATTGTGGAGTTTGAGCTGTCTCAGAGATTTTCTCTAGCTCTTTAATAATGGTTTCGCCACCCTTCGACTTATCAGGCATGTAGTTGCCTAGTTGCGAATTAGGATTCGGGGTGACCAGAGCAGGGTTGCCGGAGTTCTGCTTGACTTGGGTGTTTGCCCCTGAGTGATTCTGAGCGAGGACGGACACGGGGGCACCACACTCGATGCCGGCGACAAGCACGGTACATGCAGCTGCAATTACTTTTTTCATTGGCAAATTTTTCTCAAATTTCCTACGGACAAACCAGACTTACTGAAGTCTCTAACAGAGAAGATGTGAGCAGCAGCTCAAAGCCATCTGCAGACCTCGACCAGTAGGATAGTCAATTTGCACAATTTTTGCCTGTGAAATAAGCGCTTTCGACCCCAGATGGGCAAAAAATAAGGTTGCCGAGTGATAGTGAGACGAGGCTAATTGGGAACAACAGCCATTTCGCAGTCGTCTCAGTCACTCACTCAATTAATAGTCAGATTACTTTTCGAAACACAGTGCGCCACCAAGAGTGGATAGCCAGCAGACATAGCGACGATATGCGCCATATATTCAGATCGCAAAATTTCTCGAAAGTCTGATGCTCACTGAGGAATATGCCTATCAGAAAAAATAAATTTAATGGTAGTCTTCTTGTTACCGAGCGTTAAGCTCGCGATATCACTCAAATAAAGCATTCAATTTATTAGAAGCTTTGAACGGAAGAAATTCCCTAGACCTATTAGGAGCAAACGATGAAACTGCAGATTCGTAACGCTACATTGGCCATCCTAGGCCTTATCACGAGCCAAACATTGATGTTTGGCGCATTGCCAGCCCAAGCTCAGACCTACTCGGCATCAGTGACAAAGGCACAGCCAAGCAAAACGAAACAGTTTTTCCGCAAACATGAAGCTGTACGCAAAGCCACCATCGGTGCTGGCGTTGGTACAGCTGCCGGTGCAGTGACCGGACTAGTTTCAGGTAAGGGCCTTGTTCGAGGCGCTGCCATCGGAGCTGGTACTGGTGCCACGGTCGGTGTTATTAATGCCAACAAGACCTTGGCTAAACATCCGATCATGAGAGATATGGCAACAGGTACAGCAGCTGCCACAGGGATTACAATGGCAGCAACAAGAGGCCGCGGTGGTGCTTCGACTACATTTAAGGGCGCCGCTGTTGGTGCCGCACTAGGTCTAGGAGTCGGCCTTTTCAGAGACAAACTTAAATAGAACAAAATAGTATGTAAAAAGGAACTATGAAGAGCAGAAGTCAAGTACTCGAAACAGTATCAGAGAGAGAATTTGACCTTGTAATCATCGGAGGCGGTATCGTCGGAGCAGGAGTTGCTCAAGATGCCGCCTCCCGTGGTCTCTCAGTACTATTAATAGAAAAAGATGACTTTGCCTCGGGCACCTCAAGTCGCACCACTAAACTAATTCACGGTGGCTTAAGATATTTAGAGCAGCTTCAATTTAGGTTGACACGAGAGCTCTGCCAAGAGCGCGGCCTGTTAGAAACCCTTGCACCGCATATGGTGAGAGACTTTTCTTTCATGTTACCTATTACAAAAGGCAAGAGATTCTTTGGACTCAAGGCAGACGTTGGTCTGACCCTCTATGACCTACTGTCTATCAACGCTCGCGGTGTGCGCACCCACCAACGACTCAATCGTAAAGAAACCTTGGGCGCGGCCCCTTCTCTCAATGCATCAGTTGTATCAGGCGGTTTACGCTTTCATGATTGCATCACCGATGATAGCCGCGTTGTAATGGAAGTGATCAAGTCGGCCTGTGAATTCGGGGCCCAAGCAGTTAACTACATAGAAGCAGTAGATTTCAAAACAAAAGACGGAAAAATAGAAGCAATCGTTTGTCGCGATCGTTTCAATGGCCAAGAACTGATTGTCCGTAGTCGCGCTTGCATTAATGCCACTGGTGTTTGGTCTGACATTCTGCTCAAACAGTTAGATCCAACCTGGACGAGCAAAGTACAACCAGCCAAAGGCACCCATATCATGCTGCCTCTATCGTGTTTCGAAACAAACACGGCCCTATTTCTACCAACCAAAGATGGCCGCTATGTCTTTGTCGTTCCTTGGCAAAAGGCTCTAATGGTAGGCACCACTGACATTGGTTATGAAGGTCCACTAGACAACCCGGTAGCCACCGGCGAAGAAGTCGATTATCTACTAGGCATCCTCAACTCATATCGCAAGAGCGGCAATAAAACCAGCGCCGATGGTCAATTGACTAGATCTGATGTGATTGCCACCTGGGCAGGACTGCGTCCATTAGTAGGCGGAGAACACGATGGCAGCAAAAGTGAAACAGCAGATAAAAATGGCGAACAAACTGCCACCATATCACGCGAGCACTTACTCTTCGAAGGCCCATATGGAGTAATCGGTCTAATCGGCGGCAAATTGACTAACTATCGAATGTTAGCTATCCACGTGGTTGACATGGCCTTAAAACAATTGGTCAATCAAGACAGCAAATATCACGACTTCAAGCATAGTAAGACCGACAAGATTATGCTGGGCGGCTGGAGTGACAAAACTGACTTCCTCAATACCACTGCCCAAATATCAGCCCAAGCACGGAAGCTCTCACTAGACCCTGCCACCATCGATCACTTAATTGCCACCTACGGCAAGGATGCTCTAAAAGTAATCGAATTGGTTGATCAAACTCCGGCACTAAGTGAGCGCATTTGCCCCGATTTCCCTCCGATAATGGCGGAAGTACCCTACTGTCTCAACAACGAAATGGCTATTTCATTAGAAGACATTCTCTCGAGACGCATCCGTCTCGGATTTGTCCACCAAGGGCAGTGCTTAGAAGCAGCACCAAAAGTAGCAAGGCTGATTCAGAACCTTTCTTACTGGGATTCTCAGCGAGCCGCTATTGAACTCAATCAATTCGAAAAAAGTCTGCTTGCTCAACTAGCACCGGCATCACAATTGGTATCAGTCTAGCCAGAAGCAAGAAGCAATTGCCAACACCGACAGAAACTAAAATTGTAGTGATCGGCAAAGTGCCAACTGACTTAGGCCTCCGCCTCAGTGCAGTTGGCACGGTGAGTTATATAGAACGCAGCCAAGCATTAAGCGAAGCAGAAATGATTGCCGCCCTTAAACAGGCCACCATAGTCATGACTGAGCCACCAGATACTATTACACCAAAAATAATTGCCGCCTGTCCGCAACTAATAATGATTGCTCAAAGAGCAGTAGGCTTCGACAATATCAACCTCAAAGATTGTTCTAGCAGGCCGATTTTAGTTACAAACACTCCTGGCGTGCTCGACAACGCCACCGCAGATTTAGCTTTTGCTTTGCTGCTTGCTGCCGGCAGGCGTATTGTCGAGGCAGATCATTATGTGCGTTCAGGTCAGTGGCAAGGCTTCGAAAACGATTTATTGCTTGGCTGCGAGATGAACGCTCGCACAATCGGCATAATAGGGATGGGTCGCATCGGCTCAGCGGTAGCCAAAAGAGCACATGGATTTGGTATGAATATCATTTATTGCCGAGCCGCAGAAACTAATAGTGCTGCGCTAGACAACCAAATTGAGCTCGACCAAAAAGACCTGCAATGGCAAAGTGAGCTTGGAGCAAAAAGAGTTTCTTTCAATACTTTGCTAGAGCAATCAGACTTCATTTCTTTGCACTGCCCGCACAATAAGCAGACTGAAAAACTGATTGGCCAGCAAGAATTTGCCATGATGAAACAGAGCGCCATTTTTATTAATACCGCTCGCGGCAAAATAGTTGATGAAGAAGCACTTGTTAAGGCCATCGAGAGCAAGCAAATTAGAGGAGCAGGACTAGACGTATTCTTCAACGAACCTAAAGTAAGCGCTGCCCTTCTCAAGGCCACCAATGTTGTCTTGGCTCCACATATAGGGTCAGCTTCAGAACAGACCCGCTATGCCATGGCAGAGCTTTCTGTGCGAAGTGTCGAGCTTTCACTCTCTGGAAAATTGCCAGCCAATACCCTTAACCCTGAAGTCTTTGACACTTGGCATGAAAATCATAAGCACAGCTAGCAGAAGTTAGGCAAAGGTATCATTTTGGTTTCTTCGATTTTGCTTTGTCTAAGTCATCTTCGTCGTTATCAAATGACGTGGTATCAATTACTTTTTGCTTTACTGTGTTGCGTGAGGCTTGACGGTACTTATTTGCCAGGCGCGGAATAAACTTGGTTTTAGCGTTGGCGCCACCGGCAGCCTTGACTGAACTCTCAACCTTCTTGGAAGTAACTTTCTGGAGGGCCTGTTCGGCCTGAGATTCTGTCACCATTATGAGGTAGCTCTCATAACGCGTGAGTGAAACAGGGCGAGCAACGTCCTCAGCTTCAGATTCAAGATCTTCTTCAGATGCCTCAGACGACTCAGATTTATCGTCAAAATCTTGCTCTTCATCCTCCTCGTCTTCAGTCTCCTCGTCTTCATCCTTATCTATGTCGTTATCCTCTTCTGATTCACCAGATTCTGATTGATCAGATTCGCCTTCATCATCATCATCATCAGCAAGCAGATCAGAGAGCGAATCTAAAACGGCACAGCCAGCTTCAACTAGGTGCAAGCAATCAGAGAAACGGCACTGCAAACCTAGTTCATCTATTTCAGGAAACTGCATAGCGACATCTCTTGGCTCAGGATGCAAAAATTCAATTAAGTTGAATCCGGGAGTATCGGCAATCCACGAAACTTGATCTGATTCACCAGCAGTTTCGAGCTCGTTTGATCCTTCGGGGGCATCTGATAGGTTTAAATTCAGTCGGTAGAGTTCAGAGTACGTAGTTGTGTGACGACCGACGCCAAAGTCATTTTCCATCAAACCGGTCTTCAAATTGAGCCCCGGACAAAGTTTATTTAGCATTGTCGATTTGCCAACCCCTGACGGGCCCGCGAATACAGAGATTTTACCAGCTAGTAAAGAGGCCAGCTCAGAGAGGCCAGCAGAAGTCTTAGCAGAAACAAATATAACGAAGTAACCAAGAGGTTCATAAATAGATCTTAAATGATCTAAGTCGTTTTTAGCCCCTAAATCGGCTTTATTGAAGCATAAAATAGGGCGCGAAACCGGCAGTGTGAGCTGGAAGTGGACAATATAGCGATCTGTCCAGAGGGGGTTCCATTGGGGCTGTTTGACAGCCTGTACAATGACTACCTGGTCTACATTGGCTAGTGTTGGTCTTGCGATAAGGCTACGCCGCTCGAGTATCGTCGAAATGACGGCGCTCTTTTCGGTCAAATCAAGTTCGTTGAGTTCAACCCTGTCACCTGTGACGATTGCCACCCGTTCTTTCTTTAGGCGCCCTCTGGCCTGGCAGGTGAGCAAAATGTCGGTTGTAGTTACCTTCTGATCACCAAGATCAGCGCCCAAACTGGTGACATGCACGAGATAACCTCCAGCATGACTTCTAAGAACGGTTCCAACAATCGACAAAACTCTCTAAAACTCCGATAAGCCCGTACGGGCAAGAATGTCCGTAGCTATCTAAATAGACAATGCATCTGCATAAACTAAGGATAGCTAAATAAGGAAAGAACGGCAACAATACAAAACTCTACTCAATAGGCACAGAGAATCGCACATGAGCACGGCAACCATGACACAAATCAGCAATACTGAAATCAGTGGAGAAGATATGACCTCCGCTATCACCGGCAATGACCAATCAGTTTGTGAGCTTACTCACATTCGCAACATTGCCATCATCGCCCACGTTGACCACGGCAAGACGACTCTTGTTGATGGCTTCTTGCGTCAGACCGGAATTTTCCGCGAGAACCAAGAGCTGGTCGAATGCGTCATGGACAGCAACGCCCTAGAGCGTGAACGTGGCATTACAATTTTGGCCAAAAACACAGCTGTTACTTATAAAGATCATTTGGTCAACATCATCGACACCCCTGGACACGCAGACTTCGGCGGCGAAGTTGAACGTATTCTTGGCATGGTTGACGGTTGCCTACTAGTTGTAGATTGCGGCGAAGGCCCAATGCCACAAACTCGCTTCGTCTTACGCAAAGCCCTAGAGCGTGGTTTGCGCCCAATCGTTGTGGTCAATAAAGTTGACCGTCCAAACATCGATCCGCACCTTGCTGTAGACAAAGTCTTTGATCTATTCGTTGAACTTGGCGCCAGCGCTGAGCAATTAGACTTCCCTTATATCTTCGCTTCTGGTGTCAAAGGCATCGCCATGAAGGATCCAAAAGAAGAAGGCGTCGACTTGAAGCCATTGCTTGATTTGATTCTCGATCACTGCCCACCTCCAACCGGCAGCCCATCTGAACCACTGCAAATGCAAATCAGCATTCTTGAATATAGTGACTACCTTGGTCGTATTGGCGTCGGTCGTATCTATAACGGTCGTGTTAAAGCCGGCGAACAAGTAAGCATGATCAAAGAAGATGGTTCTATCGTAAAAGCTAGAATCGCCAAACTATTCACATTCCACGGCTTGAAAAAAGTTGAAGCAGAGTCAGCAGAAGCTGGAGAAATCGTGGCTATCGCTGGTTTTGCTACTGCTAACGTTGGTGATACCATCGCTGCGCTTGACGCACCAGTGGCACTGCACCGCGTTAAAATTGACGAACCCACCATGAAAATGGCTTTCCTTGTTAACGACAGCCCATTTGCTGGCCAAGAAGGCAAATTCGTTACTTCCCGTCAATTGCGCTCACGCCTTTTCCATGAACTAGAAACCAACGTCAGTCTGCGTGTTGATGAAACCGATAACACAGACACATTCATCGTTAGCGGCCGTGGCGAACTTCACCTCGGCATCTTAATTGAGACAATGCGTCGTGAAGGTTACGAGTTCCAGGTATCAAGACCAGAAGTTATCTGCAAAGAAATTGATGGTGTCACCAACGAACCATTCGAACGTTTGTTCATTGACGTTCCAGATGATTACACTGGCGCAGTCATGAATGAAATGGGCCCACGTAAAGGCGAATTGCAAAACATGGGCGTCGAAGGCAACATGGCCGTTCTAGAATTCATAGTGCCAACCCGCGGCATGATCGGCTTCAGAAGCGAATTCTTGCGCTTGACCAAAGGCAACGGCATCATGAACCATGCCTTCCTTGAGTACCGTCCATGGTGCGGCGAAATCGCCCGCCAAAGAAACGGCGCTCTAGTTGCCTGGGAAGAAGGAACGACTACAGCCTATGCCCTCGGCAAAGCTGAAGATCGCGGCTTCTTCTTCATCACTCCACAAACTCACGTTTATGCCGGCATGATTGTGGGCGAACACAACCGCTCACAAGATCTCGACATCAACGTTTGCAAGGTCAAGCAATTGACCAACATGCGCTCAGCCTCTGCTGAAGTGCTGTACACCTTGCAAGCACCAGCTGAAATGGGTCTAGAAAAATGTCTCGAGTACATCCATGATGATGAACTTGTAGAAGTGACACCTAAATCAGTGCGCATGCGCAAACGCCAAATCACTCGCAGATAATCTCCACTCGATTACTGAGAGGACCTAACCAATACAAAAACAACAGGCAGTTAGCTGCCTGTTGTTTTTATTTATAGGGAGATATGACCCTGAGCTGTTTACTGATTACGAGCCGGCGCCGCCACTGGTGAGATACCTACAAGCGAATCAATCTTATCTAGGCTTTGTGCCATAGCGACAATTTGTGAATAGGTAAAATTGCCACCAGCAGAAGCTTTCATAGATGCTTTTGTAAGCTTGAAGCTCTGCAGTTCGCGCTTAGCCTTACTCGCTTTGCTAGCACTCAACTTACCTTGGGCACTATCTTGGGCGATACGTGCTTCTGCTCTAGCCTGTCTACCGTCAATATCGGTCCAAGCCACTATCTGACCAACACCTTGGCGAATATCAAGACTGCGCGCCAGTCTATCAAGGTCACGAACTAATGATTCAGTTTCAGCCAGACTGAGGCCACCATCAGAAGTCTCAAAGGCAACCTTCGCTTGAGTGACGCGATCTATTTCGCGTTTGAGTTGCGAAGCTGAAGCTCCATTGATTTTCTGCGACAAGAGAGCTTGTCCAATCTGCGTTGAAATACTTTTTACTCGGCCGTCTATCCCACTCCACTTGGCGGATTGGCCTGCGATTTGGGTATCGATGCGACCATTCAATTTTTCCAAATCGGCCACAACCGAAATTGACTCGGCATAACTTAAGCCCGTTCCAGAGAAACGATAAGAAATCTCATCACGGCTGATGCGGTCTAACTCTTTAGTGAACTCCTGAGTCTGAGCCATAGTCAATTGCCCTGAAGCAACAGCACTAGCAATTTTCTTATCAAGCTCTGCTTGTCTAGCATCAACATCAGGCACTGCAGCTTGAGTATCACCCATGCTAGATTCGATACTGTTGGCTAGGCGCTCTAGCTCAAGAGAAAGGGCAGCATGCTCACCGAAACTGAGACCACCCGAGGATCTGTATTTAGATTCTTGATCAAGAATGCGATAAAAGTCTTTCTTCAGACCATCTGAATCTTTGACAGTCAAGCGTCCTTGCATAACACCTTCAGTGATGCGCTGATACAACTCAGCTTCGCGCTTAGCGATATCAGGAAGGGCCGTTTCTGAGTTCTTAGAAGAATTATCAGTGTCTTTGATCAATTTGTTCAAATCAATCACAATCATAATTGCATCTTGGGCTTCCAGTTTTCCTTGACTTGCGATTTTGCTAGTCTCAAAACTATTGATGCGAATTAGTTCTGCACGCAGAGCCTGAACCTCTTGGGCCGTGAGCTTACCAGAAAGAGTGCCACTGGCGATAGCGCGGTCGGCATCTTCTTTAAGAGCTTGTACCGGTTTAGCAGCAAAAGAATTATCACGAATGTCTTTTTCTACTTTTGTAGACAAACGCTCAAGCTCTAAAGCAAGAGTCAACTTTTCTCTCTCGTCGATCACACCATCGCCGGCCTTGAAACCATTCTGCTGAGCAGCTATGCGGTTAAATTCAGAAATGGCAGTATTACCTTCTTCAAGCGTCATTTTGCCACTAACAACGCCTTCGGCAATGCGTTTGCTGATGTCAGATTTGCGTTTTTCCAAATCAGGAATATAGGCAATCTCGCGATCTTTTACACCGCGAGTAACCTTAGAAGAAAGTTGATTAAGAGCAACTACAATCTGCATAGTATCTTGAGCACTTGTGCCACTGCTTCGTTTAGCTTCAATAACAGCAAGCTCTTTATTGAGTGCATCTTCATCAGCAGAATCTAGTCGACTAGCTTTTTTGGCCTCTTCAATATTTTTCTTGATATCGGCAATGGTGCCATTTACACCTGACCAAACGGGTTTCTTTTCATAGGTAGAGCGGTCTAACGTGCCACTCAATTGTTCAAGTTCAACTAAAAGATTTTGTGTCTGCAACGCATCAAGATCACCCCCGGCCAGTGTCTTGAAATTCTTCTCTTTGAAAATAACTTGCTCTAACTGCTGCTTATAAACCTGAGCTTCTGTCAGTGTGATTAATCCACTTGAGAGGGCTGAAGCAATGTCTCTATCGACCTCACTTTCCCGTGTAGGTACTCTACTAGAGGTCGTTTGTGTAGCAGCTTCACTATCATAAATTTGAGTATCGACTTGCCCGCTCAACTTCTCGATATCTAAAGCGATTGTCAGTTGCTCTTCGGCAGTCAGAGGTCTAGCCAGCTTACGCAGCTCATCTTGCCTCTCATTGATCTTTTTGAATTCAGCTTTTAGATCGGCAGCTTCTGCATCAGTTAACTTGCCTGATTTGATACCTTCTTCGATTTTTCTACCAACCTCACTTTGACGCACATCAATGGCAGTCAAGCTAAACTGGCGATCGTGCACTGTGCGAGTAAGTCTTTGACTGAGACGATCTAACTCAAGGACAAGGCGAATATTGTCGGTGATACTGATTTGACCACGGCTATCTTTTGCAGCGGCAATCGCTTGATCTTCTTTGTCAATTTCTGAGCGCACCTCTTCAAATTCTTGACGGCTCAAACGTCCTTGCGAAAAAGCGCTGGCCAAGCGTCTCTGAATTTCATCCCGGCGAGTTGCCACATTAACGAAGCCTGATTTGCGATCACCAAGACTTGCTTCCATATCTTTGACGATCAAATCGAGGTCAAACTGCAAGCGCAAAGTTTCCCAAAGGCTAAGACCACCATTCGAAGCGCTAAAGACTGCTTCTTGGTCAGCCACTCGCTGCAAATCTTGCTTAAAGCGTTGCCGTTGTATCTGTGACAGACGGCCTGAATTGTAGGCATCGTTTAAACGATTTTCAATGGCAGCAAGGCGAGCATCTACCTCGCTAACCGAGCCAGCCGAAGCAATCAATTTGATTGTGTCGGCGGCACTTACTGGTGCCAAAGCTCCAAGCCCAAGAGTACTAGCAAGTAACGCAGCAGTAATACCCAAAAATGAAGAGGAACGCTTCATACAATTCTCCATCCACAAAAACGGTCAGCAATAATCAAACCACAGCAGACAGTTGTCAGAAGACTCTTTCATCTGCTTTAGCTGAAGATGTCTATTCTATTGCCTTTGTTCCATATTGCATGAACTGAAAGAGCCCCAGTTGCCAAGGTACGCCGAGATAAACTCACGAATAACGGTCCCATGGCCGCCTCTAGATAGTCGGCCAAATAATTGAAACGAGAAGTTTTATATTTAGGCTTTGCAAGTGGCTCTTGAAATGCATTGAGAGCATTTACTTGAATCTATTTGCCCCGCTTACGTTTGAGCATTTTCACATCGTCTTTAATAACTTTGTCTATTTGCTTTCTCAATTTCTCGTAAGCGTCCAAGTCGTTAATCAACTGTTGTGCCGCGGTTGCCACAGTCATATTTTTGTAGGGCGGATTCTGGCAGAGCGCGGCCAGTTTGTCGACTTCAGCAGGAAGGGCAGCTGCAATGACTTTCATCTGAGCTAGTTGTTCGCTAGCCTCAGCGTCAGAATCGGCAGGCAACTGCAAGGTAGCTGTTTCGTTTTTAATCAGAGGAAGCAAGTATGTTATCTCTGACGCATAGTATTTTAGCCATTTTTCGCGAGGAGGGAGAAACTCACCAGTACTAATACTGCCGGTGCCATTGATAGCCGGAATTACCATTCCGCCAATAACGTCTGGACCGCCAACGTAAAAGGTAACAGGCTGCTGAGTTTCACAAAAAGTATCCCAAGCAGCACTCTTCAAATGGTGCCAAATTTTGCCAAGTTCTTTCAAGCTAGCCTCAGTACTCAGGGCCGATGAAACAATTCCGCCACTAAGAGGAGCAGGACTACTAGAAGATTGTGTTGTCACCGGCTGAGAAGCAGGGGGCTCAGCCGCACTTGTCTCTGCAGAGGCAGCCCTTGTACTAAAAGACAAAGTTGTAGCAAGACAAACTAAACAAATGAGAGAGCACTTCATGAAATTTCTCCTGGCTTAGACTCGGGCAATAGGTCTGATACCGGTTCGGCCAGATAGCCCGGCCTAACGAGTTTGTGGCTTTCCTCAAACTCTTCTTGAGTTGGCAGAGCAAAGCGTAACCCTTCGATGCCAGCAAAGTCATCTGGCGCGGTGTTGCTCACGAGTTGGCGATAGAGCTCGGTGGTAGCCAGCTGTATCACCATATTGACTGGCACCAGACCAATGAAAAACATCAAGGTACCGAAACTTCGCAAGACATGAAAGAGGACAACCATCAAGAAAATATTGAGCCTAGCTCCACGACTAGCAATCCAGCTGGCTCTAATAGACTCAATAGGGCCGATCTCTTTATCGACAATAAAGTAAGAATAGAATTGTATGGCTATGCTGACTAAAATTCCAGGCACAATGAAACAGATATAGCCCCAGAAGAGCATAAAGTTAAAACAAAAGTTTCCCATAACATAGGTCAACATAAGCTTTTTTGCAGAAAACAGATCGGAAACCTTAGCGTCTTCGCCCTCAAGAACACGAAGTTGAACGTTGATCATGCCTAACTCTAAAATGGCATTGACCACGAGAGACAAGATGCCAGTGACAAAGCCATACAGAAGCTTTATCATGGCCTGTTCTTTGGGGATAAAGAAACCAAATATAGCCGATACAGCGAAAACGGCAAACGGTATCGCCCACGATACCGCAGTGACCAAAAGCAACGGAACAAACTGACGTTTTGTCTGCTGCCAACCAACAGAAAAAGCACCCTCAATAGAGATTTTTTCTGGCTTAAAGGCAATATTGCCTTGAATTGGACCTTGTATTGGGGCTTGCATAATCACCTTCAGCTGCTAGAGCTCTCCTTCAAGACTTTTCGCTATCAGTTGGCACTGGCAAGACGGCTAGCAAATCGCCCCAGAGGAAACCTTGGCCGTAATTTATTCCCATCTCTTTGAGCAATGGCAGGTCATTGCGATCTTCGATGCCTTCAGCCACAATTTCGGCACCAAGCGACTTAGCCACATTTGCTAAACGACGTAAAAGTCTTGCTTTAGAAGGCTCTACCGAAATTCCTGATACATATTTTCTATCAACTTTGACCAAGTCAGGCTCAAGCAAAATCAAAGTTTCAAGTGAGCTTCGACCAAAACCAACATCGTCAATTGCCACCAAAATCCCAGCCTGCTTTAGAGCATTTATGGCTTCTCTTAAATAGCCGGGTTCAGTTATAAACTGTTGCTCGCTTATCTCTAAACAGTAGGTGCTGCCGTTGCGTTCTTGGGGGAAAAGCTTGATCAAATTTTCAACGGGAGTTTCAAGCAATGTTGAGGGAAACAGATTGACATGCAAGCGCATGTTTTGGCCAATATTTGGGGCATCCTCTAGGCAGAGCTGCAAACATTGCAAATCAACGGTTGTAAGAATATTGTTTTCAATACAGATACGGAAGAAATCAGCTGGGCTTTCAAAAGCACCATCAGGTCCGCGAGTAAGAACTTCGTAGCCAGCAATTTTCTCACTGTTGAGATCCATAATTGGTTGATAGACAGTGCGAAACTGTGAGCTGTCGCAGAGCTGTGCCACAATACTTTTCGGCGTCGGTTGATCGTCTTCTGCTTTTTCGACCCCTTGGTCGCGGGCCAAAGAGACTTTATTTTTCCCACCAGACTTGCTGCGCTTGAGTGCTGTTCTAGATAGGGTAACCACCTCATTGACCGAGGCGATGCGCAAGGGCAGATTTGCTAGACCCAAACTGGCACTAACATGCACAACATCTTGAGCACCACGCAGAGGGGTATCGGCAATCGCTACTCTGATCCGTTCAGCGACACGCATGCCATAGGCAAGTTGGGTGTCTGGTAGCAAGACAAGAAATTCATCACCACCGACTCGCGCAACGTGGTCAGATGGACGCAAAGTACTTTTGATTCGCTTAGCCACTTCTTTTAGAACAATGTCACCAGTGCTGTGACCAAATGCTTCATTGATTTTGTGGAAATCATCGCAATTAATGAGCATGGCGATTAAGTGGCCGCCACTGCGACCAACACGGTTGTCTTCTGCTTTGAGCACTTGCTCAAGGCCACGAACATTTGATACTTCGGTAAGAAAATCAACATTGGCTAAACGATCTAACTGTTCGCGGGCAACCTTTAGCTCGGCCTTTAGAGAATCTAATTCACCATCGCCAGTTTCTAAATCTGAACCGACATTGTCTGTTCGCTCACCA
The DNA here is from genome assembly GCA_038231015.1 of Candidatus Obscuribacterales bacterium. GTDB lineage: Bacteria > Cyanobacteriota > Vampirovibrionia > Obscuribacterales > Obscuribacteraceae. The sequence continues at coordinate 112,823 of JBBRMD010000005.1, forward strand.
GACTCAGTATCTGAACGTGAGTCAAGATTGCCTCGCAAAAGAAAAATGCCATAAACACCCGGGAAAGTAGACAGCAAAAGAAAAATCAATGGCAGTGAATTTCCGCGCGCCTTCACATCCCCGCTGTAATAACCCCGCACCGCCTGAGACTCATTTTGCTCAAGAGCTAACAGAACTTTAGAGAGCTGGGCGGCATCACGCAATTCGCGGGTAGTAAGAAGCAGTTGGCGAGTAGATGCTGGACCTTTCTCTTGTCTGAGCTGAGCGTCTATGCTCAATTCATCCAAAATTAAACCAAGCTGGTTGGCAATTTCTCTGACTTGCTCGCTATTGCCATAATTGCCGTTATCGAGAGCCTTTAAACTGAATAAATGCTGTTTGAGGTTATCGGCTGATTCTGAAAATGACTGATATTGCAGGCGATCACCAGTTACCAAATAGCGCTGGTTGGCGAGCAGCGTGTCTTTAAAGGCTTCACGCATTTCTTGCAATTCGGCAATGGCCTTGAGGCGAGTTTCAAGCCAGCGGTCACCACGGGTCTGACCATAGCCCGTCAAAGCTGAAAAAAGGCCAGCCGCCATCAGGCAAAGACTGGTCAATAAGAAGGCTATGCTCTTGTTCTGCTGGGAGCGGTTCATCGCTGGTTGCTATCTCTTCTTGATCCAATGGCAAGGTCCGAAAGCCTGTGCCATCATTCTTCTTTCCTAGTACACCAAATACTGCTGAACTAAACTTATATAGGCAGCTTCGGCATGTTATCAGACAGCTAACTGCTAGTACTCATAAACCGGCGCTTCGGTCAGTTGCACCTTACAATTCGGATTACTCTTTTCAAAATCTGCTTTAAGGGTCTGTTCATAGGCATTGGGTACAAGTTTGCCGAGATACAAATAACCGAGGTTTTTAAGCTTCTTCAAATGACGAAGACCATAGAAAGTAACTTTGGTATTAGAGAGGTCGAGTAAACCAAGCTGCTGCATTTTAAGCAAACCAGGCAGATCTTTGTCGCTAATACTAGTCGAGGCCAAAGAAAGCTGGTCAACTTTACTAAGCTGGCTCAAGGCGGGCACAGCCGCGCCGTCTATCCGCGGATTTTTGCTGCAATTGAGATTTCGCAGGCCACGCAGGGGTTTGAGTGCGGTAAAAACCTCGTCACCAAGGTCAAGATTTGCTAAATCTAGATTTGTCAAAGTACGTTGAAGACGCGGGGAAGCGGCCAAAGATTTGACACCGCCAATAGTGACAGCGGTTCCACCAAGACCAAGACTAACAATATTCATTTTGCGTGCAATCAGATCAGCGGCGGCATCATCAACATGAGTGTTAGCCAGGTACAAGTTTTTTAAAGTAGAAATTGCAGCTAAGTAAGATACACCTTTTGTACCAACATTAGTGCCATTGAGCCACAACTCATATAAAGGCAAATGAACCAAATATTTTAGACCTTCACTATCAATACGAGTTTTACGTAGGCTCACTTTCTTTAATTTTTTTTGTGAGAGAAAAGCAGGCATAGCAGCATTAGTCATGTTTTCATAACCGCGTGGAGAAAATTCAAATAAATTCTTGCTACGCGATAAGTTTGAACGAATTGCACTATCATCATTCTCGTCTGGTGACATTGCAGTAGGGCTAAAACCAGAAATGGGCGTACTTGTAGTTGCGACCGTTGCTGCCGGCTGTGGCCGCGGTGAAGTCTTTTTATCTTTATCTGACTTAGAAGAGAGAAGGGCAGAGGAAAAAACAAACAGGCTCGGCAGTATCAGCAGTATTGCCACTGAAGCAAATATTTTTTGCTTGGCAGAAAATGCGGAAAAACTAAATCGCTGATCGTCAGAATCTTCGCTTGATTGATCGCCATATTCGCCAGACTCTTCACTTGAATCTTGCTCGGTTATCGAGAGATCACGCATGGTAACGTCACCACCCACGGTATAAGCACGTGTGACGTCTTGCATGGCTTTGCCAGGCCCGTGGGGTGACGCGCTTTGTGGAGAAGTAAGATTGCGTTTATTACTTTGATTGACTGAATCAACGTCAGTTTTCAGACCAGCATCGAGAAGTGCTGAAGAAGTAGAACCTTGAGAAGGCGTCGGCACCAGACGAGCCAATGAGCTAGGAAAACTCACTTGTGCTGAATTAGCACCGCGCTCTAAGGCGCTTCCAGGCAGAGAACTTGGTTGCAGCAAACCCAACTGACTTGAAATGCCAATCAAAATCTTGCGAACAGCATCAGCCGATTGATAGCGATCAGCTGGAGCTTTCTCGAGTAAACGCATAACCAATTGCTCAAGTTCAATCGGAAAATCTAAGCCCAGAGAAGCTTCTTTTAGTGATGCTGGCTTCTCTGTCAGGTGCAAATCCATCGTTTGAAACTTGTGCTCACCAACAAATGGAGGAGCACCAGTGAGGCACGAATACATAACACAGCCAAGCGAATATAGGTCAGAGCGATAGTCGATTTTGCGGCTCTGAATTTGCTCAGGGCTCATATAAAGTGGTGTGCCAAGGGCCTCGCCAGTTTTAGTCAAACTTTGCATGGTATTGTCGTCGTCATCAAGTAGCTTTGCAATACCAAAGTCGAGCAGTTTGACATGCACAACTCCATCATCACCCATGGTAAGCATAATATTGCCGGGCTTTATATCACGGTGCACAATTCCCTTACTGTGAGCAACGGCCAAACCATCAAGCAATTCAAGAAAAATCGGCATGGCTTCTGCTGTGTTTAAAGTGACTCTCTCTTTAATTACTTCAGAAAGAGTGACCCCTTGTACATGCTCCATGACCATGTAAGGCCGATCTAATTCATCGATACCAAAGTCGTTAATGGCCACAATGACAGGGTGATGCAAAGCGCTAGCGGCTTTGCCTTCTTGGTGGAAGCGCATGCGTGCTTTAGCTGAGGCAAGATTACTCTTAAGCATCTTGATAGCCACCAAACGATCTAAGAAAATCTGCCTTGCTAGGTAAATAACACCCATGCCGCCAGCACCGATTACCGAAAGCAACTCATACTTGCCGACATAAATAGTGTCGAGCAATTCGTCGCGCTTCTCGGTCTCGAGAGGGGCAGCTGCGTTTGACTGCAATTTAGACTGCAAATTAGCTATAGCATCGGGTTGTATGGCATTATCATCGCCAAATGACATGAGCGGCTGACTAGGCTCATTAGACACATTAACTTGATTAGACTCACCAGAAGACTCTGTGGCGCCGCCATCAGGCCCAGAAGACGCCGGAGGTTGAAATGATTGATTGTCGCTCTCATCCACTCAGGTCATCCCCAGCAAGCGTCCTCTTCTGATTATAGGACAAGCACCAAGAACGGTACCATAAGTATTCACAGCAAAATGAAAGCTCGAAGCCCCATTGGGAACTCCGAGCTTTCATTTATCAGACCTTAGCGCTCACGTCTATTTTTAATAGATATAAAGCATCTCGCGGAACTTAGGCAATGGCCAGAGGGCATCGTCAACAATGGTCTCAAGCTTATCAGCGCCTTCACGAACAGAATTCATTGCCGGAATTATCTGCTCTTGATAGAACTTAGCTTTGCGCAATAGGTCTACTTCGCCATGATCGCCGTTGTCATCTTTCTTGCCTTCAAGAATCAGATTTTCGATCTTATCGATCTCAACTTGCAAGAACGACACTTTGTCGCAAACAATCTTGAGAAGATTCTCTTGCTCACTGAGGTTTACGCCACTTAGAGCGGCCTTAGTAGTCGCTATTGTTTGAGCCAACTTCAATTGATATTCAAAAGCAGCAGGAAGAATTATCGTACGAGCAATGTTTGCAGTAAGTAGTGATTCGATGTTGACAGTCTTGCAATAAGATTCAAGTTGCACGTTGTATCGACTGAAGAGTTCATCTTCTTGTAGCACTTCGTATTTTTTGAAGATCTCTTTCACTTCTTGCTCGTTAAGAACAGGCAGCGCATCAACAGTGTTCTTCAAGTTTGGCAAGCCGCGACGAGCAGCTTCATCGTGCCAAGCTTGTGAATAGTTATCACCGTTGAACAAGATGCGCTCGTTTTCAACTAGAGTCTTACGCACCACTTTTTCAGCAGCAGCATTGACGTCAAGGCCTCCTTTGATTTCAGCAGCGATAGCAGTTGCCACATAGTCCATTGATTCAGCAACGATAGTGTTGAGAACAGTGTTCGGCCAAGCAATTGATTGACTTGAGCCAACCGCACGGAACTCAAACTTGTTACCTGTGAAAGCGAATGGTGAGGTTCTGTTTCTGTCAGAATCGTCGCGTGGAAGATCAGGCAGAGTGGAAACTCCAAACTGAAGAACCTTGCCGATTTCGCCAAGAATCTCTTTCTTTCCAGCAATCAAAGTCTGCACAACAGCAGAAAGTTTGTCGCCCAAATAGATACTCATGATCGCAGGTGGAGCTTCGTTGGCACCAAGTCTATGATCGTTACCAGCTGAAGCAATACTTGCTCTCAGTAAGTGTCCATACTTATTGATTGCGCGAATAACAGTGGTCAACACAACGATAAACTGCAAGTTGTCTTGTGGTGTTGTGCCAGGCTCAAGCAAGTTATTGCCTTGATCGTCTGCCATTGACCAGTTATTGTGCTTACCACTGCCGTTAACGCCACTGAATGGCTTCTCATGGAACAAGCAACGCAAGCCATGTTTCTGCGCAGTCTTGCGGAAGACTTCCATTAAGAGCATGTTGTGGTCAACAGCAACGTTGCTATATTCGAATACTGGAGCAACTTCAAACTGAGCAGGTGCAACTTCGTTGTGACGAGTCTTAACTGGCACGCCCAGTTTGTAGCATTCAGCTTCGGTATCCATCATGAAAGCCAATACGCGTTCTTTGATTGAACCCCAATAGTGATCTTCCATTTCTTGACCGCGTGGTGGCTTAGCGCCAAAGAGGGCGCGACCGCTGTTGATCAAGTCAGGGCGAGACATGTAGTAGGCTTCGTCGATCAAGAAATATTCTTGCTCGGCGCCCACTGTGCAATTGACACGCTTCACTTCTTTGTTGCCTAGCAATTTTAAGAGGTGAACACTTTGCTTATTGAGAGCTTCTAATGAACGAAGCAGTGGTGTCTTTTTATCTAGAGCATGACCAGAATAAGAGCAAAATACTGTTGGAATACAAAGAGTCTTGCCGTTAGTGCTCTCCATCAAGAAAGCTGGGCTGGTTGGGTCCCAACCAGTGTAGCCACGGGCTTCGAAGGTAGATCTGATACCACCAGAAGGGAAGCTCGAAGCATCAGGTTCGCCCTGAATTAATAGCTTGCCTGAGAACTCTAAAATCGCTCCGCCATCTTCAGCTGCTGAGGTCAAGAACGAATCGTGCTTTTCAGCAGTAAGACCAGTCAGTGGATGGAACCAGTGGGTGAAGTGAGTAGCGCCTTTTGATAAAGCCCAATCTTTCATGGCATTGGCGACGATATCAGCCATTGATGGGTGAAGAGCTTCACCGAAATCTAAACAACGCACCAGAGCTTTATAAACATGCTTAGGTAGCAGTTTGCGCATAACAGAGCGATTGAAGACATTCTGTCCGAATATTTCAGAAACAGTGGTGCGGCTGAAATCAACCGACATCTGAACTGGTTCACGCCCTTGCACTGTTCTTTTAGCGGCACCGCGCGCATCAGCGTGGGGTGACGAGGATGTACGGCCCGTCATAGAATACCCTCTCTCTTTTACTGTCATTTTCTTACCTCGTTGAAATTAGTTCTATTAGAAAGCTAGAGACCAAGCGCCTTGAGAATTACTCTCTTCTTGCGCTGGCCATCGAACTCTGCATAAAAAATTTGCTCCCATGGACCCAAGTCTAATTTGCCGTCAGTCACTGGTACCATTACCTGGTGATTGATCAAAATGCGCTTGAGATGAGCGTCTCCGTTGTCTTCGCCAGTGTTATGGTGAAGGTAGTCTGGATTAACCGGCGCCAAATGTTCTAACCACTGATCAATGTCTTTGATTAGGCCATTTTCCCAATCGTTGACATAAACTCCAGCGGTAATGTGCATGGCCGAAACGAGGATAAATCCTTCTCTAAGCCCAGTCTCTTCAAGAAATTGCTGAACATCGTCAGTGATGCGGATGTACTCACGCTTCTGCTTCGTGTCAAACCACAAATATTTAGTATGGGCCTTGAGGCCTTCTTGTACCTTCATATGTATTTTCCTAAGAAATGGGCACAATTTGCCATATTCTAGCCCACTTGAGCACTAATACGAGCACCCGAGCGCAGTTCCGTAACTTTTGCAAATCAAGAAACTATCAAGTCATAGCCAGCACATATATCTGTATTAAATGGCGCGCGCAGATTAAGCGGAGAAAGTCATAAAATTGCAAATTTTAGAAGGCTTCAAGAGCCTTAAGCGGATTGGCCAAATCAAGCGCTTTCAAGGCTTTGAGAGCACCTTGGTAATCAAGATGTTTGGTTTCATTCATCTGCCAACCCAAGGAGCGGTCAAAGCTTCCACTCAGGCTGCGAGCAGTCTGCGTGGCGTGATCAACAACCACAGTGCGCATACTGGGCTGGAAAAATTCAAGCTTACCTGCAGTCTTCATCATATTGACCTGCTCAAACTGACCGGCATAGAAAGCCACTTGGTCGCCCTGTTTGATAATACCCAGGCCTCTAGTGGCAAGCAAGTCGTCCAAACTAGGACGGGCGCCAACTCTAGCTTCTGGTCCATGAATGTGAAATGGTATTTTGCCTGGCTTGGTTGTGCCTGGCAACCAGGACATAGTCTCTTCTTTGCCCACAACTGAGCGACTTAACTTAAGCGAGGCCAGATCAAGAGTTTGTCCAGTCTCTACACCCTTCCAGGGGTGCTTCTCGCCGAGTATACGGCTTAACTCTAAGGCATCGACCGTAGCCTTGCCCTGTAAATCTTTTCCAAGAAGCGAAGCAGGAAGGCGCTCAGAGCCAGGACCAACAAAGGCCAGCCGATCTCTCACCGGCATAATCATTTTCTCTTCAACGGCGCTACCAATGCGACCATAGAGCGGTGGAGCACCGAAAGCGCGACTGGCGCCGTAACCACCAAGAAGCATACCCGGTGCAGATTCAGTGAAATTAGTGAGGCTACGGCCCAGATTATGGGAACTTACGGCAGCCAAGCGCTCACGAGCAGCGTCATTGTCGGCCACAGCAGCCTTGCTTACAAATCCACTCAAGGAGCTAACCGCTTCATAGCCCTGCCAACTCAAACCAGCGACGGCGGCAACTAAGGCCACTTTCTGGTTTTTCAAAAGCACAGTTCCCACAGCACCGATAGCAGCACCACCAGCGACCCTTGTAAGTGCATCAGCCGGACGCTGGCTAATGTCACGACTAATTTCGTCGTAAAAAGCAGACGGGGTCTGAGAAAGAGTGCGTGCGGTTACCTTGGCCACATTCTCGAAAGAAGAGTTGCCGTCAGGTTGTGCCAATAGTGAATTGTCTGGGCGGTCTAGGGGCATTTATCTCTACTTTAGAAACAAAAAGACTTTCAACTCAGGCGGCGCGTGCGATAGAACCTAAGCGCGATCTTTATATTAGAGACAGAGGCCTCCCCTGTCATTGGGGAGACTACGAGAAGATTTAATCTGAGCAATTTAATGAACTCTAGACAGGCCTAGAACCTTACCAGGCTAGGCCTTATTAGCATTCGGCTTAGCGACGGGCTCGAGCAAATGGAGGCCTTGCTCAGCATCTTGTTGCTCTGGGTCTAAATCGAGAGCAGCTTTGTACGCTTCAATTGCCCTATCTGAAAGACCTTGGCGGGCAAACAACTTGCCCAAGTGCGTCCAAAGTGCGGCATGTCTAGGCGAGAGTTTAACCGCTTCTTCAAATTCAGCACTGGCGCGGTTTAAGTCACCTTTTGACTCGGCCAACCAAGCTAAATCAACATGCAATGCGGCGACATTGGGCTGCAATTTAACAGCCTGTTCAAGCTGCTCCATGGCCTTAGAAGTATTGCCAGCCTTCTCTAAAAGAAAAGCCAAATCGGCATGAGCAAAAGCGTCTGAAGGATCCATAGCAAAGCTAGCAGCGTATTCTTTTTCTGCTTTGTTAAAGTCACCTAGGCTGGCATAAGCAAAGGCCATTGAACGACTGACACGAGCGTTATTAGGCTGATAGCTCAGCGCCCACTGAAATTCAGTAATGGCATCTTTCCATTTAGTTTCACGAGCCGCTGCAATACCTTTCACATAGTGAGCTTTGCAGGCTGTCTCCTTTAGCTTATCTTTCTGAGCATCATCAAGTGGAATTGGCTCACCGAGCCCGACTACCATCATTGCTTCAGCAATTGCTTTCGCTATATTAGCCCGCAGTAGAGCAACAAAAACATAGTCACGATGCACCGCTTTAATGCCAGGCTCACACATAACAGCGGCCTGCAACTCAACTTCAGCCATCTCCGCATTCCATTGAGCGAGATAGACTCTTGCTAGTTCATAGTGGTCGAGAGCTTCATTGTGCAAAGCTTCAGCCTGAGCAGCAGCGGCTTGACGCTTACTTTCACGCTCAGCGTAGGCAGCTGCAGCAATAAATTGTTCTTCGGTCATAGCGGGAGGAACGGCAACAGTAGCCGCAGGCCCGGAATCAGACTTAGATACTGTACTATCAGCAGACTTGATGCGAACATACTCAACGGCATTTTTAACGGTATCGAATTTAGTGTCAGCATTAGCGACTGGTTCTTTTGCTAGAGTTGCATTGGAAGCCCCGGTAACCACGAGCAACCCAAGCGCCAGTGAGCTCGCGAGCCTTACACTAAAATTTGTTTTCACAATAATCTTTCTTTCTGACATCAACAATCTAGTCTACCTCAGCAAGTACATTGGTCGGCCATCAGTTACACTTGCCTCATTATGCCATTGTAACCCCTACTCAATTCAACAACCGAAAGGCTACTTCACGCTCAGTGTTTTCCCCAGATTGAAAACTTTAAGCCGTCGGCAGCGGTGCGGCAACGATTGAAATACCATTGGCCTCGGCGAATTTAATCATTTCATCTTGCTCAACCACCAATGTTTCTTTAGCTTCAACTGCTAAAACGCCACCAGGGTTAGGATTGTCACGCACCATCGAATTGAGTGTAGTCATGCCCACGGTAGGAATATCAAAGCGCTGATCTTGATTAGGCTTAGAAACTTTGCAGACAACTACCGGCCCCTGAGCCAATTTAACGGCTCGCTTGATCGCCTCATCGGTGCCTTCAATAGCCTCAAGAGCAAGAATCATTCGGTCTTTAACAATGACAGTTTGACCAATATCTAAGCGGGCAATTTCTCGTGCCACTCCCATTCCATATTCAATGTCAGCATACTCAGCAGCACTAGGGTGACGAGAAGTGAGCACACCGATTTCAGGAAACAGATGACGTAAGAACTCAGTCTGAGTGAGAACCTTGAGGCCCTGAGATTCCATGATATCGCCAACGGCAAACTGGATTGTATCGTCATTGAAGTTGGGCAGCTTGCTCAATTCTTTAACAGCCATCCAGTCGAGTTTGTGAAGCTGTCTGAGCAAGTTTATTTTGGGAACTTTGCCTATAAAAACAATGTTGGAGCAACCTTCTTTTTTGAGCAGACCGATGTTGCGTCCGATCTGCCCCGGTGCCACCAGAAATGTCTTGTCAGCATGGGGCGAAACCTGGCTTTCTGCGCTTTCTGAAAGTGCTATCGCCACAACACGATAACCTCGCTCTTTAGCCGATTGAGCCAAAAGGCCAGGCAACTTGCCTTCTCCAGATACGAGCCCTAATACAGTCGCCACTTGCACACTACTTTCCTGACTAAGAGTAGAAAAACCCATGCCTACCGCCTTTAAGAGACCAAGCCTCAGGGCTTCAATGATGATTCTTCAAGCAAAGAAACTCCGCATAGTTTAACATGTTCTTGGCAGCCAGCAGCCACCACGGCGGTTCGGCAGGCCGACAGGAGTGTCGAGCAAATACCTTGACATTATTATTTAAAAGCATTTAACTGAATGAATCATATAGAATGCCGTGGCAACCAATTAGGGCTCGAAAATAGTCAATAAATGATTGCAAGAATGGCCGAAGGGCCAGCTTAACGACAATAGGAATTAAGACGAAGATGGCAATTTCTACTAACAATCAGATGGACCAATTGCTTAGCAGAGCGACCACGAAGACAAGCGCCATGGCCCTGATTTTAGGTTTGACGATCGTGGCTAGCGCCTCGCAAGCATCAGCTCAGGGTGGCTTCAGCAGCACCAGTCAGGCTGCTCGCAAGGGCCTAGGTGACGGTTCGAGCTTTTATATGTCGAGGCGACAACTTCAGTTTGTGGATGATTCACCGATTATTCGCAACAGCAATGGCCAGGTTCAACAAGGCACTGGTGCTGGTTTTGGCAACGCGCAGCAAGGTCAACAACCGTTGCAACGAGCTGGTTTTACCTCCTATTCAAGCTCTCTACCTCAATCGGCAGCTCCCTCACTACCCAAAGTAAATAACGGAGTGCCAGCCCAGCCACCTCCTCAAGCCGCACCGAAATCGCTCAGCGCAAAAGCCGGTGGGCTTGGCAAGGGTAAGAAGGCTTCAACCAAGCCCGCGACTGCTACAAAAGCGCCGGCGCAGCCTGAAGGTATTCACGCCTACAACAGCTACAACGGTTACAACCCTTCGGCTGCTGCCCCAGGAGAAGTCGCCGGCGGCGGTGGCTCGGGCTCTGTTACAACCAGACAGGGGAATGTCAAAGGTAGCGTATTGCACTGGTCAAGAAGGCGCCGGGCCCAATAACTTGTTTTGCATGTCCTGACGTTACAGAACTATTTACCGAATCAGGTAAAGTAGAAGGTCAGTCGCAAACCCTGTGGTAATATTCTTTTTGATGCGGCTGTAGCCCAGCTGGATAGAGCGCATGGCTACGAACCATGAGGTCGGGAGTTCGAATCTCTCCAGCCGCACCATTTGAGCCGAAAGGCTTTGAAGCAATTTGCCACCCCGAAAGGGGTGGCATTTTTCTTTTTGCATCTTCGATTTTATCATTTTAAGATTATCTGGGAACAACTCTAACTTCCAGATACCATCTAGATAGCCACCGCAGATGGTGACTATCTGATATATCAGTCGTCAAAGCTAAACTTTAACGACTGCTGATTGCATCGATAAAGCAAATGAACTGAGGATATCTAAGTCTAGTGAATGGCGCCATTGCTCAAGAGTCTATCGACATTCTCTCGATTCGCAATGCCCTACGCGCTGCTCTGCTCCCCAAGAGGCTCAAGATCTTAATCTGGCATAAACAGTAGGCTATCAAAAATAGAAAATGAGAAAACTCGCCGATAGCTTGCTGCAAAAGCATGAAAGCTGCGGAAACCTAAGGCCTTACTGGGTTAACGAAATCGGGAACTAAAGCATACTTCTTCCGTCCTCTCGATAAACGCACCTCACTTTCAAGGGTTCTGAGGCTGGCATAGTTTCTAGTAAACAAAAAATCCTCCAAGGTCGCTGTACGCTATGAGGATTGCAATATGGCTACACCGTCCGTAATATCACAGCTACCAGATAATGTTTTCCAAATTACTGGCAATGTGAACTTCGAAACTTACATGAACGACGATTTGCGATTCATAGATAACTTGCTTGACGTTCTTAATCTACATATAAACGAATGGGACTCAGACAAGGTGCTTGAGAAGGCAGATGATGTCTTCACTGCATTCAAGAGGCGCTTCGGCTTAGAAGATTTTTTGATTCGTCGCATCAAACCAACAGTATCAATGCAAGTTACTTTGAAGGAATTTCTAAAAAAGCGTCAAGAATTTCGTAACGAGCTCGACAATATTTTGCTTTTGCATGTTGACGAACCTGATTTCAAAACAGCTACCAAACATCTGTCACACACTATTTCCAAACATGTCACCTATTTGAAGAATGTCTTCGAGCCAAGTTTTATCAATAAAATTCCCGAGGAGCAAATGGCGAGCATATCATCTGATTTTTATAGGAAAGTCTTGAACCTCAGTTTCTAGAGAGCAAAATACAGTATAAAAGGACGCGCAATTTGACCACTTCAACAACAAAACAACAGACCAAACAGACATGGGACTTGCCCAAAGTGCAAGAATTCGCCACCAAAATGGCCGCCATGCATATAGCCACCCATTTCGATTTTATAGAATCACATCACGACAAGAAGACAAACCACGGAAAAGAAATTGAGGCAATGGATAAGCTAGCTGCTGAACGCAAAGCTGAAGAGTTTAAAAAATGTGGGATAAATAGTCCGCTGGAGCTAGTGCGACATATTGCAGAATTCGAAACTAATATGCATGGAGCCACAACCAGCATCGAAGGTGATGAAACTTGCGCCACATTGTTCAACGAAAAGCCAACTGTTTGGCTTGAGGCAAAGAAACTCGCCAATATGAGTGAGAAGCAAGAGGAAAAGATGCATCACCATTATAAAAAATGGATGCATGATCTCGCAGATGCATTCGAATACAAAGTTAAGGTTGAACTGACTTCTGATAGTTCGAAGATAACCTTCAGTCTCAAATAGTACCTGTCACATATCCCCCCGCAGAAAAGTATCGCAGAGCGATGCGAGGCAATTAAGGACTTGCAAAAGTCAGGCACTGTTTTTGTCGGCAGGCGATGCGATGAGGTCAGCGCTGGGCGGCAAATCGTTTCCTACAAGATTGTCAAAGGCACCGACGAAAGTTGCAAGGTCAGTATTAAGGACAAAACATATACTCCTGACGAAATCTCAGCCATGGTTTTACGCAAGTTAAAAGAAGATGCCGAAAAATATCTTGGTGAAAAAGTGACTTCAGCAGTTATTACAGTCCCGGCATATTTCAATGACTCGCAAAGACAAGCAAGAAAAATCAACCTGCATATGCTGGTGCGACCGCAGGAGGAAAACCCGCAGACAACGACGATGATATCGTCGTTGTAGAAGTGCAATAGGTAAAATAGCAAATTCACAAAGCTTGCATAACTTTGACAAACTGGCTCCTAGAGGGTCTAGAAGAGGACAAATAATGGAAACTAAAACAGACGTTAGAACTATGAAGAGCGGTCCTGGATACGTTCATAATATTGAAACACTTGCACTAGAAAATAATGACTTTCGTCAGGTTATTTATACAGCAGAGCATTGTCAGCTGGTTGTAATGGCTTTAAAACCAGGAGAGGATATCGGTTCAGAGGTGCACCAACTCGATCAATTTCTGCGTGTTGAACAAGGAACCGGGGAAGCTATTCTAGACGAAGTAACAACTTCAATAAAGGCTGGCTTTGCCATCCTGGTACCAGCCGGAATCACGCACAATATCATCAACACTGGCAGCGAATCAATGAAACTCTATACGCTCTACGCGCCTCCGAATCATCGGGATGGTGTAATTCACCACACTCGGGCAGACGCACAAAAAGATCGTGAGCATTTTGACGGCACAACAACTCAGTGAACTATGCTGATAAATCGAAATCAGAGCAGACGTTAAAATCTCTAAGGGGCATATGCAAAAGTGAGGTGAGTAAATATGAGTACCAGCCATCTCTTACACATTGCCAGAGACCTAGTCGCTGACGATAAGGGCTTGCTTGCAATGGATGAAAGCGACAAGACTTGCAATAGTCGCTTTGCTGAGCACGGAATTAAGCAAACCGGTGAAGTGCGTCGCTCTTATCGCGAGTTGCTTTTCACTACGCCGAGACTTAGTGATTCAATCAGTGGAGTTATTCTCTGCGACGAAACCATAAAGCAACATAAGACAGATGGCACTCCATTTCCAAAAGTACTGCACGAGTTGGGTATCATTCCAGGCATCAAGGTGGACCTTGGCACAACAGCTTTAGCTGGCCATCTAGGAGAAGATAACAGAAGGCCTCGATGGACTACATCATCGCCTCACTGAGTATTCTCTTCTGGGCGCGAGATTTGCCAAGTGGCGGGCGGTGCTCACCTTGAGTGAAGAGCTGCCTAGTACAGGTTGTATCGCGGCCAATGCTCACGCCTTAGCACGCTATGCCGCTATATGCCAGGAAGTGGGACTTGTTCCTATCATTGAACCAGAAGTTCTTATGACTGGCCACCACACTTTACAGCGTTGCGCGGAGGTAACTGAATTAGTTTTGCATACGGTTTTCGAACAGCTTTACGCTTAAAGGGTAAGCTTAGAGGGGATGCTTCTAAAACCAAATATGGTGCTGCCAGGGCTTGCCTGCACTAAACAGGAAACAGTAGAAGAAATAGCGGACGCTACAATGACCTGTTTACTAAGAGTCGTTCCTGCAGCAGTTGCGGGTATCACCTTTCTCTCGGGTGGACAGTCAGCTGAACTTGCCTCCGCTCGCTTAAATAGTATGAACCTAAGATTCAAGTCGCGATTACCATGGGCTCTGTCATTCTCATATGGCCGCGCTATCCAGAACTCGGCTCTGGAAATTTGGCACGGCGAAGAAGTTAAGGTACCAGCGGCGCAGCTAGCCCTGCAGCACAGAGCCCGCTGCAATCGTTACGCCCGCCGCGGCGAATACAATAGTGCGATGGAGCTGACAATAAATTTCCCACCAGCTGGCAGCGGCTACAGCGAAGATCTGTTGTGGGATCCAACCTATTGAAGATGATACCCGACGCTTAGTTCGCACCTGAATAGCATTTCGGTGGACCGATAGTGTAAACGTTAGCCAACTACCGGGCCAACTACCGGGGCTCGGGACAAATGCGCTCAATCAGGCCCATGCTTTCACAGTTAACCAAGTCTCTCAAGCAGTTTCCCTCGCTACCTCATACATAGACCAGAGGATTACCGCCGCCACTTCATTTCAACATTAGCGTTGCTACTGCCGGGTTGTATCATCCTAAAGGATGATACAACTCAGCTAAGATTGACGTTTTGCTAGTACTGAAAACGGGCCCCCAACAAAACTTCAGCATTTTGAACGATGGCAAAAGGGGCAAGCCTGGCCAATACTAGTAGAGGATCTTAAATCGAGCAGCTCCAATTGAGAATCACAGATTTGGCATCACAAGCAGCAGAAAATAAATGCGCCAAGGCCAACGAAGGTACTGGCATGCATGCAGTTGAACTAAAATTCCCGAATGTGCGAATTCATCTGCAGGATATTGTGTTGAGTGAAAAGCAATTACCATCACAGGCCATGGCTCAAGGTGCAGTCTATTTCGGTCTAATTATCGAGGAAGCATACGAGCGAGTTATCGCTATCCAACCAGCCGATCTTTGCTTGTGCATGACCACAACAGGAAATATTGTTGAAGAATATTTCAAGCGAGTACCACACCGCAACGGATTTCCAATAGTAGATTCTAGCCTAGTTCTGGAGCAAATATTTAGCGACGCAAGAACCCACTTTAAGAATGCTAAAAACGTCGAAAACCAGGCTGAGCTAGCAGTGCTTACTCACGACTGCTACAAACTTGCACCGATTCTTTTTGACCTTATGTTACAGCAACTGCTGCGTTACCCAGGCCTTTAGTAGATAGTTCAAAGCAAAACGTGGTGCCAGGACCCTGAGTATCCTGACACCAAATTCTGCCACCATGTCCTTCAATAATTCGACGACAAAGGTAAAGACCTAAGCCTGTACTTGCGTAGTAGCGACCTGTAGTACCAGCTTGCCAAAACCGCTGGAAGAGTTTAGGCCTATTCTCTTCAGGAATACCTCTTCCTGAATCAGTGATGCTTACACTTGTTTGACTGTCCTGCTGTTTGAAAGTTACTGTAATAGTGCCACCACCAGGTGTAAACTTGAGCGAATTGTCTATTAGATTCTGCACCACTCGACGCATCTCATCTTGATCACAAATTACCAGATCAGCAGTATCTGGCACAAAAGCCTGTATGGTCACGCCCTTTTCACGAGCCAGCGGCATAATCTCGTTGATAATGCCGGTAATCAAAGCGACCATATCGCAGCTAATCATATGAAACTCTTTGACACCACTATCAAAACGATACACATCAAGCAAAGTCTGCACCAAACTATACAGAGCGGTATTACTCTGCATGATTGCCTCTAAAACTTCTATTTGCGATTCAGGAACTGAACCGAAATCACCATCGAGCAAGAAGCGCACGGCGCGGATAGTGGCAGACACCGGAGTTTTTAAATCATGAGTGAGTGTTGCCACAAAATCTTCTCGTTGCTGTTGCAGCAGAACACTAGCAGTTGTGTTGGTAAACATTGCCACAAGGCCTGTGACCTTGCCATCGTTGTCTTTGATTGGCCAAGTAATCCAGTCAAAGTAATTCAGTTCGCTATCGTTCTTTTTCGAGAGCTTGAGGGCATCTCCAGTATGTTTACTAAACTGACCACTTGTAAGAACCTCTTCGAAAAGGGCCGGATTCAAATCAGGAGCGATATCAAACAATTGCTTCGTGACAATATCTGAGCGATTTTCACCATCAACCAATTCTATGAACATGTCATTGCATTCTAAACAAATCATGTCCTTGTCTAGACTTATAATTCCAACTGGTGAATTCTCAAGTATTGATTTGGTCACTCGTTTTTCGGTCTCTAGTTCGCGAATGGCGTCGGTATGCTGACGCAGAGCGGTCTCTTTCGCTGAAATGTAGCAATCGATAGCCAAGCCCATATCAAAGAAAACCACCTTCATTAGCGCCGAAATTGCTTTGGTTAACATCTCTGCATTTCCGTTGTACTTACCAATTACCTTTGGCAAGAACCAGGCGAGAACTCGGTTATATGCGCCGATGTACCACTTTGGATCAAGGTCAATGCGGTGATGAGTAGCGCCAACGCGAAGGCGATCGTTGGCATATTCAGTGTCATATGTGCCTTTTGTCAGACGAACGAAATAGTCTTTCTGGGCTGACTGTGCACGTTTGAGCACCTGTTCATTTGGAAAATAGCTTCGAGTTTCTTCGAATGTCAGAAAATGCGCATACATTGACTCAATCAGTTCATCCATGTGATCAGCCACTAAAGTGTCAAGTTCAAGCTCGATCAGCTCTTCATCACTTGCTGAAAACTCGAGCCAGCGCTTTCGCAGCTCTACTTCTTCTGTCGACAATGTTAAGGCGACAGCACTATTTGACTGTTCTTTTCCCACAAAGCACTTCCTTAGCTTTTAGAGCGGTCTATAATTAGGTTTTTCAGGTAATGGATAATTATGTCTGAACAAGTACCTGACGCAAACGTCAACTCAATAAATGTATTGTTGGTAGAAGACCATCAGTTGACAAGACTGGGTCTCAAGGTTGCCCTCAACCGAACAAGTGATATTCGAGTCATTGGCGAAGCTTCCAACGGCCAAGAGGCCGTCGCCATGGCCGAAAAATTGAAACCAGATGTAATTCTAATGGATGTTGGAATGCCAGTCATGGACGGTATTCAAGCAGCAAGTGACATAGTTGGCAGAGATTCATCCGTCAAAATCATCATGCTGACTCAGCATGACAACGATGCTGACATTATGGCATCGCTTGCTGTGGGAGCCAGTGGATATTGCCTAAAAGACGTCCAACCAGAAAGATTATATGTTGCAATTCGAGCCGTTAGCGCTGGAGATGTTTGGTTAGACTCGGCTATAGCCAGCAAAGTACTAAGGCATTACTCAGCACCATTCCACGAAAAGCGAAAAGCCAATAGCTTGACCCCTATTGAAACCGAAGAAATCAAACAAGAAAGCAAAATAGAAATCGAGCTAACCAAGAGCTGCACAGATAGGCCGACTCCAGAAGCTCTGTCCCCTCGAGAGCTCGAAGTGATTAAGCTCATAGTCGATGGACTATCTAACCAAGAAATTAGTGACAAGTTAGTTGTTTCACTGGCAACTACCAAAACCCATGTGCGAAATATATTGAACAAATTAGCAGTTGATGATCGTACCCAAGCGGCTGTGCATGCAATGAGACGGGGCCTAGTTTAACAATTTATTTGCAACTTACTGTAAGTAAATTGGGGCTCAGACACAAGCAGGGGTGGCAGCTTTAAGCTTGACGACATCAACTGAGCAAGGCGCGCGGTTAACTACTTTTTCAGCTACGCTCCCTAAAAACATTCTCTCTGCGCCAACTCGCCCATGGGAGCCAATAACAATTAAGTCAGCTTGCCAAGAAATTGCATCGTCGACGATAATGCTACTAACATTTCCTTGCAGAACGCAGCCACTGACAGACTGTGCGCCAAACACCGAGACCAGTTTCTCTCTTGTAACATCAACAAATTCTTGTCCATGCTTCTTCAATCGCTGCTCTGCATCCACCATAAGCTCTAGGGCTTGAGGAGCGATCGTTCCGTACTGAAGAACAATCGACTCGACCACGTGAACCACCCGAAATACCGCACCTTCTGGCCAATGTCGTTTCAAGACTGCATCAATTGCTAGTCGAGAGCATTCAGAATCATCAATCGCAATCAATACTTTCATGGCCGCCACCGAATATTTTCGCAAGTAGGACACTTACAAGTATGTCAGAGCTAAACTAACGAAGCATCGACCAAGAGAGGTATGTGTCTTCAACACGAAAAACTCCTCCTCATGCCAGCGGAGGATTGCTTACATTTTCAATAAGACGACAATAGAGGAGAAAGCTTTGCTCCACACGAGAAAAGCTTTCTAAGGCATCTCTAGGAGTTCCACAATGAGACATAAGAAGTTAAGACTAGTTGGCTATCTTCGAACAGGTTGCACAGAACTGGCTATTGAAGAGCAGCGTAATAGAATTGAAGAGTATTGTCGCGAACATGGGCACCATCTCATTGGTTACGGACCCATTGACGAAGATATTCCCGGGCGAGGTCTGCAGGATTCACTAAAGATGGTGCAAGAAAATGACGGCATCATTGCAGTTGATCTAAATCGATTTGTCAAACACAACCAAGATCGGCTATTTGATCTACGGCCCTTTGTTAATAGAATGCTTCACGAAAACAAGGCAATCATCGCAGTTAATGAACAGTTCGAAACCCAAACGGCTTTAGGACAGCAAAACGCTTTTGAGATGGTGCAGGAGTGGTCTGATCGCGAAGCTACAACAATGGGACCGATACACGAGCATATCGAAATGCAAAACTATTAGCAAATTGCAAAACTAGTTAAGCCTAGTTCTGCCACCGCTGCTGCCACCACACTATTCAGCGCACTAGTCAGCATAGTGCTCAGCACAATCTTCACCGCCACAATTCTGGCCATGCTCAATACAATTGCTAAGGGCCACTTGAGCAACCCGAGAAACTAGCTGAATCATCATCATTTTGCCGGGAACTTCCTAAAATTGAATAACTTACTGTAACTATCTATTGCTATGAATTTGTGGCAATCTGAGTTGTTGCGAACTGAAAAATTTCTGTTTGCACTTTTTGGCTGTCATGCTATAGTGAAAAAACGTCCGCCACCAAAAGGTATTCAATCGTGATCTGGTCTCTACAGCATCAAAGCCTCAACGGAAGCCAATTTAATTGGCCCAGTCCGCTGCGTCATGGCTTCGCTGTACAGAATCATAAGGATCACAATCATGTTGTCTTACAAAACCCCAACCCGTCACACCCGCGCATCTAATTGTCCTTCGGGGATTAGTTCACTGGCAGAACGTGGGCTTTGGGAGCTCAATGTACGAGGTTCGATTCCTCGATCTCCGATTGTCTTAAAAATATTCTGCGCAGGCTTTTACTGCGCAGAAATACTCCGTGGTCGTCTAACTGGCAGGACAGCGCCCTTTGAAGGCGCGAATCTTGGTTCGAATCCCAGCTACGGAAAATTGTGGCTATCGTCTAGCAGTCTAAGACTCTGGGTTGTGAACTCGGAAACGCGGGCGCGAATCCCGCTAGCCACCCCATCCGGGATTAGGAAAATTGTTAAATCCGCCCGCCTTAGAAGCGGTTTCTTCTCAGTTCGAGTCTGAGATCCCGGACCATGCGAGAATCGGTTAATTGGCAAACCAGCTGCTTCCAAACCAGTCACTGAGCGTTCGAATCGCTCTTCTCGCGCCATGCCGTTGTAGTGATTGTGGTCAACACACGCCGTTGAAGGCGGCGAAAAACTGGCTCGAAACCAGTCAATGGCACCACTTCAGCGTAGTTAGATTTCTCGAATTGAAATCTAACTACGCTGGCCTCCTGGAAGTTCAATCCAAAAATCTAACTGCGGAACCACGTTAGAATTTCAATCCAAAAATCTAACTGCGGAACCTCGTTAGACTTTCAATCCAAAAATCTAACTTCGATACCACGTCAGAAGTTCAATCCAAAAATCTAACTTCGATACCACGTCAGAAGTTCAATCCAAAAATCTAACTGCGTTACCTCGTTAGAAGTTCAATCCAAAAATCTAATTCGGAACCTCGTTAGAATTTCAATCCAAAAATCTAACTGCGATACCACGTCAGAAGTTCAACCCAAAAATCTAACTTCCAACAATTGAACCTTTCACCCATTTTCAACGTTATTAAAAGTACACGCTGTTTATGAGGTGCAATCATGAGCTGTCATGCAAATATCATCGACTACATTCTCGCTCTTCCCCCTGGGGCGTGGTTCGCTACGCAGCAGGTTCTCAATCTGGGCTCTCGCGAAGCAATAGATCAAACTCTCTATAGGCTAGTAAAATGCGGCTACCTCACTCGCATCGCTTGGGGGGTTTTCACATTGCGCATAAAAGAACAAATCTACGAACCACTAGCGGTGGCAAAGTATAAAGCAAAAATCTTTAAAAAGAGAGCTTCAATTCACGGACTGGCCCTAGCAAAACAACTCGGATTAACAGAGGGAGAGCCTCCACAGCAGCAATTCTGCGTGCACGGCGTCAGTAGTACCTTTCAATCAATAGAGGGAGAAATAACTCTCAAAAGTCACTCGGCCAGAAAAATAGCTCTTGAAGGCACGCGCTTAGGCGAAACAATTAGCGCACTTTGGTTTCTCGGCCGCCAAAGCTGCGACAGCATTGCTGTAGAGCTAGCTACGCGCTCTCTCGATGACGATGAGCTCCACGAGCTTACGCAATCGGCACATCGGATGCCCGGCTGGTTGATGAAGCTAGTTCGCTCAACCATTGGTAGACCAAAGAGAACAATTTACTCTTCCGAAAGCTTATAGCCAACACCGTGAACATTTTGAATCAAGGACGGTTTACCTTCAGTATCAATCTTATTTCGCAACTTTTTTATGGTTGTGCGAATTGTCTCGGGCGACTTATCAGAATCGGCTGTCCAGACTCTCTCAAGTAAAGTGGTTGGGTTAAATACTTGGTTTTGATGACGCATCAAAAATTCCAAGAGGGCAAACTCCATTCGTGGCAGGTGTAACTGCACACCGTCAAGAGTAACTGCATGTTTAACACTATCCAAAAATAAATTACCAGCCGTCAACTCGTGAGTAGTTATCGCACCCGGTCGTCTCAAAAGTGCGCGCACTCTTGCCGACAACTCCTTTAAATGAAAAGGCTTAGTGAGATAGTCATCAGCACCAGCATCAAGCCCGTTTGCCCGGTCGTCTACTGCATCTTGCCCGGTAAGCATGAGAATTGGGCATGAGCCGCCACCATCGCGATAGCGGCGACAGACTTCAAGACCACTAAGTTTTGGCAAATTAATATCGAGAATTACCACGTCGTAGTCGTAAGCTTTGATCATCTCAAGAGCTTCGCTGCCAGTACTGACCAACTCAACGAGATATTTCTCAAAGAGCAGCCAATCTCGAACAGAGCCAGCAACCTGGAGGTCATCTTCAACAATCAAAATCTTCGGCATGAATTGGCCCGTGGGTGCTTACTGCTTAAATGGTATCATTTGAGATTGTTTCCTTTTGGTTTTTATGCGCTTTGACCTAAAAATAAGTCAAATTGGCTGGATACTAGTGGGCGTCCCGCTAGTATTTGAGCTGCTCTTCGTTGGCCTATTAACCTATTCTGTGCACCAAGCTGAACTTGAAATTAAGCGGCAAGAACATGCCAAAGATGTAGTTTATTGCTCGAGCAGTGCCGCTACCTACGCTACGCAATGCGCAGTCAATGTGGGCGCTTATAGTGTCTCTAGAGCTGAGCACTTCAAAGATATGTTTCAAGAAAACAAAGCAAAAACAGTTGAAGCCTTCAATCAACTTGAAAGTCTATTAGAAAGCAGTAGCGATGCAGATTATTTAAACACAGCAAGAGAGGCTCGGGCTGCCGCCAATGCCGGAACTCAGCTCTTAGAAGAAGTAATTGATAGCGTCGACCAGGGCCAAGGAAGTCGCAATGTATTACTTAGTCATGGTCGAATGGCGAACGTAAAGAAGATTATTGATCGCCTCCATATAAAATTAAAATCGATAGTTCGCGATCAGGCGGCGGCAACAGCCGACAGCCCAAACAGAGAAGCGCAGTTTAGACGACTGACTGAAATCTTCCTTATTGCAGGAATTGCAGCAAACGTTCTCATAGCATTCGGCCTGGCCTACTTCTTTTCCCGCAGCATTATAAAGAAGGTAGACGTAATATCAGAAAACGCCGATCGCTTGCCAAAGGGAATAGCTCTCAATCAACCCTTAGTCGGCAAAGATGAAATCGCTCACCTTGACCAGGTTTTTCATACTATGGCTACCAATTTAGATGAAGCCAAACGAATGCAGCAATATTTGATAGCAATGGTCAGCCACGATCTGCGCTCTCCCCTTACTTCTCTACAAGGCGTGCTTACCTTGCTGGCAGCCGGCGCCGCTGGCGAACTACCTGCAGCGGCACAGAGCAAGGTTTTAGCAGCAGAGAAAGACCTTGGCCGTCTGATCAAACTTACAAATGACCTTCTCGATACCGAACGTTTGGCATCGGGTCAAATTGAACTCCATCCCATGCGCTGCGTACTTGCGGATATTATCGAAGAGGCAATCGCCAGTGTTAGTACTTTCGCTCGGCACCACGAAGTAAAGGTAGTGGCCCTCGATATCGAGAGCGGCAAGGCAATAAACACAATGGTCGACATTGACCCAGAACGCATGGGGCAAGTGCTTACCAATCTTCTTACTAATGCCATTAAATACTCACCGACCGGCTCAGAGGTTCTCATAAGCGCCGATACCGTCGGCCGAGAAGGAAGAGATTTTATCAAAGTATCAATAATTGACCAAGGACGCGGCGTTCCAAAAGACTTTCAAGAAAGTATCTTTGAAAAATTCAAACAAGTTCAAGAGTCAGATTCTCGAGAGCTTGGTGGCAAAGGCCTTGGTCTGGCAATTTGCAAATCGATTGTCGAACAGCATAAAGGCACAATTGGAGTCGATAGTAGCGGCATTAAAGGCAGCACTTTCTGGTTTGAGATTCCCAAGCGCAGAGCCTAAAGGGTCGAGCTAAAAGCTTAAATATGCAGGGGCACGAGCCGGAATGCCCATTCCACACTTGAATATCCCTGAAGAAGTCGAATCAGGGTACCAAATAGTCACAAACTAAAATTATCATCCTAATATTCGGTCAAGGGCCACCAAGTTAGGAATTAGTATGTCGAGAATAGAAGCAGAATCTGCGAATACCCATTCGCCTACTTTTCAGCAGCCTGAATTCAAAACAGTGCAGGAAGCTGAGAAAATTCATTCACCGTTAACGGATAGCGGTATCAAATTAAGTGCTGAGGCTTGCTCGGCC
The DNA here is from genome assembly GCA_038231015.1 of Candidatus Obscuribacterales bacterium. Taxonomy (GTDB): domain Bacteria; phylum Cyanobacteriota; class Vampirovibrionia; order Obscuribacterales; family Obscuribacteraceae. Next base: position 136,382 of record JBBRMD010000005.1, read on the forward strand.
TTGTCGAACATCGGTGAGTTTCGCTCACTGCAAGACAAAAATGTATTCAGAAAAAGTGGCGATCCGCAAATCGCTAGTCTTGCATTTTTTGACTCAAAAGACGAGTCGCAAGAAACTCAAAAAGATAGTAAGCAAGATAAACAACACGAAAATCAAAAAGATAAAAAACACGATACTCCGCTAGACACATCTGATGCGAAGAAGGCTATCGAACCACCGATCAACGTCACTCTCGATGAGAACGGCAGAGTGAGTACAGTTGTCTACCCAGAAGAAGGAAAGATCAGAGAATTCGGCCGCGACGCCAATGGCGACATCAATAAGCTTACTACCAGCACAAATGACGGAAAGTGGACCTACCTCAAAGAGAACGGCGAATGGCAGCTGCAAGGCGCAGACGCCAAGAAGTCAGCAGTTCCAAATTTCGAAATAAATAAAGAAGGAGAATTCTCCCGATATTTAGACAACGGCGAAGTGCAAATTCAAGGTCTGGATGGTAAGACAATCAAAGAGCACCGCAACGTCATAGGTGGTCAAATCAGAGCTAATCTGGACGGCCAAGTTGAAAAAGTCACAAGACCTGATGGCACTTCGCTATCAGCCAGTTACCAAAATGGCAAACTTACTACTGTCGCTCAAACCAAAGATGGTATTACAACAAACTTCTCGCGCCAAAATGAGGAAGGAAAAGACGGTCAAGCCATAGTTTGGAAAACCGATGAGGCCCAACCGCGCACCGTAACTAATCTAGAAATTGCTAAGAACGGCAATCTCTCTTTCAACAGCACAGACGGAATCAAGCATACAGTTCGCTCTAACGGCGGCGAAATCGAAGAAGGAACTGGCAAAGGCAAATATCAATTTGATGATGAAGGACGAGTCACCTTTATTGAAAATGCTGATGGAAAGAAAACCCGCACCCTCACATACAACGAGCGCAACCTTGAACCAAACACTGCCACTATCGTAGACAAAGAGAAAAACCAGACCTACCAGTTCCAACAGACCCAAGATAAGTCAGGCTACGCGCTAATCAACGCTGCTGGCCAACAATCAATCTGGCAGGGGCAGATAAAGATTCAAGATGACGGTACCTATAGCATTAAAGCCAGCGATAATTCAAGCAACAAAAATATTTGGGATTCCTATTACTCAGATGGCAGAAGACAAAAAGAAAGTCGTGGAGCCGATGGAGCACTCAGTGTCTTCTCTGACAAAGGCGAGCTTCTAAGTTCAACGAATAGAAATGGCAGAAAGCTAGAGGCTAAATACGATGACAAAGGACTTGTCCGCCTAGAAATCAATGACAAAGAAAAGACAACAATCTTTGGCCGTAATGCAGATGCCACTTATTCAAGCAACCTCAAGTCTGAAGCTAATCCGGTCAACAAGCTGATTGTTACAGAAAACGACTTATCTTTCGTTAGAAGCAACGGCGACAAAGTCAAAATTGAAATCAACAAAGACGGTAACACTCGCATAGAGAAAAAAGATGGGTCGTTTGTAGAAATCAACAGCTCAGATAAGGTCAGCCGAGTTGGCATTGATGAAGCCAATTATCGCAGCTATTCTTATGGCCATAACAGCGATAACAGCGATAACAGCGACACCAGCAACAGCAGCAGCGACAACAGCAGCAACAAAGATACTGAACTCAGCCAAGTCAAAGAAATTACCAAAGCTGGTGGCGAGAAAATTTGGCAAGCAAATAATCCAGATGGTCGCCAATTCTCAATGGTCTCAGCCGAAGGATTTCTCACTTATCAGCAGCACGGCAAAACAATTGTCGAAGATACTAATTTGGCAAAAATTGAGCTGCGAGAAGATATGCAACCAAGCAAACTTTCTATGCCCAATGGCGCCACACGTAAGTTTGATTACGATGCCTCTAATAAACTCGACAAAATAACTGATATCAAAGTGACGGCAAGCGGAGAGAAGAAACAAGTCTGGAGCAAAGTTACAGAAGATACTAACGGCACAAACAAATTTGAAAGCAAAACCGAAGGCGGTAAAGTAACGGCCCGTTACGATGTCAAAAACGATGATTCTGGCAATATCTACTTCAAGACAAAAGAAGCGAGCACTGCCAGTGAAGGCAATCCTGAGGTTAAAGAAAGAACAGCAAAGGCGATCGACCTATTGAAGACCAGCGACCGCTCAGACAACATTGAGAACGCCCGTGAACGCCTGCAAGAGTTAGTCGGGGCTAGTGGTATCAAAACTGATCGAATCACAAGCTACATGGACAAATTCGAAAAGCGTTCAAAAGACGCTATCGCAGAAGGAATGAAAGGACCTAGCGAAGAACAAATAGCGAAAACCTATGACAATCTCTCTGACTTGCTCAGAGGAAAAGTCGGAAAAGACGGTGGCAAAGACTACTTCAATGCCAAAGAACGCGCTCAGCTCTGCGAGCAAGCCTTGCACAATATAAGCTCACCCAAACGTATCAACCAAGGGCAAAACCCAACCTGCAATATCACCACCGGTGAAATTTTTGCAGCTTGTCGCCACCCTGATAAATACGCAGACACACTCAAGCAAGTTGCCGTTGATGGCAAGCTGTTTACTACTAGTGGCAAAGAAGTGGTGCTAGATCGCGAAGCCTACACAGCGGCACCAGATGAAAAAGTTTTCGATCCAGAAGGTGCCTATAAAGGCAATCGACGCAACTGGGCTAGCCACATCCTCGAAAATGCTGGCATTAATGCATTTACACAATTTGCACCAAAAGGCCCAGCCACATGGGGATACCGCTATATCGGTAGAGATGGAAATGGTAATGGAGTCAATCCAATTATGGGTGGACCCGAAATTCAAAAAGCAGTTAAAGAACTGTGGGGCGGAGACATGCCATACATCGAACACAATGTGGCACCAAGCGCTGACCAGCTCTGGGCCTATAAAAAAGAAGGCAACTTCCCCGTTGGAATTCCCACACTTTACGGCTACAACCAAAGCGGACAACTCTCAGAGCAACACGTACAAACAATTCACGATGTGCGCGAAGTGAATGGCCAGACCCAAGTTTATTTAGATGATCAAAACGCTGGCGACGCCGGATGGCAGTCGCTGCCGCAACTCTACGGCCGCCAAGGTCTGCGTGGCCCAGCAGAAACACCACGAGGTCCGCGCATAGTGCAAAGACACTAAAGCTTCTACCCTTACCTTACGATTCAAGGAGATAAATTGATGCCGATGGATGCCCCACACCAAACAATTGTTCAAAATGAAAAACCAGCAGGTAAAGCTTTTAACATTCATGGTATGCATGACACTCACGACCTGCAACTATCTAAAACTGACCATCAGCCTGAAGAGCACCGAAGTTTATTCAATCGAATCTTTGAAAAAGAAGGCAATCATTCAATGAACGAAAATCACAAAGTCACAGAAGAAGGTTCTATTCGCCGCTTAGCCATGCCAAAACACTGGCAGCAAGCTATGCCTGACATCAGTGATAACAAATCTATGATTGGAGCCCCGATGCTGACCGAATATAATCCCGAAGGAGACCGGGCAACAAAAATGTGTTACTGGAACCGCGCTTTCGGTGGCACAAAAGAGTCAACTGAGACTGCCGCTAATTTCACGCGGGTACTCAGTCAAGAGCCTCATCACCTCAATCAACAAGAATTAAAAAGCCTGCAGAATCTCATCGGCAATGGCGTCTATGCTAATACCGACTCATATGAGGTATTACACGCAGAAACAAAGAAAATTCACGGTCGCACTGTGCTTGCCGTAGAATCTGCCTACAAAGAAAACCCGTCACAGCCGCAGGGTCGTCGCTCATATGGAGTATTCATCAATTCAGACGGCAGCGGCCGTTATGTTGAACAAGTCTACTTCGCAGCGCCCGAACGAACATACAATTCCAATCTAAAAGAGGCGGTTGATTGCATAAACTCGATAAAATGGCGCAAAGAATCGCGTGCTCCATTTTAATCATAAATACCAAACGCTTCAATTTTGCTATATCTTCCAGCCACTGAGTAATTGTTGCAGACCAATTGCGGCGCAATATTGCGTTAAAATTGAGCCGTACGAATATCAGTGCTCCGGGGAAGAGAAAGCAAATCATGAGCAATATCCAGACCAAACTAATCGAGGCCAACACATTAGTTAAAGCCATAAGCAAGAAGTTGCTCACCCTGACAGCTGTTGTCGTTTTATCGTCAGCTTATAGCTTGGTATTGGCCAAGCCCGGTGCAGCCGAAACACTAAAATTCTCGTTTTCGGATAACGAATACGTGCACCGTTGGTCCCACAACAATCAAAATGAGTTCACTCCTGAGGCGCAGCCAAACCTTGAAGCCTGGAAAGATATGGTTACTATCAATCTTTATCCGAGCGTAAAGACAGGCGAAAACCTATCGGCTGCGGCCAATGCGGTCGTGGGCAAATATTCAGAACACGGCAAAATTTTGAGAACAGACTCAAAGCCGAAAACAGCAGCGAAGCCCGCCGAGCACATGATTGCGGCCCTCTTAGGCAACCCGAAATTCTTAGAGGCTGTCTTCGCCCGTTTTGTCCTCTCCAACGAGAGCGGCTACGCCATTGTCTACTCCCACAGGGTATATGGAGAGAAGGTTGGGCCAGAAATGAGCAAGTGGCTAAAGGACAATGGAGCTGAAGTAGAAGAGCGATTAATGTCTTTCGACAAGATACCGTCAGCCAAAACTCTCGGCGCGCTGCCCCAGAGTAAGCAGTGAATGCTTGTCACGATTCTTTCACGAGATTGTCACGTAGTACTCAATACAATTAATCTACGAATTGTCCAGTTCATCGCAGAGCCGGATAAATCAGCTTACCAAGCATTCTAGGCCTTGCTCACGCTACTTTCTCAGAACGGACACTTACCATGGCAAACACCGAAGCAAAAGATGCCATTTCTGAAGTCAAAAAGCCTGGTTTGGATACCAAGGCCACTGGCGTTGACCTCAGCAACCAAACCGATTCGCAGTTAGCTGCCCAAAAGCCTGATTCAAAAAAAGCCACCGACTTATTACCAGCTGTAGAAATCGTTGGTCAAACCAAAGAAACACCAGAGAGCACGACCAAGGCCATAGAGGCGAACGTTCCGCCGGTTGAGAAAGTCAATCTTTCTGGCGACGCTCTGAACGCTAGTGTCGACCTAGTCAAAGACAAGTTGACCAACTACCTTTATCTAATAGGTTCTCCAGACACCGACGCTCTAGCGCGCACTCTGGGACCAATGACAGCCAGTGATAGGGAAGCATTAGAAACCAAATATCAAGAAAAATTTGGCACATCTTTAAGAGAAGAGCTCAAATATCAACTCGGTACTGGCGAAAAATTTGTCACCATTGAGGCGATGCTTAATCGCAAAGATGACCAAAGCAATTTAGCAGGAAACGCTCGCATAGCCGTCGAAGTGATGAAAGAAGATCCGGCTCGCGGCATGCGCCTTTTGCGCAGCACAATTGGACCTCTGCTTTCAACTCAAACAGCCGAACTACAAGCAAATTACGAAAAAGATTATGGTCATTCTCTTGCCTCCGACATTGACTCTAGTCAAGTTGGTGAAAACCAGAAAGCCATTTTCAATACACTCTTAAAAGGCACTGATCAAAACGACTCTGAAGCAATTGCAGGAATGGCCAGAAAGGCTGTGCAAGCTCACGATCTACAAATGTTTGCTGGCGTAATTGCTGGTGACATGCCAGCCGCAATCGACGCCAGAAGAGCACTCAACAGTGACCCTGAATTCGTAGCAAGTATGAGAAAAGCTTTTGGCACCACCGCACGTGGTCAGGGGCTTCAGTTAAATCCAATCGCAGAAGACTATTTGCGAGAAGGAAACATTTCACTTGGCACTATTCTGAAAGCCGATACTGCAGCAATTCTGCCTTACTTCCAAAACGCCGCCAATAGCGATCTTGTCTTTTCTAATGCCACGGCCAATGAGCGTCGTGCCTATATCGCCGGAAAAGAACTAACCCAAACTGGCGCCGAGCCCAAGACAATCCAAGAACAAGAAGCGAAACGCTACTACGACTTTATCGAGAAGAATATTCAGAGTTCAGCCTCTGGTACGCGCCAAGACGTACTACGAGACGAGTTGCTCAATGGTGGAAAAACTCTTATATCAGGTCTGGCAGAGCTGCACAAAGACAGTACTTTCGGGTTTGGTGGCGGTCACAACACTAACGATCTTATGAACCGTGTTGAAAACATGTCTGCTGCCGAATGGAATCTTCTTAAGAACCCTGCATACAAAGCTAACTTGGCCGAGTCACTGAAGTCTTACGCTAGCGAAGACGAACAAAAGCAAGTGATGGCATTGGTGGAAGCCAAGCTCATTCCGCCAGGAGTAGAAAACGGCCAGCAAGCGACCTTCGAGCAATCTCAAAAAGTACAACGCTCCCTTGAGCAGTACATGCAGAACTACACCACCTCTGGTGCCACAAAGACTAGTGAAGCAGTAGGTCACATCGAGCACATGACCGAGGCTGATGCTGCGCGTTACAAGGGTGATCCAGCCTTCAAAGCAAGTGTCGACAGCTTTGCCAGTCAGTATTTGACCGACCAATCTTCAGGTAATGTTCCAGCCCAGCTGCTAACCAGCCGCCTATTAGAACAGACCGCTCAAACAGGCAAGCCACCTGTACTTGGTGAAATCGACAACTTCCTCAAGGGGCGCGCTGAACAAACTGACAGTGACACCTTATTAGATGGACCAGCTGCAAATAAAGCTCAACTAGCAACCATTGGTAAAGTGGAAGAGCTAATGAAAGATCCAGCTTTACTTGCTCGCATGCAGAACGTCCTTGCTGTTCAGCGGGGAGAAAAGCAGGGCGAAGTAAGCAAAGAAGACGATTTACTCTACAAAACATTCTCAGCCACCCTTGGCACACCAGGCAACTTTGCTTATTTGCTCACTGATGGTCAAGGTCAATCATATATAGGCACTAAAGTTGCTCTATCTGGTGGCCTAGCTGGTGATTGGATAGTGGGCCATTATCCAGACCTAGCAAAGCTGCCAGAAGCTGACCGCACTCGCATTCGTGAATCTTTGCCGCAGGCTGAGCAACAGGTCTTAGACAATGTCATTGCCCAAGGCGGTCAAGCCCAGCTAAGCGACAAGCTACGTTCGCTAGTTATAGACGGTGGCTCTCTACAAGATTTTCAAGCTGACCTAGCAAAACTCGGCAGCGAACAACAAGCACAATTAAAAGCCGAGTACACACGCAAATATGGTGGCGAACTAGATCAAGATTTGCTTGCGAGTATCACACAGCGCGATGGCTTGAGTACCGAGCAACAGCAAGTACTGAAAAATACTATTGCACAGAATGGTCAACCTCAATTAGTAGATGATCTGCGCTCTTTTGTTCTCGGCAACGACAAAAAGTTCCAAGACTTCCAGAGTCAACTTGCCGGCCTTAGTCAGCCGCAAAAGCAAGAACTCAAATCGGAATATCAAAAACGCTACGGCGGCACTCTCGACAATGACTTTTTGAGCAAGGTTGACTCGGCCCATTCAGAACAATACTCGCGTTACCTAACAGCTAGTTCTACTGATGGCATGCAGTCATTCTTTGACAGAATGAACAAGTTTGCTCCGCTGACAGTCGGTGACGGCACTAGTCTTGGCCAAGAACGAATGTTACAGGTCAATGAAAATGTCTTGAAGCAATTTAACAGCAACATGGAGAAGCTACCACAACCAGTTCAAGAAGCGCTTGCTGAGTACTACAGTAAGACTTACCAAAATAATCTTGACTCAAATGAGAAATATGCGCATTTCGTAGCCGACGTCACGCTAACTGCCGCATCAATAGCAGCAGCAATTGCACTTGCCGGACCAACCGGTGGTATATCAATGGCTGCCCTGGCAACTCGAGAAGGCGCCACCTTGGCCGCCAAGCTGGTTGTTGCTGGTGCCACTGCCGGTGCCATCGCTAGACCCACTATGATAGCGGCCATGGAGAATGGAACATTTGACTATAGTGCCTCAAATCTAGCTAAAGAAGGTTTGATTGGAGCAGTACAAGGCGCCATGATTGCACCTATCGGTTTTGCTGGCAAAGTCACTGTCGCTGCCAACGATGCAAAAATAGCAACAGCTCTTGTAGCAAAAGACATGGCACAGGAAGTAACAGAAGAAGTAGCAGAATCAGCTGTGACACAGCGAGTTGCCGCTAATGCCCTTGAACAAAAAACGATTGAGCAGGCTGCAGCGCCAATTGTAGAATCTAAGGTAGTGACTGAAGTAGCACAGCCAGTAGCCGCCCCAATAATCGAATCTAAAGTAGTGACTGAAGTGGCACAGCCAGTAGCTGCCCCAATAATCGAATCTAAAATAGTGACTGAAGTGGCACAGCCAGTAGCCGCTGCTGTCACCGAAACTAAAGTCGCCCCCAACGTGATTCGGCCTGTGGCCAGCGAAACAGCGAGCAAAGAAGTTGTTGAGCAGTTCACTCTGCCAGCAATTGAAAACAACGTTGCAAAAAAAGTAATAGAAGAAGTACCAACAGCTGCCATTGATCCAACTCTGGCAAAAGAAGTTGCTGCAATCAATCCAACCAAAGTAGTAGCAGGTGAAAATGCAGTTGAAGTCGAAGCCGCGAGTGCAGCCAGCACAGTAGATACGACCTTGGCTAAAGAAGTTGCTGCCATTAATCCAACAAAGATTGTTGCCGCTGACGACGCCATCAAGCCAGCCATTACTCCATTGATCGAGGGCAAGACCGCCTCAGAAGGCCTCGAGGCAACTGTTGCCGAACGCGCTGCTGCCGAACGCGCTGCTACAGAAAAAGCTGCTGCCGAGCAAGCCACCAAGCAAACCGTCTTACCACTTGTGCCACCAGTAGTCGCTCGCACAGTGATACCAGAATTAGTGCCTGATATTGAGCTTGAACCAAAGCCTAAAACGCAGACAGATCTTGTGCCCGCAATTGAGCTAGAGCCAAAACCAGAAGTGCAAGAGAAAGAAGTTACACCCGAACATGTTGCCCTCCAACCCAGTGACAATCTCATAAAACTTGCGACTGTTCGCCGAGGTGAAGGCCCATGGCAATCGGCCGAGCGTATACTTGCAACCGATGGCAAGGTCCATTCGGTGGCAGAAGTACGAGCACTAACCAGAGCGATTCAAGCCACCTTCAAAGATGACAACAACGGCAATGGCGACATGAGTGGCTTGAAAGTAAAATACAACTTTGTCACAGCAAACAACTATGAAGCTCTAGTCAATGCTGTAAAAGACGAAAATGTCAAAAAACTACTACTGGGTTTAGCTAACCAAACTGAGCCGAGCACTGCTTCTTAAGCGGATGGAACAAACACACTCTTTGCTAAACTGTGGTTAACAGTAACCGAATTATACCTATAATCAGAGACATAGGTTGTTGGCTTGAACATTGTGTCCAGGCCATTAATCGTCGCAGCGATCATATCCTCCGAGATTCCTTGTTTCTTCAGGGCATTAACCATCATCTCAACCTGCTCAGGTTGCTGCGAATATGCTCGCATCTCTTCGCACTTTTGCTCGGTTACCACATTGCTTTCCTTCAGGCGACGCACAACATAGGTTTCTTTTTCAATCCAAACTCTTGTATCGTCGACACCTCTGCTGGTACCAATAATTTGATAGCAGTTGTCTTGATCATCCAAGCGCTTAACATCAGTCATTTCTGGCCAAGGATGATACAAGCCAATAGCATTTGGAATAAGCAAATTCAATATCACATGGACAGAACCTTTTGATATTCCAGTGGCTCCAGCAACTAGCAAAGAGAAGCTCTCAGTCTCTGCCAATTCACCTTGAAACCTACTAGTGAAGTGCTCACCATCAGACCAAATGGTCGTCTCTTGGGCTGTCATCTTCTTACCAAGCTGCGAGGGTAAAGAAAGCCAGTGAAAGCGGAAGCAAAACGGTCTTCTAAAATCACTTTGAAATTCAAGACTTATCCCCGACGAATCGGGTGACTCGACGGTGCCAATATCACTATAAGTCTCAAAAGAAGAATAAGTCTCTATAACTTTCGCTAGAATAGTTTGACCATTCACTACTTCACTCATCAATGGTATTTTAATATCCTCACTGGTAGAGAACAATGGAACCGCATCTTTCAGCAGAACTAACGCTTCTTGGTATGGCCTGCGACTTGGTGGGCGGACTCTACTTAGCCTACGATTTGTTCGGAGGTGAGAAGGGTCCACTGAGCACCATTACTCGTCTGGTTAATTATAGCCTCTTGATGATTGCCGGTTTTCTCTTTCCGCTCGGCCCCAAATTTGCTCTGATAGCCGGTATAGGTTTAGGTTCGGCTTTTGGACTTCACATTGACCGAATCGGCAAAGGCAAACCTGATACCTTTGGTTTTCTAATTGGCATAGGCGCTCTTCGAGCAGTTACAGTGATTTTAGCTCTTTGGGTAGCGGACTATAAAAGCATAGCAATAGTCTTAGGGCCATGCGCCATGTTAATGACCCTACTTTCCAAGAAGCTGAGAATTACTCCAGCAGAATTTTACCAAAGCGATAAGAAACCACACCTAAAGAAAGCACAACTCCTAATAGCCTTAGCTCTAGGCGTATTAGCCATAGCAACATCTCTTATTGGTGCTAGCATCGGCATGGACAGCCTCAAAGCAGCTCACTTTGGCATAAAGCTGGGTCTAACATTTGCGGGAAATGTACTAATTGTCACCACCCTATCACCTATGATCGAATGGTATGCAGACAACCTGCCAGACCGCTCTTTTGGCTTTGCCGGAGCCATTCTATTCATGACCGGCTTTCTCATTCAAGCGATACCGTCATTGGTGACAATGTTTGACATCGTCAAGTAATATTAATAGCATTCAGCAAATTTACATGCCGTCTTTAATCGTGATTGAGTTCAACCATGAATTCAGGACCGCATCGTCAGGATCAAGCTCTACTGCATGCTTTGCATCAGCAATGGCACCATTTCGGTCTTTAAGTTGCAGTTTAACTTGCGACAAATCACTCCATCCACGAGCATAATTAGCATTGACAGTGAGCAATTGCTCTAAAACAGTTTTAGCCTCAGCCAATCGCCCAGAGCTGCGGTAAACAGAAGCAAGCTGTCTATAGGGAAGTTCAAAATCAGGCCACGAAGCTATACAGCGCTGCAATACTTTTTCAGCAGCGTCACTCTTGTCTTGATGCAACCAATACGCCGACGAATATAATTGCAAGGCTTGCTTACTCGGCTCGCTCTTGGGAAAACGCGCCAATAACATTTTAGCGGCCCGGTCAGCAATCGGCCCGTCTGCATCTAACTTTTGAGCCTTAGTCAAAGCTAGTTTGCCATCTTCAAAGCGACAAACTTCGCGCAATTGACTGGCTAATTGTAGATACTCCTGCGCTGTCAAATCATCAGGAACAACAGCCGGCAGAGGTATCCCGCGTTTAAAACTTGTTGTAAATTGCTTTTTGCCGCGCTCGAGTTTTACCTTTGCAACGTTGGGTTCTAGGCCGTCGAGCAAGCGTCGCGTCCGCTGCGAATTGAGCCCAGCGGTTGAAACTCCATCAACAGAAAGAATGCGGTCGCCATCTTGAATCGTTTTGCAAAAATATGCTGGACTATACTGAATGGTACCATTGACCACATCGCCAAGCATAAGAAAACCAGCATAGCCATGGGGTTTTAAGCCCTTTGTCTCAAGTCTCAGAATATCTTTATCGACGCGAGCAATCAATCTGCTGTCGCCCGAAGATTGCAGCAGTGACTTCGCTAACTTCAAATGAAGCATGGCATTTGACTCGAAAATTCTTGTTTCATCTTCAGCTCTAGCCAACAGTTCGCGACCAGCAAATAGCTTTGTCTTGCGCAGATCAGAATCGCTCACCACAGGGGGCAATTTCTCATCGGCAGTGGAAGAATGGAGAAAGGAAATAAAAGACACGCAGCTAAGAGCAGCCAAATAATGCTTCTCTTTCATGCGCAAATTGTAGAGAGCAAGCAAGTCAGAAATCTTGGCCCGTTCTCCAGCTTTAATTTGTTGCCCGATAAAATCTGTTATTGCGATGTCTTGTTTCGAAACAATAGCTGGTTTGACAGTAGTCAAATTAAGAAAAAGTAGAGAAGCCAGAAGAGTCTGAACCTGCGATGAGCTGATTGTCTTGGTGCCTAGGCCACTGCGAGCGTGCGTACTTACAGGCCCGGAAGCCTTAATCGACTCGTTAAATCTGAATGCCATAGTACCTGTCCCTGGCAGGGCATGGGCTGGCGTTGCAGCGATTAAAGAAAGTAGCGGCACCCCAACAGAGCTGCCGATTATAAGGGTCGCGGCAACAGTGCGAAATCGAATTCTTGCTAAACAAAGAGAGCTTTTCATTAACTCAGGTTATCATACCCACGAGAATGCTTCACTAGACCGACTTCTTCAGCCTTAAATCCGGGAAAAACATTGTCTATTCGTCGATTGTCGAGGGCGCGCACCAAGACTTCAGATAGGGCAGAGCGATAATCGAAACGCACATCTAAGCCAGACGGTCCCAACAAATCAAGTTGCTCACCGCGGCTAAGATGAGGAAGAGGGCCATGCACTTTACCGCCAGCAATGCGATCGCCAATAGCAAACATTGTAAAGGCCCTGCCGTGGTCAGTGCCCATAGAACTATTCTCGTAGCTTCTGCGGCCAAACTCAGTAATAACCAATGTAGTAACAGAACTTCTTGCCGAACCTAAGTCTTTATCAAAAGCAGCCAGACCATTGGCCAGCTGTTCGATACTATCAGCCTGTAATCCAGCCTCGGCGCCTTGAAAGAAATGAGTATCCCAGCCGTTCAAATCAAGAGCGGCCACTTCTAAGCCCACACGACCCTTCAACAGACGAGCAATTTCTCTCAATCCTCTGCCGAAAGTATTATCGGGATAATTGGCACCATGGGCAGGGTGATATTCTTTGCCTTGCAGTCTCTCCACACGACTAAGTAAATCAAGAGTAGACTTACTCGGCTCAGCCAGCAAAGCTACTTCTGAGCCATAGAGCTTGGCTAGGGCCTGGGCAATCGCCTGCGACTGCCCAGGCGGTGCTTGCAACTTGATGTCTTCAATTGAATTAAGTACGCTAACTGACGGAGCTCCCCGCAATGATTCAGGCAAAGCTGTGCCAATGGCAACGGCCGACAAGGGCGTCTGTTGCCCCAAACTGCGAGTAGCTAAATGTCGCCCGAGCCAGCCGCCGCCGAGGCTGTGCCCACATGCTTCGCCATGATCAACTTGATCTTGAGATTCAAAATGTGAGCCACTAAAATTGTCTGTACCTACAGCCTGCACCATGCCCAAGCGACCATCACGATAGATAGGCAAAAGTGGTGCCATTTTAGGATGAAAACCGTAAAAATCGTCGATTTTAATTGCAGCCTTCGAGCCCCCAGAGGATGGCCTCTTTATGGCAATATTAGGCCGCAATTTGTAATACTCATCACTGCCATAGGGAACGAGCATATTAAGAGTGTCAGCACCCCCACGCAAAAATATACACACCAAAGACCTATTGGCAGCTCCCAGGTGTGCTTCGTCTACAAAAGCCAATTTGCGCAAAAATGCTCGTCGCGAATAGTCTCTTGGTGATGCCATCAACACCTCTGAAAAGCAGGAGAAGACAGTATCAATCCGACAAGATCGGGATAGCCTGCGTTTTTCGCTTGGGCTAGATATTCAAAATAAGTTTGACGCTCAGAAGCAGTGGGTTGGCGACCAACAAAATGAGCGAACAATCTATCAAGCTTGTTTTTGGATATCTTCTCACTAATCAAATTTTTCTCAGAAGCACCAATGGCAGTGGTAAGTTCGGCCAACTCAATAGTCACTTCAGGTACTTTATTACTGCAAATACTAAGGGCGAAATTCCATCGCCAAAGTAGGGTTGAAAGCCAATAATAAGATTGATCAGGATAGCCGTCGGGGGTAGGATATTGGAATGGTGCGTGACCCATGCGATTTAAATATTCGGTTAAAGATGCGTGAGCATAAGTATCAGCAGCTAATGAACGCAATGAACTAACAATAAAGTGAAAAGGCCTTTTAATCTTATTCGCAGCAAAATGATCGAACTGTTCATCGGTAAAAATCGCTCGTACGACAGTACGAATGTCGCCACCACTATTAGTAAAGACTGTTGCAACCCTACTCACCATGGCCTTCGGCGGCTCCTCTGCGACAAAATGTTGCAATAGCTTGGTAGCAATATGGCTAGCCGTAGAGGGATGCTGGCAAACAATATTTAAAACTGAATCAAGGTCTTTTTCTCCGCCACCTGCTGCTATAGTTTTGCCAAGCACCACCTTGACACCATCATCGTGCTCAGCACTCACAAAATAAATTTTGCCGCGCTGCCAGGGCGTATGGATGCGCCAGCCAGTGAGGCAGCGAGCTACTTCGCAGACATCTTTCTGGCTGTAGCCACCATCCACTCCCATTGTGTGCAATTCAAGTAATTCCCGAGCATAATTTTCATTAGGAATATTAAGGGCGGTCGGATGAGCGGCACTTCGATTCTCGTTACCATCTAGATAAATTAGCATTGCCGCAGATTTAGCCGATGCAGCTATAAGATCTTGAAAGCGACCAAAGGCATATTTTCGCACCACCGAGCGATCATCTGTAGCTTTAGCATAAATAGCATCGCCTTTGCCTACATCAATATTTAAGTGATCACTCCAAAAGCCCACCATGACTTCATAAAGTTGCCTCTTGCTATAAATAGCTCGCAGCAACATATGGCGCACCAATTCATCGCGCAAAACCGGTTTTTTATATTCATAACATGTGCCTGTATCGAGCCACAAAGTCTCGAAGCGACGTGCTCTTAAATCACACGAACGATCGTCGATTTTCTCAAAACTCAACTGTTCGTCGAGCCATTTTAGTCGGCCTAATTTTTTCAGATAATCGAGATCGCCAGGCCAAAGACCATAGGTCGCTCGTGACAAGAAATGAAAATCTGGGTCTACCGTCGCGCCATCAGCCACTCCAGCTTGCGTTGGAATGCCCTCACCCAACCATTTGGTGGCACTGCTGGTGATGCTTTCACAACCGCTCAAAGGCAGGGTGCCAGCAGAGGCTGCAGCCAGAGCTGCAAGTTTGAGAAGATCTCGCCGAGAAACAGACATCAGGCGACCCCGTGGCTATTACCCAAATTAGAGATGGTTTCCTCAGCTTCGCCGCTAGCTGTTGTTTCGCGTTTTACTACAACTTTCATACCTTTCAGCATGGCTCTTAATGCCGCGCCTGAGCCAATAATCAAGGCTGATGGCAAAAGTAGAAACCAGCCTAAAAGAGGTAAAAGAAAAGCCAGCTCCATGACAATGCTGCCTCTAATCGTCGCTTTCCATGGCCGCTCAATATCAGCCGGCGATGGCAACCGCTTGCCGATGGCAGTAGTTAAGCCAGCAATGCCAATACTGGCAAATAAGACATAGAGACAGACAATAGCAATAGAGACAAAACCACTAGCCGGTCCAAGGCTAGTGCTAGCAAAAGATGTAGCAAAAAATGCCACCAGCGATATTGGTAAGCCTACAAGAAACGGCAAGAGAAGCCCTGCAGAACAATCAGCACAAGTGCGCCCAACCGCTTTCGGCCATAGTCCGAGACAAAGCAACCACAGCCCAGGTAAAGCTAGAAGAAATCCGAACACTACCAAAAATATCGCCAGCGTATCAGCCATTAACATTGATCAGTATTCCTCACCACTTTTAAACTAGTTTATTATTTCTAGCGACTCAAAGGCATCTAGCATTACCTTTCTTGTCAGTTTGTAATTCGCTTCGCCATCTTGCCACTGGACAATATAAAAGCCATTTTCTAAGGCAGAGACTGCCACATAACCGATAATTGGATAGTATCCACCGTAAGAACCAGAGAATTCTGCGCCTATAAACGTATGGCCTTTAACATCAAAAGTGTCTACCGATGCCTCGTGAAATTCAATACAATTACGACTCAATGGTTCCAAAACTGAAGTCAAAACCGTGCTTGTTTCAACATGGTTGTGACCGGCTTTATTGGAGACGCAACTTACACTAAGAACTCCATTTCTACCGTCTTTGCGCGCCGGAGTTGTAAACGTGAAAATCTGTCCTTCAGGAACGTCTAACTGGCTGAAAAGAAATCCTTTTGGCGGAAGCATCTTGAATTTATGAATGGCATTGCCGAAATTCTGCACCTTATCTTCTAATGTAATTTGTTTGGCAGCTCTAACCCTTCTTACGTCTTCACTGACTTTTGTGCGAGGGGCAAGATTGCAACTAGTGACTGTCGCTAGCAAACCAAACGCCAGCAGCGAACTAAATAAGCGCTGAAACTCTATAACTGCAGATTGATTACTTAAACTCATATACAGCGATTATATGCCTTCTTGCTGAAAAAAACGCTGTTCACAGGCGGTAGACCATTGCGCTTTATTTGCCTAGCTGACGGTCCTAAATGTTGGGCCATTTTGGTAGAGCCAAAACTAGAAAGGCAAAGCGCCAGCGCTCAAAAAATGAGGAGATTACCATGCAAGTTAAATACAAGCGAATAGCAATGACGTTATTACTGGTTGGAATTCTTCCCCAAGCAGCGGTCGTTCAGCCCGCCAAGTCTCAAAATGAATCAGTAACGATCGAATTGCAACATGGCCCAATCGATGTAGTACCAGGTGTGGCCACCGAGCTTCATTCAAAAGACGTCTCAGTGCGCTTAAGCGCTCTGCGAAAACTCGATGATATGGGCGCCGGCGCGGCTCCTTTTGTGCCCGACTTAATTAAGGTTGTCGACGGTATTCACGACGGAGAGCGGCAGCAGGCCCTAGGAATTTTGCGCAACATTGGCCCAGAAGCAGCAGCGGCAGTGCCTGCACTGGTACAAACACTTGACGACAAACAGTATTTACGCGACCGAGCCATCGAGACTTTGCAGGCGATTGGCCCCGATGCTAAGGAGGCTATTCCAGCCTTGCTGCACGTTTTACAAGAAGGAAACTTAACGAGCAATGCTGAGCAAGCTTTGGCAGCGATAGGCCACGAGGCCATCTCGCCCTTGACTAAGTCTCTTAATGATAAAAATCCTGATTGCCGACGGCTTTGTATAACAGCCCTCGGACTCATAGCAGCGAACCCAAAGACGAGCCCTGCTGACTCAAGTGAGCTAATTGTACCGGCCATCACGCAGATGCTCGCCGATCGTAACTTTGACGTTGAAAGAGAAGCCTGTTGGGCCTTAGAAAAGATCGGTTCACCTGCGAAAGGTTCTGTACCAAGCTTAATTAAGGCAATGTCTGATAAGAGTGAATACATCAGACAATTTTCAGCCGATGCCTTGGGCGCTATTGGCCCACAAGCGATAGGGGCACTGCCAGTTCTTAAGAAAGCTCTAGCCGACGATACAGTGCGGCGCAATGCAAGAGCAGCTATCAAGAAAATTGAACAAGGGGATGTCGAATAAGATTCATAGAGCTAAACTTATTTGATGAATTCTAAATCTGCATCAAAAACAATAGACCTTAACCAAGTTCGCCAAGACACACCAGCAACACTGGAGAGACTGCATTTCAACAACGCCGGTGCAGCCCTGATGCCAGAACCAGTGCTAGCAGCTGTTGTCGAGCACCTTAAGCTAGAAGCGAAAATTGGTGGCTACGAAGCCGCCAATCAAGAGAATAATCGCTTAGAAGGCGTCTACACTTCGATTTCGCAACTAATCAATTGCCATGTCGATGAAATCGCTGTAGTAGAAAACGCCACTCGCGCTTGGGACATGGCTTTTTACTCTATCCCGTTTAAGCCTAAAGACCGCATCCTCACTGCCTGCAACGAATATGCCAGCAACTACATCGCCTTCTTGCAAATGGCGAAACTTCGCGGCGTCGAAATAGAAGTAATTGCAAACGATAGCAAGGGCCAAGTCGACGTAGAAAGACTAAAAGAGGCAATCGACGATAAAGTCAAACTGATTGCCATTACTCACGTTCCCACCAATGGTGGCTTAGTCAACCCGGCCGCAGCAGTCGGTAGTGTAGCGCAAGAAAACAATATTTTGTATCTCCTTGACGCCTGCCAATCAGTCGGTCAAATAGCCATCAACGTTGACGAAATTGGCTGCGACATGCTTTCAGCGACAGGCCGCAAATATTTGCGTGGCCCCAGAGGCACTGGCTTTCTTTACGTTCGCAAATCAATTTTAGAGCAGCTCGAGCCGCCATTTCTTGACCTGCATGCCGCCGAGTGGACGAGCCGCGACCACTACGAAATGCGTGGGGATGCGCGTCGTTTTGAGAACTGGGAATGTAATGTAGCAGCCAAACTCGGCCTCGGCCGAGCGGTAGACTACGCTCTAGCCCTCGGGTTAGACAACATCGAAAGCCGCGTCACAAAACTTGCCAATCAGTTGAGAGCAGCACTAGCTAGGCTTGCTAGCGTAACGGTGCATGACCTCGGCGAGAATAAATGCGGCATCGTCACTTTCACAGTGGCCGATCATAGCGCCATCGAAGTCAAACAATATTTGGCCAGCAAGGCCATTAACGTTGCCGCATCAAGTTTAAGCGGCACAAGGTTAGACATGGAAAACCGAGGTCTAACCGATTTAGTCAGAGCGTCGCTTCACTACTACAACAGCGAAGAAGAAATTGCCAAATTCTGCCAGGCAATCGACTCTCTGGTAACTCTTTCAAAGGTTAGCTAAAGGGTCGAAATCGAGGCAACTTGGCAGATTTAATCTGGGCGGCAATGCAGCAGGTATAATCTCGGGTACCTTGTCTTTAGTAGCACAGTTTAAGAGGTAGAATCTTGCCGTCGTTCATCTGCAATCGGTTTAACCGCTCCGCAATTGCTCTTTCTTGCCTATCTGTCTTGACATTATCTTGGGCCTCACAAAATTCCGCACACGCGGAATCCCCCCGTCAGATCGCAGCCGCGCCAGCAGCAACAGCTCAGGCCGTCGATGTTGACACTATTTTTCAAGATTTGCAAAATTTGGTCAAAGAGTACTATCCCAACGGCAAAGTCACTCTTGAAAATCGAAAATTGCATTTTCAGTTTAGAGTAGCCAAAGAACAAAGTGCTCACACAAAAACAATTGATCTCGCTCCATTGCCCGGTGGCATAATTGGCGACGTCTCGCTTGAGCAAGGTGCCTACGAAGGTGCAGACAAACAAATGATGCCGTCAGATGTTGTTGACGGCACCCAATCAGTTCTTAAAATGGCTGAATTCTCACGGCAGCGAAACTCACACCTATCTGCTAGATTAGTCTATCCACCAGACGTTTTAACTGACTTTAAAGACAGATTCAAATTCATAATTAGATCGTTTAACGCCAACGAACCGAAACTTACTGGTGATCCTGACAAACATATCTTGCCACCAGTAATTGTTTTGAAGAAACAGGCACCAGATCTGATTTACAAAAACATTATGGCAATTGTTAAAGAGTACTATCCACAAGCCACTGTCACTCTCAAAGGAAACACACTGCACTTTGAGCGCAAGACACGCAAAGAATATGAATACTACACAAGAAAGCTTGAACTAGCCCCAGAGCTAGGTGGCATCCTCGGTGATATCGATCTTCGACCCGGTGAATACAACGGCTACGACAAAGATAAAGTGCCATCTGAAACCTTCCAAGGTTTCCGCACCACTCTACTTCTAGCACCATATTCTAAAGAGTTGAAAACTCATATGTATGTGAAAATCATTTGCCCTGTTGATTCACCAACCGAGTTCAAAGAAAAAATCAAAGCTAACGTTAACAGCTTTAACGCTGGCGAATAAACGCTAGCCTGGCAAAGGCTCAATCTTCAATTTCTGGCACAACGTATGATTGGCCTTCAAAGACGACCACATCATTTTCTTGAAGCTTGCGCCCACGGCGCACTTCAACTTCGCCGTTGACTACAACTGCGCCAGACTGAATAATTTGTTTGGCATGACCACCAGATTGCACCAAGCCAGCTACCTTAAGGAATTGGTCAAGTTGGATGGTCTTTTCGTCGTACATAGCCGAGGGCCCCTTGCTCATAGTCATTGCTCTTACAGCACCTACTTTAGCCTAAGGCAGTCCGCACCGCTAGCTTCCTGCCAAGACCGGGTATAAGGTACGAGATAGCTTTTGTGCGGTGAAATGTCCAAAGAAATTGTTGAAACCAGAGAAGCAGCAAGTGCAGACAACAAGGCTGAAAATCTCTCAGTCAGCGTCTGGGATTCAATGCGGCCAGAAAACAAGCGGGTAACTGAAAAACAAGCAAAGTCAGAAGAGAAGTCTGAGGCCAAGACTACAGTCGACTTCCCCAGCCCAGACAAAATCGCCGATGGTTCGACAACCAAGATTGAGGTCAATGTCGAAGGCACTGTCCGCAACATCTTTATGCATGTGCCCAAGAATTACGACGAAAGTAAACCTACACCCGTTGTAGTGGTGTTCAACGGCTGGGGTGACAAGCCGGGCCCCGGCGGAACCAAAGCTGGCGCTGCCGGCCTAGAAGCCTTGACCGGTCTAAGCGCAAAAGCAGACGAGAAGAACTTCTTTGTCTTATACATGAGCGGCAATCCCAAAAAAGACCTTTCTTACAATAACGGCCAGTATCCATTTTCTAAAACCGATGACGTGGGCTACACCACTGCAGTTTTGGAAGCGCTGAACAAGAATTACAATATTGACAACGAACGCATTACACTGACCGGATACTCACAGGGAGCGAGTTTCGCTCACAGAGCAGCGGCAGAGCTACCAGAGAAGTTCAGACCAGCCAACTTGGTTGACGTCAGCGGTTGGACCACTGGCAAAGAAAAGCCGGCGCCAGAAGGAATGAACTTTTTATCTATTCAATCGCAAGAAGACCATGTTGCCCCGGTGGACGGCGTTGGTTCGGCCTCCATATGGACTCTGAAGCGAAGTCGGTTAACCGCTATCTGCAGGCAAACAGCCTCAAGGTCGACTTTAATGTACCGCCGGTTGATGCAGCACGCCCAGAGGTGGAAGAAAAGTCGTGGAGGGGTGCCACAGGAGCAAAAATTGAAAGCATTGTGTTGCCTCACTACAATGGCCACGATTGGCACGGAAGCCCCGGCTCATCAGCACCGGTAGACGCTACTGAGAAGTTAGTAGAATTCATTCGCGATACAAGAAGAGTAAGTAAGCCTAATTAGAATGTAGAATGACGATTGAAACGTTCACTTCAACACCTTACTGGTTTCCCGCCAAATGACAAAAATTGAACAGCCCACGATAAAAGTTGACGCTAGACAGACCTACCGAATTTTGACTTTGGAAAATCCAGAGAACATCAACAAGCTCAAAGAAGCTTGTAAAAAGGCTGGCCATCAGGTTGTTCCTGTGCTTACTATCGCGCAGGCTATGGCATTTTTAGATACTCGCGATCACGTAGACCTAATTATTTCGGCTGTACACCTTGAACAAGAATCAGTATTTGAGTTTCTTAAACGAGTAAAAGCTCCTGACTCAATGCACAAAGATGTATCTTTTGTGATGCTTTGCTCAGATCCTCGCCCGCAGTCTTTGTCAATAAATAAGTCGGCTGAGCTGGCCGGAAAAATACTCGGTGCAGACAAATATGTGAATATGCCAAAGTTTGACGCTGATTATCTAATCTCACAAGTAGAGCCATTGCTGCCGCCAGTTCCGCTCAAAGAAAGTGAGCCAAATCCCGATAAAGCTTAGGCTATTTTTGAGGCAAAGAAAGTCTGCTTGTTATTTGCTGAGCAGCTCTTTCACCTAAGACTAGACCAGGCAAGACACCCAAGGCACCTAGACCTTCAATAGACAGCCAATTTTCTGACTTGGTGACAATCTCTGGTAGCAGATCGGGTGACACATGCAGATCTACACCCCAACAGTATACTGGCTCAGAATCTTTTAGACCCGGAACCCACTGCTGAGTGGCTGCAGCCATTTTGGCGTGATACTGCTGATCTAATTTAGTCGTTCCGGGTATACCATAACGACCTCCACTGACAGTCAGGCAGCCATTGCCCGGTCTATAGTCATAATAGATATACGGATTGGCGTCCCACCACACTGGGCAAGTTTCTGGTATTTCAACTTTAAATGATAGGGCAAAGATTCGACCGGTAGGGGCCTCTAGAGGTCCGACTGCTGATACAACAGCTTTACAATTGATGGTCTTTCCATTTACAGTTCGCAGCTCATAGCCGTTTGCGGTTTTGTTGATCAGCTCTACGCGCGCCGCTCCATATAATTGACCGCCCAGTTTGCGAGCACCATTAGCTAGCGTGGCTATTAAAGTAAAAGGATGAATTGCCCCTTCATCAGGAAGCAGCATTGCCGAAAGAACATTCTTCGTATCAATAAATCCACTGGCAAGCTGCGCCACCTCAGCGGGTGCTAATTGCTCAGCAGTCATGCCAGCAGCAAGGCGTGCCTTCGTTTCGCGCTTAAGCCTAGCAGCAGCGGTTTTACTAGTAGCTAAGCACATCGCCCCAATACGCTTAGCGTCGATCATTGTAGATTTTTCTTTGGCTTCGTCTAAAATTTCAAAGAGTTTTCTTTGTGTAGCAGACCACAATTCGGCAGCAACGCTGCCTTTAGGCGTAAAAGTTATTGGCATATTGATGCCAGCGCACAATATTCCAGCGTTGCGGCCTGAAGCACCTAGAGCCAAAGCAGGCTGTGCTTCCAACACAACAACACTAACCCCTAGCCTAGCAAAAGCTTGGGCAGCACTCAAGCCGGCCATGCCACCACCAATGATGGCAACCTCATAAGCCAGATTGTCGGGCATTCCTTCTATTGATGGAAGCTGCAAATGACTCAAAACATTTTCGCTGGCAGTATCTCGCCAAGGGGCCTGACTAATTACCGCAGCGCTACTCATAACCACACCATTGCAAAGTGCAAACTTGTTAAATCAACTCGGTTTTACTAGTTTGGCCTATAGCTGTCAAGGAATTGCTGCTCAAGCAAGAAGCAGAACTCTCACCAGTGTTAGCTCTAGCGATTTTTATCATGAGAAACAAGAAACATTGTAAAGACCTTAGCCACGGACACTCAGCTCAATCTCTAGATTCCGTTATACTCAACCCTTCAAATGACTGAAAGTATAAAATTGGATGCCCCGAGAGTTAGCAGTAAAGACATGACTGAACAAAAAACCAGAGACCCCCAAGAAGTCGCCGCAGCCTATTTCCGCAACTTCGAGACCGGTAACAAGGAAGATTCTTGGGCAGTCAAGTATGTTCAAGAACTTGTCAGTGACGAGCCACAAGACGGCTGGAACATGGTTCTACAGCTAGTCAAAAGTGCCCCGTCGAAAGATGCACTTGCCTATGTGGCTGAAGCGACCTTAGAAGATTTACTGAAAAACCATGGTACAGAACTATTCGACAAGGTAGAGAGCGAATCAAAAGCCAATGATCGCTTTCGTTGCACTCTTTCTAATGTATGGCTAACAGATAGCGACGAGATTTTTCCGCGTTACAAAGCTCTACGAAAGAAATATGGCTTTGACAAAGCTGACCCATTTGATTCATTAACTGACGACATGTTTCGCTAAGAGCACTGCAGTGGGCAGCGAAGAACGCCACCGGCGACCGCATAGAGCATTTTTGAAATTTCTTCGGCTCAAACCGTTACCACCTTGTGACGCTTGGGCCTAATTCGTATAACCCCATTCGAGACCATCTTGACTCTGTTTTTAGTGAATCTTTGCGACGGTTCCACTAGCAGCTTGCCACAAGTCAAGATCGACCAAGACTTTGAATGGAGACATATCAGGTATGTGTTGGTTCACTGGACGTAACTAACCTTGACCTGACATATGCAACTTAGTGGCGAGGAAAATTTCATGTCAAATAACAAAGCGTGTCGCGCAAAGCGACGCCACTCTTTCGTGCGCCTTTACCGCTCCATCTTCCTATCGACTTTAGCAATTTCAATAACCTTGGTGCCTAATTGTGGTGCTGCACGAGCAGACAATTCAGGCATGAACTTGATGGGTGTGAACATCTCGGGCGGAGAATTCAACCCTCTGTACGTACCGGGTGTATACAACACTAACTATGTCTTCCCATCCCAAACTGAAATCAACTACTACTATTCAAAAGGCATGACTTGCATTCGTGTTCCATTTTCTTGGGAACGCGTACAACCTACAGCCAATGGCAATCTCGATGCAGCAGAGCTGGCTCGACTTGATGCAGTTGTAATGGCGATCAACGCTAAAGGCATGTCGGTTATTTTAGACCCTCACAATTATGGTGCCTATCGCAACGTCACGATTGGCGTTCCTGGTGGAAATCCAAATTCTATGTTCGCTGATTTTTGGAAAAAGCTATCAGCTCACTATATAAATTATCCACGGGTTATTTTTGGTTTGATGAATGAGCCCGTTGGCTCCTCAATGACTTCAGCGACCTGGCGCGTCTCGGCGCAAGCAGCCATTGACGCCATTCGATCAACCGGATGCAAAAATCTAATTCTGGTGCCTTCAACATATTGGGATCACCCCAAAGACTTTGTGCAAAACAACGCAGCTGAAATGGTTAAAATTACTGATTCAGCTAACAACTATTCATTTGAGGTGCACCAATATCTAGACTACGACGGGTCGGGGACACATACAGACTTTTTGAGCACTACTGATGCTGTAGCAACATTGAGCGGATTCACAAACTGGTGCCGCGCCAACCATCGCACCGCGTTTTTGGGAGAAATGGGCGTTACATCTGCCCCCGGTGCCCTAGCTGACTTGAGCGCGATGATGCAGTACATGCAGGCAAACAAAGATGTATGGAGTGGATTCACCTACTGGACCGCTGGTGCCTGGTACCCAGCAAACTACATTTTCTTAATTGCACCACAAAACGGTGTTGATACTCCACAGATGAATACATTCCGCGCCAACATGGGTTCACCGGTGGCACCAAATCCGCCGGCTAACACTGGTTCAACTGGCTCGACTGGTTCGACTGGATCTACAGGCTCCACCGGATCGACTGGATCTACCGGCTCGACCGGCTCGACCGGCTCGACTGGTTCAACTGGATCTACCGGCTCGACTGGTTCAACTGGATCTACCGGCTCGACTGGTTCAACTGGAGCTACCGGCTCCACTGGATCTACTGGATCTACTGGCACCTCCGGTTCATCCGGCTCCTCCGGTTCATCCGGCTCCTCCGGTTCATCCGGCTCCTCCGGTTCATCCGGCTCCTCCGGTTCATCCAGCACCTCCGGTTCATCCGGCTCCTCCGGTTCATCCGGCACCTCCGGTTCATCCGGCTCCTCCGGTTCATCC
>JBBRMD010000006.1:0-155623 GCA_038231015.1 Candidatus Obscuribacterales bacterium
AGCAGAAGCAGACGACAAAGGAATCTTCGATAAAATCGTAGATGCCTTTAGGCCTAAAGAGTAAAGGTTTGCAAGCGTTCAATACGAGCAGCAAAGAACGAGCTATTAGGCTTTTGGCTATATTGCCACTAGTAATTGGGCTTTGTTCAAACTCTTTGCCTGCCCATGCCACAAGACAAGCCGCTGAACTGACTGCCACGCTCAAGGCCATCTTTCCTGATGGGCGTTTGCGTCTAGACGGCGCCTTAGAGACTAAAGAAGGTGACTTGTACCTGCCTGTTATGCCAGCGCAAGTTGTGAAAAAGCCTCAAGTCAAGTTAGTTGAACAGGCTCCTCTTCCCTCCACCGTCAAAGTAAAACCGCAGGCACTACTCTTTGATAATGGAGTCACTTTTTTGCGAGTCTTAGTCACGGGTAAAGTGCGAACATTTTTACCGTTGGCTGCACTAAGCGAAAAAGGGCGAAAAATTGTCTTAGCTGGCCATCTGCCAGAAGACTTGATAGTGCCTGAAGGTTTCATTTTGCCGGCTGCGTTTAAGCCTGTCATTGGTCAGACGGCTGTATTGATAGGCGAGCCAAAAGAAATACTGAGCGCGCCAGTGCACGTTAAACCACACACTGTAAGCCATTCTACAAAGCTTGGCATTTTTCTTACCTCGCGCAATTCGGGCACTATTACCTTAGTTGATCAATCAAACTGGAAAAAAATCAGCGATTTTTCCACTGAAGGTACACCCGTTGGAATGGCTTATGTGGCCGGTCGTATTTATATTGCCGACATGAGTAAGAATCGCATTCTGATACTTGATACGGTAGCTAAACAATTTGTTGGCCAGATAAATTTGCTGCCTAAGTCAGCTCCTAAGTCTATTGTCTCAACGGCCAGTGGCAAATTATTGTATGTCTCAGAGAGTGGTAGCGCCGATGTGGCGGTTATTGAAGTCGATACCAGCAAAGTTTTGCTTCGTACTAAAGTGCCACCAGGACCAGCTCGTATGGCTATCACCCCGAACGGTAATACTATTTTGGTATTGAACACAATCACCGGCCAAGTGACTTTTATATCGACCTTGAACCAAAGGGTTCTGGGTAGCATTGTCGTAGGCTCCAACCCGACTGCTGTGGTAATCTCACCCGATGGTAAAACTGCTTACGTTTCGTGCCGTGGTGCCCTCAATCATATTGCCGTAATCGATATAGCTAAGCGCGGCATTCTCGCTACTATGAAAACAGGCAATGGCCCCACTGGTCTCGCTATTTCGGCTGATGGAGCTACTCTCTATAACGCTATTGCTAAAGACAATTTGATTGCAGTTTTTGACACAGCCACGCGCTCATCGGTAAAGCAAATCAAGTTACCACTAGATATCGATTTTCCTGGCAATATTTTTCTCATGCCTGATGGCAAAAAACTGATTGTCTCAAGTGCTAGCACCACAGCCTTTGGCGTGCTCAATACTGAAAGCGGTGAATTTGAGTGTCAGCCTGTAATCGGCCACAACTCAGACGAGATTATTGTTGCTCCGATTGATTAGTTTTAGCTTCTTTTTGATTGCTTGTGACCATCATTGTGATGGCCACCGCGATACCAATAATAACAATGAGCAAAATCAAAGGGCTTGTGGTTATCGGTGGTCTTTTGCCTCTAACCCACATGGCTAGTCTCTATTTGGATTCGGTGGAGCGCCGTCAGTGTGCACTTTGTTGAGGAAGCGCGTAATTGAACCTTGGTATAGCAAATCAACTGTACCGGTAGGGCCGTTTCTTTGCTTTGCGATAATGATTTCGGCTTCGCCCCGTTGTTCGGTTTCAGGGTTATAGTATTCGTCGCGATAAATGAACATGACTAAGTCAGCATCTTGCTCGATTGAGCCCGATTCTCTCAAGTCTGAAAGCATTGGGCGCTTATTTTGACGAGCTTCTACTGCCCGCGATAGCTGTGAGAGTGCCACCACTGGTACTGATAATTCTCTAGCCAAAGTCTTAAGCGAACGCGAAATTTCAGATACTTCTTGGACGCGGTTATCGGTAGCTTTGCGACCTTGTAATAGCTGAATGTAGTCAATGATGATCATGCCGAGAGCCTTGTTCTCAGCTTTAAGACGGCGGCATTTTGCGCGAATTTCTAAGACGTTCACCATGGCTGAGTCATCGATATATATTGGTGCTTCACCAAGGCGGCCCATGGCCATCGCCAGTGCTTGCCAGTCATTGGTATGCAGGTGACCAGTACGCAGTCGGTTAGAGTCGATTTTGGCCTCAGCGCAGAGCATTCTCTGTACGAGTGATTCTTTTGACATTTCTAGCGAGAAGATAGCGCAAGGCACGCCATGTTCAACAGCACAGGCCTGAGCAATGTTTAGTACAAAGGCTGTCTTACCCATTGATGGACGAGCGGCAATGATGATTAAGTCTGACGGTTGGAAGCCAGAGGTCATGGCATCGAGGTCATAGAAGCCAGATGGTGTGCCAGAAAGAGTATCTTTGTTTTCGTAGCGTTCTTCGATTTTTTGGAAAGAAGCTTCAACGATGTGTTTGATATGCACCATTTGCTGCATATTGCGGCGCTGGGCGAGGTTGAAGATCATGTGCTCAGCTTTGTCCAAAGCTGTGTCTGCGTCGGTTTCTTCATAGCAGCTGCCGACAATTTCGGTGCCCGCTTTGATCAAACTGCGCAGGAGAGCTTTCTCTTGAACAAGCTTGGCGTAATATTCAAGGTTGGCCGTTGTAGCCACCGAGCGAGATAGGTCAGTGATATACAGACGGCCGCCAACTAATTCAAGTTTTCCTTGATCTTGGAGGAAGGCTGAAATGGTGACGATATCAATCGGCTCGTTCTTTTCATATAAATCTAGAACAGCGGCATAAATAACTTGGTGGGCTTTACGGTAAAAATATTCAGGTTCAAGCACATCGACTACGCGAGAAACTCCGTCGCCACTGACGAGCAGGGCACCTAGAACGGCCTGTTCAGCATCAAGAGACTGCGGTGGCAATCTCTCCATGGTGGAATCGGTCATAGGTGATAGTTCTGCGCTCATAAGTACTTAAACGCTCGCTTACCGAAAATAGTTCAATATAAGTTGATTACTTAAGTCTAGCTTGAAGAGCCGCCAAAGATTGGCCTTAACTCCTAAACAAAATAAAAGTTAGGGGCCTTTTTATAGGCCCCTAATATCTTTAGCATATACGGCTGGTGTCGCCTGTATATCAATCGTCGTCGAGAGACGACATGTCTCCAGTTGGCAAGCCCAGTTCCCAGGCTTTCAGGAGGCGGCGCATGATCTTGCCTGAGCGGGTCTTCGGTAAGGTCTCTTTCACTTCTATTTCGCGAGGATAGGCATGGGCAGCCAGTGTTTTCTTACAATGCTCTTTGATTTCATTGAGCAATTCATCAGTTACTGTAATGTCGTTTGCCATGACTACGAAGGCTTTGATGATTTCGCCGCGCTCGTGGTCTGGCTTTCCGATTACGCCAGCTTCTGCCACTGCGTAGTGTTCAACTAGGGCTGATTCAACTTCGAACGGTCCGACGCGGTGACCAGATGTATTGATGACATCATCGGCTCGGCCAACGAACCAGAAATAGCCGTCTTCATCTTTCCAGGCGTTGTCGCCAGAGAAATACCAGCCAGGTATTTTGAAATATTCGTGGAATTTAGGCTCGTTGCGCCAGACTGTTCTAAGCATGGCTGGCCAGCCTGGTCTGACTACCAAACGACCTAATTCACCGGCTTCTAGCTCTTCACCGTCATCGTCGACAATGGCACCATAGACGCCTGGTAGCGGCTTGCCCATAGAGCCAGGCTTAATGGGGTTGCAGGGTAGATTGGCAATTAGTTGCATACCAGTTTCGGTTTGCCACCAGTTGTCGTGAATTGGCAAGCCATAGACTTTCATGCCCCAGCGCACTACTTCAGGGTTGAGCGGTTCGCCAACCGAGAGAATGTGGCGCAGGCTCGCGAGTGAACGGTCATTTACTACTTCATCGCCAGCCTTCATCAACATGCGCAAAGCAGTTGGGGCTGTGTACCAGACTGTCACCTTAAGTTTGTCGATTACTTGATACCAGCTGGCCGCATCGAAGCGACCTTCATAACTTACGCATGAAGCACCGTTTGACCAAGGTCCGAAGATACCATATACGGTGCCGGTCACCCAGCCTGGATCGGCTGTACACCAGTAAATATCGTCATCTTTGAGGTCAAGTACCCATTTGCTGGTCATGTGTTGACCAAGAATATCAGCGTGTACGTGCACCACACCTTTCGGTTTACCGGTGGTGCCTGATGTGTAGAGCAGGTAGAGTGGATCTTCTGGATCCATAGGCTCACACTTCAGTTCGGTTGACTGCTCAGCCACGAGCGAGTTGTAGCAGAGTTCGCCGTTCTTCAAATCTTTCTCTTGAGCATCGACCACAATTAGGTGTTCGAGGTCTGGTAGATCTTTCTTGATGCCATCAATTTTGTCTTTGAGAGATGGGTTAGTGATTACTACTTTGGCTTCTGAGTCTTGCAAGCGATCGCGCAGGGCGTCTGGCCCGAATGCCGAGAACAACGGTCCGGCAATGGCGCCAATTTTGGCAATGGCGATGGTGGCGATATAAAGTTCAGCTACGCGGGGAAGGAAGACGAAAACTCGATCTCCTTTTTTGATGCCAATTTCTTTGAGGGCATTACCAAGCCGATTAGCTGCTTCGTATATCTCAAGGAAGGTGAATTTGCTCAATGCCCCAGCCGAATCAACTGAGTAGAGGGCCACTTTGTTTTTGCGTCCGTCAACGAGATGGCGGTCAACTGCGTTGTAAGCAGCATTGACTTTGCCGCCAGCAAAATAAGATATTTCGCGTTTCGCTTCTTCCCATGAGAAGGTGTTGTAGGTTGTTTCATAGTCTTCTAGGTTGCAGCGTACAGGAAACTTTTTGATGATTTCTTGCTTGACGCCTTTGGCCTTTTTGTGAGGCTCTAGAGCTTTCTGATCGGCGCTAGCTGCGTTCTTGGCTTTGTGGCCAGTGCTTTTAGAGTTAGAGCTAGAGCTGTTTGAACCTTTAGGGTCCTTTTCGACAACCTTCATAAATTCCTCCAAAAGGGCGGATGGCTTGACCTTGATATATATTTCAAGGCTTGTAAGTGTAACGCTTGTTAAGGTTCGTTGCTCATTTTTAAGGGCTCGGTGGTCTTAAAATTACCAAAGCTGATTTGATAACATTAAAATTTGAGCAATCTGATTAGTGGGTACATAGCTCGTAGGCGGTTAATCCTAAGGTAAGTTTAAATGTCGCAAGTCTGGACCGATCACAAAGACGCAGCCAACAGGGCCATTGAAGGCAAAGATTGGGAAGTTGCTATAAAAGAATGGCAGGGAGCTTTGGATGAAGCCGAGAAATTCGCCAAAGGCGACGGTCGTTTGGTTACTGCCGTAGAAGGTTTGGCTCAAGTGCAATTCCTCAAAGGCAACCACGCTGAGGCTGAAACACTTTACAAGCGTGCTTTGGCTTTGCGAGAGAGCGCTCAAGGAAACGACCATCAAGACGTTGCTACCGTACTGAATAACCTAGGCTCTGTTTATTTCAAACGGGGCTTTTATAAAGATGCCATGAGCCATTTCGAGCGTTCTTTGGCACTTCGCCGCAAGTGTTTCCCTGCTGAGCATTTAGAAGTGGGTAAATCGCTCTATCATCTGGCTCTAGTGTGTCATGCTGAGCAGCGATATGACGAGGCCGATGGCCATTATCGCAAAACCCTTGATATCAAAAATAAGTCGCTAGGAAATAATCATCCTGACTTGATCAATTTACTGCGCAATTACGCCCATCTCTTGCGCAAGACATCTCGTGATTCTATTGCTGCTCAAATGGAACAGTTTGCTGGCGGAATTGAGTCTAAGTTAAAGGCTTAGTCTATTTGAAGGCGCAAACTCGTTGAATACTATCTGCCCATATGCTGACTGTCGGTCAACTTTTGCCGTTGAAGGAGACCAGTATCAGCAAAGCGATCGCTTTGGTCGTGCTCAGTGCCCTGCTTGTTGTCGCCAGTTTGTGGCACGACCAGCAGAACTAGTGGCGGCTATCGCTGCTAAAAGAGGTTTAGACCTTGAGGTTGATCGTTCAATTGTTGCTCCCGAAGCAGAGCGGGCCAAACTAGTTGTGGTGCTCGATGATATGCGAAGCTTGCACAATGTTGGTGCAGTTTTTCGCACGGCAGATGCTGCTGGCTTTTCTCACGTTTATCTCACTGGAATTACCGGTGTGCCACCACGAAAAGAAATAGCTAAAGTAAGTCTTGGTGCTGAAGATTGGGTGCCCTATTCTTATCACTTATTTCTTCCCGAAATCTTGCTGCCGCTTAAAGCTGCAGGCTATCGCATTGTTGCTCTAGAACGAGACCAAACTTCGCGCTCACTTTACCAAGCTCTCACTAGTGGTGATTTGAGTTTGCCTTTATGTTTACTGGTTGGCAATGAGGTTCAAGGTGTATCGACCGAAGCTTTGGCTCTGTGTGATGATGTCTGCCACCTTAATATGCGCGGCAAAAAAGAGTCACTAAATGCCTCAGTGGCTTTTGGTGTCGCTGCTTATTTTTTAGCGGAAAATCTAATTAAAGACTGCTAATTGCAAGAACAGAGTGAGAACTGTTAGGCAGGCAAAGATGATGCCAATAACCATGGCCACTTTTGAACCAGAGGCAACGACTTCACCTTTGATGTCAAAACCGACAGCTTGCGCGCGAATGAAAGCCAGTAGTGAAAGCATGCAGAGGAAGATTGGCAGCATGTGGTGCATGAGGGCGAGAGGCAGCATTGGCTCAGCCATTAGATAAACTGTCGTTGGCTTTTCTGGTGCCTTGGTATTGGCAGGTGGGTTTACTTCTTTTTCTGCTTGGGTTGCTTCAAGATGTTCATTTTTTTCGTTTTTTTCGCTTTTTTCTCTTTGAATATCTTTTGCTTTGGCAGCTTTCTTAAAATGTTTATTTGTTTTGCTCTGGATATTGCTCTGGATATTGCTCGGCACATTACTTGGCTTCGCTGCGGGCGCTATCTGACCGGGAAGCTGATCGGAGGCTGATAGTACGTAGATTTGATCATTGTCTGTTACTAAAAAATGGCCGTCTCTATTGCTGCCTCTTACAAAAAACTTGGCGCACTTTAGCGCATTGTTCTCATTGTAGAGTGCTACATAGCAGCCAATATAGCCAGGCAGCGAAGTTTCTTCGTTGCTCAGGTGTACGCCGCCTTCAAGACTTAGTTTGATATCTGAACCATCGTTATCGTTTGTGCGGTCAGGAATTATCTGAATGTTCATAGCTTTGCCGTTATAAGGGCAGCTATAAGCAAAAAGGTATTCTGCGCCAGATGGTACCGCCCGCGGGTATTGGCCGGTACTCAAAAAAGTTGTTTGAGCAAAGTTGGCCAGTTGACGCATCTTTTCTATAACGCGATAGTCCGGCCCTGTGGTCTGATAGTAGTTAATGCCGTCTTCGCTTTTTATTGCTGAAGCATTATCGGCCATCCAAATTTGCTTTTCGGTTGCCGAGCGCGCCACGCTGCCAAGCAAGTCAGCCCAATTGCTCTTGATGCGCGATAAAGGTATTTTAGTGGCTCCGCTTTGGTTGATTATTACGACTTCTGTTGCCAGAAGTCTTAGCTGCTTTTTTTGATCCGGTGCCTCATATGATGAGGTCGAGCCTTTGGTCGCGCTTGCCGCCGGTTTGACTGGCTTGCCAGAGAATAAATAGATCACTAAACCAACCAGCACAATCACTGCTATGGCTGGAATGGCAAAGTCTTTAAATAATCTACCAGTGCGAATGCGGCTTTGCTCATCCGAAGATAAGCGCCTACCCTTAGCGTTTGAGCGAGTATTTACTTTGTTGCGGTTGGTCAGATTTGCTATGGCTTCTGCTGTGTAAGGCTCTTCCTCTAGCTCATCATATTGACCGTAATCTTGTGATTCTGGCCTTTGTGCTAAAGCATTGCCATAACTGGCTTTTGAATCAATTCCGTTTTGGCGCTGCGGCGGCGATGGCATTGGCACTAGCGACGGGTTGAGAGCGGGAGCCTCTTGTGCATTAACTTGGGGGAAGTGCACTCCGCTGGTTTCATTGAACTTAGCCGATTGGCTAAATCCGGTTCTGCTTCCTGGTGCTGAGGGCATGTCTTTAAGCATTTCGCGCGCGAAAGCCTGCATCGCTGATTCTCCCTGGCCTTGGGAGATTTCCATATTATTAACATCTACAGCGTTCATCTGAGTATTGGTGGCAGCTTGTGCTTGCAGCTGATTTTGAATTTGTTGTTGAACTTGTTTGAGAACTTGCTTGTGTACTTGTGGTTCAGAGGGTTGGCCCATTTCTGGAACTGGTGCAACTTGTGGTGCCTGATTCTCTAGGCCAGAGTAATCTTGTTCGACAATTGGCTCGATTTGCTGATTCTGACTCTGATTCTGACCCTGATATTGAGAGGGGTCGTCATACTGGGAGCGCACCGCTCCCTGATTGCGCATACGATTAACCAAATTGGTGTGGCTTTCGATCAGGCGAACGGCTAAAGGATTATCAGCCTGCATGCATTGTTTAGCAGTAGTAATGGCTGATTCGACAATGTGCAAAGCGTCTTCTGTCTTGCCCATCATGTCGTTTATTTCAGCAATTTTGAGGAGCATGCTGACCATATCAGGATGAATGCGGCCGAGAATTTTCTCACCAATTTTAACTAGGCGCCAATTGGTACGCAGTGAGTCGTCATACCGGCCCACCGACTGATAAGCATCTGCCAGGTTTTGCAAACATTCAGCAAGTTCTGGTGCTTCTGGTCCGTTTAGTCGTTCTAAGCCAGACAGGGAGCTTTCATACAAAGGCACAGCTTCTTCAAAGCGTCCTGCTCTAGCTAGCAAATCGGCTTGCTCTAGATTGTTTGAGGCAGCCTGTGCGGGCATCCGAAAGTTTTCGCTTTGCATGTCCGTTACTGACCCGGGAAATTTTTTATGGAGTTCAATATGATCATAGAATTATTCACATTGGGTTCATACCCACAATGCTAATCTCTTCCACCATGTAATAGAGATATTAGGAGTAAATAGTGGCTAGCTCAAATACAACTGTCAAAGAGAATATTGACTGGCGTTATCACCGTTCTGGCTGTTCTACTTGCCAGAAAACCGAAGATTTCTTAGCTCAGCACAAGCTGGCTGCTGCTGTTATGGTTGAAGCCAAGAAAAAGGCTCTGCGAGCTGAAGAAGCTCTAGAATTGGCTCAATCAGTAGACGAGATTTATGCCACCAAAGGCAGCAATCGTCTTTATTTTGATCTGAGGCATGAAAAGCCCAGTCAAGAGAGTTTATTGGCCGCTATGCTTGGTCCAACAGGTAACTTACGAGCGCCAATTTTGAAAAAAGGCAGAGTGCTAATAGTGGGCTTTGACCAAGAAAACTACAAGAAAGTATTACTCGACTAATCAGCAAAAAGAGGGCCTAGCAATTAGGCCCTCTTAGATAATTCTGCCGATTAAAACTAAGCTCCGGCTTGGTCTTCGTAATGAGAATCGTCTGTAAGAAAACCGAGTACTAGTCCGCTTACGGCTCCTACGACCAAGCCCCAAGCAGCTCCGCCTTTCCAACCGAACATCGGTACTACGCTTGAAGGTAGCGGCCAGACTTTAATAACTTCGAATGAACCAGCTACGACTAGTGCTGAAATGATAGCTATAACAACCATCGCAGCGACGGGAAGTGATGAACCGGTGGCTTTCTTGGTACCCATGTATAACGTCCTAATGCACTATTGCCAGAAATACAGTGCAAATTGTAGCACCGCCTAGAGTGAAGCAGCCTAGGTTTCTTTAGGGCTTTACAGACCAAAACATCCTTCAATAAATCTCATATTAGGCAAACCAGTCTATTTCGCTTGCCGTTGGCTTAATAAACCTAAGCCGGCAATGGTTTTGGCGTCTTGAATTTGACCGTTGAACACCATCGCCCATGCTTCGTCTAGACTCAGCTCAATAACTTCAGTCTCTTCGTCGAAGTCGAGGTTTTTGCCTTGGTAGGTGAGGTTTTCAGCCAAGTAGATGTAAATCATTTCGTTGCAGAAGCCCGGCGCCGTGTACATTCTCGAGAGTTCTTGCCAATTTTCTGCCAAATAGCCTGTTTCTTCTGTCAGCTCTCTCTGGGCCGCAGGAAAGGGATCTTCGCCAGCTTCGATGCGTCCAGCCGGTAATTCAATGAGCTCGTGGTCGATTGAATAGCGATATTGCTTTACGAGGATTACTTTATTAGCGCTGGTCAAACCGGCAATGACCACTCCACCATTGTGTTCAACCACTTCTCTTGTCGCCACAGTGTTGTCAACTGTGACTGTGTCTACTCGCAAGTTGATAATTGCGCCTTCCCATACTTGTTCGGTTGATACGCAATGATCCCGGGTGAATAGCATTAGTTCCTCATAATCGCTGCAAAGTAACGGCTTATCGTAAAGCAAAGCATTGGTGGAGGCAATCATCTAGAATTTGTTGGTTGCTACTTTTGCGTTGTAAGTAAACTTTGAATTACCAAGAAAGTCTTGACTACATAAAGTCGCTCGTTCCAACTCTAGAACGACCAAGCCTTTCGCGTGTTGAACAATTCTTCAACGCGCTGGGGCAACCGCAGTCAAAACTTGCCTGCTTTCATATTGGTGGTACTAACGGCAAGGGTTCTGTCAGCACTTTGCTGGCCTCGATGCTCGAGACCTTGGGTCATCGCTGTGGCAAATTTACAGGACCACACTTGCTCTCGTTCAATGAGCGTTTTGTCGTCAACGGTCAAGCTATTAGTCCTGAGCAATTTGCTCAGATAGCAAGCGATGCCAAGCATCTCTCTGATGAGTTTGCCCTCGACCATCAAGATCTCGGAGCTCTGACCTGGTTTGAATTTCTCACCGCCATGGCTATTGCTTATTTTGCCCAAGAGCAAGCGCGCTATAGCGTTTTTGAAGTGGGAATGGGTGGTCGCTTTGATGCCACCAATATTTTAACGAATGTTTTAGTGACGGTGCTTACTAACGTAGATCTTGATCATATGCAGTTTCTCGGCGACACCAGAGAGAAGATTGCTTTTGAGAAGTCGGGCATTTTAAAAGAGAAAGTGCCGGTTGTCACCACCTGCGATGGCGCTGCTTTGGCTGTGATTGCAGCTCGTGCTAAAGAGCTGCAGTGTCCTCTCTATATACTCTCTAATTTCTCTGGGGCCCATGATTTAGGCGACTTATTTGCTAAATTTGAGATTCAATATTTGGTTGACTCACCAGAAAATGACAGGGTGCGAAGTTTTGTCAAACTTTTGAAGAATGAGTTTTTCATTCAGGGTTCTGCTGCATTCGTTTCTGGTTTGAGTGGCTCATATCAGCTCGTTAATATTCTTACCGCCCTCGTGGCATTAGCTGCTAGTGGCGTGATAGACAAACGACTAGATACTAGCGATGAGCGCCAAGCCACTATTCAAGCTCTTAAAATCGGTTTAGCCAAAGCTAGCTGGCCCGGTCGCTTTGAAATTTTTGAAAACCCCAAAATGATTCTTGACGGCGCGCACAACCCTCATGGTGCGCAGGCTTTGAGGGCTTCTTTGCTAGAGAAATTTGGCCCTGTAAACTTTGTTTTTGTTCTTAGTTGTTTCGAAAACAAAGATGCCGAAGAGCTGTTGCACTCACTGCTTAGCAGCGGAGATACACTCTTTGCCTTTGCGCCGACTAGTGAGCGCAAAATGCATAAGGCTGAAACCTTGGTGCAAATAGCAGAAAAATTTGGCGCCCACGCTTATGTTGTAAATAATTTTGCCGAGGCCTTACAGCGCAGTCAGGCAGTCTTAGCTAATGCTGCGGATGAGCATTATGCTCCATATCTAATCGCAACTGGCTCTTTTGCCACAGTGCGTGAGGCCACCTCATGTGCGCGCCAAGGCAACACCGAGATAGAAAAATGTTTCAGATCAGGGGTGATAAGTTGAATACTGACCATACTTTCAATCTAGCAGGACATATCAGGCATCAGGGCCTGTCGCTAGCTGGAGTGCGAGTTTTGTTATTTGACCAGTTCGCTCATGAAGGCAATAGTTTAGTGGGGTCAGAACCTCTGCGTGAGCTCAAGACCGGCGCCAAAGGAGATTTTTCGTTTTCAGTTAAAACTGGTGTCTACCGCATAGAAGTTGTGCCTGCCTCGGCTACGCGAATTCTTGGACACTCTCTTTCTGAAATTAAAGTGACCACCAATACTAATCTCAATATATCCTTAGCAACCGGATCGATTGTCTCCGGCCGCATAAACAGCTCTGCCAAGCCCAGGCTCTCTTCAGAAATGCTAACCGCTACTGAAGTAGTTGTCCTTGGTATTGAACCGTCATCTTATATGGCTGTCAGCCCGGTAGCCGAAGATGGTAGCTTTAGCTTGGTTGTGCCGCGCGGAAAATATCATATAGCCCTGCGTTGTGCCCCAGACCACGATCAAGGCGATAACGCTAGCCCTCAGTTTAAGCTGGTAACCACTCATAGTGATGTGGTTGCCATTACTAACGATGTTGATTTGTCTCTAGAATGGCCAGACTTATTGCTCTTTAAAGGTGAAGTTGTTGATCATCTGGGGCAGCCGGTGGCTAATGCTTTGGTAACGGTTGAGCCGGCTGCCTCGCGCCGCAGTTTGCTCTTGAACGAACTCAGTTTTGCTGCCAAAACTCATAGTGATGAGTCTGGTCGTTTTGAACTTTCTTTAGAGTCAGGTACTTATGATATTGCCATTGAAGCACCGGATTCTTTGTTGTTTGGCTCGGTCGAAAAAGATCTAAATGTTACTGTAGGGTGTGAGCAGCGTTTTGTTCTCGCTCAGGGTCATCGCCTCAAGGGGCAGGTTGTTTTTGATGAGCAGTTACTTTCGCAAAGTCTGGTGCGCCTGCAAAGCCTTGATACTAAACAAGAATATATTACCCGTACCGATGCTGAAGGCCAATTTGCTATAACTATTCCTGCTGGTACTTACAAGCTGATCGTTCAAGCTCACCCAAAAGATTCTCCGCCCGTAACTATAGATGGTGCTGAGTACAGTGCGCTTGCTCCGTGGACGCGCAGCATTGTTGTGGGAGGAGACACTCACGTAGCTGTGCGCTTGGTTATGGGAACGGCCCTGCGTGGTCGCATTTGTGACGACTCAGGCCAAGCTAGGCCGAGTGTGAAAGTTTCAGTGTTTGCCTCTCAAGGCAATCAGTCTCAATTTGTAGCTGAAGGCCGAAGCGCTCTTGCCTATGGTATTACCGATGGTGAAGGTGTTTATTGCCTCTTCTTAGCTGCTGGTGAATATTGGCTAGTTGTGCACAACGATTTTGCCAATGCTAAGTTAATCGAAATAGCTAGCGAGCCTGTCAGTGAAGATATTATTTGGCATGGTTGGTCGCAAATCAAATTTGAAGTTGTCGGTGAAGATAACCAGCTAGTGCCGCGCTGCCAAGTTTTCTATCAACCCTATGGCTCTGAACTTGACTCGGCCTTTGA
Organism: Candidatus Obscuribacterales bacterium; assembly: GCA_038231015.1. GTDB lineage: Bacteria > Cyanobacteriota > Vampirovibrionia > Obscuribacterales > Obscuribacteraceae. Next base: position 13,503 of record JBBRMD010000006.1, read on the forward strand.
TGAGTTGCAGTCGAGTAAAGGCGCACTTGCTCTGCCTCACGGTTATGTACTGACTGGCGAACAAGGTAGTTGCCTTCTGATTCTGCCATCTGGGGTTTATACTTTTAGGTTTACTCCACCAGAAGCCGGTTCGTTTCAAGAAAAAACTATTAGGCAGCTTTCAATCAGCTCTGACATTAATCGAAAAGTATCCCTAGAGCTTAAAAGCTCGGCCAAGGCAAGAAATTGAGTGACTAATTATGTTCGCCAAATTTTTTAAATATGCCTCTCCTGTTTGGCTACTAGTTGGCTTAAGCGCTTGCGGCGATCTTAAAACTAGTTCTGGCCAACCAGTTAGTATCGCTGCGTCTCCCATGGCCGTGCATACCAGCTATTTTAAAGACAAGAAATCGAAAGACTTTAGTTCACTTGATCAAAGTGTCATGAAAGATCCTAATTTCGATGCATTCACCATCTGGTTTTTTCATTGCTTCGCCGATTTTCAAACCGAAGAAGAAAAGCGTGATGATACTGCTGGAGCCTGTACCGTGCGACTAAAAGTGAAAGCTGTGCAGATCAGATTGAGTTGCCCCGTTACTATTTGGCTAGCTGAGGATGCACCGCTATTGGTGCGTGAGCATGAAAAGGGACACGTTTACATCTGCAAAAGAATATATGAGCATGCTCCTAAGGTAGCAAGAGATGCCGCTTCTAGCGTGATTGGGCAAATCTATAACGGTATGGGAAGCACTCCTGCTGCCGCTCGGCAAATGGCCATTGCTCAAGCCGAAAGAGATATTGCTCAGATTTTCAGAGATAACATTGTCAATCTTGGCGATGAAATATCTACGAACTACGATCAGCTTTGCTATAGAGAGCGAGGAAACAATCCTCACGCAGAAAAACTTCAACAGGCACTAGCCGAAAAAGCTTGCCAGCGCCTAGAAGAGCACGCTGGCAAGGTTCTTTAAGCTCAAATTTAGTGCAGTTTGCTTCTGACCGAATTAAGTTGATCGGCAAATTTTTGAGCATCAGCAGCTCGGTTGTTTGCCTTTAAGACAGTAATGATATGCTCGTAAACACTAACCAACCTTAAGCTTGTAGGGTCGCCTAATTCATCTTGTTGGCGCTTCAAAGCTCTATCAGGATCAGTCAAAATTTCACTATCTGGCAGAGCGGAAGCACCACCGTAACGGCTAGGTTTGGTGCTTTTGTTGGCGACATCTGGTTTGTTCGTGGCCGAGGTGGCTGACTTGGTCGGTTTAATTTCTTTAGCATTCTTGGCGCGCTCTTCTTGTTCATCAAGAGCCGAGATTAGCTTGCTCACAGCGGCATGAAGTTCATCATCGCTACCAGCAGCAGCTAGTTTTTCGACATCAAAGAAGGCACGTAGAAACGGTCCTACACCAACGCCCTTGCTATCTAAACTCTTCAATTTGTCTAGGGCTTTCTCACGCAAGTCTTTATCAGCACCATCAACAGTGGCAAGGCCTTGCACGTCTACCTTGGTATTAATTACGACAATCTGCATTGGCGTTAATGCTGATTGTATGTTGCCGTCAAGGCTTTTCAATTGACTAGCATCTAAGTCGATCTGACGGATGCTGCCTTTTACAGACGGATCTATGAAAGTTACTTTCACTTTTCTAGCAGAAGCGCCGACTGTTTCAATAGCTTTCTCAGCCATTCTAAGTGCTTCGTAGCGCATGTCACGCTCGCTCATGTCGCTATCTAAGTCGGCAACAATTTCAAGTGTTTCTCCGGTCATGCTAGTGTCAATATGCTTGCGGCTGTGACCCGATTCTCTCTGCTGAAGATAAGCTGCCAGACGGGATGCTGGGTCGTTTACTTCATCGTCTTTGATTGCCAAAGAAGCCATCAATTGCTCTTTGCTCATTTGACCAGAGCCAAATGCTTTTACGTCACCGGCTGTCACTGATACTATCTTGCGTTTGTTTCTATTAACGGCGTTATAAAAATAGACTGTAACTCTGGCAATGTCAGTCGGGGCTAAGTCGATAGTAGTTTTAGCAATTAGTAAAGCTTCGATTTTGCAGTCGTTGTCATTCGCTCTGGTGTTGCGGTAAGTTGAAATATAAACTTCACTGCCGTTGATTGCTGCTCTTACACCGGTGCCGTTTGCCAATATCTTGGCTTGGTCTACGGCATTGACGATTTGATTCACGGTCACGGCTGCTTCGGCTGCGAAGTTGGAGACGCTACTCATGCCAATCGACAAAAGGGTAGCCAAGGTCAGTGAATTGAATTTGCGGCTTAAAACTTTGCGCGACACTATACTTCCTCACTCAGTAGACTACAAAAATATTTTCTCATTTTAGCAGTCATTGAAGTGTTTACGCCAATCTACCGGCAGTTTAACTTGCTCATCTTGGAAACGGCGGTAATCTATATGAATGAGGTTTGAAGCATTGAAAAAACAATTTGTAGTCTCTTTGTTGTTTGCTATCTTGCTACCGGCAATCTTCAGTAGTGCTGCTATGGCCGCCGCTCTTAGGCGCGTTGATATGATCGTTGGTGGTAGTAGCTGTGCATCTTGTCTAATTCGCATTGAGAAGAAATTGAAGGCTAGCCCTGGTGTCCTCAAGGCGATGGTTTCAGTTTATCGACCGTATGCCGCGGTAGTTATTTACGATGCGGGCAAGACCTCGATGGCTGAGATTACTAAAGTTCTCAGCAGCGAAAAAGCACAGGCAGAGCAACCCGTAGATGTGCCTATTAAGACGGTACCAGCCTTGCTTCTGCCCGCAATCAACAAATAGAAATCAAGTAATTAAACTAAAAAATTAACTCGGTCTTGGTGGTGCAATACCGACGATAGCTTCCGAAGCCTGAGTATTGATAGTCATTTTTGGACCCAAACTCAAGAAGGGAATAGGCACGGGTAAGACTATGGTGACCGTGCATCTGACGTTGGCTAAACCGTCATGGGTACCATCATATTGAACGAGGTTGAGAGTCAAATTTTCGTAAGTGGCCGACTTGTTGAAGTTAGTCTGGACATCGGCAACAGCAGTGGTGGCTTCGGTTATATCAGAAGCATTGGCAGCTGCTCTAGCAGCTTGCTTGGCTAGGTCATTGCAGATGTCGCCACCAATGTAGACGACGGCTAAGTCAATGATGGCGAGTACTATTGGGACTAAAACGATAGAGCCTACCAGAACTTCAATGATGCTCTGGGCGCGCCTGTTGCGATTGCGTTTGAATATTCTGCTCAAATTCGAACCATCCATCAATTTGCCACCTGACTATTCTAACTGGGGATGTTCTCTATAACTGAGCGTCCACTAAATTTAAAGGTAACTGGTTGGTTTATACCTGGTACCGGAATTGGAAAAGGTAATTGTAAAAACGGACGGCATTCAACGTCGAGGTTTAGATGGATAAATTTGACCTTTGTTGAACCTTCTGACAGATCGATGTAGCAAGTTTGTTTTGGCATTGAACCAGTACTGGCAAAGCGACCAAGGCCAAGCTGTAGCCAGTTATTGATGACACTATTAAGCGCACCGGTCGGTGACGTACTAGCTGTCAGATCTGGTTTAAGCGATGCTGGTGAGGTGGTGTTGTCTATAACCAGTACATTCTCGATAGCCGCCTGGCGCAATAGCAAAGTGTCCAAGTAGAGACAATCGGCATAAGAGATGGCCAGGCCGATCAAATTGAGGAAGGGGAAGAAGAACACCATAATAAAGATGAACATTGCCGGGGCTAGTTCGGCAATTGCACTTCCTGAATATGTTCTCGACCTTTTATAGGTACGAAGCCAATGAGACGACTGTTTCATCAAAATTTCCGCTGCGGCTCTCAAAAATCTATTAAAAGCATCCTAGGTTGAACTAAGCTGCACATGATAGATTATGCCCCTATCTGGGCAGGTTTCAACGACCTTTTGTTGCGCTTTGATGCTTTTTGGCGACTTAAGTGGGGGTATTACCATAAATGAGACGGAATTACATAAATTTCGCTTGTAATACAATATTAAACTGCTATAATAAACGGGCCAAGCTTGAGCCCTAACCCTCATTTTGTCCAAGTTTGAGCTTTTAATAAAATTCTCGCGAGCGCTAAAGTATTGCGCTGGCAAGGGGTTTCAGTTACTAGTTGTAGTTCAAATTAGTAAGTAAGGTTGATTTCAAAATCATATGGCGAGGTTCTTTTCGATGGAACGTATTAGAAGGAAGCGCGCAGCATCACTAGTCTTAGCGGTTGCGTTTATATTGGCCCTCGTAGTGATAATTGTGGCGGCTATCGCCCTTATCAACTTGCTTGGCGGTGGCCAGCAAATGCAGCGAGCAACTGATGCCGGAAACCTCTCCCTTGCCCGTTCTGTCCTTGTGAAAGTGGCAGTTCCAATTCCAAGTAGCGGAGATTCCGTTCAATTTAACGGTGTCACCGATCACACATCAGGTTCTAACGGTGTGGTCAACCTGCGCAACATCAACCGCTTGATGGCTCAGGCGATGATTGTCAACTTCAACGCCCAAAAGATTTCAAAAGATGGTTTAGACCAAGGTGCCACTTCCCACGCAGGGCAAATTACCTTGACTGCTCAAACTCTCGGAAAGCAGTTGAGCGATCAATTAGCTAAGCCATCCTCTGTAGAAGATTTCTTTAGCTCCATTGCTAAACTCAATCCAACCAAGCAGTTTGGTCCTCAAGATATTTCGCCCCTTGGTGCACCGACATTCTCTTATTTAGATAGAACAGGCGCTTCCAACGTTTACATTGCCGCATCGGCTATTCCTGATTATGACTTTGCCACTAAGACTTCCAAGACTTATAACGATAAAGTAGCTGGCTGGGTTACTCCAGTTAGCTCCGATATTGATCCTAGTGGTAACCATAATTACCTCAAGGGTTACCTTGAGGGCATGACTCCAGATGCTAGCTTTGCCAATACCTATTTTGTTCCTCTTAAGCCAGGCGCCAAGCCGCACTTGGTCACTCAGTTTGACTTTGATAGCAACAGCAAGGCATCCGTTGGAGCTAACGCTTTTAGCTGGACCAAGCCGGTGCCAAATTCTCTTTCGCTGAAGGCCCAAGCCCAGTCAGCTCAAGGTTACAACGGTGGCTTTAATGCCTGTGCCATTGTTGAGCCCATCGATCCAAAAGGCTTTGCTGCTGCCCTCCCTCATGGTTTCATCCGTATTCAAAATGGTGCCAGCTCGCCCACTACTGGTGTGGCAAATGGTAACAAGCAAGATGTCTTCGTTTATGTCATGAACAATCCACAAGCCTATCCTTCGGACGTTAATGGCAAACCGCTTCCTTACTTTGTTGGAATGAACGATAGTCCCTTGCCTGGCGGTGCCGCCAATGGTAGTGACTATATAGCTAAGATTGCCCAAGACATAAAAGACGGTAAGACTCCTGATTGCAGTGGCTTGAGCGCCGGTGTCGCCCTATCGGGAGACAGTCTAGGACTTGGTGGTGTCAGCCAAGCTAACTGTAATTCGATTGGAGGCGTTGGTGGTGCGGGCGTTGATAACATCGCTCTTGATAATGCTTCTTCTAAAGCCAATACTGATATGGCTGCCTACAACAAACCTGACAGTCGCAGCTTGTGGGCGAGACCAGTTATTGAAGCCGCTTACAATATCTTGCCTCCTTCACCAATCAGCAGCGGCAATGTTAGTGTTAACGTCGCTGATATCGTGAATTTGAAGCTTCTCAGTGACCGTGCCGAGGGCAACGATTTCCACCCTGGTACCTACCAATCTGGTATCGCCCACGTGCCTGCAAGCCGTGGTGTTCTGAACAGCCCTGATTATCGAATCACTACTGATCAAGGTGTCCACTTAGACAGTAAGAGTGCCGAAGGTATCAGCCTAAACGGCACTATGTGGAAATATCTGACACAACGCATGTATCAGATAGATCCTGAATGGCTGAGCTATGCCAACAAGGGTATCTATGCCTCTGAGAATCGTCCACTCGATTACATTCTTAGCCAAGGGATAGTGCCGATGGGTGGCCGTGGCTATATTTACTTCAGCCAAAGTGCTAATGCAGGAAAAGGCGGCCTAGTCTTGAAAGATGAGTCATCCGCAATTGCAGATGCTCCTTGGCTCAAAGACTTCATTGGTCAATTGCCTGACGCTAAGAGCCCTTCAACTCCGACTGAGACTCGTCAGTTTGAATTGATGCCCTTTAGCCAAATCAATGTGGCTGGTGACTGGAACTACCCACAACCGTATGACTACCCAGGTAAGATCTGTTTGATGAACTGGTTCTCCTTCACTCCATCGAGTGGCTGGAATAACCTGCTTGGTCAAATCAATTTAGGTGCCATCAGTACAAGCTGCTGCCCTGAAGGCTCTACTGGTTCAGGTGCTTTCGGCATTACCTACTCTGGTAGTGGCGATACAATCACCATTCCGAATGGTTGTGCTTGCCCAGCCACTACTACTTGCGACTCTACTGGCCCTTGCTAAGGCTAAGCTAAAGCTTCAAGAATTGCTGAGTTATTATGTGGCACGGGTTATCTCTCGTGCCACATTTTACGTATTAAGGTATAGTTCTTAGTTAATAAGAACACAGTAGCAAAGGACCAAGTCATGACCGATACCTCTTCTTTAGTTGCAAGAATAGTCATGTCATTTTCTTCTAGTTCATTTTTGCTGCAGGTCCTAACCCTCAGCCTGATAGTTGCTGGTCCGGTTCAAGCACAGCAACAACAAGTTCAACAGCAGCAGCAGGCCCAAGGGCAGTCGCAAGGGATCCAGCGCCCAAGACGTCCGGCTCCTGTAGAAAGCGTTCATAGAAATTTGCAACAGTGGCCCAGCACCGTTCCGGTACCATTACCACCTGATGCGAAATTTGTAGCTGGCTATCAGAGTCAGTATTTGAATACTAAGAGCATGACCTTCTTTCGTTTTACTACTATCAATCCCGCTGCTAGTGTTCTCGATTGGTATAAACGCAGTCTTCAGAGCGCCGGCTGGGCATTAAAAGAGCATGCTACGACTGGCGGTCGCTCAGTATCTAGTATTTCTGCCATCAAGAATGGTGTCACGTGTTCTATCAATGTGTTAGCACCACTTACCAGTAAAGACCGCACGTCTGTCCAGATTTCTTACACCGATCGCTAGGGCTTAATTGTGAATCGATTTACAAACAGACTGCGAACAATTCTTTGCTTCGCAAGTTTTTTATGTACCTTCTCTGGAGCTGAAGCTCAATTACCTCAACCATCTAGCGAGCAGCCACCTGATGCTAAAGAAGTTGAACGGTTGCTTAAGACTCAACCAAAGAGCTATGCTGCTCACTATGCTGCCGGTCGACTCTATGAGGCCCAAGGCTTTTACGGACCAGCACAAGATGAGTTTCGCCAAGCGATAAGCTTTTCGCGCAGCAAGCCAGACCCTTACAAACGCTTAGCGCAACTGGCCCTGAAAAGTAGTGATTATGCTGCTGCTGAGAAGGTGGCAACCGAAGGGCTCCATCTATTTCCCAAAGACTATGGCATGCTGCTTACCGCCGGTTATGTTTTGCATAATCAAAACAAGTTACCAGCCGCACTCAATATGTATCAGCGGGCCAGAGCCGTTCGCCCAAACGATGCCCAAATTTGCTTGGCCATAGCCGACGTTCTGGCCGCTATGAACAAACCTCAACAGGCTCTGCAAGAAATGGTGCGCTTTGATAAGCTCAGTAAACCAAACACTCTTAGTATCTACGAAAAAGCTAAAATTCTTTTGGTACTGAAACGCTACGATCAAGCCTTGGCAGAACTAGATATGAACTTCAATCAAGATCCTGCTAATTTTGTTAGCAACAAGCTCTATGCCTCAACTTTAGCCAAGCAAGGCAATCGAAATAAAGCACTAGAAGTTGCTCTCTGTCTGTTGGCCAATGCCAACGGCAAAGAAATGGAAATGAGTAAGCAGCGCGTCACTAATCTGCTTGAGACGATCGCTGAAGGCGTGCCACCAAATGTGATAGCAAATGCCGAAAATCGAATCAAAGACGTTAGGGTCAAAGCTCGTATGCACTTTGCTTTAGGCGACGTCTACGATCGCAAGAGTCAATTTGAATTGGCAATTCGTCAGTACCAAGCCGGTCTTAAGCTCGACCCTCAATTTGCTCGGGGCCATTACCGCCTTGGTCTCGATTTAGAGAAGCACCGCAAAGATACAAAAGGAGCGGCCGCTAGTTTTAAAAAAGCCCATGAGTTTAATGCCAAAGACCATATAGATCAACAAATTGAAGATAAGTGGAAAGCACTTTCGGCTCACTAAGATACTTTTAGAAATCTAGGAGCGGAGCAATGACTAACTCAGTAAACAAACCTGAAAGAAGAAGGCATCTTTTTTTTATATATACCTTGCTAGCGCTAGTGACTGCTTTGCTTGGTTATATCGTTTATGACTCAAAGAAACCTCGATACCGCTCAACAGAAATTACGCCTACAACGAGAGATGTCGTGGTCATTGGTGAAGTGGTAGACGCTTGGTGCTACGCCTCTCAGACCATGGGGCCTGGTCGCGGGCCGGGGCATAGGGCTTGCGCACTTGCATGCGCCCATGGTGGTGTCAGTATCGGCATTCTTGAGGACGGCACCAAAAATCTCTATGTGGCTGCTAAGTACAAAGGCTTTCAAGGCTGCAAAGATTTGCTCATACCTTATATGGGTGAAAAGGTGAAAGCGGTTGGCTGGGTAGGCGACTTAGGTGGTTGTCGCATGCTTAAAATTAAAACTGTTGATCCTCTTACAAAGCCTAATTTGGATGACAAATTAGAGCAACCTGCTAAACCCTAGCTGCTCAAATAAAAAATGGCATTGCCACCATAGGCAATGCCATTTTTCTCTAACATCGATCTTGCTAGCCGCCAGTTGCGGTTCCACTTCCAGTGCTTGTGTCAGTTCCTGATGTAGTACCAGAACCAGTACCTGAGGAAGTTCCAGAACCCGTGCCTGAGGAAGTTCCAGAGCCAGTACCCGAGGAAGTTCCAGAACCAGTTCCAGTGTCAGTGCTTGGATCTGGTGGCACTGTAACTGGTGGCAATGCCGGTGTGGAAATAGTTGCCGCGTCTAATTTTTCGCCGACATATCCGGTGTCGTATCCTAAAGACTTAGCGAGAGTGCCAGTGTTGACTTGTCTGCGAAACCGAATATCGGCAGCCATACCGTTTTTCTGGTAGGTTGGTCGCATCTTTGGATTAGCGCCAGATCCGGGGCCTTGGCTATATTGATAATAATAGCTTGGCGGGAAAGTTGAAGTTTCGGCAAAGTCTGATTGGCTGGTGATTGATGGAGGTAGACCGGGGTTATTCTTATTGGGGCCGCCATGCGATGCACCAATTCCGGCGCCACCAAGGTCGCGTTTTGGTCCGAAGTTCTTGCTTGGGATTTGCGAAACTGCAGCTGGAAGCCAGTCCATGGGTTCGCCAGCGTGTCTGCCCCCGTTTGTCGAGCCCGGTTGATAAACCTGGTCTCGCACATAAACATCGTAAACTTTCTTCAACGTAACTGTGTCTAATATATAGCCAGTGTCAGGAAATTCGAAGGGGCCGACCACCTTGTCATTTTGTACGCTGCTAACCAAGGCGTCAGTGTTCTCAGAAAACATCTGATCTTCTCCAGCAACGCTGTAGTTAAATGGTGTGAGTGATTTTGTTTGGTAGCTGACTTGGCCAGTTGAAGGGTCAATTCTATAAATGTGAATGTTGCCAGCGGGGATGTTGCCCAGTTCGTATACGGTGGTGCCAGTAGGGGAAGAATGAGTCTTCCATAGAACGTCAGCTGCAGGGGGTGTGAAAGTGAAGGAAGCGTCGAACATGTTTGCAGCAGAAGATACGTTCAGTTTTGTGCCAGCGCGTCTCCACCAGTCTACCAACGCCACACGGGTGACATTACCTGTGCTCTGGTCAAGAGAGTTATAAGGCCAGGTCATATCAACTATCTTTGCTTTTGGCTTTCCTATTGGGTAGTCGCCATCTTTTGAAGTCTGAAATGAGCAATTATTGCCGTTGTTGAGCTGAGCGTTGGTTAGTAGGCTCAAAGGGTTCTTAATCTCAGGCGGGATACCATCGGGGAAGCTGAAGGAGAGGGCTCCAGGTGCTGGCTTGGGGTCAGCTACGTTGGCAGGCTGGGCACAGGCCACCGCATGAATGTTGTAGCCGTTAGAATTTTGAGCATCGCTTACATGTTGATCGGCCTCTGCTTTCACCACAGTCGGCAGCTGGTAGGGAAGGCCGGCAACACTAGCTACCCATTGTTTGGGGTCGATAAGCTTTATTGAGTCGCCCACTCCAGCAAAAACAAAGTCTTGCCCTGCAGTTGGTACGTTTACATACGACAAATAAAAGTCGTTCTGGGATTTGCCTGCAGGTACGTCTGCAAGTCCGCTCGGATTAGGTAAGGGAGTGTTTGTCACACCACCGTTGGTGATGGCACCTAAAGAGAGCTTTAGTGAGTTAGCTACGTAGTTCGAAGAGCCAGTCATTCTTATCTGGTTTGCCTTATAAGCAGCCTCTGCATCACCATAGACGTCGACAGGTGAACCATTGATGTCCTTGGCGCTGTAACCCTTAGCCAATGAGTTCGTTAACTCGGTGGCCAAAAGAGCTTGTGCAGCTTTAGCTTTGACCAGATCGGCTGAAATGATGGTTTTGAGATTAGCATCCTTCATCTGGTCAGCAATAATCATATCTAGACGCAGAGTGCCGATGATGGTGTTGATGCTACGAACAGGCGTGTTGTAAGCGTCTGCTGCAGTTGTAGTATCGCCAGTCGGTGCCGAGTCTGAGAGCGAAACGAAACCATATTCAGGTGTGTTGATAGCAATCATGCTCAAGTCACGAGCCGCAGCTAGAGAAGCTGCCTCAATGGCATTACGTTGCTCACTATTACTGCCCAAAAGTCGCACATAGCTAAGGCTGAAAAACGCCAGAATTGCCACAATACCAACGGTGACAGCCGTGCTGAAAACCAGCATGTTGCCTGACCGCGACCTCGCCATTCGAGTTCTCCAACTATCCATGAAATATCCCCCAGCGCCGTGCCGTCAAAGGCCTTGCTTAAGTGGTTCTAATAATTCTATCGTATAAGTTAGCCGCCATCCTGTCAATTGGACCTTACTACCTATATCGAAGCACTAATGAGCTTCTTGCCGAAAACTGAGAGAACCTACACAGGTGTGCAGGCCCTCTTTGAAGCTTTTAATACCACTGATTGAAATTAACAGAAGCTAATGTATCCCGTATTTATGAGTAATGTTTCATCTGCTCGTGATTTTTTTCTTTTGTATCTCGTTTTCCTTTTAGTTATTCACTAGAATTTGAGCGAAGCCAAAAAGATGAAGGCTGGCATCCCCATGCCAGCCTTCTCCCACAAACTTTTTTTGAATTTTTTAGACAGCGATTGGCTGAGTCATTGGTCCTATGTAGGCAACAGCGGCTTCGCTTTCGCGGCTAACTGAACCAGATTGACCCAAGGCACTCTGCCAACGGGTAGCAACAATGCCATCTTTATATAGCTCTTGGTGAGTAGCAAACAATGTACGTTTGGCCAATTCGCCACCAGCTTGTACAACCATTTGCTGTAAAGCTTTTTGGGCGAGATCATCGCGTGAAATCAAGAGAATTGAGTCTAGTTTTTCGCTTTCGATAGTTCCTGTTAGTTTGCTTACTGCCTCGGCGTTTAGCGAGAGGTTGTTGACCAAACCAAGCTTGGTTGATTCGTTAGCGGCACCATTCAATTTGAAAGTGACCATTGCATCAAGTCCACATTCAGTTTTCTTTGGTTGCTTGCAGGTTGTCCAAACAAACTGACTGATTTGAGTATCTTTTTGAGCAACCAAGTAAAGCATGCGCAAGTTTGCTACTTCTAGGTGGTGGCGTTGAAACTCATTATCGAGCATTGCATCTGTCGCTTCAGGAGCCCCAGAAATTGTTCTGGCCATAGTCGATAGCATGTATACCAATGGCTTGGTTGGTGTGGTCCACCACGGTAGTTTGCTGCCGTGACGGTGGCAGAGCAAGTAGTCGAGATAGAAGAGTTTGCGTAAGCGGTCTCTAATTAAAACAGGCTTTTCTTCACCAGCAATAAACCAAGAAATATGCTTTTCAAGCAATACTTCATGCTCATCAACGAGCTTGAAAATCAGATGATCTCTGTCATTTAACTGTATTGCCATTGTGCCTAGGTCCTCGGTATTTTGGGGTGTGCTGGGGGTTTAAGCTGTAATGAAAAGTTTCGTCCAACTAGTTTTTCTTGTATGTGCCGGTGACATATTTAGTCAGTGAGTCAGTTTGTTTGGGGTTGTGAACTCTGTACTCTCGGCGTAACTTGCGGTCTTGATTGAGGAGAGCGGTATTGGTGTTGCCGAGACTTTTGGCTTGCTCTCTTACTTGGCCGAGTTGCTCATTTAATTCTTCGATACTCTGGGCTGCTGGTCTTGGTCTAATCATCTCTTCGTAGACGCCGGCTGCATCGTTGAACCATTCCATTCTGAGTGTGCGGTACTGGTCTAAATCGGCTCTTCCGGCTGGGGCTTGTACTTTCTTTAGTTCATTGGCAGTTTGACGATAGCGCTTCGCTACTGTTGATGCCACCAGTGTCCAACGTTTTACTCTTTCTGAGTCTTGGTTAAATGGAATATTGAGTATCACTCTTTCTGAATCGGTAGGCCGACCGTGAAAACTGACTTCGTCAAATTTTTCGAACCAGGTGAGTTCTGCGCTTGCGTTTGAATCCATGGCTCCCGAGCCTTTCTCGACGACGCCATTGATAGCTTTTGGTGGAGGTCCTTGATAGTTGGTGTAGCCTTTAGGTGGGGTGGAGCTAGAGTTGCCCCCGAAATATTCGTTCTTAGGTTGGGCTGTACCAGCACTGGCTGTCAGTGTCACCATCATTGCTGCTAGAGGCAATGCCATTAGTCTGCTTATATTCAGGTTTTGCTTGGTCAATTGCATCATCTCTTTCACCTAGTTTCCTGAATTGCCGAGAGGCTGAACAGGAACGCCACCACGGTTAGTACCGCTATTGGCACCACCACCAGGAGTAACCGGCAGATTTGGTCTGGTCATAAAGGCATCTTGTACAAGGCCTTGGGTTGGCCGATTGGCTGAGCGAGCAGTGTCAGGGCTGTTGCCACTGAAAGTATTCATGGTGACAATCTTCCAGATAGTGTAAGCCGATAGCAAGAACATCAAGCCAGATGCTGCGCCAATTACACGGTTGCCGCCATCTCTGCTGCCCATCACTACCGAGTAGCCAGCTATGGCCATGAATATTGTTGATACCACTACTCCGAGAATGACAAGGTAGCGAGAGAAAGTAGCTACTGTCGGCAGCTGTCCGTCGAAACGATAGAGGCTGCCGTTGCCAGCTTTTGGAAAGCCAGCACCAGGGTTGTCGCCGGTGATTTTGTTGCGACCATTTACTTGTGTAGTTTGCGGATAGGCCGCCAATGCATCTTGCATTTGAGCTATTTGATCTTTGGTGGCAGTTACGTCAATCGATTGCTCGCCAGAGTTCATGTTCACTCCGAGGATGCCACCAATTTTGCTCTGAGCTTCAGCTGAAAGGCTATCTGGTCTAAGAGTTTGTACCATGCGTCGGCCACGTCCAGTGGTGCCTTCTTCATAGACGCGGATGACGGTGCGGTCGTGCCCTGCAGCGGTCGCGTTGTTCGTGCCTGGGCCATAATCGGCAGTACCGCTCGGTACTGAACTGAGGCCAGAGGTGTCGCCTTGTGTTACCGGATTTGGTGTAGAGCCATCGCCTACTGGTGGTGGCACTGCGCCGCCAAATTGGGCAGAAGCTTCTTGAGTGTTAGAGAGGGAGAGAGCAATAACTAAGACGAGCAAACTGATCAATGAGGTCAGGATAGCCAGGCTTTTGCCTTTACTTTTATGCTTACCTGCTCTTGACCATGCGGCTGTCATTTCTCTTGTTTCCTATTAGTTAACTGGAGTCGTCTTCTTGATGAATTGGTTGCGAGTTATCGCTTATTGCATCTATGTCTGAATTTGTTTTTGCTGATTTTTTGAAGTAGCCGGCTAGTTCGGTGAGCTTTTCAGTTTCATTTTGAGCGGTGGGAGCTGCTTCTTGCGATTCTTTATTGATGCTCACTAGTTGTTGAGCGAGTATTGAGAGTTCGGTCAGTGAAGGGAAGCCATTGAGGTTAGAGTGAGCTCCAAGTTCTCTTGCGAGTACTTCTGATAGGTGGTTAGCAGCGCCGTTTGTATTGCTTGGTTTGCTCTTTGGTAGATCTAGTGGACTGAGTTCTTCTTCTTCTTCGGTTAGGGCTTTGGCGATGAAGGCATCTAGAATCGAGTTAGCTGCAGAGGCAGCGGCGCTCTCGTCTATGTCATCAAACAACGGTTCCTGGGACATTTCAATACGTGGTTTCCCACCGTGTTTCCCGCTAGTGAGCGATGTAATGAGCGGTAAGGCCGGTGGTCTCGAAGCCGGAACGAAGTCACCAGCGGGGATTTCGAGGACTTTGTGCCCTTCGTTATCCTCCATTTGGTGCACTTTTGAGACTTGATATTTCTCTTCTAAAGTCTTCGTAGGATGCCCATTTGGTTGCACGCAAGAGCGATCTTCTATCGGTTCGAACGAGTCAACCACCTTGCCGAGGGTAACTTCCATGCCGAGACCACGAATTTCGCAGCAGAGGCCATCGAAGGCCGCCGTGCGGCCGCCAGGGGTGATCGGGTTGCCCTGCACCATATCAGCGTATGATTGGTGACGGCCTTGAATGTCATCAGCTTTGATAGTCATCATTTCGTGCAAAATGGCGGCAGCGCCGTAGGCCTGAATGGCCCACACTTCCATCTCGCCCATCCTCTGGCCGCCATGGTTGGCTTTACCACCCACCGGCTGCTGAGTAACCGCAGCGTAGGGCCCACCGAGGCCAGAGCGTGCGTTGATCTTGTGCAGCACTAACTGATTCAGTTTGAGCATATATTGACGGCCGACCAAAATGGGCCGGTCAAAAGGTTCGCCGGTGCGGCCATCTGTCAGTTTGACCTTGCCGTCTTCACCCATCCATTCATAGCCAGGCGTCATGCGCACTTCTTTGAGGGCATCGGTGACCAGTCTGAAAGAGGCATCCGGGGCAATAGATTCGTCAAATTGGTGAATGCGATAATAGCGATTGAGAATACTGGCGTAATAACCTAACTGTGTATCGAACACTTGGCCTACGTTCATACGGCTCGGTACACCAAGAGCGTTGAGGCAAATGTCTACCGGCGTGCCATCTGGCATATAAGGCATGTCGCAGTCTGGCACAATAATCGAGACAATACCTTTGTTTCCGTGGCGGCCAGCTAGTTTGTCGCCGACTTCTACTGGGCACATGCGCGCTATCAATACTTCGATTTCGCAAATAATGCCAGCTTTTAACTCAGGCGTGGTTTCTGGAGTGAAGATGCGCACATCGATTACGCGACCGCCCGAGCCGTGAGGTACACGAAGGCTGGTATCGCCCATCTCTTCAGCAACTTTGCCAAAGATTGCTTGCAAAAGCTCTTCTTCAGCTGAGAGGGCTTTGGCTTCTTTGGGCGATAACTTCGAGACGAGAATATCGCCCGGATTGACGTAGCAGCCGATTTTAGCAATGCCACGATCGTCTAGATGCTCTAAGTCTTTTGCCGTGACGTTTGGTAGTTCTGGAGTGAGAATTTCGGGGCCGCGCAGTGTTTGGTGCACGCCGCTCGAGTGCTTTTCGATTTCGATGTGAGTGAGCTTTTGGTCTTTGACTAAGCCTTCTCTAACGACGATAGCATCCTCAAAGTTGTAGCCGTTCCAGGGCATGAATGCAATCAACAAGTTGCGGCCTAAAGCTAGTTCACCAGCGTCAATAGCCGGTCCGTCAGCAATAATTTGGCCGGTTTCAACTTTCTGACCAACCTGCACTGAGGGCCTCTGGTCTAAAATTGTATTTTGGTTAGTGCGGTCAAAGCGCGTCAATGTATAGGTTCTCGACTCTCCCGAGCCTTGGGCAACCGTAATGTCTTTACCGGTCACCCTGGTGACAGTGCCGGCTCGTCGAGCGATAACTGAGTGTCCACTAGAGCGGGCGACGATGCGCTCCATGCCTGTGCCAACTCGCGGCCGCTCTGGTCTGATCAGCGGCAAAGTCTGGCGCATCATGCCACCGCCCATAAGGGCGCGGTTAGCGTCATCATGTTCTAAAAATGGAATAAGGCCAGAGCCTACTGAGATAAAGCCCTGGGGGGCGATACCAATCATATCGACATCATCTGGGCTGACTTCAATAAAGCTTTCGCCCCGCCTGGCAGCTACCATCGAACCGGAAATTTTGCCGTCTACTACTTTTGTATCAGGCGGAGCCAAAGTATAGCGCTTGTCGTCAGCCGGAGTGAGGAACTGCACCTCATCTGATACCATGCCGTTAAATACTTTTCTATAGGGAACGGTCATGAAGCCGTCGTCGTCAATGCGACAGTAGGTGGCCATATACGAGACCATACCGCAGTTCTTACCTTCGGGAGATTCAACTAAGCAAACACGGCCAATTTGCGAGGGGTGAATATCGCGCATTTCTACAGGTGCAGCGTTGGGGTCGATACCACCTGGTCCGAAGGAGGTAATTCTGCGTCTATGCGATAGCTCAGAGAGCGGGTTCTGTTGGTCGAGATATTGTACGAGCGGATTGCCGACAAAATATTTGTTGAGGGCATTCGAGAACGGTCTGATATCGAGCAACTCATTAGGAGAACCAATTTCTTCGTCTTCGTTCATTTCTAAACGGGTACGAATAGATCTAGTCATCTGGCCCAAAGCTGGTCTGACAGCCTTTGTTAGTGTCTCTCCAACGCCGCGCAGGTGGCGATTCTCTAAACTATCAATTTGATCGGTTTTGCCCATATCTAAAGGCAAGCCGAGTAAATATTCTACGGCAGCCAGAATATCGTCACCACTCAATTGATGCGAAGGTTCTTCGATGCCAAGTTTAGCATTGACTCGCTTGCGGCCAAGCTTTCCGAGAGAATAACGTCTCCTATCGGTCAATTCTTTTAAGGCTGTGGCGCCACCAGATGAGCCACCACCGCCATCTGGCTTCCACGACCGCCCGACTACTGCCAAAGCTTCGGTTTGAGTCAAAGGTTTAGTGTCGATGCGGTTGCGCTCAAGCAAACTACCAATGCGTTTTTGCATATCTTGAGCATCGATGCCTAAGGCCGCTAGCACTGTGGTCGCTGCTACCCAGCTACGTTTTGGCAACTTAATGCGGCACTTAGCTCGGCTAGTTTTGCCACCACTGGCATCTAGTTCTAATTCAAAAGCAATAGGCGCACCCATTTCAGCAAGCATGAGGGCTTTGTAGCTGGTCTGTCCACCTTGACTAAAATAAATTCCCGGTGCACGCACCAATTGGCCCAAGACCACGCGTTCTGAGCCGTTGATGACAAAGGTACCGCGGTCAGTGATTACGGGCACATCAGTAACGTAAGCCGTCGATTTGCGCAGTTCACCGGTTAAGGTATCACGCAGCCAGACCTCCATCATCATCCGCTTTGAATGCGTCATGTTTGATTTGCGGGCTTGCTCAGGAGAGGTAGGATAGCCTGAATCAGGTGCGTAGTCTTCAAAGCGCCAATGGCATTTGCCGTCAGGGCCTAAAAAAGTCAACTCAAAACGGGCTGAATACTCGCTGGCTACCGGTGAGATCTCAGCAAAAAGATTGCCTATGGTTTCTTCAAGAAAGCGTCGATATGAGCGTCTTGGGAACTCTGCTAAGTCAGGGGCTTGGAAGTAAAAACTCATTGGCTATTCACTCCATTCGGAGAAGCAATGGCCGGTTCGGCTGATTGAGAGCGTTTGTGAATATTGAGAGCACGAGCGAGGTCGGCTGAAAAGACTTTATTATTCGGATTAAGGGCACTAGCAATGCGTAGTTCTGATACTGACTCTGAGAGTTGGCCCGAATTGAGCAAAGTAATGCCGAGACGATGGTGCAAGTCGGCATTTTGCAAATTATTGTTGAGTGCATCTCTTAGTAGATTAGTAGCGCCTTGAAAATCTCGTCGCATCTCCATCTCGTCACATGCTTTTAGAGTTGCTTGAGTTTGGCTATCTTTACTTTGCGAACTTTGCTTTGGCTCTGGTCTAGATTCTGATTTCGTTTCTGGTCTAGATTCTTGTTGAGAACTAGCTGAGTTTTCCATGCGTTGAATACTATTCGGATTTTGCATCTGATTGCCTCCCATCGACGATTGTTCATCGTGGGTGCGGAAACTACCGGTGAAGGGCTGACCAGATTGGCCGCCATTGGCAGATGAGGTACCACTGCTACCTTCATAGAGAGCTTTGGGGCGTTTTGTTTCTTGACTAGCTTGATTTTGCTGAGAACTATTGCTTGAGTTATTACTCGAATTAGTGCCACCAGTATTAGCTCGATTTTGCAGCTCACGCATGCGCGCCGCTGCTTCTTGATTGTTCTCTGGGTCAATCAAAACTGAAGTGTGGTAGGCCCTGAGGGCGCCTTGAATGTCGCCACCGCTCTCTAAAGCTTCACCCATCAAAAACTGATAGCGGGCATTCTTTGGCTCAACGTTTACAGCTTGGCTGATTTCAGAGAGGGCGTCTCTCGCCAAACCTTGCCCGATAAATACTTCGGCTGCGGCCCGATGCTTCTCTGCTGTCATATGTCTCATGGCGCGAGCCAGACTCTCTCGACCTGGGGCTAATCTGGCATTGCCCGGATCTAACTGCTCAACTTGCAGGTACTCGCCAGCTGCCGATTGAAAATCTCCGGTGAGTTGAAAAGCTCCAGCTAAACCTAGGTGATTTTCTGCCAGCTCTGGATTCATCGATACTTGTTTACGCCAGATATCAATTAAGGCTTGTCCAGCAGCATTGTCTTTGGCATCAAGAATGACGGCCTTGCGCAACGAAGCTGCTGCTGAAGTGTAATCTTTTTGCATCATATACATGAGGCCAAGCTGCCTATGAGCAGGGCCAAAACTAGTGTCTTTGACGACAGCTTGGCGATACCAGTTGAGAGCATTGGTGGCTTGGCCATAACGCAATGACATGTCACCCATTTTGACGTAGGTGCGCGCACCGGGGTCAAGCTGCATTGCTTGTTGGTATTCGATCATCGCGCCGTCAAGATCGCCCGATGCCGCTAGCTGGTTGCCGATTCCTAGTCTGTTTTCAGCTAGGGTAGGGTCGAGACCACCTCTTTGAATCGCCTCGTTCAATAGCTTGGCTGCAATCGCATTGTCGTGAGCTGCTGTTAAAGCTTTGCGGAATAGGTGAGCGGCACCGCTGTAATCTTTCTGCCCTAAGCGTACCCTGCCATAGTTAACTCTCGCAGCAGATAGGTTAGTGCGGAATTGCTTGTTGCTGGGGTCGAGTTTGCAAGCTAATTCATGTTGAGCAATAGCTTCGACCCAACGACCACCTTGGCCGAGGGCATAACCATGATTGTTGGCATCGATGGCAGCCTGTAGAGTTTGCTTAGAAGCATTAACGTGAGCTTGTTCAGCTCGCCTGGCTGCTTCCATTTGTTTCTTTTGTTCTTCTACAGCCTTAACGGCATTCGCTGCTTCTTCTTCTTTTTTGCGCTTTTCTTCATCGCGATAGTCAGGCCTTCGACTGGCCCACTGCGATGGAGGTAAGGCTTCACGCTCTGGTTGCGGTGAGAAATCACGCGCCGGTCTATTCCAGTTGTTTTGATTGTCAGGATTGGCCTGGCCGCGGTGCGGCAGCGGGGAGGCACTCATCTTCGCTGCCCAGGCTGGGCAAGAAGCCGAGAAGACAAGCGAAAATACAAGGCTAGTTGCAGTAGCTATATGAAAGTACTTCTTATCGATTTTGAATCCTGTGCTTGTCATTACTTCTTTTGAAAACTAAGAAAATGTGGCTCTGTGGCCTTTTGTTCAACTGAATATGAGGTCAGCTTAACCATTTCAAGAGGAGCCTGCTACTGGGATTTTTCCCATGCTTCTCGTAAGATTCCCCCAAATACAGCTGTTTTAGCTAGCGCTAAGCAATATTTTTACTCTATTGCTAGTTTATCGCTCAATTTGATTGCCTGGCTATGAAATGAGCTGATTTCTCTAGAGATATTTGTTTGGCAAGAGAAGTTGTTTGAGGTAACGGGTATATGCTGGTGCTATCTGTTCGTATTGATGAGGGCTACTTTTTCGTCTGATAATGCAGTCTCTCATCATTCAATTTTTTCTTTTCTAGTTGTGGAGTGAAAGAGCGCGTGGCCGCAATCGCTGAATAGATAGGCTATTTGGGATATGAGTAAACGATTAGGTCGAAAGAAATATAGGGTATATAAAGAAGTTACTGGCGCGATGGTGACAGAACTGCCCACACTGTTACAATAAATTCGGTTCTAAACTCAGGTATTACTAGGCGTTGAGTTTTCAATCTCAGACCGATAGACGGGAGACACTCTTGGATTCAAGTCAAAGACCATCAATTTTTCGACCTCGAACAGTTCTCTGTGAGAGGCACGAACTAATTCGCTTTGGTCTTAAGCGGGTTGTTTCTGAAGTTGTAGAAATCGTCGGTGAAGCAGCGGACGGTATGGCTGCTACTGAGATGGTTCGTCGACTAAGACCAGACTTTGTCATTCTTGACGTTGATCTCGATGTGCTCAATGGCGTTGAAGTTTGTCGACGCGTCAGCACTGAATTGCCAAATTCGAATGTTTTGGTTTTGACCGATTCGTACCATGCAACTAAGTATCACAATCAGTTGATGCGAGCTGGTGCTCGTGGATTTTGTCTGAAGAGTTCTGGGCCAAGAACTCTCTTCGAAGCTATTGAACAAGTGACCAGGGGTTTGCCTTACTGTGACCCTAAAATCACTCAGCTTGTTAAACAAGCGCCAGCCACAAACATGCCGAACTCAAATCTCACTGATAGAGAGATTGAAGTTCTCATTAGACTTGACTTGCGCAACAAAGAAATTGCTGAAGAACTAGACATGAAGCTTCGTACTGTTGAAAAACACATCGAATGTATTCTTGCCAAATTAAAAGTTCCTACTCGCACAGCTGCCGCTCTCAAGGCTGTGCAACTTGGTTATGTTCTTCTTCCGAAAATGCCCGGTCGCGATCCGGTCACCGGAGTGTCTCATGAGCAGACTGTGGCCGAATTGCAAGCTGAGCTTGCCATCGCCAATGAACATTTGAAGGCATTATTGCGCCAAAACGAAATGCTCAAAGAAGCACTGCAAGACAAGATGAAAAATCCTCATCCACCGCAGTCTTTCTAGTAGAAGCTGCTAATGCTTAGATTAGCTCCCTTGTCTCTAATATTTTCTTTGATTCTTGCATTTTCATTGCTACTTGCATTTGCATTGGCTGTGCCGCTTTGCATTCAGCCAGGCCTTGCTAGTGAGAATCCTAAGATTGCCACTCCGCCGCCAACTTTTACCATTGGTTCAAAATTTTCGCGCACAGTGCAAACAGTAACTGGTATCAACTTTCTTACTGAAGTGGTGGCAAACCAAACTAGCAAAATTATTTTGCAACGCAAACTTGGTGGCAAAGTAAGAGTGCGAATCAAGACATATAGCCTGACTGATTTGATTGCTGGAAAGGTCAAAGCCGTATCAGTTGATGTTGATAAGCCAAAACTAAAAGGGGTTGGCATCGGCGACTTATCTGTCGCTTCGCAAAATCCGATTTGGTTTAATTATCGCAAGAAAAATGGTGCCATTGGTTTAAAGGCACCCACCATGTTATTTATGCGTGCCGAACTCTCCCAAGAGCAAATTGCCGAAGCTTTAAAGACCCCACGCTTAGTAGCTTCTATGAGTGGTCTCAAGCTTGATTTACCAGGGCTGGGTGAACAGCAGCTCGAAGTAATGCAACCGAAAGTGACCATCATTGATGACGTCCTTAATTTGGAAGCTACTCTCGTTACCAAGGGAGCTAGTATCGAAACCGGTGTGCCCATCAAGATTTCAGCGCGGCCCCGCTTAGTCGGTGACAGCAAAATCATGCTAGAAGAACTACAAGTTGAAGGGCCAGATATTGTCGAGCCCGAAAAGTTTGCCAAATTCGCCCAAGACTTGCTCAATCCATTAATTGATTTTGCCCGCATGGATAGACGTGATCATGCTTTTCGACTTGCTGATTTGAAAGTAGGTGGTGGTGGCGTCACTGGTGATGGTAAACTTCTGCTGGTACCAAAAATTTTAGAAGTGCCAAAAATTATAGAAGTACCTAGAACTTCAGAAATACCAAAAACTCCAGTCGGAGAATCACAGCTTGTTCAACCCCGCAAACCGAATTAGATGTGCCTTGGTCAGTTTGATCTTTCTGCCTCTCCTGGCAGGCTGTGCTGGCAATCGCACAATATTAAGTGAGCATAGAGGGCCGGGCAAAATTAAAATTGTTACAGCTGTAATCGCTAAACCGGCAGATAAGACGCTGGTTTGGTTCGTTAAGCCTGATAGCAGTGACACTACTAAGATCACGTATGAGGCTGTCACTCGTCGCTACCGTCCGGCCGTTGGCACAGAAGAGCAAACGGCCACCATGAAAGCTGTTGAAGCTGCCGTAGTGGAGCTATTGCAGGGGCCTACTGCTGAAGAAGAAGCAGCAGGCCTAGGCAGCGAGGTACCCAGAGGTACCGTTCTGATTTCGGTTGGCCCGACCAAAGACCAAAATGGAATTGTTCTGAACTTATCAAAACGTTTTCTTTCGGGAAGCGGCGCTGAGTCTTTTGGCCTTCGCCTTGAACAGCTAAAGCGCACTGTCAATGAGATTGTCAGCCAAGAAAACCCAGTAAAAGCAGTTTTTCTTAATGTGGAAGGTGAGAGGCTATCGCAAGCGACTGGAGATGGAATTGATGTCGCGCAGCCAATTAACCAGTAATATAGTAAGGTAAGCCTTTAGGGTTTCCTGTTAAGGGACCTTACGATTATATTGAGAGGAGCGGCAAGGCCTCTCAACTGTGTGGTATCTTTTGCCTTATTCAAAAAATTCAGGGTGTCATCATGAAGGAAGGAATTCATCCCAAGTATTCAGAAGTGATCGCGACTTGTGTCTGCGGCGCAGCTGTCAAATTGGGTTCCACAAAGAACGCTATCCGCGTTGAAATCTGTAGCGCCTGCCATCCCTTCTATACCGGTCAACAAAAAATCGTTGACACAGAAGGTCGGGTAGATCGCTTTGTCAAGCGTTATAAGCTCGACAAAGACAAGGCTGCCATCGCTCCTTAGGCTTTAGGCTTAGGTCTAGACTAGGTAGTGCAGAGCAAATTTGTTAAACGACTTGGCAGTTTTAGGTTGCCAGGTCGTTTTGCATGTCAATTTCTAATAATTTTGCAACAAAGGGCTTTGGCGAAAACATGACTAAGAGAATATGAAAAGAACCCTGGCTGGTAAAGACCGCTTGATTGTCGCACTCGATGTCTCATCAGAGGCCGAAGCGCGTGCGTTAATCGAAGAACTGCGCAATGAAGTCGGAGTCTTCAAGTGCGGCCTCGAGTTGTTTACGTCTTGTGGCACAGCCTTGTTTGCCTTGGCCCGTGAGTATGGGGTCAAGCTTTTCTTTGATGCTAAGTTTCACGATATTCCTAATACTGTTGCCCAAGCGTGCCGGGCAGCGGTCAGCCAGTCGGTAGATATCTTCAATCTGCATGCCACGGGCGGCAGCGCCATGATGGAAGTGGCGGCCAAGGCCACGTCAGAAGCCTACCAAGAATTGCTAAAAGTCGAGCCTAAAGCTGCCAAACCAGCTTTGATCGCCGTCACTATCTTGACCAGCATGAAACCTGAGACCTTAAAAAGCGAACTCAAAGTCGATTTGCCCCTAGATAAAATGGTGCCTTATTTGGCTCAGTTAGCCAAAGCTAGCAAGCTCGATGGAGTGGTGGCTTCGGCTCAAGAAGCCAGTGCTATTCGCGAGTGCTGTGGTGACGATTTCTTGATTATTACTCCAGGAATTAGGCCGAGTTGGGCTGAAGCTAATGATCAAGCTCGTATTGTTACACCCAAAGATGCTATCGCCCGTGGTGCCGACTATATTGTTGTTGGTCGACCGATAGTTAAAGCGCCAGATCGCGTAGCTGCAGCGCGCAAGATTGTATATGAGCTAGAAGGGCTTTAAGAGCCAGAACAGCTTTAGGAGCCAGAACACTTCTAAGAGTTAGAACAGCAGTCTAATTAGCGCTTAGGCTCTGCTCTGGTTCGCCGGCTAATTCAGTGCTCTGCGGCTCTTCACTTTTGAGAGTCTCTATTTTGGCCGATTCTAGCTTGGCCGATTCAAAATTCGCAGATTCAAAGCGAGCGACCGGCGTATGGCTTTCGCTCTCGCTTTTCCCCCGACCGAACAACGAAAGGAATGAGCTAAGTGGGCTGCTGTTGCCGCTTTCTGAACCTTGATGGTAGAGATACGCTATCGGGTCAGAGAGGTCTTCAGCATTGCTATAGCGTGCCAGCATGCCACGACTAGCTGCCGATATGGCGCCAGTCTCTTCTGAAACAACAATACAAAGACCGTCATAGGTCTCTGATAAACCAATGGCAGCTCTGTGTCTGGTGCCATATCTATACGACAGTTTAGGATTGTCAGTCATGGGCAAAATTACTCCTGCTGCCACAATCTTTTCTTTGCGAATTACGACAGCGCCATCGTGTAAAGGAGATTTGGGAAAGAAGAGAGTGAGAAGTAGAGTCGCTGAAATATCGGCATTGACTGGAGTTCCAGGACTAAGATAGTCGCGCTCTCCTTCTGGTGGCTCGATGACAATGAGAGCCCCAGTTTTGCTGCGCGACAATTCTTTCACTGCCTGAATGATTTGTTTGATGTCGCTAGCCGTGCGAGTTGCATCGGTATTTGCTAGGGAGAGATCAAATTTGAAGGTCTGTACCCGACCGAGATATCCCAGTCCCCGTCTAATTTCTGGCTGAAAGACCATAACAAGGGCTAATGCTGCTGCCGGAATAATGTGGTGCAAAATTGAAGTAATAAGGGTGAGTTGAAGCCACCATGAGGCGAAGCTTATAGCAGTTAGAACAAGCATGCCTTTGACTAAGCGCTCGGCGTGGGTGCCGGCAATTCTTCGCCAGAGCCAGAGAACGGCATAGCAAATGATTAAGACCTGAAATAAGGTTTTGCCCCAGATCAGCAGATCTATTTGATCGAAGAATTTGCTGAAGTCAGGCATTTAACTCTTCCTTCTCATAGAGGCATTACCTTAACCAAGATGGTATGCGGTCGTGGCTCACTAGATCGGCACAGGTCTCTCGTTCGATAATAACCTCAGCATGGCCGTCTTTAACAAGCACGCAGGCTGGTCTGCCCGTGCGGTTATAGTTTGAGGACATGCTGTAGTTGTAGGCACCAGTGGCAAAAATGGCCACCAAGTCACCCTCTCGTACATCAAGCATTGCTTCCTCTACGATTATATCCCCTGACTCGCAATAGCGTCCGACTATAGACCAGTTTTTCACCTGGGCTTGAGCATCTGGCTTCATGCGGTTGGCTACTGCTGCGGTATAGAGCGCTTGGTATGTGATAGGTCTGGGGTTGTCGGCCATGCCACCGTCGACGGCTAAATAATTGGTGCCCCCTGGAAGCTCTTTGAGGTGCCCGCTTGTGTAGAGAGTGACACCGGCGCTGCCGACAATCGCTCGTCCTGGCTCTAGAGATAATTCTGGTAGGGCCAGGCCGCGGCTTGTGAAAGCAGTCTTGACCCGCTCACTGACTACCCTTGCCCAGTGCTGCATAGACAGAGGTTTGTCTGCGCTCGTATAGGCAATTCCGAGACCACCGCCCACATCTAAATGAGGCAAAGTTAGATTGAATTTTTTCTGGATGCCGAGGTAAAGCTCAGCGAACAAATCAACGCTTTCAAGATATGGCTCAAGATCCATAGCCTGACTGCCTATATGAGCATGGAGACCGATTAATTTGACCTTGTCTTGTTGCAAAATTTCAGCGATTACAGCATCGAGTTCGCTCAGTGGAATGCCGAATTTGCTTGTTTCATGGCCAGTTTTGATGTGATCATGGGTGTCGAGGTCGATGCCCGGAATAATGCGTAGAAGAATCTCTACATTTTTTTGTTGTGCTTGAGCTAAAGCAATAAGAGTGGAGAGTTCACTTTTGCTGTCCACAACAATTTTGACAGCTGATTCAAGGGCTAGGGCTAATTCTTTGGCGCTTTTATTATTGCCATGAAAGAAGATACGTTGACTGGGAAAATGGGCCTCTAGAGCAGTGAATAGTTCACCTTCAGAGACAACATCAAGGCCAAAACCGGCTTGTTCTATCAGCTTAACCATGGCCAAGCAAAGAAATGCTTTCCCGGCATAACAAGGCAGAGCATGGGGATAGCCTTTGAGGCCTTCTTTTACTGCGGCAGCCGACTGTGTTATTGAATCTTCGCACATTACCCATAACGGGCTGCCAAATTCTTCCACCAATTTACTTGTGTCTATGGCGCCTAAGCAAAGGTGATTTTTGTCGTTGATCGTTGCCGAGGCAGGCATGATCGATTGGTTCGGGCTTTCTATTTGATTGGAGATCATCTTCAGTGCTTAGTTTCCGCCTGCTTATTTGCTTCTGATACTTTTCCAAGGATTTGCACCCTTGTTATTCTGACTTTGGCTCTGGTTGTGTTGAGAGGCAAAGTCTTCTTCACGCTCAATGTGCGAGAACGAATTGCTCAAGCTATCTTTGTGCTTCTGTTCTATTTTACTCAACTCTGAATAATCGAGACTAAGTGAGGCATACTGCTTGCCATTTGAAAGTTGCTCTTCTAAGCCAGTTAATGAAAAGGTCAGTGGTTTTAATTCCCAGATATTGCAAAGTCTCAGCTTTGATGCAGAAATGGTGGCACTATATGCATCGTGCAAGAGAGCCTTGGCCCCTTCGATTGAAGGTTCGAGCCAACCGTCTTTGTAAGAGAAGATGCCGTGCACTTTGCCTTTGAAGGTGTAGACAATTGCTTTAGCCCCGTCACCCTCATTGATGATAATGGTGCCAGGTGCATTGCTCTCTAAAAGGTGGTCGAGAGAATACTGCAAGACATCACTCGCTGTCATCATGCATTGTGGATCGTAAAGTTCGCCATGAAAAATTGATGACGCAGCGATGGCCGTCTTGTCGTCAATTTTATAGGTATCAATGATGGCATCCCTTGATAACATTTGCAGTTTTGCTTGACTGAACGCTTCTAGTCCCAATAATTGGGTGTCGCTATCGTCGCGGCCATAGACGCAGGCCAGTACACGACCTCGAAATACTAGGGCGGCCGCTCTGGCCTTTTGACTAGGCGAAACCATGCGAATGACACAGGTTTCTTCGCGCCCTTCAATTGCTACTAAAAGGTTGTGAAATTTGACTTGGCTTGATAGGTCAATAGTGGTTGCTTTCTCGTCTTTTGGCTGCGGGAAAAGGCCGACCGCTCTTCTGTTCAGGCCTTTTTGGTTGCCTACAGTGTTTTGCAGCATCTGCGCTTGCTCTAGGTGAGACCTTTTATCTTTCCAAACTGACATTTTCATTTCCTCAACTACTGCAATTTATAGCCTGGCTAAATGCCCAATTTCAGACAACCTTAGTCTAGACCATAATGGCCTAACTAAAGTCTTTTCATTATTAGGCAGACCGTGCAGAGTCTTAATAGACTGCACTTGTGAGACCATTTTCATTGAAATCTGCCGAATGCTTCCGGGATATGCAGCACCTTGGCGTGACTGCGCAGCATTGCTAGGTCGTCAGCCACAAGTAGCGCCAGCACTTGGCCGCGGCTCAGATGGTAGTCGATCAGAACCACGTCAAATTGCAAGATTTTACGCTTTGAGCCAATTTTGCCGCGGTGTAAGTCAACAAAGTGAAAGGCAGTGTTGATGATTTTTCGCTGTTTGCGCACATCTACTGCCAACTGACCGCTATGGTCTTCTTGTCTAGCTTGGTCGGCCATGCGCGTCTTTACTTCGGCAAAAACGAGGGCTTTGTCGTTTTGGCTGGCTATGATGTCTATTTCGCCCAAACGGTGCACCCGAAAGTTGCGGGCCCAGAGCTCAAAGCCCAGTTCGCTGAGATAGTCGCTGGCTATTTGCTCGCCAAGATTGCCCAAAGTTTGTCTCCACTTCTTAGTATTAGCTGTCAGGTCCATCGCAATATCTCCCTCAAAAGCTATAATCCTTAATCTATAAACGCTCAAGCTCCCAAAGAAGTTCAAAATGCTAGACCTAAAACTTGTTAGAGAAAATCCAGACCTTGTTGAAGCAGCCTTGGCTAGACGCCATGGTGATTACTCAATTAAGGAGTTGGTCGATATCGACCAAAAATTACGCAAAGTTCAGGGAGAGTGGGAAGCACTCAACTGCCGCAGTAACGAAATTTCAGAGCTCTTTAAGTCTGGCAAATTGACCACTGAGCAGAAAGAGTCGTTTAAAGGCGAAACCAAAGATATTAAAAAACGCCAGGGTGAAGTCGAAGAAGAGAAACGTGAGTTTGAGTCACAGCGGCACATTCTTTCTTTGTCTATTCCGAACATGCCAGCCAAAGACGTGCCGGATGGTAAAGATGAGCATGATAATAAAATCGAAAGTACTTGGGGCACCATCCCTAGTATCAAAAATCCTAAGCACCACTACGAACTGGGTGCCGAACTTGGTGTATTTGATTTTGAACGTGGTGTGAAAATTTCAGAATCAAGATTCACGGTCTTGATGAATTGGGGCGCCAAGCTAGAGCGTGCTTTGATGAACTTTATGCTCGACAGCCATTCAACTAGAGGCTACAGCGAAGTCTTTCCACCAATCTTGGTTAATCGCGACTGTTTAGTTGGCACAGGGCAATTGCCTAAGTTTGAAAACGACTTTTATAAGTGCGCTGACGATGAGCTTTATTTGGTGCCAACAGCAGAGGTGCCGATTACAAATTTGTATAGAGAAGAAGTTATCGACGAAGAGGCTCTGCCGATTTATCATTGCGCTTATACACCTAACTTTAGACGAGAAGCTGGCAGCGCTGGCAAAGATACACGTGGCTATATTCGGCAGCACCAATTCAATAAAGTTGAACTAGTTAAGTTCTGCACGCCAGAGACAAGCACAGAAGAGCACGAAAAGCTTACTCGTGATGCTGAGCTTATTCTCGAGGCCTTAGAGTTGCCTTATCGCCGAGTGCTTTTGTGCAGTGGCGATATGGGTTTCTGTGCTGCTAAATGTTATGACCTAGAAGTCTGGTTTCCCGCTCAAGATAAATATCGCGAAATCAGCTCATGCTCGGTCTTTGGCGATTTTCAAGCACGCCGCGCCAATCTTCGCTATAAGCCAAAAGATGGTGGCAAAGCTCGATTCTTGCACACAATCAATGGCTCAGGTTTGGCTATTGGTCGCGCCATGGCGGCAATTCTCGAAAACTATCAACAGCCAGATGGTTCAGTAAAAGTACCAACAGTTTTGCAACCATACATGGCTGGAGTTACAGTTATTTCTCCTAAGCTTGCTGCCGTCACTTAGTTTAAGTATGGCCGAGTTTATTCCTGACACTACGGCTCTTGTTTCTGCTCCTTCACCGATGCGGCGCCACCGCTTTGTGCAAATTAGTTGTTTGTTTGCCACCATTGCCCACACCGTAGCTACGCTCATTTGTGTTTATGCTTTTCGCGAGGGTAACTTCTCTGACTTTACCCCTGCTCGGCTGATGGAGTTTGTGCCCCGTCACCTCGTGCTTTGGCGCTTCTGTTGTCTTTCTGCCATTCTTTCAAGCATTTCCAGTTTGGTCTTCATCTTGGCCATGCGTGAAATTTTAGAAGAGAAATTTCGCTTTATCATTGGTGTAGCTGTTTGTATTGCCGTTCTTGCTTGCTCGCAAGACTTAGCTGCAGTTAGTCGCATGATGGTGCTCTTTAGTGACATAGCCCTGCAAGGCAGCGCTCTCTGCACCTATACAAGCAATGAATTGGTGCAGATTGGTTGGACCCTAATCAACCAATCGATCACCGAGACATTTATGGTCTCTTCTTTCTTATATGGAATGTCTGGGCTTGCGATCTGCTATTGCCTCAGTAGAACCAGAGTATTGCCCCGCTCCCTTGCTTGGGCTCACTTACCCGTCTGGCTCTGTATGCTCTCTACTGCAGTCTCGACTTTTGCAGGGTATTTGCCGGTAGCGATGTCTCTAATGTTCGCCGGTAATTTGGGCCTGTCGTTCTTGGCTGCCTTTTCTGGAGTGTCCATTGACGCAGTACTGCAACAGAAAAGAGACCCCAAAACAGCATTAGAAGTACCCAACCCTGTCGATTCAGCAAATTCTGATTCGGCAGACTCTGATTCGGCAGATCAGAGCGCCATCTGACCGTCTTTAAAAGTACTTTAAACAAGTTTTTGTAAATTGGCTGGTATTATTCATGCATTGGCTGGCATTGGCGTGTATTCTGGCTGCAATGGCTGGGTCTAATTTCGAGATAACCACATGAATTGGCAGGATGTATTCAGCGAAATGTTAGAGCAGAAGGCGCCTTCGAGCGGCTCTGGCTCTATGTATGTCTACGCTCGCATAGTCGAATTGCTTAGAGTCGCCATTGGAGATGGCCGCCTCAAAATCGGCGATCGCTTGCCAACCAATCGCGATTTGGCTGCATATTTGAAGGTAGACCGTTCTACTGTTGCTAGGGCCTACCTTGAATTGGTCCAGCTAAACCTAATTGCCTCCCAAGTGGGTCGCGGCACCTTTGTATCGGCTGGTTCAACCTCTAAAGCGAATAATCTTTCTAATTCGTCTAATTCTTTAAAGTCTTCCAACTCTTCCAACTCTTTTGGTTTGTCTGGTTCTTCTAATGCGGGTCCTGGCGAACTCAATTGGCCTGGTCGCTTTTCTCGCTACGCCGATGGTTTGAACTCGTCTATCAATAAATTGCCACAGTTAGCCTCTGGCGATGACTTCATTTCGTTTGCTGGTGGCATTCCCTCGCAAGATTCTTATCCCAGTGATGACTTCCAAAAAATAGTTTTAGATCTACTTGGTGGTGGCCGCGGTGCTTCCATGTTTGACTATAGTCCGTTTGCTGGAGAGCCTGATTTGCGTCAGGCAGTCACTTCTCACCTGTCACTGCGGGGAATTACTCTAAGTGACCAAGAACTTTTAATACTGAGTGGCTCGCAGCAGGGTATTGATTTAGTTGCCAATTTGCTAATCAATCCAGGCGACTATGTACTAGTAGAAGAACCAACCTACTTTTGGGCTATTTCTAATTTCAAAGCCCGACAGGCCCAGCTTGTTGGCTGCCCACTGGATAGCGAAGGAATAGATTTGGCCGCGGTGGAAGCGCACCTGATTCGGTATCAGCCCAAATTCATTTATGTGATGCCAAATAGTCAAAATCCCACTGGCATAACAATGTCGCTGGCAAGGCGTCGTGGCCTTCTGGCTCTGGCACTCAAATATCAAACTCCAATATTAGAAGACGATTTTGCTGGCGACCTAGTATATGGTGTGACAGCTTTGCCATCATTGCGAACTTTGGCTGCCGAGTTTAGCGGCGGCAAAAATCTAGTCATTTATCAAGGCACCTTCTCTAAAGCTCTTTGTCCGGGCATTCGCTTGGGTTGGCTGGTGGGGCCGCAAGAAGTAATTGACAGACTAAGTTTTGCCAAGCGAACTAGCGATCTTGCCACTAATTCGATGGTGCAAGTAATTCTCACTGAGTTTCTGCAAAAAGGCCTGTATCAAGAGCATTTGAGTAAAGTAAATCGTATTTATGGGAAGCGTCGCGATGCTATTTTGGCGGCTTTGTCTGCTGAGTTTAGTGCTCTGCCGGGCGTGAGTTGGACTGTTCCAACTGGTGGCTTGTTTATTTGGCTAACTTTGCCTAAAAATACTTCTAATCGCGACTTACTTGAATTTGCTGTGGCTGAAAAAGTCGTTTTCTCGCCAGGTGATATTTGTTTTGTCGATGCGGACGAAAATTCGCAGAACTACATAAGACTTTGCTTCATTCAGAATGCCGAGCCCAAAATAGCAGATGGTATAAAGCGCTTGGCTCGGGCCTTGAGTAAATACCTCTCTCATTTAGCAAAAGAGCGTTTGGCCCAATCAACCGTCCACAGACGCAACGAACACGTACTGATTTGATAATCACTAGAATCAACACTAAATAGGAAATTGGAGAACTATGTCTACAGTAATTAAGCCTAGAACCGGCACTAAACTAGTAAAAGAAGCCTTGGCGCAAATGCTTAAAGGCGGAGTGATCATGGATGTGGTCAATGCCGAGCAAGCAAAAATTGCAGAAGAAGCAGGCGCCGTTGCGGTTATGGCTCTTGAAAGAGTGCCAGCCGATATCCGCGCTGATGGCGGCGTTGCTCGCATGAGCGATCCAGAACTAATCATTCAAATTCTCGAATCCGTTTCTATTCCAGTTATGGCTAAAGCTCGCATTGGTCATTTTGTCGAAGCTCAAATTCTGGAATCACTAGGTGTTGACTGTGTTGATGAAAGCGAGGTGCTGACTCCGGCTGATGAAGAGTTTCATATCGACAAGAGTCAGTTCACTATTCCCTTTGTTTGTGGTGCTAAAAATCTTGGTGAAGCACTACGACGCATTGGCGAAGGTGCAGCAATGATGCGCACTAAAGGCGAAGCTGGCACTGGTGACGTGGTTGAAGCTGTTCGCCATGCCCGCACAATTCTTGGTGAAATCAGAAGATTACATGGCATGCCCAAAGAAGAGTTGATGAGCTATGCCAAAAACATTGGTGCACCATATGACCTCGTGCTTAAGGTGGCTGCTGAAGGTAAATTGCCGGTGGTTAACTTCGCAGCTGGTGGTATCGCTACTCCTGCTGATG
This sequence comes from Candidatus Obscuribacterales bacterium, assembly GCA_038231015.1. GTDB lineage: Bacteria > Cyanobacteriota > Vampirovibrionia > Obscuribacterales > Obscuribacteraceae. The sequence continues at coordinate 46,270 of JBBRMD010000006.1, forward strand.
CCGCATTGATGATGCAATTAGGCGTTGACGGCGTCTTCGTGGGCTCTGGTATATTTAAGTCTGGCAATCCGATGCAACGTGCCCAAGCTATCGTGAAGGCGACGACCTTCTATAAAGATCCTGAAGTTCTCGCTAAAGTGAGTCGCAATTTGGGTGAAGCAATGGTTGGTCGCAACTGTCGTGATTTGGCTCCGTCTGAGAATCTTGCTAGCCGTGGCTGGTAACATCTAGCGAAGAAGCCTAGAGGAATAACTGAATTTATGAGTAAAGATTGCCAAAGTATTGTGGTCGGTGTCCTCGCCTTACAAGGTGATTTTGCTGAACACATAAAGATGCTCGAGCAATGCGGAGTGCGTGCCATAGCGGTAAGGTACGCCGAAGAACTTGATCAAATTGACGGTCTCATTATTCCTGGTGGTGAATCAACTGCAGTTGCTAAATTAACGGACGAGGGTTCGGCCCCTATCTTTTCTGCCATCCAAGAAAAGATAGGGTCTATGCCTGTCTATGGCACTTGCATGGGCTCAATCTTTCTCGCCAAAGAAATTGAAGGTTCTAGCCAAGGGCGACTGGCTGTAATGGACATCAAAGTTAAACGTAATGCTTTTGGCTCGCAGCGCCGCAGCTTCGAGTCTGACTTGGTTATAGAGGCCCTAGGAAGCGAAGCCTTTCCGGCCGTTTTTATTCGCGCACCCGTGATCGTCGAGTGCGGATCGTCTGTGCAAGTGCTGTCGACCATAGACGAGGGTATCGTCATGGCCCGTCAAAATAATCTATTAGTGACAGCTTTTCACCCCGAAATTACAGAAGACCTGAGGGTGCATCACTATTTTCTCGCAATGGTCAAAGAGTATCGGCGGGCACAATCAAAGGCCGCTCAGAAAGAGTGTCAGCCTTCTGGTAGCGTCCTCGAAAAAGTTAAACTAGCTTGAGTCTCAGTCGCGAAAATGCTCTGACATACGAAAAGATGTTTTATTATTTTGTTGCGGAATGAGTTGTTCTATTTGGTGATTCAATGGTTGATCGAACTAACTTCATTAACCAGCCGGGCATGCGGTGTGCCGATTGCGTGAGCTCGTGAATCTCATCGTCGTCAAGTGCGCGTGTCGCTAGCTGAATAGCAAAGCTGTCACATTTTTGGCGACCAATAAACCAAAGTGCGCTAATTACTTCTCCTAAGCGCGTTCCTTCTAGAGCTATTTTTCTAGCAGAGTGACTTTTGAGTTTTATTTCACGCTTAATAGATTGGAATACACTGCTAACTCCGTGCACGCAGAATAACTGCTGCGAAGAATCTCCATCTGATAAGCCGAGTTGTTTTGCCAGTTCAAGCCCATGAATTGAAGCTCTCTTCTTGAAAAGTTTTGCTTTGTATTTTGCCACCGCTAGTGGTTCATAGATTTGATCTTTTACTCGCAGTGTGAAGACTCCCCAAGCGATGCGAGTGAGGTAGCCGCATTTTACAAGTCTATATAAGGTCTGATCTATAGCTTCTCTTGAGCCGAGATTGAGAACCTGTTGCGTGGCGAACCACGCCCCGGGCGGAAGGGCGATGATGTAGTCGATTATATTTGCATGACAGCTCATGATTCCACCTCATAAACAGCGTGTACATTTAATAACGCTGAATATGGGTGAAAGGTTCAATTGTTTGACGTTAGATTTTTGGATTGAAGTTCTAACAAGGTTTTCGGAGTTAGTTTTTGGTGCAGAAGTTCTTGCCATTCCTGTGGTTAGATTTTCGGATTGAAATTCTGACGAGGTTTCCGGAGTTACTTTTGGTGTAGAAGTTCTTGCCCTGCAGGTGGTTAGATTTTCGGATTGAAATTCTGACGAGGTTTCTGGAGTTAGCTTTTGGTGCAGAAGTTCTTGCCCTGCCAGTGGTTAGATTTTCGGATTGAAATTCTGACGAGGTTTCTGGAGTTACTTTTGGTGTAGAAGTTCTTGCCATGCCGATGGTAGATTTTTGGATCGAAATTCTGCCAAGCTTTCGATTCTGTAAGTTGCTCAGGTATATCTCGGAAATGGAAACCTAATAAAATAAGCACCGGTAAAAGTTTCAGAGATTTCTAGCATCGCCTATCCCCATCGTCTACAATAAGGCCATGCTTGGCTTTTATATTTTTCAATTTGTGCCGATTGTGATTGTCGAAGGAATTGTCCTTTGGCGCATGAAATGGGCCTCGCTTCCTCGTTCGCTCTTTGACTCTTTGATGATGAACTTTGCCTCGTTCCTCGGTCTGGTGCTTGGCCTTGGGCCTTACATTACCGGCTCGATGCCTTGGGGCCTAACTTTGTTTGGCACCTACTCGTTTATGGTTGAGGGTACCGTCTTGATGCTTCTTGAGAGCAAAGACCCTAAGTTGGTTTGGGCCTGTGCTTTGACCGCTAATCTTCTGGGCTGTGTACTTCTGGCTGTAGAAGCTCTAATCGGAGCCATTCCTGGCATTTTCTTTGTGAAGTAGGTCGGCTAATTTAGCAGTTTCTTTAACTTGCTTCGGCCTTGTAAAGTGGCTTGTGGCGCTAAAATATTGCGTTCATACCACTGTGAGCGCATACCAATATGAGCACCAAGACTGTTTCGCCTGACACCGGTTCAGAAGTTATTTGGCAGCCTAGTGGCGCCTATTTAGAGAGTCGAGTGGTCGATTTCATGAAAAAACATGATATTGCCGATTGGCAGACTCTAATTGCCAAGTCTAACGAAGACACAGAATGGTTTTGGCAAGCCGCTCTTGAGTATATGGGCTTTCAGTGGAATAAGCCTTATAGCAAGTTGATGGACAGTTCAAAAGGCTTTGAATGGACCAATTGGTTCGTCAACGGCGAACTCAATATCATTTCTAACACCTTAGATTGGCACCAAGAGGCCGGTAAGGTCGCTGGTTCTAGAGTAAGTGTCGGTAAAGATCATCCCGCTTTGATTTGGGAAGGTGAAGATGGTCGCAGTCGCAAATTGACCTATGGCGAGTTAAGTCATCTCACTGGTCAAATTGCTAGCGCCATGCTTAAACTCAATGTCAAAGCTGGAGACGCTATTGGTATCTATATGCCGATGGTACCAGAGGTAGTGGCAGTGCTTTTCGCTTGCTTCAAAATTGGCGCTGTTGCTGTTCCAATCTTTAGTGGCTTTGGTCCTGATTCTTTGGCTACTCGCTTAAATGATGCCGAAGCCAGAATACTCTTCACTGCCGATAGCGGCAAGCGTCGTGGCAAGCTTATTCCTATTAAAGCCGAGGCCGATTTGGCCGCTCAGTCGGTGCCATGTTTAGAGCATATGATTGTGCTCAAGCATTGCGATAGCGAAGCTCACATGAAAGATGGCCGCGACCTTTGGTTCCATGACGTTGTACTCACACAAGAAGCAGCACCAACGCAAGCTAATCTCTCTGCTGAACATCCTTCGATGTACCTCTATACCTCTGGCACCACCGGTAAACCCAAAGGTACCGTTCACACCCATGCTGGTGCATTGGCGCAGATCGCTAAAGAGTTAGGCTTTGCCTTTGACTTGCAGCCTGATGACAAGTTTTTCTGGGTCTCTGATATTGGTTGGATGATGGGACCCTGGGAGATGATTGGTACGACTTTCTGGGGCGCCACTATGGTGATCTTTGAAGGTAATCCTAGTTATCCAGAGCCTGATACTGTCTGGAAAATTTGTGAGCGCCATCAGGTCAATACCCTAGGTATTAGTCCTACTCTCATTCGTCACTTAAAAGCACAAGGCGAAGAATGGGTCGATAAACATGACCTTTCTCAATTGCGTCTGCTTGGCTCTACCGGTGAGACTTGGGATCAAGACAGTTATATGTGGTTTTTTGATAAGGTCGGAAAAAAACGGTGCCCCATTATCAATATTTCTGGTGGCACTGAAATCGTCGGCTGCTTGCTTTCTCCACTTCCTATCATGCCGCTCAAGGCTTGCTCTTTAGGAGCTCCTGGGCTTGGAATGGATATTGACGTTTTCACAGAAGACGGTAAGAGCATTCATGGTGAAATTGGTCACCTAGTTTGCCGCAAGCCAGCTCCATCGATGACTAGAGGTTTTTTGAAAGATCCAGATCGCTATGTCGAAACTTATTTCACAAAGTTTCCTGGAGTTTGGTACCACGGTGATTGGGCCAAGGTTGATCAAGATGGTTCATGGTTCCTGTTCGGTCGCTCTGATGACACTATCAAAGTGTCAGGCAAACGAGTGGGGCCTAGCGAAGTTGAATCTGTTTTGGTCGAACATCCAGAAGTTGCTGAAGCAGCAGTAATTGGCGTGCCTCACGAGCTTAAAGGCGAGTGCTTGGTCTGCTTCATTGTTTTAATGCCTGGCCAATCGCTCTCAAACGATATGCTCAAAGAGTTGAGAGACATGGTTGGTCGTAAACTGGGTGCCACACTCAAACCAGACACAATTCTCGCTGTACCGGCTTTGCCCAAGACTCGATCTGGCAAGATCGTCAGAGCGACAATTAAACGCAAATATTTAGGCCACGATACCGGTGACCTATCGTCGGTAGAAAATCCCGAAGCGCTTGAACTAATACTGGCCAGATAGACTAAAAGGTAAATCCGTGAAGCACTCAGAAAAAGAGAAAATTAGAGAACGGTTCTTGGTTAAAGGTGGTTCAACTGTCGATCTTAGTCGTGACTATAAGTCAGGGCTTGATCAAGATGCCTTGACCAAAGAAACAGCCAAAGAACACTTAGATGCCGATATTAAGCGAATTGCTCACTATCAAGATATTCTTTATGCCCAAAACAGTTATTCTCTTCTTATTATTTTTCAAGCAATGGATGCCGCTGGCAAAGACGGCACCATCAAACATGTTATGTCTGGGATTAATCCACAAGGGTGTCAGGTATATTCATTTAAAGCCCCAAGTGAAGAAGAACTCGATCACGATTATCTCTGGCGATGTAATAAGGCCCTTCCTGAGCGTGGTCGCATTGGTATCTTTAACCGCTCATACTATGAAGAGGTTCTGGTCTCACGTGTCCATCCTGAAATCTTAGAGAAGCAGCACTTGCCAGCTAAGTTGAGAGGCAAAGGCATTTGGAAAAAACGCTTTGAGCACATCAACAACTACGAAAAATATTTGGTCGAAAACGGCACTATTATTCTCAAGTTCTTCCTCAATATTTCTAAAAAAGAGCAGAAGAAGCGCTTACTTGCACGCCTCAATGATCCAGAAAAGAATTGGAAGTTTGCTGGCTCTGACACTGTCGATCGTGAACAGTGGGACAAATTTATAGATGCCTACCAAGACGCCTTGAGCGAGACTAGTACGAGCGTGGCGCCTTGGTATGTCATTCCAGCTGATAGCAAACCATTTTGCCGTTTGGCTGTTGGTTACATCATTGCCGAAACTCTAAAAAATATGGATTTGCACTATCCCGTGGTTTCTGAAGAACAAAAAGAAGCTCTTGCTAAAGCTCGTGTTCTCCTCGAAGGCGACCCTGAAGTTAGGCCTGAGATGCATGACGCTAGCGCAGAGCCTACTAAAGCCAATGCTGCGCCTGTTAAAGCCAATGCTGAGCCTGTCGATATGCAGTCAGTAGAACAAGTAGAAATAGAGCTAGTTTCTGATGCGCTGGCTGGCGAAGCAAGCCAACCGGTTAAAGTGAAAGGGAAGAAAGAAAAATCAAAGTCTAAGGGCAAGACAAAAAAAGAGAAGAAGCCTACTAAGTAGTTCTGAAAAGGTACCAATTATCGGCAATTTTCTCGACCCAGATATATTCTGATGGGCCGATTAAAGGTGGTCGATTATCTGGGGCATAAAGGAAGCCGACGGTATTGTCGGTAACACCGCCAACGATAATTTCCATTTGCTTGTCGTCTACCTTGCTCAAGCTCGATAGATTGAGAGCCACTAGCTTGGCTTTGATTGCAGCAGCAGCAGCAGGAATTTCTTCACTGGCTTTGCGGCTGTCATTTACTATGACCGAATTACTAGCTGGCAAAGCATTGCCGTAGTTCACTAGGTCTTCTAGTTTAGTTCTATTGCTGGCGAACCAATCTTTCAATTCGCTATCGGTTAAAAGGGTCAGATTGAGATTTCTGAGGGTAGCGTTTTCTTCATCACTGCGTACTGATTTCTTCTCTAACTGAGTGACAATGGCATTGAGAGGCCCAGTGCAAGCTAATGCTCGTGCCGCAGTAATCTTCCAATCTTTCTCGCGGCGTAAGTAGAAATAAACATCTAGTGGCATCGGGCTTGTTAGCTTAGTTCTGGCAACAGCAAAGTTGTCGGCCACAATGTTGATATTGTTGTCGCCATTTTCGAATAGTAGTTTACCCATTGGTGGCAAACCGAGTGAAAATGCTTCTGCTGAAAGCATGTTGCGGGCAGCCTTGCTATTGTTGTTATGCAGCTGCACATAATGTGTAATTGCATTTATTGCTTCTAGTCTACGCGGATTGGCAATCTCGCTATTGAGTAAGACTTCTCTTTGGCCGCGCTTTCCAGTAGATGTTAACTGCCATGACTGTTTGCGAATCGCCTCGTATTGATTGATCATGGCCTGGTGCACGCTATCTTGACCGGGATTCCAATTAATACTCTTGAGATTAGACTCTAGAATTTCGGCGGTTAGAGGGCGGCGCTCGAAGTGACCAAGTGTGGTAACAATTCCGGCAAAATAGCAGACAGACCCTGTTTTCTTTGTTTGCAGCAGAGCTTTCAGCTTAGAGTTTTTGGCATCGTCGAGGGCAATGTGTTTAACACTCAAGCCGTGCTTCTCTTTGTCGGCCAAGAGTTTGTTCTGCCCGCTTAATTTTGTATAGAACTCAATTACACTCGGTCCGGGTTCACTGATTTGGCAAATTGTTAGCGGGGCTGATTGACTAGAGTCTTCTTCGCCATGACGTTCGCGCGAATGTTCAATCATTTGGCGCATGCGTTTGTCTTTGATAGCAGAACTATCCATGCGAGTAAGCACTAAATTTTTGCTGTCTTGGTCTAAGCGCTTGAGAGCAATCGTGACAGTGCTGCCTGGTTTTCCTAAAAGTAGCTGCCTTGCGCCTTGTATGCTCAATGCTGCTGTATCTTTGCCATCAATGGCCATGAGCATGTCGCCGCTTTTTATATCAAGCGCGGCCGCTGGCCCCTCAGGCAGAATATTGCCAATACAAGGATGATCTTTTCCCACATATTTAAAAGAAAAACCAACAATACCAACTGCTTCTGTTTTACTTTCACTGTCGTCAAGGCTAGCCGGGGCTGCAAGGGCCAGTGCCGGACAAAACAAGAGCACGAGCATGAGAGTGAAATTAAAAAAACAGGCAGTGGTATTGCAGTTTCTCATAGCACCTTAGATGAAACAGACTTTTAGCAAGGCTCCGTCGGGCTGGTAATGCTCCAGCTCAACTTGCACGGGCTCTACTTTCCAGATTTCTTTGCAGTATTCGCGGATAGATCTATCAGAAGAGAATTTGCCCATGCGAGCGACGTTCAAGATTGACATTCTAGTCCAGTTACTTTGCTCTGAATAGGCTTGAGCCGCTTTGCTCTGACATTCTACATATGAGTCGAAATCAGCAAAGAGCAAGTAGTCATCGTGATAGAGCAAGTCGTCAACCAAAGAGCGGAAGCGCGTTGGTTGGTCAGGAGAGAAGTGACCGTTCTTGATCATTTCGATTACTTCGCGCAGAGCTGGATTTTTGTCGTAATACTCTTGCGGTCTATATCCTGATGCTTTCAGCTCTTGTACTTCAGCGGCTGTGAGGCCGAATAAGAAGAAGTTGTCTTCACCAATATCTTCCAGCATTTCGATATTGGCACCATCTAAGGTGCCGATTGTGAGGGCACCATTCAGAGCAAATTTCATATTGCCGGTGCCAGATGCTTCTTTGCCAGCTGTAGAAATCTGTTCAGAGAGATCGGCAGCGGGATAAAGAATTTGACCAAGGGTGACGTTGAAATCAGGTATGAACGCCACTTTGATGCGACCATCCACATCTTTGTCGTTGTTGACCACTTCGGCTACAGCATTGACTAGTTTAATTACAAGTTTTGCGTTGAAGTAACCTGGTGCAGCTTTTCCGGCAAACAAGAAAGTACGAGGAGTGATTTTCATTCCAGGATTTTTCTTGATTTGATTGTAGAGGTGGACGATATGCAATACATTCAAATGTTGGCGCTTGTACTCGTGCATGCGCTTGGCTTGAACGTCGAATAGCGAGTCAGGGTCAACCTCAACGTGGCATTTCTTCTTGATATAGTCTGCCAGGCGCACTTTCTGATCGCGTTTGACTTGAGCCCACTCTCTGCGGAAACCGGCATCATCAGCATATGGTTCTAAGGCTTTGAGTTTGGTTAGATCAAGCAACCAATCGTCGCCAATTTTGCTTGAAATTAGAGCTGTTAGATCTGGGTTTGCCAATGCAATAAAGCGTCTCGGTGTGATGCCATTAGTCTTGTTGCTGAATTTCTCAGGCCAGAGTTTGAAGAAGTCTGCCAGCACGTCTTGTTTGAGTAATTCAGTGTGCAGGGCGGCGACACCGTTGATGGCGTGGCTGCCAACACAGGCCAAGTTAGCCATGCGCACAAAGTGAGTGCCAGAATCGTCAATCAACGAAAGTCTTTGCACCATGCCTTCATCATCAGGATATTGCAGGCGAATTTGATCGAGGAAGCGACGATTGATTTCGTAAATGATATTGATGTGTCTTGGCAAAACTGCCGCAAACAGCGGGACTGGCCATTTTTCAAGCGCTTCAGGAAGAAGTGTGTGGTTGGTGTAGGCGAAGGTGTTGGTGACAATTGTCCAAGCTTGATTCCATTCCATTTGATGTTCATCCATCAAAATGCGCATCAGCTCTGGAACGGCTATTGACGGGTGAGTATCGTTCAATTGGAAGGCAAACTTCTCGTGGAACTGCTCAATACTACTGCCCGATGTTTTTAAAATTCGCACACAGTCTTGCAGAGAACACGCAACAAAGAAGTACTGCTGCTCAAGTCTTAAGCGCTTGCCTTGAGCGATATTGTCGTTTGGATAAAGTACTTTAGAGACATTCTCGGAAAATACTTTGTCGTTAACTGCACCCAAGTAATCGCCGGCATTAAAAGCTTGGAAGTCAAATGATTCTTTCGCTTCGGCTTTCCATAGTCTCAGTGTGTTCGCAGTGTTGGTCTTATAGCCTGGCACTGGAGTGTCGTAAGGCACTCCGCTGATGATGTGGTCGGCAATCCAGTCAACTACGTTTTTGCCTTGGGCATCGACGTGAATGTCGCAGCGTCCGCCAATTTTTACTTCAACAGCAGCTTCTGGTCTAGCAATTTCCCATGGATTTCCGAGGCGCAACCACTTGTCGGTTTTCTCAACTTGCCAGCCGTCCACAATTTCTTGGTCGAAAATACCAAATTCGTATCTGATGCCATAGCCAATCGCCGGGATGCTTAGAGTGGCTAATGAATCGAGGTAGCAGGCCGCTAGTCGTCCGAGGCCGCCGTTACCGAGACCAGGTTCTTCTTCTTGGTCAATCATGTCTTTGAGTAAGATGCCAGAGCGCTCTGCCGCCTCTTCAAACTGCTTCTCCAAACCCATGCTCAGCAAGTTATTGCCTAGCTGTGGCCCCATCAAGAATTCTGCTGAAAGGTAGCAGACAATTCGCACTTTCTCTTTGAAATAAGTCTCCACTGTGTTAATCCAGCGGTGCAAGAGCCTGTCGCGTACAGTAAACGAAAGCGCCATATAGAGATCATGCTTAGTAGCAAGCTCAGGAAAGCGACCTTGAGTATAGAAGAGATGGTCAGCCATAGCCCGTCTCAAGGTTTCAATAGAAGTTCCGGTGCGATCGTCTTCTATTGTGACGGTGGCGCATCCGAGCTCATTTGGGTTGGTCTGAACCATTGGTGTTTCCTCTAATAGGTTAGTAGGGCCGGTTTAGTACGGCCATTTCCATTCACGTATCTGGGGCATGTCTTCGCCGAATTCTTCGACATAATTTTTGTGGTCTATCAAGCAGCCTTGTAGATACTGCTTTGTCCGGGCCGCAGTGTATTGCACACGTGGCACTCGATCTATGACATCACCGGCTAAGTGATAACGGTCCATGTCATTCATGACGACCATATCAAATGGTGTACTGGTGGTGCCTTCTTCTTTATAGCCGCGCACATGCAAATTGTCGTGGTTGGTGCGGCGATAAGTTAGTCGGTGAATCAGCCAAGGGTAGCCGTGGTAGGCAAATATAATTGGTTTGTCTTTAGTGAATATTGAATCAAAGTCTTTATCACTCAAGCCATGCGGATGCTCACTGCGTGGTTGCAATGTCATCAGGTCAACCACATTGACCACTCTGATTTTGAGGTCAGGTATTTCTCTGCGAAGAATATCAACGGCGGCCAAAGTTTCTAGGGTTGGCACATCGCCTGCGCAGCCCATCACTACATCTGGTTCGCCATCTTGATCATTGCTAGCAAAATCCCAGATACCTATACCTGCTGCGCAGTGCTTAGCGGCGCTGTCCATATCTAGCCATTGTGGGGCTGGATGTTTACCGGCCACTATGATGTTGATAAAGTCGCGACTGCGCAAGCAGTGGTCAGCAACGCTTAATAAAGTATTGGCATCTGGTGGCAAATAGACTCTAATGACGTCAGCTTTTTTATTGACAGCATGGTCGATAAAACCAGGGTCTTGGTGGCTGAAACCATTGTGGTCTTGGCGCCAGACATGGGAAGTCAGTAAATAATTTAGAGAGGCAATTGGCCTGCGCCAGCCAATCTCGCGCGTCACCTTCAACCATTTTGCGTGTTGGTTGAACATCGAATCGATAATGTGAATAAAGGCTTCGTAGCAAGAGAAGAGACCATGGCGGCCAGTGAGAAGGTAACCTTCTAACCAACCTTGGCACATATGCTCGCTCAGCACTTCCATAACGCGTCCGTCGTGGGTTATGTGATCATCGTTTTCTAAAATTTGGTCTGAAAATACTTTGCTAGTGGCGGCAAAGACGTCTCCTAGTCTGTTTGAGGCAGTTTCATCAGGGCCGAACAGGCGAAAGTTTTTGCGATCGTCATTTTCAATAAAGACATCTTTCAAAAACTGACCGAGAACTTTTGTTGACTCGTAATCAAATGCGCCTGGTTTCTCTACCTTAAGGGCATAGTTTCTGAAATCAGGAAGGCGCAAATCTTTTAATAACAAGCCGCCATTTGTATGTAGATTGGCTCCCATTCTTTTGGTGCCTGTAGGCGCCAATTCTTTTAACTCAGGTAAGAGAGTACCGTCATCATTGAATAACTCTTCTGGTTTGTAGCTGCGCATCCACTGTTCAAGAAGCTCTAGGTGGCCAGGCTTGGTGAATATTTCAGAGAGCGGCACTTGGTGCGCTCTATGTGTGCCTTCAATTTTTACGCCATCTACTTCTTTGGGGCCCGTCCAGCCTTTCGGTGAGCGCAAAATGATCATTGGATAGCTAGGGCGGCCAGCAAAGCCATTAGCACTATCTGACTTGATTTTACCGATGTCGGCCAACACTTGGTCCATGGTGGCGGCCATTAGTTGGTGCATTAGTGAAGGGTCGTTACCTTCAACAAAATATGGTTTGTAGCCATAGCCACTGAAGAGCTGCACAAGCTCTTGGTCGCTCATACGGGCAAGTACTGTAGGGTTGGCAATTTTGTAGCCGTTCAAGTGCAAGATCGGCAAGACGGTGCCGTCGCGCGCAGGATTGACAAATTTATTTGAGTGCCAACTAGTTGCTAACGGGCCAGTTTCTGCTTCACCGTCACCGACCACACAGCAAGCTATTAGGTCGACATTGTCGAGCACGGCACCGTAAGCATGCACTAGAGCATAGCCAAGCTCGCCACCCTCATGTATCGAACCCGGTGTTTCTGGAGCAACGTGTGAAGGAATGCCGCCCGGAAAGGAGAACTGCTTAAAGAGCTTTTGCATACCCTCGGCATTTTCTTCTATCAGTGGATAGGTTTCACTATAACTGCCTTCTAAGTAAGTGTTGGCTACCAGACCCGGCCCACCGTGACCAGGGCCGGTGATGTAGATCATGTTGAGGTTATCTCGCTTGATCACTCTATTGCAAGGCACATAGATGAAATTGAGACCTGGCGTAGTACCCCAGTGGCCAAGCAGTCTGGGTTTGACATGCTTCAGCTCTAAAGGCTGCCGCAAAAGTGGGTTGTTGAGCAAGTAGATTTGCCCAACCGACAAGTAGTTGGCTGCTCTCCAGTAAGCATTCATTTTTTGCAGTACGTCATTGCTTAACGGTTTGGCTTCTTGCAAGGTCAGAGAAGCTGTGCTGGCTGGAGCCATGGTTTATCACCTGGGCGATTGAGTTGCGATCATGCTACGGCCAAATTATATAGGGCCTGACCCTCTCTTGATCGCCATTAGCAGCGCGTGTGAATTAATTCGACAGCAAGAATTCTTGCTGTCAAGAGAAGCTTGGGCAAGCTCTAAACTATCTAGAAAAGTGCTTGGACAAATAAAGCTGCATCGAAATCGCGCAAGTCTTCCATCTTTTCGCCCAGACCAATGAGCTTGACTGGAATTTTTAGTTCTTTAGCGATTGCAAAGACTACGCCACCTTTGGCGGTGCCGTCTAATTTCGTTAAGACAACCCCTGTCAGACCACAAACTTCAGAAAATACTTTGGCCTGCTGGAGTCCATTCTGGCCAGTCGATGCATCGAGAACGAGGAGCGATTCTACGTTCATTCCTTCGGCGTTTTTCTCGACCACTGTGCGAATTTTCTTCAGCTCTGCCATCAAATTTGTTTTGTTGTGCAGACGGCCTGCAGTATCAACTAAGACAACGTCATATTGATCGGCGCGCGCTTTTTGCAAAGCTTGGTAGACAACAGCGCCCGGATCGGCACCGTCAGCTAGCCGAACAATGTCTACACCAGCTCTTTGTGACCAGATTTCTAACTGAGATTCAGCGGCGGCTCTAAATGTGTCACCGGCGGCCAGCAAAACCTTTTTGCCTTCGCTCTTGAAGCGAAATGCTAGTTTGCCAATGCTTGTTGTCTTGCCAACGCCGTTTACGCCGACAATCAAATAAATATTTGGAACACCAGCTTTGTAGCTAAGACCAGCCTGGGAAGTCTCATTCAGTAAGGTACTGAATTCTTTTTGCAAGAAAGAATCGACATTCTCGCTGGTCCAGTTTTTGCCGCGCGATTCTTTGCGCAAGCGCTGCACTAATGGATCAACTGTAGCCAGTCCAAGATCGGCTTTGATCAAGCGTTCTTCTAAATGCTCTATGTATTCTTCATCGACAATGCGAAGAGCTTTACTTTGAACCGCTGTGGCAGTGCTTGTTGCAGTTTCAACGGAGGCCGCCGGAGCTGACTTTTGCGTGGGTTCTTTTGTTAGCTCTTGGGACAATTTGGCAGTTGCTTCAGTTTGCCCTTGAGCCACTTGCTCTGACTGAGAACTGCTTTCTTCAAGAGATTCTTCGCTAACTTGTTCTTTTGTTTTGGCCAGAACAGATTTGAGTTTGTTTAGGGTTGTTCCCCAAAAGCCTTTACGTTGGCTATCTTCACTCATACTTATCCTCGCTCGTGATAATTTCGCTCATATTTATTCTGGGTCTTCGGTACCGGTTGTAGCTTTGTCAGCGTAGGCACGACGTCTTGCAGAACGTCTTACAGCTTCTGCTTCTTCAGCTAAATCGGCCAGAACACCGTTGATAAACTTAGCTGCTTTTTCGTCTGCAAATCTATGTGATAGTTCAACTGCTTCAGAGATGGCCACATTGACTGGAATATCAACCATGTAGAAAGCTTCGGCACAAGCAAGTCTTAGTATGTCTCTGTCGATAGATACCATGCGTTCCATGCGCCATTGGGTGCGAGCGCGCTTGATGTACTCATCAATGATTTCTCTGTTTTCGATATAAGTCTCAACTAAACGGAGGACAAATTCTCTGACATCATCTTTGTAGGGGCGCTCTATCAAAAGTTCGTTGGCATGGCCGCATTTTTTGCAGTTGGTTTTGAAAAGAGTGCTGCTGGCAGATAGAGCCATTTCTGGAATATCTAAGGCCTCTGAGATCATGTTGATCGAGGTCTCTAGGGTGCTCAGTTGCTCTCTGATTTGCCTGGTGTTAAGCGGCACCGCACTTAGTTCGGTTGTGTCGGCATTGTCAATTTCAAGACTTTCGAGTTGATTTGAGGCCCGCAGCACCATGGCATTTACATCTTGAAGATTTTGCTTGGCGTAATCCACCAGCATGTGGATTGCTCTGTCTACCAACTCAGTGATTTCGACTTTGGCCAACTTCTCCGAGTTTTTCGGGAGCTGGGGCATCACTATAATTGCCAGTTCACGAGCTATTCGCCGTGCGCTCATTTGGGCCTCACTTTTAAGGGTTCGAGAAGGGGCTGAGGATTATCTTGATATCAAAGGCCCCGGAGCACACATGTTATCATGTGGGCCCAGCGAGGCAGTCATTTGAGAATTACCGGTGGTCAGTTGCGAGGCAGGTCTGTAGCCTGTCCTGACGGTCTAGAAGTGCGTCCGACGTCGTCTAAAGTGCGGCAGGCTTTTTTTAACATTCTTGGCTCCCGCATTGATGGCGCATTGTTTCTCGACTTGTTCGCCGGCTCCGGTCTGATGGGCTTCGAAGCTTTAAGCCGGGGAGCGCGCGGTGTAACGTTTGTTGAGGAAAATAAAGCGCAAGCAACCAGCATCAAGAAATCGAGTGTGATTTTCAAGGTTCCAGCTGAAGCTGATGTGGTCATAAGCGATGTGAGGCGAGTCTGGCCTCACATAAGTGTGAACGGGGCGAAATACGACATTGTTTTCGCCGATCCACCCTACAAAAAGGGCTATGGTAAGCAAATTTTGGCGGCCCTTGTGGAATATAAACTATTAGCGCCAGAAGCACTTGTGATTGTTGAACACAACCGAGACGATCTCTTAGATGTAGACGATGGTAGCCTAATGAAAGTAGATTATCGAGAATATGGGAAATCTGCTCTTAGCTTCTTCAGTTTCGACTAATATTTGTCAGTTTTGACCAACCTTTCTTAGTTTTTGACTCATGGTGCCAATGGACAGCGGTTCTCAAGAAGAAAAATCTGACGTTCAGTTGCAACAGAACAAGCGCTTGCGTCTCGCTAATGCTACGGCAACCAGACTTGCTGCTGTGGCCACAGAGCGAGCCGAAGCGCGTGATAGTTCGCTTATTGAAGCCACCGGTCACGTCCGCATCGGCGATCTTCTGATGTTTTCTGGTTTAGTCTCGTCAGAGTTCATTCAGAAGGCTCTGCGTAACTTTGAAGAGAAGGGCTTGCCCCTTGGTAAAGTGCTGACGCTCTCGGGCTACATCACTGAAGCGCAACTTCGCTGTGCCCTTGATGTGCAGGCACTTGTCAACGAGCGGCAGTTGCCCTTAGATGTTGGTGTCAAAGTACTGACTCTCGCTTACAAAGAATCGGTGCCCCTCTCTGATGCTTTTGAGCGCTCAGGTGTGGTGCAGCCAGAAGACCACTTGAGCAACAAGCTCGGACAGCTCGTTCTCGATGCCCAGGTAGTTGATTTGACTATTCTTGAGCACGCTCTCGAAGTCAATCATCGCACCGGTTTGCCCTTGGGGCACATACTTTGCTATCGCTCAGCTATTTCGCAGCAATTGCTTGAGACTGCTTTACTCGGTCAGCAACTCATTCGGCGTGGTTCTATTTCTCGCGAGCAATGTGTCAAAGCCATTTCTCACGCGCATCTTCGCGAAAAAGGTTTAGAAAAGTTGGCAGAAAATATTGGCTTCAAAAAGTCGATGTTGCGCAATTCGCCAAGAATTGGTGAGCTTTTGTTCGAAGCCGAATTGATTAGTGACGGACAATTGCTTGAGTCGCTGCAAAATTCGTTGGCTCTGGCTCGGCCTTCTGGTCTTTGTATGAAAGACATCTGCGGTATGGACGTAATCTACATTACGGCAACTGTAGAGTTACAAGAAATGATCGATAACGGCATGCTCACCACAGCTCTTGCCGTTGATACCTTTGTGCGCATGAAAGAGTTTGGTTGCAGTTTTCTGCGGGCCGTGGCTGAAGCTTCGGTTAGTCGAATACTGCTAAATCCTGGCAAGAAAATGCTTGATTTATTGAACGAGACTGGTTCCTACTCTATCGATGTTGCAAATCTTCCTGGCGAAATAAAAGAACGTCTAGACGTAAATTACAATCAATCAATTGAGGTTTGTCGTGCCCTCGTTGAAGCGAGAATTGTCGATCAACATGCGGTTTATTCAGCCCTTAGACTTATCTACTTGCTTGATGAAGAGTTTTTGACTGACGAACAAGCTTTGCTCGCTCTCGATATGGCCTGCACTGTGCCATTAGCCGTAGACGAAGCAATTTTCCGCTTAGGTTGGAAACGGAGAACTCGACTGCGTGATGCTTAGATAGAGCCACAGGTTTTGTTCAATTTGAATCTTAATTCGAGCAACAATCAATTGGTGGTGGCACCTCAGCTTGTCCAGTTTGTCCAGCTACAGTTTCTGCAGCTGGTGGCATGGGCATCTTGCCTGTGGTGGTGGCTGGATACTTAAGGCGCTCGTGGTGTAGTGTTCGCCAAACTCGGCAGAAGCCTGCCCTTACTTTTTGCATCTCTTCGTAGGTAAGATTGGAGTCAGCTAGTTGGCCGTCATCCCAGCGATTCTGAAAGACTTTGTCTAAAGCAATTTCTACTTCTTCATTGGTAGGATTTTGCATACTGTGAGTGACTGCCTCAGAGACATCGGCCAACATCACAATTGCCGTTTCTTTTGTATCAGGCTTTGGCCCTGGATAGCGATAGAACTCTGCGTCGACTTTATCAGCGCCATCACGCAGACAAGCTTTGTGATAAAAATATGCCATCAGAGTTGTGCCCTGGTGCATTGGTATAAAGTCTTGAATGGCTTTTGGCAAAGCATATTTTTGGGCCAAGGCGATACCATCGGTAACGTGCGCTAGTACTCGGGCGCGGCTTTCTTCTGGTGTCATTGAGTCATGTGGATTAGTCGCCCCTAGCTGATTTTCAATGAAGAATTTCGGGCGCACCATTTTGCCAATATCATGATAGAGGGCTCCTGCTCTCACCATATTAGGATCTGCAGAAATGGCTTTAGCACCAGCTTCGGCTAAGTTGGCTACAGCGAGGCTGTGTTGATAGGTGCCTGGAGCATTTTCCTCTAGACGCCGCAACAACGGTTGATTGGCATCGGTCAATTCAGCCAGTCTGTAAGGAGTAATAAGACCAAAAATATTTTCTAAATAGGGCAAGCTGCCGATTGCTAAAATCGATGATGAGATGCCTCCTAAGAAATCTATTCCGGCCTGACGACCAAGCATATGCCACGACGTAATCGACATATTGAAGGCGCTAACTGAGAGGTCGCCTGCCACTTGCCCGGCGGCTACAAAGAGGCCGGTGCTGATAACAGCATTGCGCTGTCTTGAATAGGTCCAGATTGCAGCAGTTGATGCTAAGCAGTGGGCGAAAATATTGCGCATGTCGACCAAGCGATCTACGGCAATCAGCATAATCATTGGAACGGTCCAGACTACAGCTACTCTCGGGCCGAAAAAGATCGTAAGAATGAGAGCGGCAGCCGGTATTGGCACAAATTGTGGATAGGTCTTGCCGATGATTGAGGCCAGCACGCAAGCAACCACAGCCACTGTGAACATCAAGCCGATAGAACTAACTGAGAAGAAATGCTCTGGTTCGTATGTATAAAGGAATAAAGCCACCAAAGTTAGGGCGGCAATCAGCGAGATACCAATACTAAAGATGAAAGGCCAGCGGTTGACGTGAGTTATTCCAAGCGCTTGCAAAATATCCAACTTGTCGCTAGTGATCATCGCTCCACGAGGCACGAGAAGCTCACCTTCAGCGACGTCGCGCATTACCGGTTTAACAGTTTTGACCACATCTTCTGCTCTACTTTGAGTTGATTTGTGGTCAATTACTAAATTTGGTTCGAGATTTTTTGCCAGTAACAAAGCAGAGGAATTCTTTAGAGCTGCCGGCATGTTGTCTGGTAGAAATTCTTCTGACATGTCGATCCAAGCGTTTTTGTCAGAGACCGGAAAGCGCTTGAATTTGTTAGTAAGCCGTTTGGCACTGGTCAAAATAGTTGCTTGATAGCCTGGTAAATCAGCTGGTTGAATAGATAGAGCGGTTAGCAATTCTATTTTATTTTTGTCTAGATCAGAATTGGTCTTGGCCAATTGAGCAAAGGCCGTGCGACGAGCCAGAAGCTCAGCACGAAGTGACGGATAGCGTTCCGATTGCCTAGCAAAGTTAGCCTCGCTGCCAAGCAACATATCTAGGACAGCCGTTGCATTGGGAGTTTCGGCTACGGCTGCTTTCTTGGCGCTGCCCCGTTTATTGCCAGCTTTTTTGTTCAACAGAGCGGGGCCAATGGGCACTAAACCAAGGCTTTGATATTGGTTGATACGATCTAGAGTGGCTTTGATGGCGTCATAAGATTTCTGGTCTTGACTAACATCAACTTGAAAAACAGGGTAAATAGTCTGTTTGGCTAAAGCTACGGCTTTCGCTGTTTCGCTCCGGTCAACTACTGCTATGGCTTCCGGTGCATAAAGGTCATGGTCAGCGACATCGGTCACTTGTAAGCCGGGGCTGAAAATATGCACCGATGTCAGGGCAAAAAAGAGACCGGCAAAACCAACTATGCCCACGGTTAGCCAGGCGAAAAAGGCTTGGCTGCTGGGGAAAATATCATTTTGACCAACTTCAAGCTTGCTGGTGTCCGTCAAGCTTCTAGTTTGAGTCTCATTCACAGTCTTGTTGATACCCCTGGGGGCTTTTGACGGCTAACACTAACAATATTACTCTGTTTTCTCTGAACTGATAGAATTTTGTCTGCTTTTCGGTTTTACAAAGGGGCGCAAGATGATATTGGTGACTGGAGCCGCAGGCTATATTGGCTCTCATTTCGTGCGCTATTATCTTAAACAGAACCCTGATGCTGAGCTGGTTGCTGTTGATAATCTCACACTAGGAAACAGTCAATCGCTAGATAGTAATTGCTCACGCCTCCATTTTTACAATGCTGCTATCGGCGACAGTGCTGCTGTCGACAAGATTTTTGCTACCCATCGAGTTGACGCCGTTGTCCACTTTGCCGCCAATGCTTATGTGGGCGAATCGCAGACTAAGCCCTTCAAATATTTTGAGAATAATGTCAATGAAACACTTCGTTTCTTGCAGTCGATGCAGCATGCGGCAGTAAATAAGATAGTGTTTTCTTCTACCTGCGCCACCTTTGGCAATCCTCGCTATGTGCCTATCGACGAAAAGCACCCACAGAAGCCAATTAACACCTACGGCAGCACCAAGCTCATGATCGAAGAAGCCCTGCGAGCTTTAGCTCTGTCAGTTCAGGTCAAATACGTTTGCCTGCGCTATTTCAACGCAGCCGGAGCTGACCCAAGCCCTCCCGAGGGTCAGGAAATCGGTGAAAGCCATGAACCTGAGTCACATTTGATTCCACTGGCTATCTCTGCTGCTCTGAACAAAGACGGTAAAGGCACTCGCCTTAAGGTGTTCGGCAACGACTACGAGACCCCCGATGGCACTTGTGTGCGCGATTATGTCCATGTCAATGATCTGGCCGAAGCCCATTGCCTCGCCCTCAAACTGTTAAATTCTGACAGTTTTGTCGGCGACGTAGAAGAGTCTAATCAACTCGGCTTGGCGCTCAACTTGGGCACAGCCCACGGTGCTTCAGTACAAGAAGTGATCACTGCCGTGGCTGCAGTCACCGGTAGTGAAGTTCCTTATGATCTCGTTGCTAGGCGCCCGGGCGATCCAGCTGCACTGGTAGCCGATTTTAGCAAAGCACAAGCTCTGCTAGGTTGGCAGCCACAGTTTGATTTAAAACAAACCGTGGAGAGCGCTTATCATTGGGAATTGAAGCGACGCTATTGAACTTTTTAGATTGAACTCAGCTTACTCTAGCTCAGCATCGACATTGAGGGTGCTCTTCACTTTATAGATGCGCTTGCCTTGCGACTCATGATAAGTTCGCATCATGATTTCAGCTTGCAATCCCATTAATAGCAACTGCATGCCCATCAAGAAGAAGACTGCCACGAGCACCGGCAGTGGTGTCTCAATAAACGAAGTATGGTAGCCGTATTTTAAAACTACCATCCAAGCAAAAATCAAGACTGAGAGAATCCATGAAGCTAGGCCAGCGGTGCCAAATACATAGATTGGCTTGGTGAAATATTTGGCCATGAATTTGACTGTAATCAGGTCTAAGACGACCTTGAAGGTCCGTGAAATACCATATTTAGATTGGCCAAATTGGCGGGCATAGTGATTGACCGGAATCTCAGCTACATTGGCGCCAAGCCAGGTGGCATAAATAGGGACGAAGCGGTGCATTTCGCCGTATAGACGAACATCTTTGATTACTTCGCGGCGGTATGCCTTAAGTGAGCAACCATAGTCGTGTAAGCGCACGCCTGATATTGATGAAATGATTTTGTTAGCTGTCCATGAAGGAATTAGGCGCAGGAATAGTTCGTCTTTGCGCTCTTTGCGCCAGCCGCTGACGACATCATAGCCTTCGTCTAATTTATCAAGTAAGCGCACAATGTCGGCTGGATCGTTTTGCAAGTCAGCGTCCATCGGAATAATTACATCGCCTAGAGCATGGTCGATGCCTGCTGCTAGAGCTGCTGTTTGACCAAAGTTGCGAACGAAGCGCACAACCTTAATACGAGTGTCTCCAGCGGAGATTGCTTTAAGTTTGTTATACGACTGGTCTTTCGAGCCGTCGTCAATGAGAATGGCTTCCCAGGTACGTCCCAATTGGTCTAATGCACTTACCAGCTTTTGGTAGAGCAACTCAACATTCTCTTCTTCGTTGTATACAGGTACAACTACCGAAATTTCAGGGAGGGCACCGACGCCCATGTGCAGAGGCATAGACCTCTTGTATATCGACTTCTCGTAAGTGAGGGGATCAGCAACGATCTTCGTGCTAGCGACAACTGACTGATTATGACTTAGACTGGATGGGTCAGAAGTAGTCGTGGCTGGCATAGATGCTTTTGTTTGAATGGTATTCATCACAAGTATATCCCTGGCGTATTTTCTGAAATTGGAAGCGCCAGAACATCATAATCAACTTGGCCAAACAAACACCTTGATTACTTCTCATCATCCTCCTGATTACCTAGGCTAAAGGGCTCGAGCGACCTTCATTAATGACGATTATAAAGACCAGCGGGCAGGCTCAAGGGGAGCCCCAACCTGACCCCCAATCACAACCTAGCAAGAGCAAAGTTTCAGCTTCGCCGTCTTCTGGTAAGGCAAAATCGCAAAGTATAGAAGAAGTTAACGTAAACCGAAATCGTCGTTCTTCGTTACTTTCTGGTCAAGAAAATTCAGCCGATCTGAAGTCAGATCAAGCCGTGCGTCCTGACAGCCTTGAGGAGTATATCGGTCAGACTCGCTTGAAGGGCATGATGCATATGTCTATTTCGGCAGCTAAGTCACGTGGCGAAGCCCTCGATCATGTGCTCTTCTATGGTCCGCCTGGCTTGGGCAAGACCACCTTCGCCCGCGTGATAGCTAATGAAATGCAGGCGCGTATTCATATGACCTCAGGTCCATCCATCGAGCGACCCCGAGACATCATTGGTTTAGTTCATCAGTTAGAAGAAGGCGATGTCCTTTTCATTGATGAAATTCATCGTTTGTCTCGCGTAGCTGAAGAGCTTCTCTATCCGGCCATTGAAGATTTTGTGATTGACCTTACCACCGGTAAAGGCCAGGCTACGCGCACCATGCGCCTACCCTTACCCCGTTTTACCTTAATCGGTGCTACCACCAAAGCTGGCATGCTCTCTAATGCTCTGCGAGATCGCTTCGGCTTTGTTTGCCGCCTTGAATTTTATGACGAAGCTGAGTTGGCAAAAATTGTCGCTCGTACAGCGAAAATTCTTTCGGTGGCTATGGAAATTGAAGCAGTTATTGCTATCGCTTCGAGAGCACGTGGCACACCGCGAATCGCTAATCGTCTTGTGCGATTAGTGCGCGACTTCGGCCAATACCAAGGTGCTGCAGTAATCGATGGTGCTATCGCCGAGGCTGCCCTAGAGTCATATCAAGTTGATAAGCACGGCCTCGACATGACCGATAGAAGGCTACTTGAAATTCTTATTGATCACTATGATGGTGGCCCAGTCGGTATCGAAACTTTAGCTGCCACCATAGGCGAAGATTCTGAAACTGTCGAAGATGTTTACGAACCATTTTTGATACAAAAAGGTTTTATACAGCGGACCTCGCGTGGTCGTATGGCTACACCTTTTGCTTATCAGCATCTAGGAAAGGCCATGAGCAAACGTGTTCTCAATGAGAGCACCATTGCCGAGGCCAAGCAGTTAGATATTTTCCAACGCCAGGCTACTAAATCTTCTGATACTACAAATAGTGACCCATAATGGCACCAGCCAAGCCTGATACTACGTCTGTTGAAGAGTTTGCCGTCGGCCGAGTGCTTACAGTGGGCAAAGGCACTCTCAACAAAGAATTGCTTTCTAGTGTTGGCATGGTCTCTAATCGTCAACAAGTCTCAGTTGAAGTCTTAGAAGGCAAGCTCAAAGGCTGCACTGTTTCGGTGGCCAATGAAATAACAGACAATCCGGTCTTCAATATTAATGTCAAACCTGGCACTGAGGTGATCCTTTCTGTTGTCACCACCGGCGGTGAGGTTGCCAAAAGTGAAGTTAACATCGCTGACTATCACCGGGCACCAACTCTCGGCTGGCTTTTGTTGGTTTTTCTTATAGCCTTTGTAGTTTTTGGCGGCAAAAAAGGAATCAAGTCGCTTTTTGCCTTAATCATAAGCGTCTGCCTAATCGCCTTTGTGCTCTTGCCTCTAAGCCTTAACGGTTTCAACCCTCTGCTTGTGGCCATTGCTATTTGTTTGATTTCGGCCATGGCTACTATGTACTTTGTGGCCGGTCGCTCAAAGAAGGCGCTAGCAGCTATTCTGGGTACCGTCGGCGGCGTGATCGTGGCCGGCGTGGCTGCCCAACTTGTCATTTTTTATGCTCCTTTGACTGGTTTGTCGTCTGAAGAAGCGCAAATTCTGCGGGGCTCGTTATTGGTAGTTAGTCCTAAGTTTTACAGTGGCCTACTTGCTGCCGGCATGCTCATTGGCGCTCTTGGTGTAATTATGGACGTTGCTGTATCTATTGCTTCTGCAGTTTCTGAAGTGGCAAAGATTGGCCAGCGGACCTGTACCTTTGCCGAATTGTACGAGTCTGGCATGAACGTCGGCCGTGACATTATGGGCACCATGACAAATACGCTTATTTTGGCCTATACCGGGTCGGCCTTACCTCTGCTTTTATTGATTAGTCAAATTCCTTCTACCAAACTTGTAAATCTTGATTTGGTTGCTACTGAAGTGGCTTCGGCAATTAGTGGTAGTCTAGGATTGGTTCTGACCATTCCTCTCACTGCTTATTTTGCAGCGCGTCTAATGGCTTCAGAGCCGTCGAACTCGTAGCAAATGGGCTGATTCTTAGAACCGCAAAATGAGACTTCTCTTCGGCTGGCTTTTATTTGCCGGTGCAGTATTCAGTATTATGGCTGGCGGCATATTCTTGTCGCTAGCTCTTGGCTATGCCTGTGTCATGGGTGGTCGCGAATTTATTGCCATGGCGCGCAAGAAGGGCATCAACCCTTCAAGTCGTATTGTCCTTGGCATGATCATTGCCTTCTTTGCCGTGGCTGCTCTGCCTGACATTCCCCAATGGCTAATTGGCATTAAAGTACCTGACAGCTTCTCTATTCAGCACTTTCCGCTTTTGCTCACTATTGGCATCTATCTCTCGTTCTTTCGTTTGTTGTTTCGTAACGACAATCCACCAGCAACCATTGCCGACATAGCATCAACAATATTGGGATTCATTTATGTAGGCTGGTTACCCTGCCACTTGGTTTTGCTTAGAAACCTGACACCGGCTGGAATGCCCATTACTGACAATCCTCTACAGCAGCCCGGCTTGGCTTATGTTTGGGCTACTCTATTTATAATTTGGGGCACCGACGTTTTTGCTTACTATGTTGGCAAGAAGATTGGTAAACACCTTCTCTATCCTCAGATTAGCCCTAAGAAGACACGAGAAGGGGCTATCGGCGGCTTCTGTGTTGCCATCATATTCTCTGTCAGCATTGCTCTATTGGCAGACAATGTGCTATTCGCTTGTCATCCCTTCAAGTTCAATCTCTGGCAGGCACCGCTTATGGGAGCCGTAGTTTCAGTCGCTGCTCAGTTAGGAGACCTCTGCGAGTCGCTCTTGAAGCGAGATGCCGGAATTAAAGACTCGGGCGACATGATACCCGGCCACGGTGGCTTCTTAGATCGGGGCGACAGCATAATTATTAGTAGTGCTGTGGCCTACTATTGGGTTAATCTAGTTGTTCTTGGAAATATTTGACAACTTTTTTTTGTCTTCAGGCAGATTGTGAGCTATCATAAGAGCTGCCGATTAATCGACCAGAAAATTCGTGCTCTTGGAGAGGTGGCTGAGTGGTCGAAAGCACCTTCCTGCTAAGAAGACGTACGGGGTTAACCTGTACCGAGGGTTCGAATCCCTCCCTCTCCGAATATTAAAGACGACGCTTCAGTGATGGAGCGTCTTTTTTTTGCCACTATGGGTGATGGCGCGGTATGAACAGCTCTTATTTGTTTTCTATTATCGGCAGTTATCTTTGATATCAGAACGAATGCTAGAGGCAAAGTTGTTGTTGTCAGAGCTGGTATTAAATACGGTGGCGTATTAACTCAGTTTTCCAGTGACTTTTGCCAGTCCTTTGATAACTGCACAATGCCATCTCGCAATACTTTAAGTGTTTTGGTTTGACGCATTATTGAACCGACTGCTGCTATGTCATCAGCCTTCATGGCATCGACTCCTACAGCCGTTAGAGTGCTAATTGATGAGTCAACTGAATCAAAGAGGTTTTTGATGGCGTGGGCCACCTTTCTGTTGTTTTCCGCAATATCTCGGTCAGTATTTAAGTCGATTTTTTGAGTAACTTCGTCAGGCCTTGCGACAAAATGATATGAACTCTTTTCACCGTTCACTCCTGCATTGCTCAAGGTCTGTGTTGTTGCTTGACTGGCAATCGCTGCCGCCGTGGCTGTTACTCTATCGGCGGCCCTTTCAGAAACTTTGTCCTGATTGGCTACCTTGACTGGCTCGGCAACTTTCTCTTCCACTTTTAATTCGAGAGCCGGAGCTGTTTTGACTTCTGGTTCAGGCTTTTGCACTACTTCTGCTACCTGTGGTTGGATTTTTTCCACAACTTTAAGAACTTCTGGCGCTATGATGTCCTGCACAATTGCTGGCGCTACCGAAGTTACAGGCGCACTTGCCGGTGATTCTTTTCTTTCTGCGGCCAAGGTCGGCTTAATAGAATCTTGTTTGGGCTCTTGCACAGCTTTGCTGAAGAAGCTCAATTCTTCGCGCTCAGTGGGAGCAGCAGGCTCGGCCTTCACTGGCATAGGTCCATCAACCGCAGGCACAGGCGTAGCTGTAGGAATAGTCATCTGCCTTGGCAGCGCGGCAGGGTTAGAGAATTGTCTGACTGAATTTCCTTGCCCAGGGCTGATAACCGCCGGTGCATAGTTGTTTTCTTGTTGTTGAGGCTGTTGATATTGCGGCTGACCCATGAGGTCGCTACTGCTTGAGCGTGCGGCATGAATAGGCGCATTGGGTCCGCTTTGAGGGGTGACGGCTTGCCCGTGTGACTGACCGACATTGGCCAATTGGGCCAGGGTGTGGCCAGGGCGATCGACCACCGCTTGTCTAAATTGTTCAGCAGGTCTGGGCTTTTCGCTAAAGAACATGGCTTTGTCATCGGGTTCATAAGAGCGCTCTACTGCTACTTCGCTCGGACCAGAATTGAGGTCGTGGGGGTCGAAGACAAATTGCTCAGTGTTGCTCGCTTCGCCTCTCGTCACTTTTACCAATTGGCCAAAGAAACGACGCGATAAGGCCGGAATACTCTCAAGAGCAAGGGCCTGACCCGAGATGGTCCAAATCATTTGGCGAGAATTGCCGACACGGTCTCTTACTAAAAGAAGTTCAACGTAGGGCTCGAAATCGGTCTGGTCTGGCCTGAAGCCAACCAAGAACTTAATTGGGGTGATGTAAACCCGTACCCGATTTTCTTCTGCTTGCACTAATAATGCCCAGTCGCGAGATGAAATATGGCCGAAGCAGATACGAATGGGCTGCCCCATATCGCTGTAGTCTGCCTGACTACGCATACTCGATGGTCTCTCGCAGTTGACGACATGTTCACGGTGCTCCAGAGAACGATTAAACTCAAAAGCATATCTTTTGAAGTTGTCGAATAGACGGTCAACAATTGAGGCCATATTTTCGTTGAGTTTATTGTCACTTGAGCCAGTCACTACTGGCTCTTCAGCTTTGCTCACCGATTCTTCTTGCATGGCTACCATCCAGCGGTTGGTCTCCTCACCAGTGAAAGCTTGGCTGACCGACGATAAGATTTTTTCTTTCAATTCATCTTCCGTGCCAATCTTGCGGAAATCGTCGCTCATTGTGGCCCTCTCAAAAACGCAAACGCAGAATAACTGTCTGCCAGATATATGCCCACATAATTGAGGCTTACTTACTCATAGCGTGCATTAAAGGGCCTGGGTTTTTTGCACCAATAAACCCCCAGCAACAATCAGCATGACGCCAGCCAGGCGCAGCTTGCTCAGTTTTTCTTTTAAAAAAATTACTGCTCCGAGATACATCAAAAGGGGGTAGCAACCTGTAATGACGATGACGTACGAAGCTGTGGCCATGGTCATGGCAAAAAGATAGCTGAGGGTACCGAGTGATAGGCAAATTGAGGAAAAGCCTGAATATTTCCAAGCCTTCGCGCTTTTGTAAGCCACCTTGTAATTTATAATTTTGAAGCTGACTAGCATCACTGCCAAAATAGCGGCATCCCAGACGCACCTGGCATAGTAAATTTTAAATGGCAAGTCTATAGCTAGGGCTTTCTTGTCGAAAAGCCCAGTGACACCCCAGAGCAAGGTGGCCATAAAACAGGTCAGAAGTACTGTCTTATAATGTTTTTGGCTTGAATTTTTGCTGTTAACCGATGAGCCTACCAAAGTAACGCCGATGCCGACTAAGAGCGAGCCAATCATTCTTTCCGGAACGAGGGCATCGTGTAAGAAAATATGGGCTAAGACTTGCACGATTAGCGGGTAGGCTGCCGTTATGCCTAAGACAAAACTGGCTTCGGCCTTACTCATGGCTATTAGATAGAAGAGCATGCCGCCAGAGGATGACATTGAGGCGAAGCCGGTCCAGAGCCAGACCCCTGGTGCTACAGTCCAACCGCCTTGGTATAGCCAATTGAGGATGAGCCAGCCTAGAGGCACTTCGAGCAAATAATAGGCGTGCTGGAATAACAAGACATCTAGATGGCCGGCCCCTTCTAGTGCTTTTTTGTCAAAAAGACCCCAAGAGCTCCAGCTCAAAAGCGCGATGGCAATCAGTACGTTCAAATCTGTACTAAAACTGAACGGCATCACTCACGTCATTTAAGATATGATCAGCAAGTCTATCAGCTTAGCTGTATAGCGTTGCCCGTCCAATCCGGGATATTTCTGATGCCTTCTGAAGATAAGCCAGATAAGAAAAATGGTGGTCAAGGGTTCGCTTTTAAGAAACCACAGCCAAAGCTCAAAGTTTCTGAAACTGCCGAAGAGAAGTTGGCGCGTCTTGAGAATGAAGTTGCTGGCCAAGCTAAGGTGACTGATGCCCCGGCTTCTAGTCTGCCATCGCCTGTGGTGTCAGGAAATAGTTTTCTTGGTAGGCCAGCGGCAGGTAGTCAACTTAGTTTTATGCATAATCCTAAATGGAATATGACAGCTTTTTGGCTGCTTGTGGTTTTCACCGTTTTTCTTAGCAACGTACCGGGTGTTCATTTCTTGATGACACCAGTGAATCAGTTTGTCACTATGGTGCACGAAATGGGCCATGCTCTAGTGACTATATTGACTGGAGGCCATGTTGACTTCATGACAGTAGTGTCTGATGGTCAGGGCCACGGCGGCCTTACCGGCTCGCGCGGAGGTTGGGCGTTTTTCTCTGTGCAGGCTGGTTACATCGGTACCACTTTGTTCGGTTGTCTTTTAATTTATCTCGGCCAGTATCCCCGCTTATCGAAAATTCTTCTGTCAGGACTGGGCGTGGCTATGATTGTCAGCTCTATAGTATTTATGGCTCCCGGTTTAATTAACCCTATACATTTCTTCGAAGCAATTGGCAGTTTGCTCTGGGGAGTAAGTATGGGTGCCGTTTGTGTTTACCTAGGCAAGAAATTGCAAGCAGCCTGGGCTAATTTAGTGGTGCTATTTTTAGCTGTACAAACTGCTCTTAGTTCGCTCGCTCTCACTTGGTCGCTCTTTCCCCATTCGTTGGGGTTGGCCGGTGGAGGATTCAGCGATGCTACTCTCATGGCTAAAATGTTGCCTTTCACACTTCCTGTTTTCTGGGTTTTTCTTTGGATTGCTATTTCGTTTGGAATGCTTTTTCTTACTCTCAAACACACTTACGGTGCAGCTTTTATGAAAAAGCGCATCTCTAAAAAACTGTAATTTAAATTGGAGGATCGATGCAGCTTGTAGAATGCGTGCCTAACTTTTCTGAAGGCAGAAATGAGAAAGTCATTGATGCCATTGCTGATGCCATTCGCGCCGTCAGTGGAGTTAGTCTACTAGATGTCGACCCGGGTTATAGTACAAATAGAACGGTAGTGACCTTTGTGGGTCAACCAGAACAAGTAGTTGAAGCTGCTTATCAAGCCATTTCTAAGGCTTCTCAGTTAATTGATATGCGCAAGCATCAAGGTGAGCATCCACGTATGGGTGCGACTGATGTCTGCCCCTTCGTGCCAGTCAGTGGTATCACCATGGAACAATGCGTAGAACTTGCTAATACACTTGGCGAGCGCGTAGGAAGAGATCTCGGTATTCCGATTTATCTTTATGGCGAAGCCGCTAAAAAGGCTGAACGCCGCAGTCTTGCTGATATTCGCCAAGGCGAGTACGAAGCCCTCAATGAGAAAATGAAAGACAACGGTTTTAAGCCTGACTTTGGTCCAACATCTTTTAATGCGGCTAGTGGTGCCACCGTTATTGGTGCTAGGCAATTTCTCATTGCTTACAATGTCAATCTTAATACTCGCTCTAAAAAGCTCGCTAATGAAATTGCCTTCAATATAAGAGAGGCCGGAAGAGCCAAGCGCAATGCCAAGGGTGAAATCGAAAAAGATGGCTCTGGTGCCACTATTAAAGTGCCAGGCACTCTTAAAGAAGTGCGAGCCGTCGGTTGGTATGTCGATGAATACCAAAGGGCGCAGGTATCAATCAATTTGACTAATTTTGAAGTGACGTCTTTGCATCAAGCTTTTGATGAAGTGGTTCGCCAAGCCGAACTATTGGGCTTGCGCGTCACTGGTAGCGAAATTGTTGGCCTGGTTCCTCTCGCCCCGATGTTAGAGGCCGGTATGCATTACTTGCGCAAGCAGGGTCGCTCGACTGGAGTTAGCGAAGCTGAAATTGTTGAATGTGCCGTGCAGTCTCTTGGCTTGGCCGAACTTTCACCATTTGTAGCGAAAGAAAAAATTATTGATTATCGCGTTGCTCCAGGTGGCAAATTCTTACGCGATATGAGCTTGAGCCAGTTTGTTGACGAGCTGGCTAGCGAATCACCGGCTCCTGGTGGTGGCAGTGTTGCTGCTCTTTGCGGTTCGCTTTCGGCGGCCTTGAGCGCCATGGTCGGCAATCTTACTTTTGACAAAAAAGGTTTTGAAGACAAAAAGGCAATGATGGAAGGAGTGGGGCGCGATGCCCAGCGTCTAAAACAGTGGATGCTGCAAACTGTCGATGATGACATGTTGGCCTTCAATCGCATTCTTGATGCTCGGCGCATGGCAAAAGGTAGTGAGGCTGAAAAAGCTTTGCGTCAAGCTGCCATCTTTGAGGCCAGCAAGGCGGCCACTCTTACCCCTTTGTCGGTGCTTCAAGGGGCGCCGATTCTTCTTGAATTGGCTTCACGGGTGGTCGAGCACGGCAATCCGAGCTCTCTATCTGATGGCGCAGTGGCCGCCCTTGTCGCTTGCGCTGCAGCAGAAGGCGCCTACTACAACGTTTTGATTAACCTGAGAGATTTTGGCCCGGCTAGCACTGAACAAGAATTTGTGAGCAATACTAGGGCCCAGGCCGACAAATTGATTAGTGTAGTGCGCAGCCGCTCTGAAGAAATCAAGACGTTGGCAATGGCCTCACTAAGTTAATTCAAAATCAGCCTGTTCTGTAAAGAGACGTAAATGGGGCTACAATTACCCCACTACCTGAGAGGGAGCATCATGGCAATTGCTACAGAAAGCAAAGATAGTAAAGGATTTGGCAGCGCAGTGACGAATGAATGGGAAACCCCGGACTTCATAAATGCCCAAAAGCGGCTTGACAAGGTCGCTTTGCACATGAAACTCGACAACAATGTTGTTGAGCCCATGCGTCATCCCAAGCGTTCTTTATCTGTTGTTGTTCCGGCCAGAATGGACGACGGCTCAGTGAGAACCTTTATGGGCTATCGCGTTCACCACGACCTCGCTCTCGGACCCGGTAAAGGCGGCCTGCGCTATCACTCTGAGGTTACTCTCGGTGAAGTGGCTTCAATGGCTATGCTTATGACCTGGAAATGCTCACTGATGAATCTGCCCTTTGGCGGCGCTCATGGTGGCATCCGCATGGACCCAAACACTCTTTCAAAAGGTGAGCTTGAGCGTATTACTCGCCGCTACACCTCTGAAATTCTAGAAATGATTGGGCCGACTCAAGATATTGCCGGACCAGATTTAAACACTGACGAACAAACCATGGCCTGGATCATGGACACCTATTCAGTTAATAAGGGTTTCACTGTACCTTCTGTTGTTACAGGTAAGCCCCAATATCTAGGTGGTTCGCTGGGCGTTTTGCAGTCGACTGGCTACGGCGTAGCACTTGCTGCTAGAAGAGCCGCCACCTTCGCTAAGCTCAAAGGTGACTCTCCAGCTGTTGTTATTCAGGGTCTAGGTCACGTTGGTTCTTCGGTTGCACGCAACTTGAGCAAGGCTGGTTTTAAAATCGTGGGCGTCTCTGATGCCTTCGGTGGTCTTTCGAATGCCAAAGGCTTTGACGTCGATGACCTTATGGCCTTTATCGACAAAAATGGGGCTATGTATGAGTATCCTAATGCCGATAAAGTAAGCAATGAAGAGTTGCTTGAGCTCGATTGCGATATTCTGGCACCGTGCGCAGTATCAAGCCAAATTCATGCTGGTAATGCCGATCGTCTGAAATGCAAAGTTGTAGTTGAGGGAGCTAACTCTCCTACTACGCCAAATGCCGATGATGTTCTTGATGCTAAGGGCGTCATTGTTATGCCAGATATTCTTGCCAATGCTGCTGGAGTGACCGTCGGTTACTTTGAATGGGTACAAGGTTTGATGCGTTTGCTTTGGACCGAAGAAGAAGTCTATCAGCGCCTAGAAGGTCTGGTAAACAACGTTTGCACCAAAGTCTTTGATGTAGCTGAGAACAACAAGAATATGTCGTTGCGTATGTCAGCGATGAGTATTGCTGTTGAGCGCATCGTCGAAGCTAGACGCCTTCGTGGACTATATCCATAAGCTCTAAAAACTATCTCCTAGCTTTTGGTGACAGCTCAATAAATATCAGCTGGGGTCGACAGAGAAAGCGCATTCTTGGTGCGTAGCATCTTTCCATGCCTACTCCGCGCGACAAAATGAGTGTGGTACCGGGCTTGGTTTCAACAGGTTCTTGTTCTTTTGTGCCTTGGGCCCAATTGCGAGGCACTGCTGCTAAGGTGAGCGGTGGCCCAAATAATGGCAGTTGCACCTGTCCGCCATGGGTATGACCAGCCACCAAAAGGTCAGCGTCTGGTTTAGCTAGAGCGAAATCGGGGCCGTGTCCCATTACTATGTGATAAGGCTTGGTCGCTGCAATTTTTACAGACTGGTTGAATGAGTCGCTAAAGCTCAAACCAGTAATAGCTAGCTCCCCTGTATAGACTGTTTTGCTATCTGGCATTGTGGTTACCGGTAAGCCTTTAAATATTGAGGGCCAGCCGTCAACTTCGACATTGCCTTGTACTGCATAGACACCAAGTGGGGCCGCGAACTTCACTTCTTTTAAAAGTTTGCTCAGCTCACCTTGCCATTTCACTTGTTCTGGCCATGTCAGGCATTGAATATAGTCACCAGGTAGCAAAATGAGATCGGGCTTTTCTTGCATAACCCGCTCAACAGCTGACCTTTCATATTCGCCAATGCAGTCGGTTTGCAAGTCAGAGAGTACAGCAATTTTTATTGGCTTAGTAATTTTGCTGCTTGATAGTTTGACATTGGTTACTTCTAACCAGTGGGGTTCGATAGCAAAGGCATCAATGGCAATTGCCACCACAAGCAGTGCCATGGCTAGTAAGCCATTAGCAATCATTTTCAGATTGTTTTTGCGCGCGGCTGCTTGAGCCATTATCAAAAATATAGGGCCGGCAATAAAGACGCCCATGGACAGTAGATTGATAAGCTCAAAAGGTTGAGCGGTTAAGAAAAATCCAAAGAGGGCGGCCGCCACTATACCTACGGCAAAATAAATCAGAGAAAAGACGTAGCGCCCGGCGTTCTTTCCGTCTTTGACAAAATCGTAGCGCAAAGCCAGCATACTAAGCAGAACAATGACCCAGAAGACGAGAATCGCCCCTATGTGTTCGGAGTGAAACTGCACAATCTATATTGAAGCTAGCGTTAGGGCGCGGTGAACGGAAAAGTTAGAGATATAGGGCTCAATATCAGATTCTTTGAGAATACCCTTTTCGGTAACCAGTCCTGTTAGTAGATTGAAAGGTACAAGGTCAAATTGCTGATTGAGCACTGCGACACCTTTTGGTGTGTTGTCCCAAACTTCAACACCTGGTCTTTCATGCTTCTCAAATTCAAAGAGACGCTCGTCGGTGACAAATTTTTCTGTACCAGAGAGGGCATATAAAGGCACGTTCAGTTCGCGGCAAGCTACGGCCAGCATCCATGAACCAACTTTGTTGACCACCCCTGGGCGAGCAATACAGTCGCAACCCATGAAGGCAGCACTGCAATTGCCAAGTACAAGACCCATAGCATTATCAAATGTGTGAATAACTTCGATGCCGCCAGAAGCTAAGCGTGAAGCCAGCTTCCTTCCCTCCATGCTTGGTCTTGCTTCGGTGCAGACCACTCTGAAGAAACGACCCCGTGCTCTAGCGTTGAGTAAGGCACTTACAACTGTTGAGCTGAATGAGTAAGCGAAAATAAGTTCGCCTGGATCAATCAAGTCGTAAGCAATGTCGGCGATTGTAGAAGCGCTGGCGCAAAGCATTTTCTCGAATTTAGCTAAAGCTGTGGCGCAGCGGCTTTGAATATCTTCAACCGTCTGGGCATTTTCGATTGCCAGCAAGACGTCGTTGCCAAGGTGAAAGAGCGGTGCCATTGCTGGCTGAGCTTGAATTAAACTTTTGGCCGTGAAGGTCAGGTTGCTCTTGACTTGCTCGGGTGAAACTTGATCTCCAGATAAGACGCTTTGAAAAACAGTGATGGCCCTAAGACCAATTTCTGCGGCGCCGCTTAATAGATCGTCTCTGATTGGCTGAATAAGGTTAGCGACGTTCTCAGCTACCTGTGTATCAACCGCTGGTGTATTCATGAGGCTCTTGCTCCGAAATCTCGTCCACTAGTTTATCTGCTTTATCTCTTTTGTGGCCCTTTACATTTTAGCTAAGGGCCGCTAACTGGGCGGCTTGGTCATGTTTTAACAAATAGGCCGTCTTGTTCTCGTCTACTAGATGTGACCAAGGAAGAACTTCTTGGTTCGGAATATTGCGAAAGGCATAGTAGTCAAGATCGGGTATGTGGCTTTCAAGGTTTCTTAGGGCTCTTTTCCATGCGCCGATTTTGCCGTCAGAGGCTGCCACTTCTATCAATATTGAAGAGAGTCGTCTATCTCCGCGCGAGATCAATGCTTGAATGTCACTCCAGTTGTGACTTTCTGGTCTCACTTCGATGCCTATTTTTGAAAGATTTTTGCGAATGAATTCGAGTTTTCGCTGACAATCTTTGTCGC
Organism: Candidatus Obscuribacterales bacterium; assembly: GCA_038231015.1. GTDB lineage: Bacteria > Cyanobacteriota > Vampirovibrionia > Obscuribacterales > Obscuribacteraceae. The sequence continues at coordinate 80,482 of JBBRMD010000006.1, forward strand.
GTCCACTCCATTGGTATGGAGTTTGCGCTTTAGGAACGAACGAACTCACTCCGAACACAAATTTGAGACGCTTGTGCTTTTTCTTCAGTTTTGCCATTAGTTCGATGGTCTGATCGAGGTCGGTTTGCTCCTCGTAGGGTAAGCCAACGATGCCGTAGAATTTAACGCCGCTTAAGCCACTAGCTTCAATCATTTCTACTGCCTTGAAAATTTCAGCTTCTGTCAGATTTTTCTTCATTACCGTTCGCAGTTTTTCAGAACCAGATTCTATTGCGATAGTGACTGAACGTTGGCCTAATTTTTTTATGGTGGCAAGAATTTCAGGGGTAAGACTGTCAGCTCTTACTGAGGCCACTGTCATTTCTAAATCTTCTCGGTCAATTAGCTTCTCTGCCAATTGGTGAAAATGAGGATGTTCAGTCACTGACGGCCCTAGCAGTCCGATACGTTTCGTATATGCCATCGCCCCATTTATCTTCTCGATGATGGTGTCAATATTGGTGGCACGAAATGGACGAGTCAAAAAGCTCGCTAAGCAAAATCGACATTCTTGCGGACAAGAACGCACCACTTCGATGAGAAAGGTGTCACTCCAGGCGGTGGCACTACTTAATATCTGAGTGTGGGCCACATAGTCATCCGGAGTAGCGAACACCTGCTTCACTACCTGCCCTGGGCTGCCATTTGTTGGGGTGATGGCAAGTAGCGGCCCGGCTGGTTCATACTCAACTTCGTAGAGGCAAGGTACATAAATACCAGGAACTTGTGAAAGCTTAATCAGCTTTTCACGGCGGTTACTAAGATCTTTTACGCTTTGCCAAGCCGCCACAAACACTGGCACGATCGCTTCGGCATCACCTAGTAGTATGACGTCAAAAAACTCAGCGAATGGCTCTGGATTGGCCGTGAGAACGGGGCCACCACCGAAGACTATCGGAGTCGACTGATCTTCATCTCTAGCAGCGGCGGTGTGACCGATGCCTTTGTCGCTCATGATTTTGAGAATATTGATAAAGTCTAATTCCCAGGAGACAGTGAAGCCCAACAATTGGCATTGCTCAATGTTGGCTTCTTCAATATCGGTAAAACCGCGACGTATCAATACATTTGTATGTTGTTCGAAAAGCCACCATACAAGTTGATAGCCGAGCCCTGACATGCCTATTTCGTAGGTGTTGGGGTAATACCAAGCTATTTCAGTATCAGGGTTGCTCTTGGCGATTCTCGGCGCCAAACGCGTTTCGGTGGCAAACATATTGGGTTTGCCGCCTTTATTGGTTTTCTCTGACTTATCAAGCAAGTTGAGTATTCCTCTGTATGCTTCTGATTGTGCCAGATCTTGGCGCTTTTAGGCCAAAACAAAGAAATAGGCCAGGCGAACCTGACCTATTTCTTTATCAACGACGATTAGGTGGAGAAAAGTTTTAGCTGGCCTTACCGGCTTTTGGAAGAAGTTTGTGCCAGTCAGTATCCAACCCTTTGAAGAATTGGTGAGCGTTTAGCACATCGTCGTAGGTTATAGGCGGCATGCCTACAAGCCTATCTTTGTCACGCTTTGTCCAATCGCGGGGATGTAGTGATACAGGCTTCTGTGGTTTTGGGGTCGTGCCAACGATGGCTACGCCTAGGGGATGCCCACAGGTGCTGCAAGTTACACGGACTACAAGAACTCCGGGTTCTTCCCTGAGTAATTGAATTCCGTCTGATTTGAAAGCGTGAGAACAGAAACGGCATTCTTTCTGTTGGAAGTATTCCTGGATTGCCTGGAAACTTCCGCCATGCAAGTTGCCCATACTTGTCCGTCAATTCTAGGTTCTCTTAAGAGAACATTGTTAGCAGTAATTATATTGAAAAGAAGCAGATACAAATTGAGAAAGATTTCGTGCTGTTTCGATTAGTTCTCTATCCAAATTTAAATCCCGTGAAAAGGATTATACTTGAACCTTCGTATATCGCAGCAAAAAACTTCGCAAATCAGAGGAACTTTTCTGATAAAAGCGGACGCTTGCACTCTCATTCTTGAGATTTAGGAGTATTGAAGTTATGACGCATATTGAAGAAATATCTGCAATGGAGATTTTGGACTCACGCGGAAATCCTACGGTTGAAGTTGTAGTTGTCCTCGCCGGTGGTGCCATTGGTCGAGCTGCGGTGCCATCTGGTGCCTCTACTGGTAGTTTCGAAGCGGTAGAGCTTAGAGACAACGATAAGGCCCGCTACGGCGGCAAAGGCGTACTCAAGGCTATCCATAACATACATGAATTGATCGCAGAGAATCTCGTCGGTATGGATGCTGTAGATCAACCAGCAATAGATAGTATGTTGCTCAAGCTCGACGGTACTGATAATAAATCTGTGCTTGGTGCCAATGCCACCCTTGGTGTCAGTCTCGCAGTTGCAAAGGCTGCTGCAGATGCACTAGGACTGCCTCTCTTCCGCTATGTAGGCGGTGTTTCTGCCAATATACTTCCAGTACCAATGATGAATATCATCAATGGTGGCAAGCACGCGCAAGACGGTGTCGACTTCCAAGAATTTATGATCGTGCCACTTGGCGCAAATAGCTTCTCTGAGTGTCTTCGCTGGGGTGCTGAGATTTATCAGGCACTAAAAGCGGTGCTTCACAAAAAAGGTTTGAGCACCGGGGTTGGTGACGAAGGTGGTTTTGCACCATCACTCAAAACTAATGAAGCCGCCCTTGAGTTGATCATCGAAGCAATCGAAAAGTCTGGCTTCAAGCCAGGTTCAGAGGTTGCTATTGCTCTAGATCCAGCTTCAACTGAGTTTTATTCGTCTGGTAAATATGTCTTAGCTACAGAGAATAGATCTTTAACTAGCAAAGAAATGGTCAAAGTTTATGAGCAGTTGGTTAATGCTTATCCAATTATCAGCATTGAAGATGGTTTGGCTGAAGAAGATTGGGAAGGCTGGAAGGAAATGACAGTAGCTCTGGGAGATCGCATACAGCTTGTTGGTGACGATCTTTTCGTCACTAATGTCACCAGGCTCCAGCGTGGTATCGAACTTGGTGTCGCCAATTCGATTTTGATCAAGCCAAATCAAATTGGCACACTAACCGAGACAATCGATGCCGTTAACATGGCTCGCGAGAGTGGCTATGGCAGCGTGCTTTCGCACCGTTCTGGTGAAACCGAAGATGCCACCATTGCTGACTTGGCGGTGGCACTAGGTACCGGTCAGATCAAAACTGGTGCTCCTTGCCGTGCCGAGCGTACTGCTAAGTACAACCAGTTGCTTCGCATTGAGCACGATCTTGGTGCCCAAGCGATATTCCGCGGACCGTTGTCATTCAGACAAAATCGTCCCGGTGCCAAGCATCTTGCTGCGGCTGCCAAATAACTTCTATATATAGATGTAGAATCTCGAAAGGCGCTTCCGTTTCGGAGGCGCCTTTTCACTTCTAGTTCATGCTGGCCATATTTTGCGAATTGCCGCTGCGCTTCAATACAGACACTGTGCGGTAGCGCCCTAGGTACTGGCCGTCAACATACTGGTCAACGTAGCTCTTGGCTGAAATCAGGTCGGGGGCGGTTTGGGCAAACTGGTCACGGGCTCGAGCTGCCCAAGAGCCCTGCATGTTGTCGCCAAAATAGTAGGTTGTGCGGTCGGCTTTGGCTTCGGTGCCATTAAAGGTTATTGCCTGCGACTGGGTCTCTACCCAGCCAGGCTGATTCCAGCGTGCGTGTATAGCGCCGTCTGTGCTAGGAAAGAAGACAACCTCAGAGCCAATCACTTGGCCTTGGAGAACCGCGGGCAGGGTAGAGTCGACAACTGTTGTCTCGCAGTACCAGGCGCCTTGATAGGTGGCGGGGAATGTGTTTGAGCTACTTGGCTTAAGATTGGCCTGATTAGGTCGGGGCGGGCTTGTTCTTAGTTGGTCTTGGCGGCCTTGTTGATTCTGTAAAGTCGGCTGACTCTGTGAAATTGGCTGACTCTGTAAACTTTGCGGCGCTGGCCCTTGAGCAGGTCGTTGGCTTGGCGAGGCTGGCATCGCTCCGGGAATTTGCTCTAAAGTTTCGGCTCTTTCTTCAACCTGACCAGAGAGTAGCATTGCCTGAGCTGCTTGACAGTTGCACGCCAATACGAGCAATAGTCCAAGCATTTTCAATTTCGGTAATGCACTTGTCAGGGTTTCCATCTTTGCTCCAGCGGCCCTAGGGGCCTCTCTCTCTACTTATATGTTCCCTTGAAAACGACCAATTATTCGCCCTGACTGAGGCTGCAGTTTTATTAATCTGGGCCGATCGTTCAAGAAAGGCTATGGATGGGCCGATGTTTGTAAAGTGCTGCTACGATCTGTGTTCGGCACTAGGAGGGCATCAGGTGAGTAATAAAACAGCCATGGCTACAGAAATCAAAGACATTGGCCTTGCCGCACTTGGCAAGCAAAGAATAGAGTGGGCAGAAGGCGACATGCCTGTATTAAAGCTCATCCGTGAGCGTTTCGAGAAAGAGAAACCTTTCAAAGGCTTGAGAGTTTCGGTTTGTGCTCACGTCACGAGTGAGACTGCAAACTTGGCAAAAGCTCTTGTTGCTGGTGGTGCTGACTGTGTTGTCATCGCTTCTAACCCACTATCAACACAAGACGATGTCGCAGCGTCATTAGTGAAAGATTGGAATATGTCTGTATTTGCCATCAAGGGTGAAGACATACCTACTTATCATCGCCATATCAATATCGCTCTTGATCACAAACCACACTTCATTATTGATGACGGTTCAGATTTGGTAGCTACTCTTTTGCAAGAGCGTCCAGATCAGGTAGCTGAAGTAATCGGTTCTACTGAAGAAACCACCACCGGTATCACTCGCTTGCGCTCAATGGAGCGTGATGGTGCTTTGAAGTTTCCTGCCATTGCCGTTAACGATGCTCAGACAAAACATATGTTTGATAATCGCTATGGTACTGGTCAATCAACCTTAGACGGTATCATCCGCGCTACCAACCGTTTGGTCGCTGGACGCAACGTTGTCGTACTGGGCTATGGCTGGTGCGGTAAAGGTTGTGCAATGCGCGCTCGTGGTTTGGGTGCCAATGTCATCGTTACCGAAGTTGATCCTATTAGAGCAATCGAAGCCGTCATGGATGGTTTTAGAGTTATGCCTGTGGCTGAAGCAGCGGCAATTGGTGACTTGTTTATTACCGTGACTGGCAATCGCCATGTTATCGATGAAGCTCACTTTAAGGTCATGAAAGAAGGCGCCATCGTTTGTAATTCTGGTCACTTTGACCTAGAGCTAAATCTTGATGCTCTTAGAAAAATGGCTAAGTCGCGCCGCGAAGTGCGACCATTGATGGAAGAATTTGTCTTGCCTAGTGGTAACAAAGTCTATGTTTTGGCCGAAGGTCGCCTCGTCAATTTATCTTGCGCTGAAGGCCATCCAGCTTCAGTAATGGATATGAGCTTTGCTAACCAAGCTTTGGCTATTGAATACTTAGCCAAGAACAAAGGCAAATTGAGCGCAGGAGTTCATACCTTACCGCTTGAGATTGACCAAGAAATCGCTGCTCTTAAGCTCAAGTCTTTGGGCATGAACATCGACGCTCTCACGCCAGCAATGACCGAGTACATGAATTCTTGGAAGTCAGGTACTTAGAACTTCGCTACAACGACTGAAAAAAGAGGCCCAGACACTTAGTCTGGGCCTCTTTTTTTTAAATCAAAAACTGATTTAGTTTATTTTCTGGAACATGTAGCCAATTCCACGAGCCGTCAAAATCAAATCTGGATTGGAAGAATCTTCTTCTAGTTTTGATCTCAAACGACTGATGTGGACGTCAACTACTCTGGTATCAATTCTGTGGTCAGGTGGGTAAGCCCAGACCTGTTGCAGAATTTCACCGCGTGAATAGGGCTTGCCTGAATTGGTGACTAGTAGTTCAAGCAAGCTGAATTCCATGCCGGTGAGGCGGATTCTTTCATTCTTGCGAGTTACTTGACGCTTGTTCAGATCAATTTTGAGGTTGCCGATGGTGATGACATTCGAGCTCTTGCTCTGGCCAACTTCTTGATGACGTTCAACAGTACGACGCAAAACAGCCTTAATACGAGCTTCTAGCTCACTTGGGCTGAATGGTTTAACTACGTAATCGTCAGCCCCAATTTCTAAACCTTGAATGCGGTTAGAAACATCGGCGACGGCCGTCAACATAATAATAGGGGTGTCAGAAGTCTTGCGAATTTCGCGACAGACTTCATAGCCGTCCATTTTTGGAAGCATGACGTCGAGAATGACCAAGTCGGGCTGGAATGAGTTGAACTGCTCTAGCGCTTCTTGTCCATCGGCTGCCGTTGCCACGTTATATCCGGCAAGCTTCAGGCGGGTTTCGAGGATGCGCCTAATCGAAGCTTCATCGTCTACGACCAGAACCTTTTCTTGTTCGGAAGTGTTATCCACTGCTTTATCCTTATCTAGACTGATTTTTGCCTGACTAAGTTCTTTAGTAAGTTATTTAAAGAATATACCACTATATAGGAGCAAGCAGAACTGGCACTTGCATAGTGCTTGTTCTTGACAGGCGAAATCTTGTCGTCGATTCAATATTAGCTTCGTTCTTTAATATGTAGACAATTCTTTAGCGGTTGCAAATAAGTGCCAGCTCAAAAAAGCTTCTTGACATGCGCGCCGAAGATAAGCAGAAAATCATGTCCCCACAGGTGGTGCCACCCGCATATGGTTCTGGCATATCCGCTCCCTTGACATACATATTTACTATGGCCGATCGTGCACCACATCTGGTTGTCAGTTGTCAGCAAGTGTTTTTCTTGCAATTGGCCGAATGGCAATACTGGTGGCCATCTCTGCGGTTGTAAATAGTGGAGTGTTAAGCCAATGTTGAATGTATGGTGCCCTGGCAAAAAGATTAGTGCATCTCCCAAGCACTCGTGTTAAGCTTCTGTACTGGTCGGTCTTGTGCCGGCTTTACCATGAATGCTCCCAGTATTCGAAAGCAATCGGAAAACAGGTCGGGAGTTCATAGAGGGAGAGTGGAATGAATAAGCCCCAGTTGAGCTTAGCTTTGAGCCTATCAATAGTGCTGCTCCAGGCTAATTGGCTGCAGGCACAATCTGAGCCGCAAGGCGCTATCTGGCAAAGAATGGCCAGTTCAGGAGCAGGTGTGTCCCGGTCAACTCAGAGAGTTGCCACAAATATCAAACAAGCTAGTGCTGCGAAGAAAGCGCCAGTAGCTAAGGTTGATGCAGTTGATGCAAGTCACGCAATGTTGTTCTTATCTAAAGGTAAGGATATCGGAGCTGGCGGCGCAGCCCCTGCAGCAGCCCTAACAATTCACCCCAGCTTGCCTCTAGAGAGCATTAGTGCTGCTCCAGTAGAAGCTGCGGATCTTTCTCCGGCTACTGCCCCGGATATGGCTAGTCAATCTGAGATTTCTCAACCAGCCCCTCGCATAGCATCTCTGCCATCGAGTGCTGCTGCAACCGCTTCTTCTAAGCAGATGCTAGCTCAACTTGCACCAGACCACTTGCTCGCTCAAGCTGACCATACTAATCTCACCCCACAGCCAATACCGCCAGTGGTGACTGGTACTCTCGATTTCGAAGAGTACAAAGTAACTAACGTTATTGACTTGAAAGTTTCTCAGTCGCGTACCTTCAAATTGAAGAACAAAATTGTTAGAACCTCCATTTCTGACCCAGGCGTTGCCGAACCAGTAGTGGTGGCTGAAAACCAATTGGTTCTTCTTGGTAAAGCTCCTGGTACTTCTACTCTCGTACTTTGGGATGACGCTGGTAACTCAGTTTCAATCGACTTGCGTGTTAGCCGCGATTATTCGCAGCTCCAAGCAACTTTGCGTGAAATCGACCCTCGCGTAATCGTCAAAGCTTTCTCAGTAGGCGGTTCTGACCGTGTACTTCTGACTGGCGATGTCGACCACCCTGAATCAATCATTAAAGCGTTCGCCGCATCGAACGTATTTATGGATGATCGCGGTATGAACATCCAAGTCGCCAACAGTCGCATCGTTGCCGGTCGTATCGGCGAACAAGGTGGTACTGGTGGCGGTGGCGGACAATCTGGTCAGCTAGCTACAATCGGTTCAGTTGATCGTTATACATTCTTCGGCAACAACGCTAATAACATTGGCAAAGCCCAAGTAATGGTTTCAGATGGTGGTCGCGTCACCAGCTTAGTTAAAGTGCGCAAAGTGCCTTTGATTGTGTTGCACGTAACCTTCATGGAAATGAACACTACTGCTGCTAGAGAATTGGCTGTTTCGATGGGCTTCGGCATGTCGAACAAGACATTCTCCTTCGGTATCGGTGGTTCGCAATCTCCTAACACCTCAGTTCCGATAAGCTCCAACCCTGGTTTGCGGGGTTATAGCCCACTTTCTGTTGGCGCCTCTAGTATCAACTCTGCTCCGACTCCAACTATAACTGCGTTGAGCAATACCTTATCTCCGCTCATCACAGCTACGCCTCCGGGTGTTGGTATTCCGACATTCCCGAACTCTGGTTACAACGTTCAGCCGGTGAGCTTCTTTAGTACCACTGCCGGTGGTTCGGTGCAGAACAGTATCGGCCAGGGTCAGTTAATTACTGCTAGCGGTTTGCTGTCGCAATCGGTCTTGCTTGGTGCTCCTGGTGGTGTCTCGTTTGCTTCCAACAACGCAGCAAACATTTTTACTGCCAATTCGAGCTTCGGTAACGGTACGATCTTCTCCTTGAACCCAACTGTCCAAGGTGTTATCTCTTCGAGACGCGCCAGAGTATTGGCTGAGCCAACTTTGGTGACCTTGTCTGGTGAACGTGCCTCCTTCTTAGCCGGTGGCGAAATTCCGATTTTGCAAGCTGTTGCTGCTGGTGGTACCGCTCAACAATCAATCGTCTTTGAACCATTCGGCATGAGAATCAACATGATTCCTGTGTTGCAAGAGAACGGCATCATCAACTTAGAGATATCTCCTGAAGAGCGAATCATTGCTAATAACTTGGCATTCTCAGTCTTCGGTAATACTCAAGGTATCGTCCCTGGTTTCACCACCAGAAAGACTCAAACCATTGTTGAACTGAAGCCTGGTCAAGAACTATATATCGCCGGTTTGGTCTCCACCAACATCGGTAGAGAAGTAGCTAAACTGCCAATCTTCGGTGAAGTACCTGTACTCGGTGCTCTCTACCGCTCGAAAGCCTTCAACAAAAACGAAAGTGAACTTGTTGTATCGGTTAGACCAGAAATCATCTTGCCTGGTACACCTGGCCAGTTGAAACTTCCTGAAGAAATTGGTCGTACAGAAGGTCCTCGTGACATGAACATGTTCGAAGTTGAGCCTACCGTGCTTGACGAGCGCCACTTCACCAGTGGTCGTGCAGAACGTCACCAGAAGACTTCACCGACCTTGCCTGATGGAGCTCCAGTTCCAGATAACGAATAAGATTGACTTTTGAATAGGTCACCTGAATAAACGAAAAGGGCAGCGTAAAGCTGCCCTTTTTTTTGTCTAATAATCTTGAATTTTATTCATCTTTTGCTAGTGGTCGTCAAACAATCCCTTGACATACATGCGAGCTATTACAAATGGTGCACCATCTGTGGTTGTCATTGGATTTTCTTGAATTACACAGAAGGCCTCAAAGAAGTCATCTATTGCTTGTTTTTGGGGCTTGCAAAGATGCAAGTGTTAAGTCAGTGTTCATTGTGTGGTGCCTAGTACGAAAAGATTAGTGCATTGCATGAGCAGTCGTGTTAAGCTTCTGTACTGGTCGGTCTTGTGCCGGCTTTACCATGAATGCTCCCAGTATTCGAATGCAATCGGAAATCAGGTCGGGAGTTCATAGAGGGAGAGTGGAATGAATAAGCCCCAGTTGAGCTTAGCTTTTAGTCTATCGTTGGTCCTACTTCAAGCTAATATGCTGTCGGCACACGCAGAGCCGCAGGGAGCGATTTGGCAAAGAATGGCCAGCTCGCAAGCTGTAGGCGCTTCTAAAGTGTCTAAGCCAGCTCAGAAAGTCAGTTCAGTCAAAAGAGCTGCACCAGTTAAAAAGACTGACTCCGTAGATGGTAGTCACGCCATGTTGTTCCTTCCAGCAGGTAGTTCTGCTGCAAGTTCTAGTACTGCAATGGCAATTCACTCGGCTAGCCCGGTTGAAGCGTCTACAGCAGTTGTTGCCGCTCCTGTAGTTTCGGGCTCCGTTGGCGGTGCCTCTAGGGCTACGGCTGCTCAGTACGCTCCAGACCAAGTAGTGGCCCAAGCTGCTGATCAAAGCACTTATGTCACTGCTCAGCCGATACCGCCAGTGGTGACCGGCACTGTAGAGCTTGAAGAATTCAAAACAACAAATGCCATTGATTTGAAAGTATCTCAATCGAGAACATTCAAGTTCAAAAACAAAATTGTTCGTACATCTATTTCTGACCCAGGCATTGCTGAGCCAGTTGTAGTTTCTGAGAACCAAATGGTCTTGCTTGGTAAAGCACCAGGCACATGCACCATGCTTCTTTGGGACGACGCTGGTAACTCAATCAGCGTTGACCTGCGCGTTAGTCGTGATTACACACAGCTTCAGACTACTCTCCGTGAGATTGACCCACGTATTATCGTTAAGGCCTTCTCTGTCGGTGGTTCTGACCGTGTTCTACTGACTGGCGACGTTGACCACACTGAGTCAATTGTTAAGGCCTTTGCTGCTTCGAACGTCTTTATGGACGACCGCGGCATGAACATTCAAGTAGTTAACAACCGCATTATCGCTGGTCGCATCGGCGAAGGTGGTGGTAGTAGTGGTGGTGGTGGCCAAACAGGTCAGCTAGCTCAACTTAACTCTGTTGATAAATACACATTCTTCGGTAACCTTGCTAATAACATTGGCAAAGCCCAAGTAATGGCTTCAGATGGTGGCCGTGTCACTAGCTTAGTTAAAGTTCGTAAAGTACCTTTGATTGCTTTGCACGTAACCTTCATGGAAATGAATACTTCGGCAGCCCGCGAATTAGCTCTTCAGCTAGGTATCGGTTACGCCGGTAAGTACTTCAGCTTTGGTGTTGGTGGTCCTGGTTCTGCTACTTCCGGTACTGTGCTCTCGTCTGAAACTGGTTACAGATACCGCTCAAGTCAACAGGGTGTTCAAGGGGCCACACCGTTGGTACCGTTAGGTGCTCTTAACACTTCTGTAGTAAACCAACAAGCCTCAACCTTCTACGGTAACCAGGTTTACGGTGCAGGTGGTTCTGTTCAACCAGTTTCGTTCCTTACACCTGGTTATGTGACTGGTATTGGTCAAGGTAACATCGTTGCTGGTGCTAATGCCCTGTTGTCTCAAGCAATCTTGCTCGGTGCTCCTGGTGGTTCGGTTCTAAACAACGGTAACTTGTTCAACCTCTTCACTGGTATCTCAAACCTCGGTTCGCTCTCGATTAACCCAACTATTCAGGGTATTATCTCGAACAGAAGAGCAAGAGTACTGGCTGAGCCAACACTAGTGACTATCTCTGGCGAACGTGCTTCGTTCTTAGCCGGTGGTGAAATTCCAATCGTTCAACAAATTGCAACGGCTGGTGCTGCACTATCGTCAGTAACTTTCGAGCCATTCGGCTTGAGACTGAACATGATTCCAATTCTTCAAGAAAACGGCACCATCAACTTGCAGATTTCACCTGAAGAACGCATCATCGCTAACGAACTAGCCTTCACCCTCAACTCAGCTACTTCATCGATTCCTGGTTTCACCACAAGAAAAACTCAGAGTATTGTTGAACTGAAGCCTGGCCAAGAACTTTACCTCTCCGGTTTAGTTACAACCAACAGTGGTCGTGAATTGACCAAGACTCCACTTCTCGGTGAAGTGCCAGTTCTAGGTGCTCTCTACCGTTCGAAGGCATTCAGCAAGAACGAAAGTGAACTTGTGATTTCAGTAAGACCAGAAATCATCCTTCCAGGTACTCCAGGTCAGCTCAAACTTCCTGAAGATATCGGTCGTGTAGAAGGTCCTCGCGATATGGACATCTTCCAAGTTGAACCGACTGTAGTTGATGAACGTCACTACTCATCGGGTCGGGCAGAACGTCACCAAAAGACTTCTCCAACCTTGCCTGAAGGCGCTCCAGTTCCTGATAACGAATAAGACCATTTATTCCAACAATCCGATTGCATAAAATGAGAAGGGGCCGCACTAAGCGGTCCCTTCTTTTTTTTGTCGAAACTGATAAACTCTAAATATGCAGATCAGTCTTAAGCCCACCAGGGCCTGTCTTTTAGTTCAATCGTTGTTAGTGCTTGTCTTGTATGTCTGGCAGCCACTGCAATTTGTTGCGCCTGCTTTGGCCGCCAAAAGGCTTCTGGTGCCCCCAGTATTTGGCGATCATATGATTGTGCAGCGAGATAAACCGATAGTTGTCTCTGGCAAGGCTGTCGCTGGTGCGGCGGTACAAGTCGATGTGGGAGGCACCATTGCTGCCACGATAGCTGATGCTAAGGGGAAGTGGCGTGTAGTCGCTCCTGCTCACGGCATCGGAGCTCCGTTCAGCATGACCATCTCTTCAACTGGTGAGACGATCACTATTAAAGATGTGTTGGCGGGTGACGTTTTTCTTTGCGCTGGTCAATCAAATATGTTGCTTCCAGTAGCAGCCACTAAAGATTGTCGGCAACTCACTGCTCTCAAGCCTGAGACTACTCGCTTTTTCAACTTGAGTAAGGGCGACCATATTGACCTATTTTTCAATCAGAAGACTGAAGGCAGTACTGAAAAAGAAAGCTATTTTGACGGTGAGGGTTTCAAGTGGATTAACGCTTCAGATCCAGAAATTGAGAACCGATCGGCTGTTGCTGTAGCTTTTGCCACTAGATTGCGCCAGCTTATGAGCGACAATATTCCTATCGGAATTGTTCAATGCACCATTGGTGGTACTAATATTCAAAGTTGGATTCCACCAACCGAGATGCCAGAAAAGTACATTGATACCAAGACTTCCACACCAGTTGGCTATGTCTATGAGAAGTATTTGGCGCCTATGGTCGGTCTCAATTTTAAAGCCGTGCTCTGGTACCAAGGAGAGTCTGACGTCGAGCGTTTTACTTTCTATCCGCGCCTATTTGCCATTATGACTCAGCAATTGCGCAAACATTTTTCTCCTGACATGGCTATCTTTATCATTCAACTACCTAACTGGGGCGCCAAAAATAGCATTGCGCCTAGCTTGACTGCTTACTTTAGAGAAGCGCAGCAAAAATCGAGCATGGTACCTAATTGTTTCTTGGTGCCTACCCTTAACTCAGAGACTACTGACTATGCCGAGTTGCATAGTAATAACAAGTTGGCTGTAGGCAACAATGTTGCTCAAATGGTTGCTGGTCAAATTTATCATGTAGAGCATGCTCTCATGCCTCGTTACGCCACTGTCGAGCGGGCTGGCCCTGAACTAAAAGTGACTTTCTCGTATATCGATAGTGGTTTAGAGCTGCGCGGCAAAAACATTGTCGGTTTTGAAATTGCTGGCGCTGACGGTGTTTTTAAGCCAGCAAGAGTTCGCCTTGATGGTAACTCACTATTTCTCTCTAGTGCTCTAGTACACGAGCCTACAGACTGTCGGTACGCTTGGGCTGACAATAGTGTGGCTACACTTTTCAGCAAAACCGGATTACCAGTGGCGCCATTTCGTTCTGACTCATTGCCTTTGGTCGGCAACAAGGCAAAGATGATGGAAGTTTTGATCTACAAGCAGTAAGGCTGAGTCTAAAAACAGTAAAAACTAACTATTTTTTGCGCTGAGCTTTCTTGGCGAGCTTAGCTTGATACTGTTCCATGAAGTCGCTAGATTCGCGTGGAAACTGACTTGTGAAAATATCTAGAACCAATTTTACGGCTGTAGAGAGAAACTCTTCGCGCTCATATTCCGGCATGTAACAATTGGCGAGGCCGATTTTGTCTACGATTTTTAGCAGACCCTTTTCGGACAAACGCACCATGGTGGTCATTACTGTTGTGTAAGCAATATCGCGATCTTGTCTTAGAGCGTCAAATACGTCTCTGACAGTAACTGTCGGATTAGCTAGTTTCCAGACTAGCTCCATTATTTCGCATTCTAGATCGCCTAAGAATTTTCGCAAACCCTTCTGGTTAAATCGAAACGAGGCGTTTTCGTCGTTTAATCGCATAATTTTTCAATTGGTAACACTACTAGCTATCGTAACATATCCTTTGACCTACAATAGTAATAATTCTTTCCCCTATGAGAACCGCAAATGTCTATTCCTGCCGCTGACCAATCTGCTGTAACCCGCCCAGTGGTCTTTCTTGACCGTGACGGCACTCTCAACGTCGAGGCCGGATACATCAGAGAAGTGGAGAATCTCAATTTGATTGACGGGGCGGGTGATGCCATTGCTCGTTTGAACAAGGCAGGTGTCGCCTGTGTGCTGGTCACCAATCAAACAGGGGCAGCGCGTGGCTACTACGCTGAAAGTCACATCAATGCATTGCACGAGCGCTTGGTTAGCCTCCTTTCGCAGTGCGGTGCTCATCTTGATGCTATATATTATTGCCCGCACCTAGCGGCTCAAGAAGGTGGAGTTGTTGCGCCTTACAATGTCGATTGTAATTGTCGCAAGCCAGAACCTGGGCTTGTAGAGCAAGCCTATAAAGACATGCCCCAACTTAGCCGAGAACTTGCTTTTATGGTTGGTGATAAAGCTACCGATGTAGAGCTGGCTGCTAATTGCAAAATAAAAGGGGTTTTGGTTGAAACTGGCTTCGGTAAAGACGTGCAGTCTGGTGCTTATCAATGGCCGGTCAAGCCATACTTTCAAGCCAGTTCAATTGTTGAAGCAGCAGACTATATTTTGGCTTACATCAATAAAGTTTAAACGCGTGATCGCAGCAGCAAGCTGACTTCGCTTAACAGGTTCGGAATATCGAAAGGTTTTGGTAGATACAGATCGGCTCCGGCTTCGAGAGCTAGAGACTGGTCTGGGTGTGATGTTGCCATAACAATCCAGATTTTGGAGAGAACATCATCGGCTTTCAGAGCACGACAGAGATTCCAACCGTCCATTTTACGATCTATCAAATTTGATTCAAGTAAGATCAAGTCTGGTGGCTCAAAGCGCGCTAGCTCTAAGGCATCATCTGCTGAACTGGTTACTTGCACCATGTAGCCTTCAAGAGCTAAGGTTTCTTGCAGAAGACAGGCCATGGCGCCGTCTGGTTCAACAACTAATATGCGTGAGATACGCTCTATTAACGCAGAGGGTGTTGAGCTACTCTGCATCATGCCTGCTAGATATTGGCTGTGCCCTTGGCCAGCGGTTGCTACCAGCAATTCTTCGTCTATGTTATTGTCTGAAACCCAGAAAGAGCCTTGTCTTTGCTTAGCGACATTGCGGTGATCGCGAGCCGTAGTTAAGACATCGATGTATGACTGAAACTTTCTAACGGTATTACTGACGATACCAATAGCAATTGATATTAGAGGCACTCGACGGCGAATACCGCCGCGTCCTGTGGAAATTAGGTAGCCTCTGGCAATATCGCCCTTTGGATAGAAACGTGAGCTGACAGCATCAAATTGCTGACAAATTAGCTCTGCTTTTCGCTCTGCTACTTCAGGTCTGGTCACCATAATGAAGTCATCGGCTTCAAGGTGGCCAACAAATTCTGTCTCATCAGCGCAATCGAGTAAGATGGCAGCCAGAGCCTTAATAAGCTGGTCTCCGGCAAGGTCGCCATAGGTCTCGTTATAGACTCGAATTTTATTCAAATCGAGTGACATGACCGACCAAGCCTTGTCAGAATAGAGGCATTGCTCAAGCATGCGGCGAATTAAATTGGGGCCAGGCAATTGTGTTAAAGGATTTGAAAACTCTTCTTGTCTGCGCCTTAAGTGAGCTAGGACGCGGATAGCTAGCTCATTTTTGTCTATAGGATCGCCTAAGACATCATCGGCACCATAGCGAAAGGCATTGATTCTTTCTGTTACATCAGTAGAAGGATGCAGCAATACAAGCACCGGCCGTGGTGGCGCTAGTGTGGCACGAATTTGTTGGCAATAAAGTCGACCATCTCCAGAACTAACGCCATCAAGTTGATTGGGAAGAATGATAATGTCTGGATGGAGGAAGGAGAGCAGTTCATTGGCTTCTTCAAAAGATGTTACCGCATGAACTTTGCTACCAGTTTTTTCAAGAACTGAAGAGAATTCGGCGGCTTGTCTCGCTTGATTGATGATGAGAATTACGGGAGTCGGAAGGAGCACTTAATCCCTCCCTCTAGCAGCTTGTTGTTCTAAGGTGGCAGCCGGTAATTTAACTGTGAATGTAGTGTTACCTGGTTGGCTGGCAACGCTAATTTGTCCACCAAGAGCCAAGCAGAGTGAGCGGGTGATGTAAAGGCCTAAACCCGTGCCTTCTGTCTGTCTAACAAGCGGATTGTCAAGGCGCCCGAATTTAGAAAATACTTGAGGCAAGTGCTCTTCTGGTATTCCGACACCTTCATCGCTGATAGAAAATTCAACCATCTCAACATCGCTCTCTTTTTCTTTTTCGAGGCCGCGGGCTGAAACTGTAACGGTGGTGCCAGCTGGCGAATATTTGATAGCGTTATCAATTAAGTTGGTAAGAATCTGCTCAAGGCGGTCGGCATCGGCCCACACTGGGGTGAGACCAGCCGGAACGCTCACTATTACCTTGTGGTTTTTGGCTTTGTCGGTAAGGTTCTGCTGCACTCTTTCGATGGCATCACGCGGATCAATAGCGCGAATTGTCAGCTGCAGCTTTTTCGACTCTAGGCGGGAGACGGCTAAAATATCTTCCACCAGCCTGGTGAGCCTATCTGCTTGATCTTTTATGATGCCAACGTAGCGTCTTTGCTGCGAGACATCGAGCCTATCTCCGGCTCTTAGAATGGTGTCAGCAAAGCCTTTGATGCTAGTAAGAGGTGTACGTAATTCATGAGAGACCGTGCTTACAAATTCGGTCTGAGCTTGCTGCAGCGAGTTTGCCTGAATTACATAGATAATGGTCAAAAAGCCCCAGGGCTCTTTATTGATCGCTGAGTCAGTGAGAGGAAAACGCGAGGCGGGCATGATAAATTCGGCACCGGCACGAGTTAACACCGTGACCGGCTTGGGCTCGTTTTCTTCTTCACCTGAATCTTTATGCTCTTGCTCTTCGTGGCCCTGCCAGTCAACCATAGAAGCAATTTGATGACCGACA
The DNA here is from genome assembly GCA_038231015.1 of Candidatus Obscuribacterales bacterium. Taxonomy (GTDB): domain Bacteria; phylum Cyanobacteriota; class Vampirovibrionia; order Obscuribacterales; family Obscuribacteraceae. The sequence goes on from JBBRMD010000006.1 coordinate 97,673, forward strand.
ATTTCGTCTATTTCTGCGCCAATCAGCCTGGCAAACGACGGATTTGTAGTAGTTATTAAACCAGCCACGTCTGTCACTACAACAGCATCAGCTGAATTGAGCAGAAGGGTGCGGTAGATTTCTTCTGTCTTAATTGACACGGTATTCTTTTTCACTGTAAGTGCGGTTCTTCCTGAAATCTAACTTAGCATTAGATAAAGGGGGCTTTTCGCATTACAACCTATCCTTAAGGTTTACTGCATTAATTAGTGCAATCGGTCAAATCTAGCAAGACCATAAGGCGCTTCTCGTCGGTGAGAAAGCGATACCCTATTAAAGCTTCGAAGGCTGTGGCTTGCCTAAGAACTGTTTGTTCGACATTGCGCCGAAAGCCCGCTGGTTTAAGATTGCGGGCTCTTCTTACGATATCCAATTCATCTTCTGTGAGATTGGGTTTAAGAAGCTCTAAGAGGCGCGCTTGTTCTCTAGAGTTCACTCTTGAAACCACTTGGTCATGCAGCTTTCTTACTGTCACTGAGGCCAGCAGCTCGCGCTCTCTTTCAAATAATTCAAAGACGGCGTCGCCTAGGTGGGCTAAGCTGCGTAAAGGAATGTCTTTGACTTGCCTGAGCCGCTCTTGCTCACTGAGAGCCTTTAAAGTTTCGCCAAATAACATTACTACTTACTGCCAGTACGGCCGCGCCCAGTACGTTTAGACAGTACTTCCGCTAGTGCCTGCCAGGCAAAGTTGGGCAAAGATTGCGCCATTCTGCTGAGGCGCCATGGTTCCTTTAATAAGCGATAGAGCCATTCACAATGAAATTTTTGGAAGGTCAGTGGTGCCCGTTTGACAAAACCAGTCCAGACATCAAAACTACCGCCGACACCTATCATCACAGCTTGCGGAAAGAGATGCTTGTAGCGATCTATGAAAAATTCTTGCTTGGGTACACCCAAAGCTACCAAAACTAGTTTAGGTCTCTGTTCTGCCATTTTTTCTAGAATTGATTGTTCTTCGGCTTTGTCGTAAAAGCCGTTCTGATAAGCGGTAATTTTTATGCCGGGGTGTAGCTTTGGTAGTTCTTCTAGTAACTTGTCCATCACCTCAGGACGGCCGCCAATTAAGGCCACTTCTTGCCCTAAACGCGCTGCGCTAGCCAAGGTACTTGCTGCCAGTTCTATACCAGGTAGGCGTTGGACATTTGAGTTTTTCGCTTCAGCCAAGCGTAAGGCCCAGACTACTCCAGCACCATCTGGCACAACTAAGTTGGCACTGCGGATGATGCGATCAAGTTCTTGATCTTTTTGAGAAGCAACTACCATTTCAGCATTGATGGTCACCACATGCAGCGCTTGGTTGCATTGCCAGGCTTGCTCGATTAGTTCAATAGCAGCGCTCTCGCTGACTAAGTCAACGGGGTAACCGAGTACGTGGTCTCTATTTCTTTCGAGTTGCAATGGCATGTTTTTTCAGTAGTGTCATGATCTGCTATGAAGTGAGAATTTTAGCTATAAGTGCACCGTTCTGGCAAGCTATCTTCCTGCTTTCTTCTGCTTGAACCTTGGCGATCGCACTTAACTCTGAATAGTTCCTTAGGGCTGCTATTACTGTCGTAGTCCAGCTTTCGACGTTTGGACTAGTCTCGCTTTTGCTAAAGCTTAGATTGGGTTGCTTAAATTGCTGCAAAACAATTTCGACTTTGGGGTCGTACGAAATGCCGATAACCGGCTTGTTACTAGCAAGAGACATGATAAGTGAATGCAAGCGCATCCCAATAACCATATCGAGCGATGCAATTAGAGATAGCCATTGGCTCGGTAATAAATTCAGATTGGGTGGCAGCCAAACAATACGTTCTTTGCTTTGCCAGTGCTCAGCAAAGACCTTTAAAATTGGCCTGTCTTGCTCGTCTTGCAGCGGTAGCATCACCAAAATTGTAGACGAATCTAAATTGTCTTCGAGAATTTTTACTAATTCTTGGCAGTGTCTATCGCTAAATGAAGCTCCGGTACGCAGTGAAATGCCCACAAGTGCTGGCATATTTTTTTTGTCAGAAGAAGCATTGGCGAGTATCTCCCGGACGGCCTCAGGCAGAGTCGAAGGTTTAAGAGCCCAGACCGGGTCGGCTGTCTTAATGCTCTTTTTCGCCAGACCCCAATACACAAGCTGTTGGTAAGAGTTTTCGTCGCGAACAGAAATTTGCTGAGCCAATTGCCACGACTGTTTTGTCAGATTTTTGCTGATTGCTTTTTTTAGCGGGCCAATACCCTGAGCGTAAATCAGTACTTTGCTGCCGAGGGCTCGGGCTGCAGCCAACAAGCCACCGTAGTAGATAATAGATTTTATTGATTGTGTATCTTGAAAGAGGCCACCACCGCCACTAATGAACAGCTTTGTTTGAGGCATTAAAGACAATATCTCTTTGAGATTCCAGCGGTTAACACTGCGCACCGAAAATTGTTTGCTGGTCAACTCCGGTTGGTTTGAGAGGACGACAATATTGTTGTGGTCGACATTGGCTGCTTTGACTTCGCTCAATAGCTGCTCAAGTATGGCCTCGTCGCCAAGATTGTCGAAGCCGTAGTAGCCGGAAATCAAAACCAGTGAGCGCGCCATAAAATATCTTTCTCTGGAAGCCTTAGCTGTTCAGGATTTTAGCACTTGCAGCTCGACCTTTTACCTTGGTATATACCTTGGCTATATTGTGTTGCTTACTGCTTTTGCCATATGATCAATAAATGACGGCCCAATTTATAAGTTCTGAACTAATCGTAAGAAACGGTGTGCACGCACTTGGCGGCAGCTCTGTCAGTTGGTGTGAGGTCAAGCCAGGCACTGTAGATGAACTAATTGCTTTGTTCGCTCTTTCCAAACAAGCCGGTCAAGACAGTAAAGCCGGTTCAGAGCGCTACGCTCTCTTTCCTGGGCGTCTCGATTTAAATGCGCTCGTAGCTGAGCGACAAAATATTTTTATAGATTTTTCTGCATTTACTGCTGTGCGTGAGCACGTGGCCAGCGATCTTGTCATTGCTTGCGAGACGGGATTGACTCTTGCTCAACTAAATGAGCATCTGAGCGCCTTCAGTCAGCGTTTTCCTGTGGAGCTGGGTGCTCGTGCTGGCGAGGTTACTTTATTAGATTTGCTTTTAGCTGGAGATGGCGGGTATCTAGAGAGCGGTTTCGGTTATTTACGTAGTCAGATACTTGGTCTTGAATCGGTCTATGCAGACGGTTTGGTACTTAAGAGTGGTGGTCGGGTGGTGAAAAATGTCACCGGCTTCGACGTCACTAAATTAGTAATTGGTTCAAAAGGGGCTTTTGCTTTTCCTTATCTGGCTTATCTTCGGCTTGCTGCCGTGCCTGAAGCAGTGGCAAGTTTCTCTGTTCGGTCAAAATCGAACGACCCAAGTGAACTACTGGCGGTATCAGCTCGCTTGCTTTCGACAGGCCTGCCACTATCTACCCTTGAATTAGTTGAAGTTGTTAAAAAGCCTACAAATGAAAATGAGTATCAATTGATCGTTCAAGTTGAAGGACCAGGACAGCTAGTCGACGATTTGAGTTCTCAAATTGGCCGTGAGCTTAGTGCGTTCAAGTTCACGAAAATCGATAACTCTGAGGCGCAAGAAATATTGACGTACGCTATAGCTGCCAGCACTGATTTTTCTGTAGAAGTGGCTGCTTCACTTTCTTTGTTGCGTGAATTATTAGAGAACTTGCCGGCTAAGCAACGTGGTCGCTTGCGAGTGAGACCCGCTTCTGGTCGTCTTTTCTTGCAGAGTGGAAGCGCTGAACAAGTCGATAGTGATTTAGAGCAGTTGGCTGCTATTCTTGTCACTTGTAGGCAACGGGGCGATGGAAGCGCCCTTTCGAGTTGGGAAACCCTCACTGTGGCTGCCCGTTATGGACTTTTTGTTTCACGCTCGAAGAGGTTTAATGGGCTAAATCTATCCAGTTTAAATTTGTACCAACGCGTCAAAGCGACCTTTGATCCCGCTGGCTGTTTAAATCCGCAAGCAAATTTTGAAGGCTAAAGTAATGACTGATCCTGATTCTGTTATTGAAATTAGAAACGGCAGCGCTACTCTCAGTCGTGATTTGCTTGATAGTTGCATTCACTGTGGCTTGTGTTTACCTGCCTGTCCTACTTACTTAGCTACAGGAAGAGAGATGGAGTCACCGCGTGGGCGAATTTATTTGCTTACGAAATGGCAAGAAGAAGGTGGTGAGCTGGCACCACGAGCAATCGAACATTTAGAGTCGTGTCTTGGTTGTCTTGGCTGTCAGACAGCCTGCCCGTCTGGTGTTAAGTATGAGGCTATTCTTGACCAGGCGCGACCCCATTTATCGGCCCGCCGAAACTGGCTGACAAGGCAGGTTATGCGCTTTTCGTTCGCCCAGATTTTGCCTAGCTATGGTCGCCTAAAAATACTCGGTATAATTTTGCGCTTTATTCAAGTGCTCAAGCTAGATAGCTTTGTCGCCAACTTGCCTTTTGTCAAGAACGGTCCCCCTCTTCTTCGGAAGATTGCCGATTTCCAGATGTTTACTCCTGCTGTGGCCGTCCATCTACCTCTGCCCAAAAAGTCATGGAAAGCTGGGCCCAAGTTAGGCACCGCTCAATTGTTTAGCGGTTGCGTGATGGATATTTTTTATAACCATGTCAATCATGCTGCCCTTCGCCTTATGGTGCGCCAAGGAACCGTCGTCGAGGTGCCGCCTCAGACTTGTTGTGGTGCCTTAGCTTTTCATGCTGGTGAAATCGACATAGCTACTAATTTAGCGAAGCAAAATATCGACCTTTTTGCTACCTCGACTGACAACATTGTTGTTACTTCAGCCGGTTGCGGCGCCATGCTCAAGCATTACGGTCAATTGCTTGAGAATGACCCTACTTACAAAGAAAGTGCTCTTTTGTTCTCGCAAAGAGTGCAAGACATATCAGAAAATCTTGCTCTGGGTCAATTTCCGCCGATGACGAGCCAGAGCGATAGTCATATGGTTTACCATGCCGCCTGCCATCTAGCCCATGCTCAGGGTGTAAGGGTGCAACCCCAAGAATTGTTGAGCACAGTCGCTGCTAGTACTGGTGCCCATCTCTACGATTTGCCAGAAGCTGAACATTGCTGTGGTAGTGCTGGCATCTACAATTTGCTCAATACCTCACTTAGTCTAAAAGTATTAGATCGTAAAATGAACTTCATAGAAGAATCGGGAGCCGATGTGGTTGTCACCAGCAATCCGGGCTGCTTGTTGCAACTTGAGGCCGGTGTTAAGGCTCGCGGCCTCAATGTCAAGGTAAAGCACCTCGCTGAAGCCCTAGATGACGCCTTTGGTAATTGATCTGACAATCATTAGAAGCTCAATATCTTGGGCTTTTCGCTCGCCGATAAGACTATAATTTTCTCTAGGCAGCTATATGAAAGGTCAACTGTGACTACCCTTGTTCCGCACCGCAAAGTCGAACTTTTTGAAAATGATATAAGCGATGAGCGTCTTAAGCACTATCTGAGCAAATCAGTGGTCGCTATTGATACTGAGACCCGCGGTCTTATCATTAGGCGTGACCGTTTGTGCTTGATTCAAATTTGCGACGATGAAGGGGTTGTCAGTTTTGTTCGCTACAAAACTGCAGCTGATCTTGACCCGAAAGTAATGTCGAATGTGAAAAAACTATGCCAAGCCCAGAATGTTCTCAAGTTATTTCATTTTGCTCGTTTTGATGTGGCTGTTCTTAAGTACTATCTAGACATAGAAGTAGCGCCACTATTCTGCACCAAGATTGGCTCTAAGCTAGTGCGCACTTATACTGACAAGCACGGCCTCAAAGATCTGGTTAAAGAGCTACTGGGTGTTGAGCTTGATAAGTCAAATCAGACTAGTGATTGGGCCCAGCCAGATTTGACTGAAGATCAAATAGAGTATGCCGCCAATGATGTGCGCATGCTTCTTCCTCTTTATACAAAAGTACTTTCTATGCTTGAGCGTGAGAAGCGCCTTGAGTTAGCGCAAAAGCTCTATCTAGCTTTGCCCACAATTTGTGAGCTAGATGTCTTAGGTTGGAATGGCATTTTTGAGCACTAGTGTTTTTATGATTTTTGATCGCAGTATTGTTAGTAGCAGCCAATAGGTACAAAAAAAGCGCAATGGAAAAGCTAATCTACGAAAAATCACAAGCTGGAAGAAGAACTGAGATTCTTCCTAAACCGGGAGTGCCACGCAAAGCTCTTGAGACGATTATTCCTAAAGGCTATGTGCGCGAAACTGCAGCTGCTCTGCCAGAAGTAAGTGAATTAGAAGCTGTTCGTCACTTTGTCAAACTTTCTCACCTCAATCATTGCATCGACACTGGTTTCTATCCTTTGGGTTCATGCACAATGAAATACAATCCCAAAATTAATGATGCGATGGCTGCACTAGAGGGCTTCAGAGAGCTGCATCCCAATCAACCAGAAGATCAGGTTCAAGGTGCTCTTGAACTGCTTTATCTATTAGAGAGAGCAATTTCAAATATCGTTGGTTTGCCAGCTGTAACTCTACAACCAGCTGCTGGAGCTCATGGTGAAATGACTGGCTTGCTTTTGATTCGAGCTTATTTTGAATCTAAAGGTGATCACAAACGTCGCACCGTGATTGTTCCTGATACTGCCCATGGTACCAACCCAGCAACAGCAGCTTTGGCTGGTTTTGATGTGGTTGAGATCAAAAGTAACGATCGTGGTTTAGTTGATATCGAGGCTCTTAAAGCTGTTCTTGGCCCTGACACGGCTGCAATTATGTTGACCAATCCTAATACTCTTGGTTTGTTCGAAGAAGAAATTATGACTGTGCAAAAATTGGTGCACGAAGCTGGTGGTTTGCTTTACTACGATGGTGCCAACCTGAATGCCATCATGGGCCTAGTAAGACCAGGTGACACAGGTTTCGACGTTTGCCACCTCAATTTGCACAAGACTATGTCAACTCCTCACGGTGGTGGCGGTCCTGGTGCTTGTGCTGTTGCCTGTCGCGACATTCTTGAACCATTTTTACCGAAGCCTGTGGTGAAGAAGTCTGGCGAGCACTATTCTCTTGATTGGGCGAGACCTCAATCAATGGGCAAAATCAAAGGCTTCTATGGCAACTTCGGCATTCTGGTGCGCGCTTATGCTTACATTTTGGCTCACGGAAAAGGCGGTTTGTGCCAAGTTTCAAAAGACGCCATCATCAATGCTAACTATCTTAAAGTGAAGCTTAGCCGCAACTTCACTGTAGCCCACGAACAGGCATGCATGCACGAATTTGTTTTATCTGGAGTGAAGCAAAAAGAGCGTGGCGTTTCTACCGCTCAAATGGCTAAGCGCTTGCTTGATTTTGGTGTGCACGCGCCAACAGTGTACTTCCCTTTGGTTGTGCCTGAAGCAATGATGATCGAGCCCACCGAAACAGAAGCTAAAGAGATGCTCGATCGTTTTACCGACATCATGCTGCAAATAGATAAAGAAACTATTGAATCACCAGAGTTAGTGAAAAACGCACCAACCAATACACCAGTAGGCAAGCTTGATGAAGCCACCGCTGCTCGCAAACCAAACTTGCGTTGGAGTCCTGCAGTTCAAAAGGTCTAAGTTAACTAAATAATCTTGTCGAATTCCATGGCCAGTTTGAGATAGGTCATGCGCTCTTTGATGCGGGCAATCTCTCTCTTGGTGCCTTTGATTGGCACTAGTCCGCAGAGGGCAATGAGATTGATAAACATCAACGGTGTAGAGGCAATCATCATCTTGGTCAATTCATCGCCAGCGAACTCGACGTAGCATTTGTACGTGATAGCTAGACCTATCAAATTGGTCACTAAGAAAACAGCATAGTGTACAAAAAGGAAGATGCGCTCACGTAGTTCTGAAGCCATGAGTGTGGCCATTTCGGCTCTCATCTCAGGTGGAATTACTCTGTTTTGTCTTTTATTTTTGGCGAAAGTTGGAGTGGCCTGCTTATTGTTCGCTTGAGCAACTCTTGCGTTGATTGCGTTTGAAGCTTGAATAGCTTTGTTTGCGATTTGCGGGTCAAATCCACCAGGACCGAAGCGCGACTGCATTCTAGCAGCTCCACAATTGCCGCAGAACTTTGAGCCAGAGTCAATTGCCATCGAACAATGCAGGCAAGAAACTATTGTTGGAGCAGCTGTCAGCGTCGTTGTGGCCAAATCAAAACCTCGGCAAATTCATAGTGGCAAGCTCTCGAGTTTATATTCTGAGGCTAACTTGGCTATTTTGGGCGCTGACTAGAAATTTCTTAAGATTGTGGCCCGCTTAAATGGCCACAACAGCCAAAAATGGGCAGGTTTTTGTTGCCTTTGTAAAGTGAAAAGCTTAAGACGGCTTATAAACTAACGGCTATAACTAACGAAGAGAGCTAGTCAAAGAGGCTGCTGACTTGATTAGTTTAATTGCAGCGCTGCGATTGAATTTACCGTCAGTAAATACTTCTCTAAAAATAGCTTGGCCGAGAAACTGATTGTTTTTCAGTAGTAGGCGATGGGCGAAAGGCATTGCGGCATCGACAAAGTTGAACTTAGGATTGATAGCCAAAGCGATACCTTCAAGAGTGAGCAAAGCTCTCATCACATAGGTGAACTCAGATGGCAGGCTGAAAGGATAAGCAAAGCAGACTTCAGAGAAGTCGAAGAGCATTTTACGGAAGCGCACCTTGTTGATACCCTCGGCAAAGCGAGCATCGATTATTGGTGTGAGATCACGGCAGAGAGCGTCTCTATCTGCTTCAGGTTTAAGGAAGCCCATGCCAACAAAGTCATCTACCAAGTCGCGATATTCGCGTTGAATAGTGTGCATGAAGGCATTGATCATATGCTGCTTTAGCTCAGGGCTAATGCGGCCAACCATACCAAAATCAAAAATTCCAACGCGGCCATCTTCCATGATGCGCATGTTGCCTGGGTGCGGATCGGCGTGGAAGAAACCTTCTTCTAGTAGCTGGCGCAAGTAGAAGTTGGCACCAGTTTTGGTGATTTCTTCTGCATCTAAGCCCATTGCAGCAATACCGGCAGCATCATTGATCGGAATGCCAGAAACATACTCAATGGTGAGGACGCGGCGACCAGTCAATTTCCAGATAATTCTAGGAATATAAATGCGGTCAAAATTGCGGTAAGAACTTCTGAAAACATCAGCGTTTCTACCTTCGCGAATGTAGTCGATTTCTTCAAATATAGTTTTAGCAAATTCGTCTACAATCCCTGGCCAATCGGTATGGCGACAGAGGCTGGGATACTTCATCACTTCTTCAGCGACAGCCGCAAGAATCTGCACATCCATGACGATGATTGAACTGAGGTTTGGTCTTTGTACCTTAACAACGACGTCTCTTCCGTCTTTTAGTTTGGCCTTGTAAGCTTGAGAAAGACTGGCAGCTGCAATCGGCTCATTATTGAACTCTTGGTAGAGGTCTTCTGGTTGCCCGCCAAGCTCGCGCACAATAGTGGCGCGGGCAATCTCGGTCGGAAACTGATCGACATTTTCTTGCAACTTAGTCAGCTCAAGCATCGCCGGAAGTGGCAATAAGTCGGCTCTAGTAGAAAGAGTCTGACCAATTTTGACAAAAGTCGGGCCTAAGGCATTTAAGCGCCTGCAGAGCCAGCGACCCAGTTCGCGATATTCTTCGTAGTCTTGATTTGAAAGGGCTGCTTCTTCGCTATCTTCAACTACGTCGCCGCGGGTGGCGCGTTCAAACTCTTCGGCGTGGAATTTGGAGAACCCTTTGACTGACCAGATGATCGTCCAGACAATTGGCACGACGCGCCAGGCTGCCTTCCAGCTCTGTAATTTGGCAATACGGTGAAAAACCGTGATTGTTGAAAGCAACAGGCGCCAGGCGCTCACGTCTCTAAAGCTCTCCCGAATCGGGTTGAACTCATTAGGGTTGAAATCAATGTTGAGGTTGTTTTGTATTGTCACTAAATCTGCACGTCATCGCCAGAAGCTGTAAGTACCATCGCCTATAAGTGTATAGGTATATTGTACGTTGTCAGCAGGAAAGGGGAGAAATTTAAGATTCATGTGACATTGCTTAAACGTCACGGCCAATTTCTAGTTACGTTTGTTTATTAGCAGTTGCTGCATTTGGATGATTTCTTTGACGCCTTTGTTCGCAAGCAGCATCAAATCGCCCAATTTGGCCGCATCATATGGCTTGTTTTCAGACGTCATCTGTAGCTCAAGAATCTTGCCAGACTCGGTCAAGACAATGTTGCTGTCCATTTCAGCTTGTGAGTCTTCGCTGTAATTGGGGTCAAGCAATAACTGGCCGTTCAATTGGACAACCGATACAGCAGCCATGTGCTCTGTGATAGGCAACTCATCGAAAACTCCAGCCTTACGTAGTTTGGCTAGAGCATCATAAAGAGCTAAGAAGCCACCACAAATCGACGATACTCGTGTGCCAGCATCGGCTTGAAGGACATCACAGTCAATTGTGATCGTGCGCTCACCTAGTGCTCGGCGGTCAATTACGGCCCTCAAGCAACGGCCGATTAACCTTTGAATTTCGTTAGTTCTGCCAGAGGCCTGGCCACGGGTCACTTCGCGCTGAGAGCGCTGTAAAGTTGAACCGGGCAACATTGAATACTCGGCGGTAACCCAGCCTTCGCCTTTCCCGATCAAGAATGCTGGCACTCTCTCTTCGATTTTGGCGGTGCAAAATACTTTGGTATCACCAATTTCGACGAGTACTGACCCATCTGCATTCTTGGTGAAATTTCTTGTAAATTTGACCGGTCTTAACTGGTCCCACTGTCGGCTATCGCGCCGCTTATACATCAAATTCTCGCTTTCTAGTCGAAGCAAGACGTAAGTATATAACGTTGAGACGGTTGTTAGGCAATTAGTTTCGACCGAAACGCAGTCTGTTTACTTGAGCTGTTCCGCTGACTACCAATTGCTTGCCTGATGTCACCTTGAGATCGGTAAAGCTGAAATGGATGTCATCTGATTTAGTGCCAAGATTTGAAAGGCCATTGATTTTCTTAACCAGCATCTCCGAGAGCTGTGGCGAAATTTCCTGACCGGCTGTCATTAGTTTGGTATCACCTAATTGCACCCAGCCGTCCTGAATAGATAGTTGGCTTTCTAACTGCGCTGCTAGCGGCACTGCCAATTGGCCAATGCCGGCTTTCCCCTCTGCAGTCATGCTCACCTTATTGTTGCGGCCAAGAGCCACTGATGCCCCGGTCATTGTCAGACCAAAATTGCCTCCGGCGGCACCAAGCAAGCCAGCCAGTACTCCGCCTTTCTTGGTCACGGTGTAAGAAAGTTTGTCTAATGTGCTCGGCGCTTTGATGTATTTATTCAGGCTATCTTGCGTGACGATTGCAGTAACCTGAGCCGTTGCTGGGCTAGTGAATTGCAATACTTTTTGATTGAGCAAAAGGCCAGTGTCAAATTTGAGCGCCCCTTGAGTGGTGAGGGTGAGCTTGTCGACGATGAAGTCTTCCATGTTGCCGCCTTTAACTTCAAGATCGAGTGATTTCAGTTCACCAAGGTTGAGGTCTAGGTTTCGAGCGGTTATGTGGAGGTTGTCGCAGGCCCCTCTTAAAAATTGGCCATCTTGCATATCGATTTCTAGTTTACTGAAGCGCCCTGAGTTGATGTCGACAAACGACAAGGTTGGAGCGCTGAGAGCTTGAGGTTGCTGCATCATCTGCGCAGGAACCTGAATAGGCATCTGCATTTGCTGTACTTGCTCTTGAGCTGCAGCTGGAAGTAGGCTGATTAACGAAGCAATACAAGTTGCAGTAACCAGAGATTTATTGAACTTATGCATTGCTTTCGCTATCCCTTATCTAAAAATTTAAAGACCATTTCGCTCTGTGAAATGTTCCTGCGCTATTTGTATAAATTGTACAAAAAGAAGAGCCCTCTCAGTTTCCTGAAAGGGCCTTTCGATTTTTCTACTAACGAAAATCTAGTGAGATTCGGTTGTAGTAGCCGTTGTTGTGGAAGTTTCGGCTGATGGTGTAGCAGTTGTAGTGCTAGTTGTAGCAGCATCAGTACCAGTTGTGGTGGTAGTGGTGGTTGCTGCAGCATCAGTGCCAGTACCAGTGGTGCTGGTTGTTGTGCTTGTTGTTTCGGAACTACCACCACTGCAAGCAGCGAGGGAAGTTACGAGGGCCAAGCTAGCGCCTGCAAGGGCGAGGTTTCTCAAAGTAATCATGCGGTCGATTCGTCTCCTTCTAATCCTGATGAGTTATTGTCAACGACAGCTCTCTCAGAGTGACAATGGCGGCAAAGCTAGTAAATTTCGCCCACCTGAAATCGTTTGAATTATACAGCCTACTAATTGCATTTCCGCCTCTTGGAAAGGGTGAATGTAAATATCAGTGCCGATTATTGCCTCGATTTTCTAGCATCCTTCTTACATTAGGTGTATTTGCTACCTGTATGTAAGTCAATTAGATATAAGGCTGCGGCCAGTCATCTCTATGGGTTTCTCGATTCCCATGATGGCAAGTACTGTCGGTGCCACGTCAGCGAGGCCGCCTGGTATAAGTTTTTTCATAGAGTTGTTTACAAGGTTAAGCGGATCACATTCTGGGGTTTGGAAGCTTGCCACCACTAGCGGTACTGGGTTTGTCGTGTGCGCTGTATGCGGCTCGCCAGTCTTGTAGTCAAGCAACTGCTCGATATTGCCGTGATCGGCTGTTACCACTAGAGTTCCATTAGCCTCTTGCACGGCAGCAAGCAGGGCGGCGAATGCCAAATCAACTGATTCTACAGCTGGCACAGCGGCGTCCATAATTCCGGTATGGCCAACCATATCGGGGTTGGCAAAATTGAGCACAATAAAAGGATGCTTGCCGCTCTTTATTGCTTGGCAGGCTAGTTCGCAAACTTGAGGCGTACGCATAGCCGGTGCCAAATCATAGGTCGCTACCTTTAGTGAAGGTATTAGATGCCTTTCTTCACCGGGGAGTTGAGTCTCTTTACCGCCATTGAAGAAGTAAGTGACATGGGCATATTTTTCGGTCTCAGAGGTGTGGAGCTGGCCGATGTGGTGGCAAGAAATTACTTCGGGCAAAGTATTATGCAAATCTTGTGAGGGCAAAACCTCTGGGCTGAAGGCTATGGGCAACATCAAGGTTGTGTCATATTCGGTCATGCAGACGTAATAAATAGACGGAGTGATTGGCCTGGCAAACTCAGTAAAATCGCTGCGAGTAAGCGCTCGTGAGATTTCGCGCACTCTGTCTGGTCTAAAATTGAAGCAAATTACGCTATCGCCATCCTTTATAGGAATGGCATTGATAATTTGCGGAGTTATAAATTCATCTCCGACATTGTTGCTATATGAAGTCTCAACAGCTTCAGGGGCGCTATTTGCTGGGTTGCCTTCTGACAACACCAGTGCTCGCCAATAAGGTTCGACTCTTTCCCAGCGCTGATCTCTATCCATTGCATAGTAACGGCCACAAACCACGCCAATTTTGCCAATGCCGAGCAGCTTTTCTTCTAGCTCGCGCATAAAACGTTTGGCCGATCGCGGCGGAGTGTCTCGCCCGTCTAAAATCGGATGGATTACTAGCTCTTTGATTTGCTGGCGGCGAGCAAACTCAAGCAGGGCATCGAGGTGATCGGGGCTTGAATGAACACAGCCGTCCGAGACCAAACCTAATATATGAAGAGTGCCGCCTGTCAGCTTTACATTTTCTGCTGCTGCTACTAAGGCAGGATTATGGAAAAAAGTGCCGTCGGCAACAGTGTTAGAAATCAATGTTAGCTTTTGGGTAACAGTTCGACCCGAACCAATGGTCAGGTGCCCAACTTCTGAATTGCCCATCAGTCCATCTGGCAAGCCGACATACTGACCCGATGCTTGAAGGTGGGTGAAGAGATATTTAGATTTCAATATTTCATAGTTCGGTGTTCTAGCCGCCAGAATGGCGTTACCTTTCTTCTCACTGGTAATGCCCCAACCATCTAATATTGCTAAAACTAGCGGACCCATAATTTTAAAAAACCCTATTACTGTTTTGAATTGAGTAAGATTCTAGTGCATTTTCACTTAGTAGAACCATAGTTAAATCCAGCCGCTCTATACTTAGAACCACCTCGCCTTTTATAGAACTACATACGGTGCCTGCCTAGTAATGGACGAACCAACAAAAGTGATTGCCTCGCAAGCTCTGGCTGCTGACGGTTCGGGCTCGGTTACTCAAGAACAGCATGATAACTGGATTGCTGAAGTCTCTCACGAACTGCGCCTGCCACTTGCCAATATCAAATTATTAGTTGAGACCCTCATCGACGGTGCCGTAGAAGAGCCAATTACGGCCATGCGCATGCTCAACCGTACTAAAGAAGAGGTGAGCCGCTTACAAAACCTCGTCAATGACTTGCTTTCTCATGAAAAGTTGCAGAGTGGCCGAGCTGGCGATGATATGCGCTTCTCAAGGGTAAGCATTCAGCGGCGCACCGAGGCCGTCTTAGAGACTACGCGCGAACTTGCTGAAGAGAAGGGCGTACTAGTAAAGTCAGCTGTAGAGAGTGGCTTTGAGCTTCTGGCCAACGAAGAGCAAATCGACCAAGTTTTAATTAACTTGGTCGAGAATGCCATTAAATTTACTCCGGCTGGAGGTTCGGTTGTTATTCGTGCCGGCGGGCCACCGCCTTTTATTGAAGTCGAAGACAGCGGCATCGGTATGGCTGAATCGGAGATACCGAAAATATTCCAGCGTTTTTACCGGGTCGATCGGGGACGCACACGTGGCAGTACGGGGCTTGGCCTCTCAATTGTTAAACACATCGTTGATTTGCACGGTGCTAAAATCGCCGTGACATCTAAAGAGGGTTCTGGTTCCAAGTTTAGAATTGAATTTCCTTAAAGAGTAAGTATGTCTAGCAAAATCAAAATTCAAATTGTCGATGACGATGAAACTATCGTTGAAACCCTCACCTACAACCTTACCAGGCACGGTTTCGAAGTTCACGCCTGCAATAATGGAGCGGCTGGTTTAGCTCGTTTTGCTGAGGCTCTGCCTGATTTAGTCATTCTTGATTGGATGTTGCCCGATATGAAAGGCCCTGATATTTGCGCCTTGATAAGAGAGCAATCACCTGATATTCCTATTCTCATGCTGACCGGAAGGTCTACTCCAGCTGATATTGCCCACGGACTTTCACGTGGTGCTGACGATTATTTGGTTAAACCCTTTAGTATGGTCGAGTTATTGGCTAGGCTTGAAGCACTCATTCGTCGCACTCTCAAAGACAAGGCTCGCTCTGCTAAAGGCCGTATTGAGTTGGGTTCATTGTTGCTCGATGAAGACGCTAGGCGAGTTGTTTATCGCAGTAAAAATATTGAACTCTCACCTCGAGAATTCAAATTGCTCAAAGTTTTGATGCAAAACGTTGGTCGCGCTCTTTCTACTGAAGCTTTGCTAGATAGGGTGTGGGGAACAGACTTCGATGGTGACGTAAAAACAGTCGCCGTTCATGTTCGCTGGCTTAGACAAAAACTTGAACTCGATCCAAAAGTGCCAACTTTGCTCGAAACTGTCCACCGCTCTGGCTATCGTTTGAACATGCCCAACGACTGATATAGGGGAAAGTTAGTGAAAACTGAGTCGATTACACTAATCAAAGAAGAAGTGCTGACCCTAGGTCGGATGGTTGAAACTACTGTCTATGAAGTGACTAGATTGCTTAAAGGCGATCGAAAAGCTGATTTGGCAATGGTTGAGCGGCAAGAAGAAGAAATAAACAAACTCTGCCAAGAAATCGAAGAAAAGTGTGTTGATCTTTTAATGGAGCGTGACTCATTTGGCGCTAAAGAAATTCGCGCCCTCGTCAGTATTCCCCTTATTGCGGCCAAGTTTGAGCGTCTTGCTGATCATGCTAACCGCGTAGCAAGATTTGCCAATTGGGCCATTGAAGACGAAATAGAAATTCCTGAAGAACTGCCGAAAATGGCTGCTAGTGTCTATCATATGGTGCAAGAGCTTTTGCTTTGCTTCCTTACTGATTCGGCAAGCAAAGCGAAAGAAATTCTCGCAAGCGATAACAATGTCGATTATTTGCATGATGTACTCTCGAAGAGATTGTTATCTAACCTCGGTGATCAAGATAGCGCCCATGCTCAGATGCGAGCGCAATTTTTGTTCTGCTCGCGTTTCCTTGAGCGTATGGGAGATGCCTGCACCTCTATCGCAAAGCGAGTTTATTTCCTTTCAACCGGCGAGCGAATCTTTAACTAATGCCAGTAATAGTCTTAGCTGGAGAAGAAGACTTTCAACTTTATCGTCGTCTAGACGATCTTAAAGCTGAACTGCTTGACCCGGCTTGGGCTAGCTTTAACTACAGTCGCCTTGATAATCCTAATGCTCAAGAAGTAACCGAGCAAGCGGCCTCGCTTCCCTTTGGACCAGGCAATAAATTAATTGTGATTGACCGCTGTGATTGGTTTGCTAAAAAACGCTCTAGTTCTGGCTCAAGTAAAGATGAAAGCACTGGCAAAAAAGCGAGCAAGGGCAAAGAGGTCAACGAAGACACTCTAGAAGCGGCACTATCTTCGGTGCACCCAAGTACTTATATAGTGTTTGTTAGTACCAGCAATTTTGATACTACTCTTCGGCTATCTAAGCTGGTGGCGAAATATGCCAAGCTTGAGCCCTTTCCCCGTGAGAAAATTTGGGCTGGCTCTACTAGCCCCAAGCTTCAGCAATGGTGCCAGAAAGAAGCGAAGCGCTTCGATGCCACCATTGAGAATGAAGCGGCCGATTATCTAATTGAGGGTCTTGAAGCCAACCTTCGCCAAATCTCTTCTGAAATTGAAAAGGCGGCAATTTATATCTTGCCGAAGACTTTTATTTCACTCGATATCATCCGCCAACTTAGCCCGCATCACTCTAGTGTCTTTAGTGTGGCCGAACACTGGTTGGCTGGTGATACTCAGAAAACCCTGCTAACTTTGCGCGAACTTTTGAGCCATCAAAACGCCATGCAAATTTTAGCGACTATGCAAACCATGATTAGTAAATGGGTGCAGCTTAAGCTCTTATGTGAAACATATAATAAAGAGTCAAACTTTGGACCTGGTATCAAACGTCGCGAATTGCCTCCCCAAGAACTTGCCAAGCTTTTGGCGGCTGATATCAAAGGCGGCAACTCTTTCGTTTTAGAAAAAGACGTGCGACGCCTCTCTCACGCATCTGTAGAGTTTTTGGTTTCTAGCCGTATTGAATTGACCAAGCTTGAGCATCTTGTAAAAACCGGGCAAATGCCTGATAGTCATGCTCTTGAGCTGTTTTTCTTGCGCTCACCCAAAGACGCCATTCACAGCTCGAATAAATCACGGACAAATCAATTAAATAGCAGGTGACAATTGGCTGACTCACAATATGTTCTAGAAGACATGGGCGCGAAAGATACATGGCGCGTATTTCGCATGATGGCAGAACTGGTTGAAGGGTTTGATGAGATGTCTCAGATTGGGCCGGCTGTTTCAATATTTGGAACAGCACGCTGCAAACCAAGTGATCCGGTTTATGTTCTAGCCGAAACTATTGCCAAGAAGCTTGCCGATAAAGGTTTTGCTGTCATCACTGGTGGTGGGCCCGGAGTAATGGAAGCTGGCAACAAAGGTGCTCTGGCTGCTGGTGGTACTTCGATTGGCCTTAATATCTCTCTTTCGCGCGAGCAAGGCCCTAATCCTTACCAAACCAAGTCGCTTGATTTCCGCTACTTCTTCGTGCGCAAGCTGATGTTTGTCAAGTATGCCGTGGCTTTCGTTATCTTGCCTGGCGGCTTTGGCAGCCTTGATGAGCTTTTCGAGACAGTGACCTTAATACAGACAAAAAAAATACAACGATTTCCGATGTTTCTGGTGGGCTCCAAATTTTGGAATCCTTTGCTGGATTGGCTTAGGGCCGAAGTTATCACTCGCGGCTTTTTGACTGAAGACGAACTCGATTTACTTACTGTGATTGATGATCCTGATGAATTAGTTGATCAGATAGTCTGGTGCAACAACGAAAAGTGCTATCTCACACCCGAAGGTTTGAGAGGGCGCTTGCTCTCTGTTGACAGCCCTGTAGACGTGAACTCCGCTGGTACTGTCGATAACCTGATTGACAAGCCTGGTATAGAAAAATAGTCTAGTTTTTTGCGCCGTTCTTTGCGCCATTAAGGAATATGGTAATAATCCTTAGGATTGGCCTGAGCGGGCCTATAATTTGGTGCTGAATTACACTTGAATTTATTTGCCGCTCTTAAGGAGACATGGCCTTGAAGATTGCTGTTTGCGTTAAAGCCGTGCCAGACACGGAAACTAAAATTGCCATTGCTGCCGATAAAAAGAACATCGACTATACCGGCGTTCGCTTTATCACTAGCCCCTATGACGAATTTGCAATAGAAGAAGCTCTCAAACAAAAAGAGAAGCATGGTGGAGATACCACTGTTATTGCCTTGGGCGGTGCTGAGTGCACCGATGTGCTACGTGATAGTCTCGCTCGCGGAATTGACAGTGCTGTGCATTTAAGTGACGGTGATTTTGCCAATCTCGACACTTTGTCTACCGCTAAAGTGTTGGCTGCTGCTATCAAAGATGGCGGCTATGATCTCGTTTTCTGCGGTCACCAAGGCGCCGGCGGCGATAACAGCCAAGTGCCTTCGATGCTAGCTGAACTGCTCGGTTGCGCTCAAACAACAATGGTACTCAAGTTCGAAGTTGAAGGTACAACTTTCAAAGCTGAACGCGAAATTGAAGGTGCTCACGAATCAGTTGAGGGCACATTGCCAGCAGTAATCAGTTGTCAGAAAGGTTTGAACGAACCCCGTTACCCTGGTATCAAAGGTGTCATGGCAGCTAGGCGTAAAGAAATTGCTGTTAAAGACGCTACTGCTCTGGGGCTCAAAGGCTCAGTTGGTGGTGCCAATGTCAAAGTGCGCATCAAAGAAATGATGTTGCCACCAGATCGTCCACAAGGTCGCAAAATCGAAGGCGACGTTGATAGTCAAGTTAAAGAGTTGGTCAGTTTGTTGCACAGTGAAGCTCACGTGCTTTAGAAGCTGCAAGATAATTTCGTAGGAGAATTAAAAAATGTCGCAAGGCTATCTGGTTTTTGTCGAACAACGCAATGGCCAATTGAGAAAAGCTTCTGTTGAGGCTCTTTCTGAAGCAAAACGTCGAGCTCAAGGTGGTGAAACTATTACTGCCTTTTTAGTCGGCAGTGGTGCCAAAGCACTGGCTGCTGAAGTGGCAAAATACGAACCGAGTTCAATTCTAGTGGCTGATGGTGAGCTATTCGCCAGTTACTCAACTGAAGCTTTTACTTCGGCGGCAGCTGAAGCAGTTAAGAAGAGCGATCCACGTTATGTCTTTGCTGCACACACCGCTATGGCTAAAGACTTTATACCTCGCGTTGCTGCCCGTCTCGATGCTCCATGTATCGCTGATGTGATGGCATTGCAGCAAGAGGGCTCAAATCTTTTACCTGTGCGCCCAATGTACTCAGGTAAGTGTTGGGGCGTTTATGAAATTGATGCACCACTTTCATTCATCACTCTTAGACCGAATGTCTTTGCCGTAAATGAGCAAGGTGCAGCAGCTGGTTCGGTGGAAGATTTAGCAGTTTCTAGCGATGCTGTTGGCGCAAAAGTAGTTGCTGTACATGCCTCTGAAGGCGCCAAAATAGAGCTTTCTGAAGCAGCAATAATTGTGGCCGGTGGACGTGGTATCAAAGGTCCAGAAAATTGGCCAGTCTTGCAATCACTTTGTGATGCTCTTGGAGCAGCCCTTGGTGCTTCACGAGCTGTGGTCGATGCTGGTTGGATTGACCACCAATTTCAAGTTGGCCAGACGGGCAAAACTGTCAGCCCACAACTATACTTCGCTTGTGGTATTTCTGGGGCCATTCAGCATTTGGCTGGGATGTCTTCTTCAAAAGTAATTGTGGCAATCAATAAAGATCCTGATGCGCCGATCTTCAAGTTTGCAAATTACGGAATCGTCGGCGATGTCTTAGAAATCGTGCCAAAGCTCACTAGCGAAGTGCGCAAACTGCACGAGCACAACTAGTTCGAAGCTTATAATTACGAGAAATCGGTGCGCAAGTAGAATTGCGCACCGATTTTTTTTTGCAAAGATTGGATAGATTTGAGTTTTAGAATTTGCTGGCGAAGCGATTTTCTACGTAGTCGTTAACTAGCTTGATAAAGTCTTGCGCTAAATTTGGGCCACCGAGAGTTGTGAAATGCTTGCCGTCAATGTATACAGGAGCGCGTGGTTCTTCGCCAGTTCCAGGCAATGAAATGCCGATGTCAGCGTGCTTTGATTCACCGGGACCGTTTACTATGCAGCCCATTACCGCTACTTTTAGATCTTCTACGCCAGGGTATTGCTGTTGCCAGCGCGCCCGTTCGGCTGTGAGATGTTGCTGAATATCTTGGGCCAATTCTTGGAAAACGGTGCTCGTGGTTCTGCCGCAGCCCGGGCAAGCGGTCACTTGTGGGTTGAATGAGCGAATACCAAGAGATTGCAGAATCTGTTGACAGACTCGTACTTCTTCGTCGCGAGCGGCTCCAGGCGCTGGAGTTAAGCTCACTCGAATAGTGTCGCCGATACCTTGAGCCAGTAAGACAGAGAGAGCCGCTGTTGAGGCGACAATGCCTTTCATGCCCATGCCAGCTTCGGTCAGGCCGAGGTGCAGAGCGTAGTCACAAGAGGCCGCCAGTCTGGTGTAAACGCTAACGAGATCTCTTACTTCTGAGACTTTGGCAGAGAGAACAATTTGATTTTTGCTCAGGCCATATTTTTCTGCCACCGCAGCTGATGACAAAGCACTTTCAACGATGGCATCAATCAATACTTCGTGACCATCTTTAGGATTTTTCAGTAAAGCATTTTCGTCCATCATTTTGGCCAGTAGTTCTTGGTCAAGCGAACCCCAGTTGACTCCTATGCGAACTGGCTTTTGCCATTTGAGGGCGGCTTCGACCATCGCTCGGAAGTTGCCGTCATGTTTTTCGCCGCGGCCAACATTACCTGGATTAATGCGATATTTGGCCAGGAGTCTGGCGCAATCATGGTATTCAGATAGTAGTAAGTGGCCGTTATAGTGGAAGTCACCGACTAGCGGTGTGTCATAACCACGTTTTTCGAGAAGGCTAACAATAGTCGGTACTGCCTTGGCCGCTTCTTTTGTATTGACAGTAATACGTACTATTTCTGAGCCAGCGTCGGCTAGTTCGATGACCTGATTGGCCGTGGCTTGCGGGTCTTCTGTCGGGGTATTAGTCATAGACTGCACCAAGACTGGCTTAGCGCCGCCCATTTCTCTAGAGCCGATTGCCACAACGGCCGTATTTCTTTTTTCAGTGAATGTCATAAGCGAGATCATACTTGAAAGTTGCTATCAGTCCCAGATATCTGGATGATTTTCGCGGAAACTAAATATTTCAAAATGCTCACGGCCACTTTTTTCGGCTGTCTTGCATTTAAGACCAAGAATTAGGTGATCAAGCACGCTCACACCCAGTACTTTGCCTGCAGCGATAAGCTGTTTAGTGGTCTCGAAATCTTCTTTTGAGGGCACCAGCTTTGCCCCCGATGGGTGATTGTGGCAAACCAGAATAGCGTAGCTGTTGGCAACTAGGGCGGCTTTAAAGACCTCTCGGGGGTGCACTAATGAAGCTGAAATAGTGCCGTGTGAAACCTCATGGAGGCCAATTACTTCGAACTTTGTATTGAGGTGGAGGCTGACGAAATGTTCTTCTGAAGCGAAATGCAAGGGGCGCAAGAGTGAAGCGGCATCTTCAGCCGATTTTATGGCCGGAAAAGGGGGCTTCAAATTGAGTTCTTCTTTGACTAGGCAAAGCTTAATTCTAGGAATTTGATAGTCGAGCAAACTGCTCAACTGCAGAGCTTTTTTCTTCTTTGTACTTGCCAATGCTTCTCTACTCATTGAATCTTCCTCAGTGCAGTGCCCGTCCTTTAGCTAAAGACGTTGCCAGCCTTCTTAAAGTTCAATTCTAAATTTGCTGCGTCTTCCAGACACCAGATTTGAAGCGCCAGACTGCCAAGAGTCCAATTATCGATGAAGAAGCGGCAATCCCAAGCCAAATGCCTGGCGGACCAAGGTTCAGGCCATGGCTTGTGGTGAGAAAATAGGCTAGGGGCAGGCGCACAACTGTGAGACAAATGATGCCGACCCACATAGGCCACCTCGTATAGCCCGCTCCTGTAAGGGCCCCAAATAAGACGATCCAACAGGCTGTAAGCGGTTCAGAGAGGCCAACGATACGGAAATAATCAGCTGTGCAGCTCACCACATTAGGGTCACTACTCATCATGCTGGCAATCGGGGTGGCGAAGATAAACATGATTAGGCCTGTAGGAAATTCAATGGCCAAGCCAATCTTCATTGCTTGCCAGCCAGTCGCCTCTGCTCTTTCTGGTTTCTTGGCGCCGAGATTTTGTCCAACAATGGTGCCAATTGATGTGGCCAGCGCATGCAAGGGTAAAGTGCAAAGCATCTCTTCAACTCTAAAACCTATTGTCCAGGCAGCCTGACAGGCTGTTGGTTCTTTCGTCATGGCAAATATGAGAAAGAGGGCGAAGTTACCCATAACCCAGGCTAAATCTTGAATGCAAGTAGGCAAGCCGATTTTAAGTATGCGCCAAATCCATTCTTTGGTTTCTTTAGTCAAGCCCGCTTTGATGGCGGGCCAAAGATTGAGCGAGCCGGCTAGATCTGACTTTGATAATAGATAAAGGTTCAGTGTCATGCCCACGAGCCCACCGGCAAACCAGGCCCAACCTATGCCGGAAACGCCTAACTGGGGCCAACCTAAGCACAAGAAGAAATCAAGGCCAATAATTACTACTGCCATGAAAAGCCAGTTCAGTAGCGGCACTCGTGAGTTACCGATGGCACGAAACATAGAGTGTGCTGTCCAGACGACAGTAAAAGGAAGCTGTGACAGCAGATCGATGGAAAGATATTGCCAACCAAGGTCTTGCACGTGGGCATTGGCCCCAGCCATGGCCAGGAGAGGGCGAGCGGCTCCCCATCCTGCTAGAGTTGAGAGAACTCCGAAGATAATGCAAAAAATCAAAGATTGGCGGCCAGCTTCGACCGCTTGGCCATAGTCACGAGCGCCCCAGAACCGGCTAATTAGAGCCATCGTACCTGATGACAAAGCTACCGTTAAAAGCAACATCAAAAACCATATTTGATTGCAGATTCCGAGAGCTGCTTGCACTTCTGAGCCAAGTTTACCGGCTACCCAAATGTCGACGAAGCTGGCAGATGAAATAACCAGCATTTGCACCATCATCGGCCAGCTCATATGCCAAATAGCAGCCCAAGTCGAACCGCTGACCAAGAGGTCAGCCGAGTTAACTTCTCCGGCAACAGGTGTCTCTTGAGACCCTGCGCTAGGCGAGTTATCGGGTTCGTCAACTGACGTGGGCATCTACAACTCTCTTTTCTTTTGCTTGCTTGCGAAGAGCGAACTTACTAGACTATATGTTGATAGCTGGTTTAGAAAGGGTTAATTACGAAGTTTGACGTGTGAAGAAATAGTTTTTCGCAAACCAGATGTCAACGAACTTTTCGTTGCCGCATTGAGGCAACTAGCCTTTGAAGAGCCTGTTAGTCGCTTTGCCCGCATGCGTAAAACTGTCGTCAAACAATGTGCGAGAAATCCTGAGGCTAAGCCGTTTTCTCGTTCGATTGAAAGCAACTATCTCAGCTTAGCTAAAACTTTTGGGCAAATATTTGGCCCGCAAAATGTAGAAGAACCAAGTCTTTCTCAAATACTCAGTTTGGCTATTGCTTTAGATGACCTGCGGGTTTTTAGCGAATCGGCCTTAACAATTTGGTATCAACAGTATCGTGGCGTTGATATTGAAAGCCCATTTAATAGCAAGAGTCGCAAGATGCAGGCTCTCCTTGATTTGCTTGGGGCTGAGCGATCAGTGGCTGCTCAAGCATGGTTGCGCGCTTGCTTTCTAGCGGCCATTGACTGGCGTTTTAGTGAGTGGGCCGATCTCAATCAAAATGAAAAAAAAGAAGATCTCGATCGGGTAATGTTAGTTCAAGACATTTTTCGAGAATTAAAGGCTGACAGCTCAACCTCAAGTGATGCCGCTTTTTCTCTCTTGAGCGCTAGCGATTTAGCTGAAAAGGTTCAGCAGTGTGCCAAAAAATTGGCCGGTAAATTGCGGCCGAATATTTTGCTTTTGGTTGAAGGGCAAACAGAAGCTATTGTTTTGCCGCACTTTGCTTGGTTGTCGGGATTTTCATTTAGTCAGCAGGGTGTTGAGGTTATCGCTAGTGGCGGAGCGAAGCAAGTTGCTCGGCGCTATCTCACCATTCGAGATACTGTGCGCTTGCCTATCGTTTGTGTATTAGACGGAGACGCTGAGCAATCAGCAGAACTAATAGAAGACTCGTTGCGTGATGGTGATCAGTTGGTATCGTTGGCGGTGGTAGAACTAGAAGATAGCTATTCGTATGAGCAATTGCTTTATCTTTTAGATGAGCACCTCGCGAGATTTGGCCAAACCCTTGGCCAATGCGACTATTCTTTGCCCGAAACGGGTAGGCGTAAAGACGCTCTCAACAAAATTTACCGAGATCGCGGCTTGGGTGATTTTGACAAAATTGGCTTTGCCCACGAAGTGGTGGCTTCGTGTAAGAAAATCACTGATGTCCCCTTTGAAATGGCCAAGGTAGTTGATGCTGTGCAGGCAACACTATTGTTGGAAATCTTAGATGATTGAGTCAAAGAAAACAAAACGGTCGCTAATTGCCACTGTGTTGTCTACTGCTCTATGGGTTTTGAGCGTGGTGCTGGCTTTTCAAATACCAGCGACTAGCCCACTAATTTGGCTACCTGATTCGCTTCTTTTACTAGGATTTGTCCCCTTGCTAGTAATCGCCAGGCAGTCTTGGCTAGTGCTTCTCTTTGGTATGTCCAACGCCTTTATTGGCTTTTTTCTCTTGGTATTAATCCATTTAGAAAGCGACAAATTTGTCGGCGAAGTGTTAATGATGAAGCAGCACCTCATTACCATGCATTCGCCTTGGGCTTGGCTCTGCATTGGCTGCGCCATCACAATCTGGGGTGCTATTGCTAGCACCATTGATGTAGTCAAATTTGTTAAACGGTTGCTAGCCAAAGCCTAGGTCTGAAAAAACAGGGCTAAAGCGCAAAGCTATAGAGTCGTCTGGGTTCTGCGTCCAAGTTTGACAGGGGCTGTGCCATCTTCAGGAATGAGGACACGAGCAAGAAACTTTTTCTCTTTTTCCCATTTCTTCGGCACAGTTCCGCAGATTTTGATTAGGTGGTTAAAACCTTGCATGCCTTGATCAGCAAACTCAGCGTTCTTAGCAACGAAGAGCCACTGCTTGATCACGTAATTGTATAGTGCGGGGTCGCGTTTCTTTTGTTTGATCAGTTTTTTCTCTAGAGCTTCACCATAAAGAATACGGCCATCCATATCTGCTGGTGCAAGTTCGACTGAGCGTTGCAGGACCATAATTGCTCTGTCTAGATTGCCCAAACGCATTGATTGCTCGCCTTCAATTCTGAGGCCGTTAGCAGAAGGTACTCCCAGCTCAAGAAACTGGTCAGAAGTAACCACGCCGTGGTGGTCTTGGCCAATTTCAGAAGTGTCGACGAAAAGATCATCGTAGTCGGCTAGGGCCTTGTTTGGCAAAGCGAGTTGAGTGGCTAAAACCACCGCCAGTGCTAATACACTTGAATTACGCTTTGTCATTTTCAACGACTCGGTCATTGTCTTCTCCTTACTACTTGAGCGCGGCTTTTTCTTTAACGGGGGCACTCTTTCCCGCGGCTTTTAAATCTTGCATAGCTTTGCTTAAATCGCTGGCACCGTAGACGAAGTTGCCCGCAACCATAGCTGTAGCGCCATGCGCCACCACCTGTTTGGCGGTATCGGCATTGATACCACCGTCAACTGAAATTATTACATCGGGGCGACCAGCCTCTTCAAACATTCTTCTTAGGTTGGCAATCTTAGGCAGTACTTCAGCGATAAATTTCTGCCCACCAAAACCTGGGTTAACAGACATAACCAGAACTAGGTCGAGGTCTTTCAAAACATATTTTAGTGTATCTTCTGGGGTAGCAGGGTTTAGAGCTACGCCTGCTTTCTTACCCAAAGCGCGAATGTGCGAGAGGGTACGTTGTAGGTGGTTACAGGCTTCTTGATGCACGGTGATGTAATCGGCACCTGCTTCAGCGAAATCAGAAAGATATTTATCAGGGTCGCTAATCATCAAATGGACATCGAGTGGCAGCTTGGTAACACCCTTTAGGCATTTGACCACTGGCGCACCGATGGTCAAGTTAGGCACGAAATGACCATCCATAACATCAACGTGTATCCAGTCTGCGCCACCTGCTTCAGCACGGCCTACTTCTTCGCCAAGGCGAGAGAAGTCTGCAGATAAGATTGAAGGAGCGACGATAGGGTTCATTGGTTGGATTTGCTTGGCCTTGCTTTTCACTTGACAGTGTAATGATGCCTTTCTGTGAGGCAATGGTCAAGCGGTAAGCCGCCCCTTTGAGCGCTAGTCTTCGCCAAAGGCATGAAGATATTTTTAGCCTGGTGTGCAAGGCCCCAATTAGCTAAGGTCTTCATCGATCGCATACTTGCCAAGGGGCGCTCTGTTAATTCGATAATAAGATGCTAATTGTTAGCAGTCATACAATATATGTCTACAAGAACTAATACTTCAATTACTACGTTAACCAAGAATCAACTAGGAAAATCATGATTAGTCACAAACTGACTTCAGAGCAGCAAGAGTACCAAAAGCTGGCACGAGATTTCGCTACACGTGAAATAGCTGGTCACGCTCATAAGTATGACCAGTCGGGTGATTTTGCTGGCGATATCTTTGCCAAGTTGTGGCAGACCGGCCTAGCCAATGCCTGTGTGCCAGAGGCGCTCAATGGCTTAGGTCTAAGTTGTTTTGATAGCTGCCTGATAGCCGAAGAGCTGGCGAGTGGTTGCAGTGGTATCGCTGGCAGTGTTGAGGCATCTTCTATAGCCCAACAGTTTGTCATTGATTTTGGTAGTGACGAGCAAAAAGAAAAATTTCTTTCCCCTCTAATGGAAGAAGCTTGCTTAGCCGGTTTTGGTATGTCTGGCGGTGTTAAAAGTGGCCGAGTTTTTTATCGCAGAGAAGGCGATAAGTTTGTTTTGAGTGGCAAACATCCTGCTTTTGTCAATGGTGGCATTGCCCAGTGGTATCTGGTTGCTGCCAGCGAAGACCGCAGAGAAGTAACAAGCCGAGGTCGTGAGGGTGAAAAGGAGCGCTTCAGCTACTTTTTAGTTGGCGCAGATGATGAAATTGATTTCTCTGATCGGCTGCCGTCTATTGGTCGACGCTCTCAAGTAATTAGCTCGGCCCGCCTCGATGAAGTTTATTTACCAGCTTCCGCTCTATTGGGTACTGAGGGTGCTGGCGAACATATGTACCGTTTAACTCTCACTCGCAATTATGCCGTTATCGCTGCTGGTATGGTTGGTGTCGCTCGCAGTGCCCTAGAGCACGCGCTCAAGTACGCCAAAGAAAGAGTGACATTCGGTGTGACGATTTCACAACATCAAGCCGTAAGTTTTATGCTGGCTGATATGGCAAAAGACATTGAAGCTGCAAGACTATTGGTCTATCAAGCGGCTCAGCTTGCTGACCAGGGCATCTTCTCTACCTCAGAGGCCGTTTGTGCCAAAGCGTTCGCCCAAGAAATGGTTATGCGAGTGACCACCGATGCTGTGCAAATCTATGGTGGCTATGGTTTCTCTCGCGAGTATCCGGTTGAGAAACTAATGCGTGACGCTAAGGCATATCAACTCTTCGAACATACCTCCGAGGGTCTCAAGGTTGAGATGGGTCGTCATTTAGTTACAGCAGTATAGTAATGGCTCAAGCTCATCAATTCAATTTTAATTTTGCCAAAGGTCAACTATTAGGGGTAAAGGCGCCCCCTCTTTTTGAAAAAGAGTATATCTATGAAGTAACCGGGGCTGGTGACAAAGTGATTCGTGCCAGTTTGCACCACTCTCCTAAAGTGAAGAAGCAGTGGACTCATGAACAGTTTGCTCTCTTGCTTGAGCACGGCATTGTCAGATTGATAGAAAGTTAGTGCGACTTTCTATTTGTTTTTTTTGTTTTCGATTTTTTGGTTGATGGTTTGGTGCTGTCTGGTTTAGCGCTGTCTAGTTTTGCATTTGTCGGAGCTTTCTTGCCAATGCCATCAAGGCCTAATTTGGTGAGAATTGCGGCTAGAGGGGTTATCGCTTTATCGCTTTTCTTTACCAAACCACCATCTAAGCTAATTTTGACAGCGCAGAAAAACAGCGCAATACCGAGGGCGACCGAAACGAAATTTAGTGACACCCAACGCATATTGCTGTCGAGTGTCGTGGTGCGTTTGGAATGCTTAAAGCGAGCCACGGTCATAAGATCGTCAAGGCGACGTGTGACGTCGGCTGGCCTTATGCCAGAACGCATACCACTGCCCATCTTGCTGGTCTTACCACTTTCATGGTTGGTTATCGGCCGCCCACAGACAACGCAGAACTTAATCCCGTAATTGAGTTTTGCGCCGCAGTAGGGACAGGAACCTGACATTGTGAAAGTATTTCCTAGCTTATTCTAGTTTGCATTTACGCTCAAGCGTTAATGCGCCAAATTTGCTTAAGCAGCACCGTCCTCGGTGTCACAATATCGATTAACCATCTCAGATATAGATGCTCTATCATGTGCCAATGTTTCTTGCTTTCCTACAAGTTCAATGGTTCTTGCTTTTAACTCTTCTATTTGTTGCTCAATAATCTTGATCTCCTCGGAAATCTCCGATTCAGTCAAATTTAGGGCTTCGGAAAGAGTACCGAATGCTCTCTCAAGCTCGCTAACCGCCATGCGAATCCTTTCTCCGTCTTTATCTCAGAACCAAACTTATTCTACCCGTTATCCCTGTCTCTAACTCAAATTGTCAGATTCCCGCTCCTTGCAAAAATACATCGACCGGGTCTTGGTCAACTGACTTGAGTTCGACACTTGAATTAATACCCGAATTGGCCTGGTCGTTACTGTCGAGGGCCAGCTCGGGGCAAACCTTATCTTTAAACATCTCCAACTCTTTACCCTGTTGTTTCAGTTTGCCTTTGAGGTCTCTAACTGTGCCCTCAAGTTCAGAAAGCTTGCAGTGAAGAGACTTAATTGCCTGAGCTTCGATGTCAGGTACATCTTCTTGGGGCTTTTCTGGAGCAACCCGTTCACCATCACGATAGATTACGCGGCCAGGAACTCCAACAACCACAGAATTATCAGGCACATCTTTGAGCACAATCGAGCGCGAAGCCACCCGCACGTTATCGCCCACTACGATTGCACCCTGTATCTCGGCTCCGCTTCCCACGATTACGCCTTTGCCCAGAGTGGGATGGCGTTTGGTGTCTCTCGATATCGCGCCCTGGCGGGCTGCGGCGCCGGCTCCTAGGGTGACACCTTGGTAGATGACACAATCGTCGCCCACTTCAGCGGTCTCGCCGATTACTACACCCATGCCGTGGTCTATGAATACCCGGCGCCCAATGGTGGCTCCTGGGTGAATTTCAATGCCGGTGAAGACTCGACCAAGGTGTGAAATAAAGCGCCCTGGTGTGCGCAGGCCATTTTTCCAAAGGCTGTTGGCAATTTTATGAAAAAAGAGAGCATGGAAACCGGGGTAACACAGGATAACCTCAAGACGGCTTCTGGCAGCGGGATCTTTGGCAAGTATGTTGTCCAGGCTCTCTTTTAAGTACATTTTCGAACAGGAATCCTCGAGGCCCTCTTGGCAACCGGCTTTTAAGCCTTGAGCGCGTTTAGAACGCCTGCGCGGAGGGGATATATAAGTTGTAATTAGTTTTGTTCTTTACCAGATAAATTTAGCCGAAAACAGAAACAAATTACCACTATTGCCGACTATTTTGGCTTTTATCGTGGTTCCCCCATCGAATACAGACCTTAAAGATGAGAAATTTGTCTAAATTCTTGGCAACCGGTATAGAACCATAGGCGCAAGTTGATTATAGGTTTTTAAGTCAGTCGATGCCCCAAAATTCCCCAGCCAGCAGTGATAAGCCAGAGGACTCAAGCAAGCCCTCAGCTGCGGCTGTCAATCCTTTGCTCGATTCGCTTATGGCTCATCCGACCAAGCGTGCAGAGGTAAAGCCGAAGTCTCCCGGTTTGCTCGAAACCGCTGGTGCATTCACAACCGGTGCCGTAGACGCTGGTATTAGTACTTTAGCGATTGTCGGTCGGCATGATTCAAAGAGTAGCGGCGTGGTTTCTAACATCGCCATGAATATCTTTGATGTCGTAAAAGATCCGGTGCGTACTGCCACAGGTCTTAAAGATCAGACAGTTAAAGCTTACGAAACAGTCAAAAGTGGTGATGTTTTAGGTATTGCACACCTCAGTGGTGGCTTGGCCTTCACCCTTGGCACTGCCGGGCTTGGCGGTGCTAACACTGTCGGTCGAATGGGTGCACGCACCGAAGCAATCATTGGCGCTGAGCAGGCTTTCAGCCGCACCGCCGTTGCGCAATCGTTAGTTCGTGACGCCGGGGCTGTTTTGAAAACAGTCGGCAAAGAATCTATAGATGATGCAGTTATGGCCGGAACTCGCCATATACCTGACGGACTTGTTCCTCGGGTGGCCGAGACTGCAATTAAGCCAAATGCTGTTCTTTCTACTGTTAAACCTTTTGGCGAAAGTATTAGGTCAATTCTCGGTGGCCAATCGACCGAGTCTTTAGCCGCTCGCATAGAATTTGGCAATCCTCGTGCCTTTGCTAGTACCGAGGCGAATGCATCGAGAGTTCTACCAAAACCAGTTGAAGTTGTGCCACCTCATACTAGCCAACCGGTAGTTAGAACTGTCGAAGCTCCAGTCGTTAAGCCAGTAATTGAGCCAGCAATTAAGCCAGTTCTTGAACCAGTTGGTAAGCCCGTACTTGAAACACCGGTTCTAAAACCTGTTGGTGAAACTCCTGCCTTCAAACCAGTCGGTGAGCCTGTTGTAAAAGTTGAAGCTGGCAGTGTCGTTAACCAGATAGTTGATCGCGAAAGTGTTAGCTTACGCGCTCAATCGCGCAACTTAGCCGAGGCCATTGAGCAAAGTGGTATCAAGATCGGTAGCAAACCAGGTTCAGTCGGTGAAACGCTTACCGCCACAGTTAAAAAGCTCGATGATATTCTTGAGACCGGCCCAAAACTTTCGAGCCAAACCACCGTCAGAGAAGTCGAAGCTGTCATAAAACAGCTAGAGCGCCCAGAGTTCGCTAAGTTCTTTGCTGAGAATCCAAAAGCAGCCAAACTCTTGGAAGATATAAAAGGAACGAGCACAAAATTAACCGAGGCGGCCACTTCAGTTGAAAGAGCTGCCTTGCCGAATGCTTCTACCACTCCTTTTAGAGTGCAAGAAGTAACAACTAATTTGACTGACAACTTAGCCAGTAAAGGTCCAGTTACTCAGATTGCTGCAGAGCAAGGCTTGGTAAAAGTAGAAGGCCTGAGCGTCAAGCTTACTGAAAGCGGCATCAAATTGAGCGATGAAGTGGCAAGCTCACTGCAAACAGTCGAACGAAACTTAAAAACCATTGTTGAAAAAGGTGCAACCCCTCAAGTTGTCGATGACTTAGCCCGCGCTATGCGTTCTGTTGAACAGCATCTCGGTAAAGAAGTACTCGAATCGCCAGCTGGCAAAGCTATTGTAGAGACCAGACAGGCTGTAAATTCGATTGTTACTGCCGAGGCTGAGCGCACAGGCATAAGCCAAATTGAGCGCAGTCTTAAGGTGATGGATGAGTCTGCTCTTAACCTGCGACGTCAAAACGGTGATTTTGCACAGTTGCTTCAAGAAACAGCACCTAGTGCTAAAAATAGTGCAGTTGTTGACCGTTTGAATGGCACGATACGCAAGCTTGACGAAGTTCTTGAATCATCCTCCCAGCCCGTGGCTAAGGCCAGAGAGATTCAGCAGCTTGTCAAACAATTCGAGCGTCCTGAATACCATCAATTCTTTGTCGAAAATCCTAGAGCTGCTCGCCTGCTTGAGGATATGAAAGGTGCCACTACAACCATAGGCAATACTGCTTCTAAAGTAGAGTCATCGGCCCTCGCTTTAGAGCGCATTGAGACTGTGGCCAAATTTGGTGAACAGACTTCTGTTGCAGCTTCGCAAGTTGAGAAGCTGCCTACTACCTTCAGTGCCGAAGCTAAACTTCCTAATGTCGCCACTGAACTTAAGCAAATTGTCGAAGATCTTAAAGCTATTAAAACTGGTACCAATCCTGACTTGGCTTTGAATTCGGTTCGTAGTCGCATCGAGATAATTGAATCTAGCGGTGCGCGCAATCTTGCCCAAGAATTGAAAACCACAGTCGCTGAGCTAGAAAGAGGTTCTGCTGCCGTTAGTCGCGTCCAAAGAATGGAAGCCACTGTGGGCACCATCGAGCGTGAGGCTAGCAAAATTGGTACTCAAGCTGAGAAACTCTCGAGTGGCATAGCTGATCAATTGCGTTTATCCGAAAATGTCGGAACTGTAGCTGCTAAGCCTGTAGCAACTGTTGAGGCCAAAGTCGCAGAGAATCTCGATTTCATCTCAAGACAGTCGAAAAATCTGACCAATGCCATCGATGACGTTCAGACCGTAACTCGCATTAAAGAGTCTATTGCCAAAATTGAAGAGCTTGGTGGACAGGCTTTATTCACTGGTGAAAAAGCGATTGCTTATCGCGAACTGAAGCAATCGGTGTCAGCTCTGGACCGGGCAGCCGTTGAAGCTCAAGGTCTGCGTGCCTTCGAAAATAGCACCCAAGCTATGGTTAGAGAAGCTGACAAGATGCTAGGAGTAACTGGTCGCATCAGTGAAACTTCGGCTTTGCGCGGTGATGCTGCAGTTAGCGAGCGTTTGGGAAATGTCGAAAGAGCTGCTGCCGAAGTTAAGGCCGCTACTACTTTTGAGCAACAATCGAGCGCTCTGAAAAAACTTACCAGCGAAATTGATGATCCGCGTTTGCAGAATTCATTGAACAAATCAATTGAGGGCAGACAGGTTCTTGACGAACTCAAGAGCGGCGTCACCAACCTCAAACAAAATCTTGAAGTTCGTGCTTTAGAACAAGCTACTGTAAAGATTGAAGCCCAAGCTCCGACTGCTATTCGAACTGCCCAGAGCTTAGAAACTGCGGTAGCGAAAGAGAGCAATCTAAGTCACAATCTGCAGCTCAAGCAAGCTGTTGCCGATTATGCAAATGCCGCTGAGAATCTTACTGTGCGCTCCGAGCGTTCAGTTGCTATCAAACAAATGGATCAGTCTCTTGCCGTAATCGAGCGCGAGATGCAAGGCGTCAAGTTAAGTACCAACCAAGTTTCAACCGAGTTAAATGCTCTACGTCAGAGCCACAAGGTTATTGCTGAAACGGTTACTGATGCTGGAGTTCTCGCTTCTAGCATTATTGAAAAGCGCTTACCGCATGTAGAAAATCTTTTGAGTCAAGTTGGAGTTTCAACAAGCTCAACTGTACAACGCGAACTGATTAGGCAAACTGCTGCTGAGATTCAAACTCTCCGTTATCTTGGTGGCGACACTGCTGCAAGTATCACCGCTCAACTTGAGCAAGCTCAAGCCACTTTGGTTGTTGCGGCTAACCAGTTAGAAGTTGCCGCCTACAGCAAATCACTAATTAAATTAGCCGCCATGGGTGATGCTGAAGCTGCTGGTAAGCTTCTTTTTGCCGGTCTTACATCTGACGGATTTAGAACAACATTTAAAGACTTCTTTACTGCTCGTGGCCACATGGTGCCTCTGATTGGTGGTGGCGGAGATGCTGGTCGT
Source organism: Candidatus Obscuribacterales bacterium (assembly GCA_038231015.1). Taxonomy (GTDB): domain Bacteria; phylum Cyanobacteriota; class Vampirovibrionia; order Obscuribacterales; family Obscuribacteraceae. The sequence continues at coordinate 131,575 of JBBRMD010000006.1, forward strand.
ATGCTGCGAACACTGTCTTCAGGGGATGATATTTTCGCTCTCAATAGAGCCGCTATATTCAACCCAAATGTTGTTCGTGCTATAAGTGGTGCCACGATGGCCTTTGGTCTTGGCGGCATGGCCGTTAGTGGTCGCATGCTTGATGCTCGCGATGCTAGCCGAGAAACTGAAATACATAACTTTTCACCTGATGCCACTCAGCCAGCTATCGAAGAGCGCACCCACGCAAATTCTAAGCCTGAACAGACTAATCCCGAAGGCACTAAACGCGATAGCGCTAAAGTAGAAGTAACAAATGATGTTGTTGCAGTCAGCGCTCAGGCTGTTGCCAGCAAACCGGATGTCACTTTCAGTGCCACTGGCCAGACAATTGTTCGCAATGCCTATACTGCAGAATTGCGTAATCGTGCCACCCCCACTGGTGCTTCGAATCTCTCGCTTTCACCAATTATTCGCTCTGCTGCACTGAACAAAGAAAGCGTCGTCAAATCTGAAATTGGTGCTTTCGGTATTAAGTTAAGCGATCCTGATTACGAGCAAAAGAAGTTCTTGATGTCAGCTTATGGCGCCGATCACTATATTGGCAAAGGTGCTGAAGCAAGCCCTGCCGAGCTAAACAGTTTAGTCCTTATGGCCTCGCAACAGTTCAATTTGAGAAACTCTGCTGCTGTTAGAGTTGATGGTATGCGCTTTGAGAAGCCGGCCAGAGATAACTTTGTTATTGCTCCAGCCTTGTCATTGACTAGCCCAGTTTCGCTTTTGAATGCCGGCGCTGCCAACCGCAATAATGTATTGAACCCTTACGGTAACAATACCGGCGGCACATTAGGTGTGAGTCAGAATGTCTCAGGCACAAGATCTTCTTCAGATACCAAGCAGGTGTTTGCCTCTCTAGCTGCTGCAGCAAATGAAGGCGGCAGTGGCCACGGCGCTGTTACTGAAGGAGAAGAGCGTACCGAAGCAGATCTATTAGAACAGGCTAGCACCGGTGTTGCCAGCAATAACAATGGTGCAAACCTGAACGACGATGATGATCATGATTCAGATCCAGCAAGTTCAAACACTATTGTTGCAGGCGGCGGTCCATCACCGTCGATACCATCAGTTATTGTTGCCCAGCAAAATACTGACCCGCAAGTAGTTCAACCACGAACAGCTTTGCCTGGTCCTCCAAGAAAACGGCAACCGATTAATCAGGCTGTATAACTTTTTAGAATGAGCACTGTATTGTGGCCACCGAATCCGAGTGCCTCAACCATGGCATATTCGATTTTGGCATCACGGCATTTATTGGGAACGTAATCAAGATCGCACATGGGGTCTGGAGTTGTTAGGTTAATGGTGGGATGCACTTTCTGGTGGTAGATGCTCAATGCCGCTACAGCGGTGCCGATTGCACCGGCACCACCTAGCAAGTGACCAACCATTGATTTTGTGCTAGAAATTGGAATTTTGTACGCATGTTCGCCGAGTACTTGTTTGATGGCCATGGTCTCGCGCTCATCATTCAATGGTGTCGATGTGCCGTGGGCGTTGATATAGTCGATATCAGTTGGTTTGATTTTGGCATCACGCATAGCTTCTCGCATGGCATTGGCAGCCCCTTCACCGGTCTCGTGAGGGGCAACAATGTGGTATGCATCGCAGGTAGCACCACCGCCGACTATCTCAGCATAAATTCGGGCTTTGCGTTTTTTTGCATGCTCAAGCTCTTCTAGTATAAGCACAATGGCGCCCTCACCTATGACAAAGCCATCGCGATCTTTTGAGAACGGTCTGCTTGCTCCAGCCGGATCATCGTTGCGTTTGGATAGAGCCATCATGTTATTAAAGGAGGCCATGCTGAAAGCGTTGATAGCAGCTTCGCAGCCACCGGAGATAACGGCATCAGCGCGATTGTCGCGGATGTACATGAAAGCATCAAAAAGCGAATCCAGACCGCTAGCGCAGGCCGTTGAATCTGCTTTAGCTCTGCCTTTAGCACCATATTCAATGGCAACTTGTCCCGATGGAGCATTCGGCATCAGTCTGATCACAGAACGCAATCCTAATTTGCGAGCACCACCGTCAAGCAACTTGATGTGATCTGCGGTTGTCGTAATAAGTCCACCAACACCGGTTCCTAAAAATGTAGCGACACGCTCCGGATTATTAGCTCTGACGTCGAAATCGGCGTCTTCAAGAGCTAATTTGGCTGCTGCCATTGCAAACAAGGTGACGCGATCCATTTCTTTGAGCATAGAGCCCACTTTGCGCTTATCCGGGAAAAACTTCTGGATATCAAAGTCTTTTACTTCGGCAGCGATTTTGATCTCGAGGGCCACAGTGCTTGGATCGAATAGTGTCAATTCGGCTACGCCCGACTTGCCAGCGAGTAGTGCTTCCCAGCATTCATCCTTGCCAACTCCAACTGGAGTTACCATCCCTAGCCCAGTAATAACTACTCTGCGCTCGCTCATTAGTTCACTTTTCTTGTATATAAGTAGTAACCTAGATATTTTAGCGTGCTTGCCACTAATGCTAGGTTTGCAGGGTCTAGCTGATAATTAATTATCCTCTTTGAAACGCTATGACTTGGCAAATTTGCTAAATCTAACAAATTGTACTAAGCATTTTGACTGTCTATTTTAGAGTAAGCAGTCGCCACCACTGATGGTGCCGTAGTTACCGTCGTAATCGTCATCTTCAAAGAAATGGCATGGTTCAGGGTTTTCATTGCTGATAGTCTCTGATTCAATATCAATTTCTAAGTCTGAATCGATATCAAGTTCAAAATCTTGCTCTTTGTCGTCTTCAAACTTTAAGTCAACATAAGCGCGAAATGCTTCATCAGCAAAGCGGCTATCGGTACTTTTGAGAAAGTTCTCTACGGGGTCTTTATGCAAGCCATATTGCTGACTTCCGGAGGCGACATAGCCGTGATCAGGGGTCCAGATCAAGTTTTCATTTTGATAGATCACTGAACTATCGCCCGCTTTATTGCCGCGACGTATGAGGCGCTCGTGAGACTGCACATTTTTCTTAAATGCTCTATCTAGGTCAATGCCAATGTCTTTGTAGTCGGGCTCGTGTTTCCCTACTAAGTTCCAAAAATACTGGTTGTGGCTGGCTTCGTGGACATGAGCCAATTCGTGGAGAACTAGGTAACGGCGGCCACGTTCGGGAACATTCTCAATGGCGAAGCGCGAAAATGTAATTACTTTTGTTTTAAGGTTAATTTGAGCCAGTCTCGTGTACTTGGCAGAACCAATACGCACACCCCCAATGGTGACATTGAAGGTGGCATCGTTTATGCGTTTGACGTAGGACTGCATAAACGACTTGTATAGCTTTAGTGTTGCTTTCGATATGCCGTCAGCGTCGTCACCCGGCTGGTCAAGAGCTTTCGCCTTCGATTTCTCCAGATTGGCTGTGCGTCTGCTAAAGTCGTGAAATATATTGTTCGCTGTCACTTTTATACAGGTATTGCAAGTAGTGGCATAATTATTTTGTGATTGTGATAGCTTAAGGGTTTTAGCCGCTTATGGCAACAGCTCAACAGGTATATACCCGTGCAAAATTTAGCCCAATTTACACTCATTACAGGCGGTGCTCGTTCAGGCAAGTCGTTACTGGCCGAGAGCATCGCCAAAAAAAGTGAACTGCCCGTAGTCTACTTTGCAACAATGGCAAAGGTTGCTTCAGACGATGAAGTAGTTGAGCGCATTGAAATGCACGTTGAGAGGCGTCCTCCGCTATGGCAGACAGTTGAAGAACCACTTCTTCTTGCCACGGCGATTAAAAAGCTTCAGATTTCCGCTCCTAAGACTTTATGCCTGATTGACTGTTTGTCGCTATTTGTTTCCAATCTTATGCTTTCTATGCCATACACAATTGAAAGCAGCGGCGTGCGCAGAGAGCTTGAAGAAAATATTTTGAGTGAAGTGGAAGAATTGCTCACCGCTATATCTGAGCGCCAAGATTTGTCGTTTATTGTAGTTACCAATGAAGTCGGATCCGGCATAGTGCCTGATAATAATTTAGCCCGTAGCTACCGAGACTTGCTAGGTATCGCCAATCAAAAATTTGCTGCTCGTGCCGAAAAAGTTTTTGTTGCCATTTCGGGCCTTGGCCTGCAGCTGAAGTGAATTTGTTGCCTGTCAGCAGGGCATAATGTATCTATGAATGTAAGTGAGGCCACAGTGGCTACTCCTCCAAATTTAGCTGTACTGATAAAGTTGCTGAGGCCTCGGCAATGGACTAAAAACTTGATAGCTTTCGCTCCCATTTTGTTTTCGGGGCGTATGCTCGATGTTGACGCTTTGCTGCATACTTCGATGTGTGTGGTTGCCCTCTGCCTAATTTCAGGTTCGGTTTATGTCTTCAATGACATTATAGATATTGAGGCTGATCGCAAGCATCCAACTAAGTGTAAACGCCCTCTGGCAGCCAACTTAGTTAGTGAAAGGACGGCGGTTTTTGTCGCTTGTTTTGCCTTAACTATCAGTTTCCTTATTGCCTATGTCACAAGGCCGGCCCTTACCTTAGTTTTGCTTGGCTATTTGCTGCTGCAGGCTGCTTATATTTTGCGCTTGAAACATCGTATTATTCTTGATGTTTTTTGCATAGCAACTGGTTTTGTTTTGCGCGCCTTGGCCGGCGGTGCTGCCGCTCATGTTCCCCTTTCTGCATGGTTCTTGCTCTGTACATCTTTAGGAGCACTCTTTCTCGCTTTAGAAAAACGTCGTCAAGAAATTAGAAGCTTAGGTGAACAAGCTAGTGGTCACAGAAAGGTTCTAGGAAAATATTCTATAGAGCTTCTTGACCGCATGGAGGCTGCTATCGTGCCTAGTCTAATAACAGCTTATGCATTCTATAGTTTTCAATCTCAGTATGGCCAATGGATGATGGTGACACTGCCAATGGTACTATACGGAATTTTGCGCTATCAAGTTTTGTCGGTGCGAGAAAACAATACCGGTAGTCCTGAAGAGGTCTTATTGAAAGATAGACCGATTCAATACACCATTGTCCTCTGGCTTCTGGCCTGCGTATCAGTAGTTTACGGCTGGTTGCCCAAGCTAGCTGCTTCGCTAGTGCACACTATTGATACTTGGCGCCTTCCTATTTAGTATCGAGTTTTCCGGCAGTTGCTTTTTCTTCTTTTAGCTCTTTAGCTTTTTCGCTCCAAGGACCAAGCGCAAAGATTTTTAGCATAGTTGGGCTGACTAGCTCTGCTTTCAGTTGAGCGCTACTCTTGCTGTCTCCTGAGGCCATTAGGGCGCTAAGTTTTTCTTGCTGCTCGGTACTGACGTCAAGAAAACGACAACGAAAGCAAGCCCAAGTCAAATCAAAATTAGTCATGGCTGTCTTCGCTGCCAAATTTGGGGCGCGCGTAAAGCGATCTTTCACTACTAAAGCAAAGGTCTGGCGGTTGTCGTCACCATCTACCGAGCGATCTGGTTTGCGTTTTTGGTACAGATAACAGGTCATGTCTGCATAGGCGTTAACGGCGTCTTCTGTTAAAATCGGCGGGCCACTATCGGCGATGCGCACCGCTCCGAGTAAGTCTTGCAGCATTTCTATTTCGCTTGTGGTTTCGTGACTTTTGCTGAGATAGTGGCGTAGGAGAGCGCGAAATAGAAGCCGATAGCTCTCTTTGATATCCATTTCTTCAAGAATTTTGGGCCGCAGTTTTGTCCAAATGGGCACTATGCCGACAAAACTACTCTGTGGTACGGCCAATTTGGCGTCGATAAACTTAGTTAGTCGATTTTTCTGGTCAAGGGAGAGGGTCGCTATATCTAAGACTTCTTTGCGGTCATCTTCGTTGGCGCTAGAAGCACAGAGAGCAAATAGTTCGAGCCAGCAGCGTCGCTCGTCGAGAATCACTTTTACTTTTGCTTCACTTGGCGCAACCTGAGCTTTTTTTAAGGGTGCGGCGGCTGTTGGGGCTTTTGGCTTGAGGGCGCTGGCTGGCCGCTTTGCCTCTGCCGCTTTCGCTGAGCTGGCCTGAGCGGGGCTGGCTGAGCTTTTCTCTTCGTAACCCCAGTCTGCTTGGGCGTGACCACTCAAAGCGAAGCACTGGCTAAAGGCTAACAGAGCTAGCATCGGTAAAGGTTTACGAGACATGATTGCCCCCATTATTTGCGGCTATTTGGGTGAAATATGTGTAGAGTGGAGTCAGAGGCATCTAAATAGTCTACAAAAACTTAGCTATGGTGTGATAATATCGGCTAAGAGCCCCGTGCGATGGGGTGTGCGAGAAATAGTACATAAAAGAAATTCGGCAATGGAGGCCGGTTTTCAAACGAGGCAGCAATCATGTCATTACTGAAGATTAGATACTACCCAGATGCAGTTCTTAAGGCTAAGGCCAAAAAGATCACAATGTTTGATTCTTCGGTGCGCAAATTAGCTCAAGACATGCTCGATACAATGTACGAGAACGATGGAGTTGGCTTAGCGGCTCCGCAGGTGGGCGTTTCCAAACGTTTAATGGTAATTGATGTCAGCGGTGAAGACGAAACACCGCGTCCGATTGTTTTCATTAACCCAGAGATTATTGAAAAAGAGGGCGAAATGACTGGCCAAGAGGGCTGCCTCAGTTTCCCTGATGTCTTTTTCGAGGTCAAAAGAGCCTCAAAAGTTGTCGTTAAATTCCAAAATCTCAAAGGCCAGACTCTCAAGCTAACTGCCGATGGCAATTTGCTTTCTAGAGCGATTCAGCACGAGATTGATCACCTTGACGGTGAACTCTTCATTGATCGCGCTGTTTCTCAACTGAAAGCAGACCTAGAGATGACTAAAGCTGGTTTCCGTGAAGGCGACGTAGAAGAACTTGAAAGAGAAGTAGAGTTAGAGAAAGAAGCACATACCATTTCGCTTACTCAGACTGCTAACCAGCCAGTAGCGCTTTAAGCAATGTTCTGGAGCCTGCGCGAGAATATCGGCGGTTTAAAACATCTCTCACGCTTAACTGCCAGGGTGGTCTTTCGTCAGAGTAATTTGCGCCATATAGAGAGTCTAGCGAAACGCTTTCCTGAATTTGACCTGAAGCCGACCTGCGACGACCAAGGCCAGCCCTTGACCTGCCGTTTTTGTGGCTTCGCCATATTTGCTGCTGATCTCGGCAATTATCAATTTACGGCTTGCTCGGCAGTGGCAGATAATGTGATACTGCACAAAGCCAAGCTAGTTGAATGGAGTCATACTTTACCGACTCTTGAAAGCCTGAAATTAGAACGAAGTCAAAAGAAACTACTAAAATGAGCGCCAATAAGCAAACACTAAGCCCAACAGTCAACGTAGTCTCCTTCGGCTTTAAAAAAGGTGATCCGCCTCAAGCCAATGTGGTGATGGACGTGCGCTTCTTGAAGAACCCCTTCTGGGTTGAAGAGTTGAGACCGCTTACTGGCCGCGACCAGCCAGTCAAAGATTATGTTATGGAGCAAAGCTCGGCACAAGAATTTATCGGCAACCTCAAAGCTTTGGTGTCGCATGTGATACCGGTTATGTTTGTCAATCAAGTTAATATTGATAGTTTTACCATTGCCCTAGGTTGCACTGGTGGCCAGCATCGCTCTGTGGCTGTGGCTGAGGAAGTGGCTAAGTTTCTCAAAGAAAACTACCCTGACTATAAAGTCTCTTTGTCGCATCGTGAACTTGATCAAATTGGCACAGACTGTCAAAGCGAAGAGTCGCTAGCCCTGCAAGAAGGGGGCTAGATGCCGAAAAAGCCGAAGAAATCGTTAGACTATCGTTTTCAAAGCTGGATGCTGCCTGGGCTAAAGCGCTATCTGGGCATTGTCATTTTGGCCATCATTGCCATTGTATTTGGTGTGCTAACTTTACTTGATGTTCACCCAGTCGACAAAATGTTTCGTCTGATCATCTGGGCTCTGAAAGATATTCGGGCTGTAGTATCTGAAGTTGCTTCTGTCATGCACAAGCAGCTCAATGCCATTATTTTGATTACAGCTGGTTCTGTCGCTGTCTTTGTCTCGATTGTTCGCATCACCCAGCTCGTTCTTGGTGCTTATTTACCAGAACGCGAGTCTATTCCCGACATGCTCTACCGTGCTCGTAAGTTTGGTCGTGGCCCTAAGGTTGTTGTGATTGGTGGTGGCACGGGCCTCTCTAATTTGCTGCGTGGATTGAAGAAGCATACTTATAATATAACGGCCATTGTCACTGTTGGTGACGATGGTGGCAGTTCTGGACGATTGCGCGAAGAGCTAGGGGTGCTTCCTCCTGGTGATATTCGCAACTGCATCACCGCTTTAGCCGATGAAGATAAGCTAGTAACTGAACTTTTCCGCTATCGCTTTGAGTCGGGTGAAGGCCTTGAAGGCCATAGCTTTGGCAATTTATTCATCACCGCTTTGTGCGCCGTTACACATGGCGATATGATTCAAGCAGTTCGTACAGCTAGTCGTGTGCTCAATAGTTGTGGCCAAGTGTTGCCGTCCACCCTTGATAGTTTGACCCTCATGGCAGAGTTTGAAGACGGAACAATCGTGAGAGGCGAATCGCATATCACTGAAGAAGGCATTGGAGCACCCAACAAGCGCATCAAGCGCTTATTCAGCGAGCCCGCCGAGCCCGAGGCTGTGCCTGAAGCGGTGGCGGCTATTATGGAAGCCGAATTAATTGTGCTTGGCCCTGGCAGCCTCTATACATCGGTCGTCCCCAACTTGATTGTGCCTGGTATTGCCGACGCTGTGCGCAATTCGCGTGCTAAAAAAATCTATGTCTGCAACGTTATGACTCAGCCTGGTGAGACCACCGATTATTCAGTTGGTGATCATGTTGAGGTTCTTCTCAGTCACTCTAAAACGCCGAACGGTGCTGCTGGTCGCTTAATGCAGGGTGTTCTCGTGAACGATTATGGCAAGGCCGCGCCTGTATTACCTTCTGGTTCTAAGCCAGTACGCTTTGATCCTGATCGCTTAAAAGAATTGGGCGTGATGCCATTTCGTAAGATGCTTGTAAGTGAAGAGGCCGCTAGCCACCACGATCCGGCCAAGTTAGCTGAAGTAATTATGCAATTCTTCACCTACAAAGCCAAGCGTAAAGCACTGCCGCCTAAGCCGCCATCTTCTGGCACTGCGGCCGCAGTTGTCACATCCGAGGCCCCATTGGCCAAAATAGGACGCAAGTTGTAATTATATGAAAGAGAAAATTGGTCCAGCAATCGGTCGTTTAGCCTCTGGTGTCTATATCGTCACCATTGATGAGAGTGAAGCTGGTAAGAAAGACGGCATGCTCGCTACTTGGATTACTCAGGCAGGTTTTGAACCACCATCGCTGGTGGTGTCAATTAATAAGCAGCGCGATATTCTTAGAGCGATGACGATTGGGGCTAGATTTACAGTCAATGTTCTCTCAAACCGCAACATGGATATTTTTAAAGCCTTCGCCAAGCCTAACAATCCAGAAAAATTTGATGGATTAGAGCTGAAAGAGCACACTATTGCCGGCCCCGTTTTTGCTCAAGCGGTTTCTTATATCGACCTGCAAGTAACTTCGATTACCGAAGCCGGCGACCATGTGCTTGTGCTGGGGGAAGTAGTCGACGGTGAACTTCTCAATGGCCAAGACGAGCCAATGACACACTTGCGCAAAGATGGCTTCAAATACTAAGTAGAGAGTGCCTTTACTTCAGCTTCTTCTCTGAAAATCTGGGCGAGTTGCTCGCGGGCGTCATCATAGCCTTGCCGAATCAGGCGGCGTGAGCGCTCAGGGTCAATTTCTAGCAAGGTGACATTGACACCCTGTTTTGGTTGGAACACTCTGATTTTCACTTTTTTGCGCCCTCTAGATTCAACTGAATTGGCATCAATTAGGCGGTTGAAGAGTTCGGCAGATTGTACTTCTTTGCGAGCAGAGGCGTCTAAAACTATATCGAGGCAGCGCACCAAAACTTCGAACATATTTACAGGGCAAGTATTGATGCGCTCTGGATGGAGAAGCACCATATAGACTTCATCGGCACCAAGATGAATGGCCGTTTCCATCGGAGTATTGCGCACCAAGCCGCCATCAATCCAGAGGCCTTGACCATGAATGTGTCGTGGCGGGAAGGCCATGGGCAGTGCTGAGGTTGCCATCAAAACGTCTATGAGCTCATTGGTCGACATAATATCGTCGATGGTAATTAACCGCGTTTCTAAGCTGCATAAATCGGTGGTACACCAGCCCACTTTTGTGGTGCTAGCCTTTAATTTTTGCAAGTTTAGTTCGCGGCGCAAAAGTTCTTCAAGGGGAGTGGTGTCGAGCAAACCTAATTTGCGCCCAAGCACGAGGCGGCCGATTTGATGAGCCGATGGCAGGCTGAAGACATCTTTGCTGCGGATAGAACACCATAGTTCTTCTAATCGCGTTTGGTTACCTTGAGCGTAGAGACTGGCATTAATGCCACCAATGCTTGTGCCAAAAGCCAAGTCAAATTCTATTCCGGCTTCTTGAAAGGCTTTGGTGACCCCGACTTGATAGGCACCTCGGCCGCCACCGCCTGGTAGAACAAGGGCTCGCATGGGCCTTGGAGGCGATGGATTTTGCTCGGATGCCATAGTTAAAACCTTAAAAACAGATTCTTACCAATCTATCGTATGCCACCCGACCCCATGTGGCAAGACTTGCCACTAACTGCTGTAAAATACAGAGCAATTCTTACTTGGAGTGCTCCAGTGTCAGCTTTAGTTGATGTATTGATAGTGGGTGCCTCGCGATTGAGAACGAAAATCTGCGTATTGTTTGGAAGCTTCGAGGAAGTGACTTGTACAGAGTAAATGACGATCAAGTCATAGCGTTGGCAAAGCTACCTCAGCCGGAGGCAGGAGCCCCATCTCCACAAGTCTTCGCCACAGAGCATACAATCTGGCTGACATATTTCATCTCTGAGTCAGACCCTTTGTATGAGAAGAAATACTCCAAAATTTGGTCCGACTCTGATGAGGAGTGTAAAGACGACTGCTTTGCCGTAGTTCAATTTAAAATGGCTCATATTCACATGTTCGGAGGCCCGAGTGAGGAGACTATCGTTGGCCACCCTCTAGCAGAGAGGGGGTTGGAAAGTTTCAGAATTGGTGAGAACACCAATTCGACCTGGATCAAAGAGTTGGAAGAGATGGACTCTTTGGGGCATGATCGCCCGGCATGTAGTTTTCTAGGGGCTAGACATTTCATTTTTGCTTTTCACGACTCGACGTTCGAATGCATTGCACAACGTTTCAAGATTTACATTCGGCACGGTGACATGTTAGAGGGGGTCGGGAATATTTTACGAGCTTTGAATGATGGTCTGGAAGTACCGGTTAGTCTAGAGAAGACAGCGTGAGCAACTCTCTCTCATCTGTCGAATTTCAGCATCGGCACTTATATTGTTTACTGGCTTTGCTGCTAGGCAATGACTTGCTTTTTTCTTTTGATTCTTCTTGGCGTGACTAAGGTTTCAACTGGCTCGAGCTGCGTTGGCTTTAGCTCGTTGATTAGACTTGGGTGTTTGTCCAGTAGTTTGAATAATTGCACTAACGCTAGTGGTGGCTTCGTTTTTCCATTCTCGTATCGGGAAAAAGCATTGGGGCCTCCACCAAAAAGTTCGGCTGCTTCGCGTTGATCTAGATCTAGCTTTTTGCGCGTTTCACTTATGAATGCTGGTTTTACTGAGGTAGCGTTTACTTGCTTTGCAAAGGCCAACATTGCTGCATTGAGATATTTCGACTCTTGTGCGTTGTGAAGTGACTCATTGCAAACTGGGCAATAGTCACCGCTCACATCTCGAATGGTCGTTGTTTCGCCTTTATAGATATACGACACGTCGCGAGTATCGCTCACCAATTCGGCTTTCCCGCAAGATACGCACTTCATCGCTATAACTCCTTGAATGAAACAACTACAAGATCGCCATCTATTTGAATTTTCAGGTAGATGTCTAGTTCTTCCTCCGGAAAATGATAAACGTCTTGCCAGATTGTTTGGTCGTGATGGCTGGTCATACTCTTGTAGAGATCTCCAGCTTCGAGATTTCTGACAATTTCAATAATGTCATTGAAACTAAAACCAAGAGAGTCTGCGTTTATCAAAGCCGTTTTGGTTACTCGTACAAAACCTTTTTCAACCAACGAACGTACGTCAGCGAGAGGATAGTGGGCGATTTTCTTCTCCATTGATTTAGGTTAACCTATTAGGTTTATTTTGGCAAGTAGGTTAATTGCTTGAAGGGTTGCTTCGCCAGCTGTTGCAATAGGCTAAGTCGAAATGATCTTTGCCAAACTTACTTAGTGTATTTGAGGTGATTCTCTTGCAAGAGTAAAAAGAGAGAGGAGAGACCAATTGATCTCTCCTCTCTCTTTTTAGTTTCTCCAGGCTTAAGCTTTGGCAGGCTGCTTGAGGGCGTCTGCTACTTGCTTAGCCACTTCTGCTGGGGTCATAGCCACTCTCACACCGTTAGCTTTGAAAGCTTCTAGTTTTGATTCGGCTGTACCCTTGCCACCAGAAATAATGGCACCAGCGTGGCCCATGCGTTTTCCGGGAGGTGCAGTTTGTCCAGCGATGAAACCAATAACTGGTTTTTTGATAGTCTTCTTGATGAAGGCTGCCGCTTCTTCTTCAGCGTTGCCGCCGATTTCGCCTATCATAACAATCACTTCGGTAGCTGGATCATTTTCAAACATTGTTAGGCATTCTTGATAATCAAGACCTTTGATGGGGTCGCCACCGGTGCCCACGCAAGTTGATTGACCAAGGCCGCTTTCTGTTAGTGCAAGGGCAATTTCATAAGTGAGAGTGCCGCTTTTGCTAACCATTCCTACTGGTCCTGATTTGAAAATTGAGCCAGGGAGAATACCGATTAGCGACTGACCTGGAGTAATAATACCGGGGCAGTTAGGACCGATTAATTTAGCGCCTTTTGCTTTCACTTGCGCTACCAATTTGGCAGTGTCTAGTGGCGGAATGCCTTCGGTGATCAATACCAAAAGGCTAATACCGGCATCAAGGGCTTCGCAACCGGCATCAAGAGCCAAATATGGTGGCACGAAGATTACTGAGCAGGTAGCTTCAGTCGCTTCAACTGCTTGTTTGACAGTGTCGAAGACTGGAGCGCCGTGCATTTTCTCTCCGCCCTTACCAGGGGTGACGCCGCCAACAATGTTGGTGCCATATTCGATCATGCGCTTGGTGTGGGCTGCGCCCATTTTGCCAGTTATGCCCTGGACGATTACTTTTGTGTGTTTATCTACAAGAATCACTTTAGAAACTCCTTTTAGGCTTTGCCGGCTGCAACTGGTTTTTTGGAACTACCTGCTTTGGAACGGCTAACCGCTTCCTTAACTGCTTCTTCCAAATCTGGATAAAGCTTGAGACCCGATTGAGCCAGCATTTTTTCGGCGATGTCTTGGTTGTTGCCCCTCAGTCTTACGATCATGGCGCGCTCTGGATACTTTTTCATGAACTCAACGAGGGCACCAGCCACTTCGTCGCAAGCAGTAATACCGCCCAAGATGTTGAGCAAAATTACATCAACATTTGGGTTGTCGTTTACTAGCTCAAGAGCTGCCAATGTTTTCTTTTGGTCAGAGCCACCACCAGCATCTAAAAAGTTGCCAGGCTGGCCGCCAAAAGCTTTAACCATGTCCATGGTGGCCATAGTTAGTCCAGCGCCGTTGCAGAGAATGCCGATATTGCCGTCTAGTTCAACTAGGTTGAGGCCGCTCATTTTTGCATCGCGCTCTCTTACGGATAGGTCGCAAAGGTGAGCTTCTTCCCAGCCTCTGAATTGCGGCTGTCTATTGATAGCATCATCATTGATGATGATTTTGCCGTCGAGAGCCACGACATCGTCGCCTTCTGTGATTACTAGCGGATTGATTTCAGCTAAATCGAGGTCTTTGCTTTCAAAAATTTTGTAGAGCTTGTTGGCGATGTCAGCTACTTTGTTCAGTACTGCGCCTTTCAAGCCTAGTTTCTGAGCAAGGTTGCGGCCTACATACGGGTGATATGGATGAGGAATAGGCTCGGTCAATACGTTCGATGATGACTCGATTTCAATTCCGCCCTCGGCTGAAGCAATGAAGATTGGGCAGCCACGGTCGCGGTCTAGGGTGACAGCTAGATAAAGCTCGCGAGCGATAGGCATAGCTGGTTCAACCAAAAGACTTTCAGTTTTTGAATCTTTGATTGAAAGTTGGAGCATGTCCTTGGCAAGTGCCATGCCTTCTTTTAACGTTTTAGGAAATTTGATGCCGCCGGCTTTTCCACGACCGCCTGCCAAGACCTGGCATTTTAATACTAGTGGATAACCTAAATGGACTTTAGCCAATTCTTCTGGCTTAGTGATGCGCTGGGAAGGTGGCACATTGATGCCCCCTTCGGCAAAAATTCGCTTGGCTTCGTATTCGTAGAGATTCAAGATCGTGTCCTCTTAATGGCAGACTATAAATGTAAGACACTGCTGCCAAAAACCCTTAGAACTTTATGATTCTTAAGCCTTCCGCCCGACTATTTGGCCGCTCAGTATACTGATGGCCCCACTTACTTGCCGATTGACGATTAAGTAAAGGGCGCCGCTTGGCAGGGGACATTCAAAAGAGAAACAATAATGCGTATTGGAATTTTGACTGGTGGCGGGGATTGCCCCGGATTGAACGCCGTAATCAGAGCCGTGGTTAGAACAAGTGTCAAAGAGTATTCATCAGAAGTGGTGGGCTTCTTAGAAGGTTGGCGCGGACCAATCGAGAATATGGTGATGCCACTGACAATGCAGTCGACCGGTGGATTGATTCATCGGGGCGGAACAATCTTACGGACATCGCGTACAAATCCATTTAAGCTTGAGCGCGGCCCTGAGCGCATTGCTGAAAACATTACCAAGAATCGCCTAGACGCACTGATTGCTGTTGGTGACATTGACACCTGCAGCGTGGCCAATCGTCTGCACCAAGAGCACAATTTGAATGTTGTCTGTGTGCCTAAAACTATCGACAACGACATCAATGCTACCGACTTTACATTCGGCTTTGATACAGCCATCAATATAGTCACTGAAGCAATAGACCGCTTGCATACAACCGCCGAGTCACACAACCGCGTTCTTGTATGCGAAGTAATGGGACGCAAGGCCGGCTGGATAGCTTGCTATGGTGGCATCGCTGGTGGTGCCGATTTTATCTTAGTTCCAGAAAAACCAATCAAAGCTCACGAAGTAGTGCAAGCTATTAAAACTAGGCACTCACGCGGGCGAGATTACTCAATTGTAGTGGTCGCTGAAGGGGCTCGTTTTGAAGTGCCAGAAGGTACTGTCGAACCAGCTGAGTCTTCAGAAAACTTCCATGATTCACCCACCGATAGTTACAGTATCGGTAATCAATTAGCTCGACTAATCGAGGCTGAGACTGGTTTTGAAACCAGAGCAACTATACTTGGTCACATTCAAAGGGGCGGCGCTCCGACAGCTTTTGACCGAGTTCTGGCAACACGCTTTGGTGTTAAAGCTACTCAGCTTGTCCACGATAAACAGTATGGCCGTATGGTGGCACTCGCCGGTTCGAAACTACATGATGTAGCCATTGAAGAAGCAACCGCAAGCCTAAAGACTCTTGATATGGAATTGTACCGCGTAGCTGAAGTGTTCTTTGGATAGTTTCGACACGGCCGACCAGCATTTCATGCGACGAGCGCTTGCTCTTGCTCAAGAGGCTGAAGGCTTGACGGCGCCTAACCCTATGGTCGGTGCTGTGGTTGTCAGTGCTGATGGACGCATTGTCGGTGAAGGATATCACCACGGTCCTGGGCAGCACCATGCCGAAGTTGAAGCTCTGAATCAGGCTGGTGAACAGAGCATCGGTGCCACCATGTATGTCAATTTAGAGCCTTGCAGTCATTTTGGGCGCACCCCTCCATGTTCGAAGAAAGTAATAGAGTGTCGCTTAGCCAGAGTTGTTGTCGGTATTGGTGATCCTAATCCAAAGGTCGCCGGCGCCGGCCTCAAAGAAATTAAAGAGGCTGGAATTGACCTCACTGTCGGCGTACTCGAAAGCGAATGTGGCTACCTTAATCGAGGTTTCGTCAAAGCCATGAACGAATCGCTGCCCTGGCTCTCTCTTAAGATGGCTTTGACACTCGACGGACGCATCGCCGATCGCGATTCTTTTAGTCGTTATGTTACCGGACCGACAGCCCGCAAATTTGTCATGGCGCTAAGAGCGGCCTACGATGCTGTTTTGATCGGTGCCAATACTGCTCGGTTAGATGACCCCCAATTAGATGTTCGCTTTGACGACGAATTTTCTAAAAGTTCTGATTCTAATAATGGTAGCCAAAATCCACTGAGGGCCGTGCTTGATAGTAATTGCACTATCAAGCCAGATGCTCGCATCTTCGCCGCCTCAGGTCGCACTATTATTTTTTGCCGAGAAGACTTGCTCTTAAAGCAAAGTAGCTATCCACCGTCTGCTTCCCTGGTGGCCGTTCCTGAGATTGACGGTCGGCTTGATAGTAAAGCTGCTCTTCAGTATTTACTTGAGCAAGGCTGTCAGAAAGTACTCTGTGAAGGTGGAGGCCAAATTGCTGGCAGTCTAATTGATGCTGGTTTGGTAGATGAGCTATATTGGTTGGTTGCACCGAAAATGTTGGTTGACGAAAAAGCTTTGCCGGCAGTGTCCTCACCACGTAGTCGATTTATTGCAGACAGTGTTGATTGGAAGGTCACGGGTGCGAATTTTCTTGGTGATGACCTTCTTATCAGCGCTTTGAATCCAAGACACAAGCAGTACTTCGAAGCCCTCAGCTAGCTTCTGGCAATTTAACTATTACCTATTTAGCTTTTTAACGTCTGCACTATTGACCGAAAAGACATTTTGAGTCAAACTTATAATTGTTGAGTGCATCTGCACTTTTTAGCCAAAAACTCATTCACCTCGTTTGGGGGAAAATGAGCTTTCTTGCTGTCATGATGTAAAAAATGACCAATAGCACTAGACCTTCATTGATAGGTTCTTCTAAGTCAGCGAATTGCTCTTTTTCGCTGCCTCCCTCATTGCGCTGGCTTGATTCTGATCATTTTGGCGAAGGTAGCGAGAATGTTAGAGCTAAGCCTGTTGTCTCTAGTTTCAGCCGTTGGCTTCCTTTTGCCTTTCTGCACCTTGGTGTTTTCGCTGCCTTCTTTGTAGGATGCTCTGTCACTGCCGTGGCCACGGCTGTCGCTCTTTATTGGCTGCGGATGTTTGCTGTCACTGCTTTTCTCCATAGATATTTTGCCCATCGCAGTTTCAAGACAAGTCGCTTGGCACAATTTCTTTTTGCGGTTGTGGCCTGCTCGGCTGTCCAACGCGGACCTCTCTGGTGGGCCGCCCACCACCGTACCCACCACCGCCTTTCTGACAAAAATGGTGATTTGCACTCGCCCAAAGTGAGAGGCTTCATCTGGTCGCACATTGGTTGGATTACGGCCGACTGCAATATGCCAACCAACTACGAAATTATTCCTGATTTAGCGCGCTATCCAGAACTGGTTCTGCTCAACCGCTTTGATTGGTTTGTACCAGTAGCATTGGGTTTGGGCCTGCTTGCTTGGGGCTTCGTGCTTGAGCAGTTTTGTCCTCAGTTAGGCACAAATGCTCTGCAAATGTTGGTGTGGGGCTTTTTCATAAGCACCGTGGTGCTCTTTCACGGAACAGCTTCTATCAACTCTTTAACTCACATGTTCGGTTCGCAGCGCTATAAAACAGAAGATCAAAGTCGCAATAACTTTTTCTTGGCCCTAATTACCATGGGCGAAGGCTGGCATAACAATCACCATCAATATCCTGGAGCAGCAAGGCAAGGCTTCTATTGGTGGGAAATTGATTGCAGCTTCTACTTGCTCAAGGTGCTCTCTCTCGTCGGAATAGTTTGGGATCTCCGCCCTGTTCCACAAGAAGCTTATGACACCGCTTCAATGGCTTCTAGTGAG
The DNA here is from genome assembly GCA_038231015.1 of Candidatus Obscuribacterales bacterium. Taxonomy (GTDB): domain Bacteria; phylum Cyanobacteriota; class Vampirovibrionia; order Obscuribacterales; family Obscuribacteraceae. The sequence continues at coordinate 149,507 of JBBRMD010000006.1, forward strand.
GCGCGGCCATGAAAAAACTAGCTATCATTGGTGCGGGAATTGCTGGCTTGGGTTGCGCTCATAAACTCAGCCATGACTATGAGCTAACAATTTTTGAGAGTAACTCGCATATCGGTGGCCATAGCAATACCATTGATGTGGAAGGCAGCAGCAAGGTCTCTTTTGATACCGGTTTTATGGTCTTCAACCATATTACTTATCCGCACTTAACTGGCTTGTTTACTGAGCTTAATGTTCCTACCAAGAAGACAGATATGTCCTTTTCGGTGCAATATTTGCCCGGCAAAATCGAGTGGAATGGTGCCGGTCTAGATCGCGTTTTTGCCCAGCGAAAAAACCTTTTAAGCCCAAGGTTTTGGCGCATGCTCATTAAGCTAGATTGGTTTAATAAGAACGCTTTTAGTCAGATGGAAGACTCTCAGATCTCTAGTCTTTCTGTGCGTGACTATGTCGTTCGTTTTAAATTGGGAGACGATTTTTTAAACTGGTATTTGATACCCATGGCTTCTGCGGTTTGGTCGACCCCACCAAATAAAGTGCAAGACTTTCCCATTGCCACATTGATACGCTTTTTTCATAGCCATGGTTTTCTTGGCCTAGACACTCATTTTCAGTGGTACACCGTTGATGGTGGTTCAAGGCAATATGTTAGCCGTCTGCTTGCGGCCCTGTCGCCTACAACTAAGTTTGTTTCTGGGGCGACCAAAGTAGAACGTCTCGGCAACAAAGCCCGTGTCTACACTGCAGCTGGGTCTAGCGATTTTGACAAAGTAATTTTAGCCTGCCACGCCGATCAAGCTTTGGCTCTAATTGATAAGCCGAGCGATTTGGAGTTTCGTTTGCTTGCTCCTTTTAAGTATCAAAACAATCTTGTCACCGTGCATACTGATAGTCGGGTAATGCCACGAACGAGAAGGGCTTGGGCTTCATGGAACTACCGCATTGCCGGGCAATCTAGCACCCATTATTGGATGAATAATTTACAGGGCTTGAAGTGCCGCGAGGATTATTTTGTCTCACTGAACAGCACAGAAATTATTGACCAAGACAAAATTGTCCGTGAGATGCAATATACTCATCCGCTTTTTGACCTTGCTACTTTTGAGGTACAGCCTCAGTTGGCTCTACTCAATTCGGTGAGCCCTGAGCAAAAATTGTATTTCTGCGGCAGCTATTTTCGTTATGGCTTCCATGAAGACGCACTTGCTTCGGCTTATGAACTTAGTGCTCTTTTGACTGCGAAGGCATCTAATGAGCGTCCAGTCGGAGTTTCAGTATGACAAGCTCAGTAGCTACTTCGCGCTTATATGAGTGCACTGTTGGTCATCAGCGTCTCTTGCCCAAGGGCCATCAGTTTAAGCACGGAGTTTTTATGCTTTACCTTGAGCTGCACGAAATCAGCTCATTGGCTAGTCGCTTGCGGTGGTTTAGCCACAACAGCTTTAACCTGTTTAGTTACCATGACAGCGATCATTTATTGGGCCTTGAGAGAGATACTTTGGCTGATTTTTTAGAGGCTCGCGGCATCTGTGAACCTATAGGAAAGGCCTACTTGCTTACTTATCCACGAGTGCTTGGATACGTCTTTAATCCGGTATCGTTCTATTTTGTTTACGACCAAAATAATAGTCCGCTGGCTTGTGTCGCTGAAGTTGGTAATACTTTTGGGGAGATGAAGCTCTATTTTATGGATGCTGGCGAATTGACTAATAAGCCAGTCTTCGATGCCTACTTCGATAAGCATTTTTACGTTTCTCCTTTTGGTAAACTGCAGGACAAATTTCACTTTGTATTATCTCTACCAGGTGAGCGATTAGAGCTAGCAGTTGACACTGTTGATGCCCAAGAGCCAGAAAAGAAAATACTCTTAACCACCGTCCGTGGTGCTGCTCTCGAATTGACCGATCAGCATTTGTTGCGGCTCTTTTGGCGCTATCCCCTGGTAACACTGCGGGTTATCACCTTAATTCATTGGCACGCTTTGCGGCTTTGGCTCAAGAGGATACCCTTCTTCTACAAAGAGCAATGGCCAGAGTTACAGACTAATTTCTCCAGCAAAAATATTACGAAAGGGTAGAATGATGTCCAATTTAAGACTAAAAGTTGAAGATCGAGTAAAGACTAGCACTAGGCCTTTGACTTTGGCTCAGAAAATCTGGCGCAGAGTGGTCTTAACGGCTTTGGGGGCTATGACCGAAGGACGTCTTAAACTGATTTTGCCTGAAGGAGAAGTAATTTTCTTTGGCAAGGCAGAACCACGCGATCCTAAAATTTGTGCCGAAATAGAAGTGTTGTCTGAGGCTTTCTTTCGTCGGGTGGTTGTCTACGGGCACATTGGTTTATCTGAGTCGTACATGGACGGTCACTGGCAAACAAATGATGTTGCAAGTGTAATCGCCTGGGCTTTGCTTAATATCAGTCAATGCCCATTGCTAGAAGGCAATGGCAAGAAATTTCAGATTGTCAATTTGCTTGGTCTCGGCAACCAATTACTTCATTTGTTGCGCCATAACAATGAGAGCAATAGCCGCAAAAACATTTCATATCACTATGACCTAAGCAATGAGTTATTTAAGCTATTTCTCGATCAGTCAATGACTTACTCGTGCGCTTATTTTAAAGATTGGTCTCTCACTTTAGGTGAGGCTCAAGCAGCCAAGTACGAAAATCTTTGTCGCAAATTGGCTCTCAAAGAAAATGACCGGGTGCTTGAAATTGGTTGTGGTTGGGGCGGTTTTGCTGAATATGCAGCAAGCAATTATGGCTGCCATATTACGGCAGTAACCATTTCGCAAGAGCAGTTTGACTATGCTAAAGCTCGTATTGAAAAGTCAGGTCTAGGCGGAAAGGTTGATTTGCGTCTGCAAGATTACCGCAAAATTACAGGTCAGTTTGACAAGATTGTTTCAATAGAAATGATTGAGGCAGTTGGTCACGAATATCTCGATATATTCTTCAAACAATGCGATAGCCTGCTGGCCAAAGACGGATTGTTGGCCTTACAAATGATTACCTGCCCTGATAGTCGCTATGATTTGCTGCGAGAGAATACTGACTTTATTCAAAAACACATTTTTCCTGGCTCTTTACTTTTGTCTCATCGCCGCGTGGCTGCAGCTTTGAAAAACTGCCAGAGTGAGCTATTTGTTCATGCTCTTGAAGACATGGGTAATGACTATGCCAAGACCCTTGGGCTCTGGCAAGAGCGCTTTGAAGCGCAGCTGCCAGCCCTGGAAGCTCTTGGCTTTGACCAAATCTTTGTGCGCAAATGGCGCTATTATTTAGCGTATTGTTTTGCTGCCTTCGCCATGCGCAACATCTCAGTGGTGCAGACGATCTATACACGGCCTAACAATCTCAATTTGAGTCGGCCAGAACTTTTAAATCGCTTTGCCTAGACAAGCTAGGAGAAAAATGACTTCTGATATCGAACGTGCTGTTGAAAATCTGAAAGCTGGTTTATTGGTGGCATTTCCTACCGAGACAGTCTACGGTCTTGGTGCTGACGCCTCCAGCTCCGCTGCCCTCGAGCGCCTCTATAAAGTCAAGGGTCGACCGACATCTCATCCGGTTATTGTTCATATCGCTAGCATTGAGCAGTTAACTGATTGGGCCAAAAATATTCCCGCCCAAGCTTACGAACTAGCTAAACGCTTTTGGCCAGGGCCGATGACCCTTATTTTACCTAAGGCTGATCATGTCTTGAGCCAAGTGACTGGCGGCCAAGATTCTGTTGGTATCCGTATACCTGCTCACCCTTTGGCTCTTGATTTACTTAAAGCCTTCGGCGGCGGCTTGGCCGCACCATCTGCCAATCGCTTCGGACGTCTTTCTCCTACATCAGCTCAGGCCGTAGAAGCTGAGTTCGCTCAACTAAGAGAAGATGTAGCAATGATTTTAGACGGCGGACAGTGCGAAGTTGGTATTGAATCGACCATAATTTCATTGCTTTCTGACCAGGTTAAGATTTTGCGACCAGGCATGATTGACGGCGCTTCTGTGGCTGCCGCTCTTGGTGTAGATTTGGCTTCGTCTAGTGCTGACGACACCCGCGTGCCCGGTGCCTTACCCAGTCACTATGCTCCGCAGACAAAGCTTACTGTGGCATCAGCAGAGCGCCTCATTGAACTAGTTCTTGAGCTGAATGCAGTAGAGAAAGCTGCTGCTGTCTTCGCATTTGAGAGCACTATTGCTAAGTTGCGGCCTAATCTTTCTGGTTTAGCTTTCGACGCTATGGTGGTAGCGCCCGCACAAGTTGACCAATATGCTCGCTCTCTCTACGAGCAATTGCGTCGTTTCGATGGCCTTAAATTAGATCGCATTTTTGTCGAAGAAGTTCCTAGTGGCAGCACTTGGGACGGTGTGCGAGATCGCCTCGAGCGAGCTAGCTCGGAGGCAAGCATGCTGGAGGAAAATCACTAGTGCCCGATACACTATATTTGATGATTGCTGCATTTCTCACTACAACCGTGGTCATGTTTGTTATTTGGCTAGTCAGTGAACGTATCAAGAATGCTGGAATTGTTGATGTGGCTTGGGGCTTTGGCTTCGTCTTAGTGGCTTTGATAGACTTTCTGTTATCGACGTTCAACGGTTGGGGAAATTCTACTCGTAGTGGCTTGATACTGCTTATGGTGGCACTCTGGAGTTTGCGTCTCGGCTTTTTTCTGGCCTATCGATTTAAGCGTATGTGGCCAGATGAAGACGGTCGCTATAAAAAATATCGTGAAGATTGTGGCGACAAAGCCAGTCAAGGATTGTTTCTAGCCTTCGAGATGCAGGCGCTGCTGTTGGCCTCATTGACCCTCCCTTTTGCTTTAGCAATGACCAATTCTAGTGAAACGCTTAGCACTTTTGAAATAGTTGGTTTCACTATTTGGCTTATTGCCTTTATCTGCGAAGCAATCTCTGATCACCAATTAGAGAGATTTAAAAGTAATAAAAAGAGTGATGGCCGTACTGTTTGCCAAGTAGGTTTTTGGAACTACTCAAGACATCCAAATTATTTCTTTGAATGGCTTGTTTGGCTGTCATTCTTTATTTTTGCCTTAGGTTCACCCAATGGCATTTATACAATTTATTGCCCGATGTTGATGCTTCTTTTTCTCACTAAAGTGACCGGTGTGAAAGCAACAGAAGAGCAAGCTGTCAGAAGCAAAGGGCAAGCCTATATCGATTATCAGCGGACGACGAGCGCTTTTGTTCCTTGGTTTAAGCGCTAAGCGTTAAGCGTCTTAGCTTGGAGATAATTATGTCTATTCAAACTCACTCTACTATTCAGACAAACCCTGCTCCACTGCGTAAAGCGCAGTCAGAGGCCTTAATCTACGAAATTTTGGCGACCAACTTGGTGCCTGATTTTGTCATTAGAGCCGGTATTCGGCAGATGCTTAAAACAAAAATTAAAGAAGAAACTTGCTCTTCGAAAGAGCTTCAACAGGCTCGTTTGCTGGCAATGGTGAAAGAACTTTCGCAGTCTCCTATTGCCATTGAAACTGCAGCTGCCAACGAGCAACACTACCAAGTTCCTACTGAATTTTTTAAACTCTGTCTAGGCCAGCGCCTTAAATACAGCAGTGCCTATTACAGCAGCCCCCACGACTCTCTTGATCAAGCTGAAGAAGCGATGCTCAAATTGACTGTGACACGGGCTGAAATCAAAGATGGAGATCGTATCTTAGAGCTTGGCTGTGGCTGGGGATCGCTCACTCTTTACATGGCCGAACGATTTGCTCACAGTAAGATTACTGCTGTATCTAACTCTAGCACTCAGAGACAATATATTGAGTCAGAGTGCGTCAGGCGCGGTATTACCAATGTCGAAGTAATAACATGTGATATCAATGATTTCCAATTTTACGAACTGGTTGACCGGGTCATTTCGGTAGAAATGTTTGAGCACATGAAAAACTATCGCCTGCTCTTAGAGCGTATTGAAGGCTGGTTGTGCCCTGGCGGTAAACTTTTTGTGCATATTTTTAGTCACAAAGAGCTTTGTTACCACTATGAAGATAGAGACGGCAGCGACTGGATGACCCGCAACTTCTTCTCTGGGGGGATCATGCCCGCCAATGATTTGCTTTTATATTTTCAGGAAGACCTGAAAATTGAGCAACA
>JBBRMD010000007.1:0-149599 GCA_038231015.1 Candidatus Obscuribacterales bacterium
TCAGCGATCATTTTCCGCCAATAGCGGTCTTTTTCAAGATCATACATTCCTGGTCGCGGCAAATCTCGGTACCTCCTGTGATACCACCCAATCTACCTTATGTCGTTTCTAAAGAAGCAACGTCGTTTCTGCACCGCTTACAAGAACTCGATAAATTGTTCTGTCAAAATTAGTTGGTCTAAAATTTCGGCTGATTCAGCAAAGCGTTTGCTTTCTTCTTTCGTCAGCTGTTGCATCGCCGCATCACGCAGCTCTTTATAAAGTTCAGCAGTGATGATCTCGCCCTCTTCAGTTTTGGCACCACTGCGGATATATTGCCAAATTTGAGCGCGCGATATTTCTGCGGTAGCGGCATCTTCCATCAAGTTGTGAATAGCTGCGGCTCCCACTCCACTTAACCAAGATTCAATGTACTGCAAGGCTACATCTACGTTTGCTGCCACTCCAGTCTTGGTAATTTTGCCACCTTCAATATCTGCGGTGAGCAAATCAGCGGCCGTGACACTAAGTTCTGCATGCAAAACATCTTTCTGATTTGGGCTTGTGCCAATGGTCTCATCAAAGACAGCTTTGGCCACTGGTACTAAATCTGGATGGGCAACCCAGGTGCCGTCAAAGCCTAATGATGCTTCGCGAGTTTTGTCTTCGCGCACTTTGGCAAAGGCTATCTCATTGACTTTGTTGTCTCTGCGGCTGGGAATGAAAGCGCTCCATGCCACCGATTGCATGCGCGTCACCTTTGTGGCAGGTGGCTACGAGAAGTTTGGCGTAGGCATTCATGAAAGGCACAGCCATAGTCACTTGGGCGCGATCGGGAAGAGGTGGAAAATCGGCACTGCTACTGAATTTCTTGATCATGCTGAATGTGTAATCGCAGCGACCGGCATTAAGAGCGACTATGTGCACTTTTAATTCGAAGAGAATCTCTTCCATTTCAAATGCTGCCAGAATAGTCTCTATGAAAACTGTGGACTTGATCGTGCCTCTTGATACTGTACATGTTGCTGTAAAGTGGCAGGCAATGTTGCACCAAAAAACAAACAGCTGCTGCGTTTATTGGAATTAGTAGAAGCTGTCCGTGAGCAATTATTAGAAGAACCAAACTTAGATGTTGGTTTGGCCGCAATTTCGTATGCCTTGGCCTTACCCGCTGGTTCTGGTTCGACCATCTTTGCTGTTAGCCGCACGGCAGGTTGGATTGCTCATGCCATCGAGCAGCGCACCTATGGCGCCACTATTAGACCGCGTGCCAAGTATATTGGCAAGCAAAAGGGCCAAGACGAATCTTGACCCTTTCAGCTGTTGTTTATTTCGAACTAGCTTTTGTTGCTACTTCGATTGTTGCTACTACGATTGTTGCTTAGCGCTGATCCCAATTTCCGCGACCGCCAGAGTGGTAGCCACCTCGGCCACCTGGATTGTAGACGCTGCCGTAGGTTATCCCTGAATTGATTTGACTATTCAATCTATCTAGGTCTGCAGTTAAGCGGGTGATATCTGCCTGCGGAAGATTGGCATTTGGGCTGTAGGCAGCCAATGACAATGAGATTCTGTCGAGGTCACGGCGCAGATTGCGTGATGTGTTTCTCGAAATTTTTCCATTGGAACTATTGTCATCAATCTTTTTCTGTAAATCGTTCTTGCGTGTGAGCAGGTCTTGCAAAGGGCTGGTGTTGCTGCGATCTACTTTAGCACTGAGCCTATCTAGGTCGGCTAAGATGCGGTCAGCTTCACCTTTGTCTAGGGTGCCACCAGATTGACGGAAAGCTGCTTCAACAGACGCTATCCAGTCTAGATTTGCTATGAGCTTTTGGCTGTCGACACGGTTGATGCGTCCGCGAGAGACACCTTCGTTTATGCGAGTTTTTAGTTCTTGTTGCTTGCGATCAATTTCGGGATGTTGCACCGCTACTGAAACTACTTTTTCACGCAAGTCAGAAGTGATCGCATCTAGGCCTTTTTGCAGCACGTCTAGCTCTGAAGAACTCAGGCGACCATCAGCACGATAAGAAGCTTCCAGCTGTTCTAGTCGGGCGTAGTCAGCGCGTAAATCGGCTGCCTCGGTTGTATCTATGCGACCGCCTGCTCGTGCATCATCGATTTTCTTCAATACTGAAAGCTGACGCATGTCAAAATCGCGGCCGTCTCTGTTCCCTGCTCTTCCAGACCAGTCGAGTGTAAAATCTGGTCTGTTGTCATTAGAGCCAGCAACGTTAGCATTATTCAACGACACTGTTATGCGTTGATCGAGATCTTTCAAGCTAGTTGCCAGTGCAAGAGTCTCGTCTAGCTGCAGGCCGTTGGTTCTAGCCAATGCTTCTTGATTGGCAATACGATTGGATTCAGCTTTAAGCCGCTCAAACTCGCCGCGTGTGATTCGACCGGTAGCGATGCCGTCGTCGATTCTTTTTGCTTGGGCTGCTTGCTGACCGTCAATACCCGGCCAAGCCTGGTTGTCGCGGTTGTTCGACATGATATTGCGTTTTAGAGCATCTACAGCTTGGTTGAGAGTGTTGGTCTCATCAATAGTCAGTGTGCCGTCACCTTTGAAAGTATTGCGATCGCTAACAATACGGTTGTATTGGTAGGTCAGTGCTTTTGCTTCATCGATAGTGAGGCGGCCGCTTGAAAGGTTGCGGGTGATGCGCTGTTTTAGATCGGCTAGTGTGCCATCATAATTGTCAAAATTAGTTGACACTGTAGCACCGAGGGTGGTGCTGCCATAATTGCCTGGCAAGCCAAGCATTTGGTTAAGTGATAATTCGACTCTGCTTAGTTCAGCATTCAGGGTAGCGGTTTCAATGGCGTCAAGTTGACCGTCACTGTGGCTACCGCGGTAGCTCGCTTCCATTGACTTTACTTTGTCCAGTTGAGTCTTCAAGTTTTGGGTGTCGATGGTGCTCAGTTTGTTAGCATTAATTGCATCGATAATTCTGTTTGTAATTTGAGTGTCGCGCGCCGCGATTGAATCATTGATAGTGACACCAGTTTGCGGTAGCAACAGTGTCTTAAACATATCGGTCCACTGATTAGACCAAGCAGGTTGAGCTGATGACAATATTGAAACCGAGGAAGCAATCAAGGCTGTCTGTATCAAAGTTTTGTTCGCGAACATAATTTCTCCTAACTAACCAAATCGTCTGCAGTCAAAGGGGTTAGAGTTCAATCTCTATTCCGAGTGCACTTGCCGATAACCAATCTTACAGCCCTTATTTTTAAGAAGGCTGATTCCGATCAATTGACTTAATCTAAGAGTACTAAGTTAGTTGCTCAACTTAACCTGTTTAGCGTGATGAGCTGAGCCTGCATGTGTATTGCCTTGGCCAGTGTGTGCTTTAGCTGGGGCAGTGTGTTTTTTAGCTGTCGCCGTGTAGCTACTGCCATTATGGTGCCTATGACTTGTTGAAGTGATTGTATGGTGTTGAGTCGTGACAGTGCTAGCAGCCATGGCACTTGTTCTTGCGTAGCCGGGAATAAATGATCGCGCTGGTTGTGGGTTGCTGATTGAAGACACGAGTACAAATCCGACGCCCACGACAATGATGGTAAGGAAAAAGCAGATGTAGGCGTTGAAGTTAAAAATGTGAAAGCCGTTTGACTGATCGTGGCCAAACAACCAGCCGAAGAGTAAATCAAATACTATTTCGAAAATTGAAAAGCGAAACATTTTACCTACTACTTATTTCCCGGCACTATCTCGTTTGTAGTTTGCGAAAATAGAGAGACGACATTACTCTAAATTCAACACTATTCCGTTATCCTATCTATTCTGTCTTGACTACCGGCTTTTCTTAACTGCGCCTTAAGATTGCTAAGAGAAAGAGCCTGGGGCGGAAAAGGGCGAAATTGCGAAAATAGAAGATCAAAAAAGGAAAGGTTGCCCGAAACCTTTCCTTTTTCTTTTTTGCTCTTTCCTAACTTGTGTGTGGTGTGTTGGGAGGAGCGATAAATATTCTAGAGTTTTTACCCCTAGATTCAAGTAACCATAAACCTAACTTGCCCCCTTACCTGTGGTGTCAAACTCTGAAGATTTTGGCTTTGGCGGCAGCGAGAGCTGGTTTGCCTCTACCACGGGGGTAATTCGGTTAGCGCCATGCTTATCGGTCCAATGGTCCAAAGTAAGCTTGCCCGAGACGGTTACCTGATTACCCTTGGTCAAATACTTAGATGCAAGTTCCGCTAACTTACCCCAGGTCTCGACCCTGTAAAAGTCTGCAGTGGCGGTATCTTTCGCTAGATTATTACCGATTGAACTGTCAGACTTACTACCATCATCATTCTTTGTGCTTGATTTGTTTGCTCCTGATTTGTTTGAGCTATTTACTGCTACAACCAAGGTCGTTTTTATTCTTCCGCTCGAGAATTGAATTTGTTCAGGAGCTTTCACCAGGTTCCCCACCAGTGATACATTGGCAAGACTCATAAATCACCTCCGCTAGTTTCTAGCTTTCGTTAACAACTTGGGTGGGGGAGATTCGAAAACTATACCAACCATACAAACGTATGTCAACATATTTTAGTCTGGTATTTGAAAAGAATGTTCGGCTGCCAAGTGTCGATAAGCAAGATAAAGTCCTGTTGCGGCCATAGGGGCCTTTACAATAAAAAGAGTGTTTCCGGGGGAACATAGTTAAAGGTTTGCAGGAGACCTGTGGTGACCGATTCGACCGATCCTTGGTTTAAGCGATATAGATGGCTACAGATGCTGGGTACAGGCGGCATGGGTGTTATCTACTTGGCCGAGGATTCTGCTGCCGGCAATTCGTCGTGCGTGGTCAAGCAACTCAACAGTAAGTACGCTGATCCAGAAGAGCGTTCTGAGGCTGTGCGACTCTTTAAACGCGAAGCTTCGCTTTTAGAGAGCTTGAACCATCCAGGTGTAGTGCGTTTCTTCGATAGCTATTCGACTGAAGATGGCAAGCACTACCTAGTAATGGACTATGTGCGCGGCAGTTCACTTGAGTCAGTCATTAATGACTTCGGTGCTTTTAATGACGATGATACGGTTAAAGTCGGCATCCAAATTTGCGAAGTCTTAGAGTATCTGCACGACCAAGAGCCACCCATTATTTATCGCGATCTCAAGCCTAGTAACTTGATGCTCACCCCTGAAGGGCAGATTGTCTTTATCGACTTTGGTATTGCACGTACCTTTATGCCTAAAGAATCGGCCACGAGAGTGGTTACCGCTGGCTATTCACCGCCAGAGCAATATTTTGGCAAACCCGAAACACGAAGTGACCTCTACGCCCTTGGTGCCACCATTGGTCATTTGCTCACCGGCGTTCGGCCTAAACCTTTGACTGCAAGTCAACCTAGTCAACACCGTGCCAACGTTCACCCTAATCTAGACATGTTGGTGAAGCAGCTCACTTCCCACAGCCCTGAAGATAGACCTGCTACTGCTCGCCATGTGCGCCACACTCTCTATCGAATCTATCAAGAGATGCATGCTGAGTTCGAGATTCCTGATGAGGTGTTCATGCAGCGCTCCAATAGCACCAAAGAAGAACAGTATATTTCGCAAAAAATCATGAAGTCAGGAATGGCTGCTGCTGCTAGTGCTCTTCGGCAAGAGCAAGACAATGAGCGTCAGAGACAGTCGGCTTCAGTCAATTCAGGAAAAGCTAGCTTTGATCGTTTGAGAGCATTTGGCAATCGTGATCCTAATCCTTCGTCGACACGCAATCCTAGAGTTTCGCAATCGCAAAGAAGTAGTTCTCAAAAGTCTAAGACTGGTTCTCAGAAAGATTCTTCATCATCGAATCAACGCATTTCTGCCAGTGATAATCAACAAGTGCGTCCGCATATGAGATCTGTGCGCGATTTAAAGCCAGAGCGCAAGGGCTTCTTGGCAAAAATTTTAAATTGGTTCAAGAGATGAGAAATACAGCTATTTTGCTAACTCTTGCGCTCACAGTCGTCAGCAATTATGGTTGCAGCGTAAAGGCGAGTGAATGGAAATCTTTTTCTGATAAAGACAACGAATTTACTATAACTATGCCTTCGCCGGTGACACCAGTCACTAAAGACTCTGGCTTGCTTCAATACGAAGCGAGCGATGGTGATACCAACTACACAGTCAGTCTCAATAAGCGCTCAACCCTTGATGAGAAGCAAGAGATCGAAACTTTCGCTAAAACATTTGCCGATACCTATCAAAGCGGCATGAAGAAAGCGGGCTATCCGACTGAACGCTCATTAGAAAAAGAAGTCTCGGGCTCAAACTGGAAAGGAAAGCTCTATCAATTTGATAAGCCTGATGGCTCATCAACCACTATAGAAGTTTGTGTTGAACCGAAGCACAACATCATTCTCTATGCTTTTGGCGGCAAGGCCAATGCGCCAGAGACTAAATCGTTTCTAGATTCTTTTGCTGTGCACTAACTAATTATCTATTTTTTTAAGTAATTATTTGTCGGTGCCAGCACTTTGCAAAATGCGCTCTACTAGCTGATCGTAAGAGATACCGGCCACTTCGGCCATGGCCGGTAGGTCTGATGTATCGGTCATACCAGGCAATGTGTTCACTTCAAGAATGTAGAGCTTGCCGTCGTGGCCAGCAATCATGTCTACGCGAGCGTAGCCACTACAGTTGAGAGCGCGAAATGTCTTCTTAGCTAACTCTTGTGCTTCTATTGTGCGAGCTTCTGATAGTTCGGCTGGCAATACAAAGTCGGTCATGCCGGCAGTGTATTTTGCTTCGTAGTCATAGAAGCCAGCCTTGCTCTTGGGTCTAAGTTCAAGTATCGGTAAGGCCACAAGCTGTGTGCCAGCATGAGCCATTACTGCTGAACCATTGCTATGGTGACCGCCGCCGCTAGAGCCAGCAGTGGCGTGACTTTCTTCTAGAACACCGATGGTGATTTCTTGGCCGCTGACAAAGCCTTCGACAATGGCACCACCAAACTCACGTAAGGTATTTTTGACGCAGGTTGCTAGTTCACTAACATCTTCAATTTTAAATACGCCGACTGATGAACCTTCATTTAAAGGCTTTACCATCACTGGTGGTGCCGGCAAAGTCTTAATAAATTGATCGAAGGTTTCGCTTTCGTGCTCTTCAATCACATAGCTAGATGGAAAAGGTAGGCCCTGAGCGGTTAATACACGTTTGGTCAGAGGCTTGTTCATGGCAAGAGCAGAAGACAATACGCCTGAACCTGTGTAAGGGAGTTTCATCAACTCAAGAAGACCTTGCACTGTACCGTCTTCGCCGTATTTGCCATGAAGGCATAAGAAGGCAATTTCAACAGCGTTTTCTTTAAGATCGTCAGTGAGATTTTCGCTGACATCTATAAGTACTGTATTTTTGTATCCCAGTCTGAGCAAAGCGTTGTAGCAGTTTTTGCCAGAGCGCAGTGAGACTTCGCGTTCATTGGAGAGGCCACCGTAAAGCACGCCTACCACTGTTTCCTTGGTCATTTTAGGGGCTATCTTCACTGTTTGTTCTCCACTGCTGTCTTTTTATGCCAGACGCTCATTTGCTCGTCTGTGAACTTACCCATGGTCTTCCATTCTGGTACTAAATCCAACTTAAATTTGTCATGCACGCGCTCTTGCATTTGCTTCATCAAGGCAATCACTTCATCAGAAGTTGCGCCACCAAGGTTGACTACGAAATTGGCATGAACCGAAGAAACTGCAGCATTGCCGTGCTTTAGGTCTTTCACGCCGGCTTGGTCTAGTAAGAAGCCAGCAGCCTTGTCAGGAAGCGGATTTTTGAAGGTGCTACCAGCGTTAGGAAAACCGAGCGGCTGAGTTTTGAAGCGATACTCTTCATTGTGTCTCGTGCGGCTTTCGATTTCTTCTGGAACATCAGATGGCATTTTGAATTTGGCCGAAAGCACCACGTGGCGAGCAGGGTCTAGAGCACAACGGCGATATTGAAATGCCATTTCTTCGCTGCGCATTTCGCTAACTTCACCAGTGTCGCTGTCTAAAACCCTGGCACTATCGAAAATGGCTGATATTGAACTACCGTGAGCACCGGCGTTCATAATCACGGCACCTCCGACGGTGCCCGGTATACCAACGGCAAACTCGAGACCAGCCAGACCTTTTTGAGCGGCATGTTTGGCCAAGTGCGGCAGCCGCGCACCAGCCTCAGCTTCAAGTAAGCCTGAATCAAGAATGACAATATTTGTCATTTGCGTGGTGCGAATGACGGTACCCCGATAGCCATCTGAAGATATCAGTAAATTAGAACCGCCACCAATGACATACCAAGGCTGTTTGGCTTCTTTTAGTTGAGAGACCAAAGTGACCAATTCTTCTACGCTTTGTGGATGGCACAAGCGGTCGGCATCACCACCAATTTTCAAGGTGGTATAGCGGGCTAGTGGTGCGTTCTGTACATCTTCCATGATGGTGCTACTTGAGAAGTGGAAGCAACTGATTGCCGACATTGGTGACATCACCGGCACCAACTGTCAGTAGCAAGTCTCCTGACTGCAGATACGGCAGAAGTTTGCTTGGCAATTGGCTAGTCGGTCCTGAGAGATGGTGGGCATTGTCATGCTTGATTGCTTTTACAAAATGCTCAGAATCAATCCCTTCGATTTTGCCACCACGGGCAATGTAGACGTCTGCCAAAAGTACCAAATCGGCTTCGCTAAATGATTCACTGAACTCTTGCCAGAGATCGCGCAGGCGGGCAGGTTGGTGCGGCTGGAAGAGACAGACTACGCGGCCTCTTTCTTTGCCTTGACTGGTGCGGGTCACTCGCAAATACTCTTGAGCTGCTTTTAGCGTGGCTGTTACTTCGGTTGGGTGGTGAGCATAATCGTCGACTACTGTAATGCCGCCCTTCTCGCCAATCATCTGAAAGCGTCTGTCGACGCCAGCAAAAGTAGAGAGAGCTGCACTGACTTCGCTAAACGGTTTGCCTAGCTCCATGGCCACTGCCACGGCAGCCATCGCATTCATCTTATTGTGTTCGCCTGGCACTTGCATGGTCATTGAACCAAGCAATACTCCAGAGTGATAAACCTGCATTTCAAAACCGGGCATGCTAATCATGCCGTAGTCAGGCTGGCTGCTAGATTTAGCTGGGTCATAGGTGCCATAGGTGACAATTTTGGCTTTCACAACTTGTGATGAGGCGCGTTCAAGCAGTTCGCGGCAACCTTTATCGTCAGTGCAAACAATGCTCATAGCCTTGGTTTGGCTGAGAAACTTGACCATGGTCGAAAGAATTTGATCGAGGCCACCAGGATAGTTTTCTAGGTGGTCCGCTTCAATATTAGTGATTACCGATATGTATGGGAAGGAGCGGATATGGGTGCCGTCAGATTCGTCTGATTCAGCGACAAAATATCCACCATGACCGAGCCTTGAATTGGAGCCGATGTGATGGAAAATTCCGCCGACAACTATAGAAGGATCAAGGCCGCATTCTAGCAATGCCTGGCCGACCATGGCTGTGGTTGTGGTCTTGCCGTGGGTACCAGTGATGGCCACCATTTTGTCGCCTTCTGCTAGACAGGCAAGCAGCTCTGAGCGGTGCCAGACAGGCAGGCCTTTTCGCTTAGCTTCTTCTAGCTCAGGATTGCCATCAACAATTGCCGTAGAAATGACGAGAGCGCCTGCTGAAGCGAGATTATCGGCTTGGTGGCCGATGAAAATTTGGGCACCCATACTTTGTAGTTCGTCGGTAATGGGGCTAGCAGCTTTATCTGAGCCAGAAACTTTGTGACCGCGTTGTAGCAAAATGCGGGCTAGAGCCGACATGCCGATGCCACCAATGCCTGCCAAATGCACTGGGCCGGCTATCTTCTGTAAATCGACTGTGGTTGTTTGCGGTGTAGTAATGATAGGTGGTCTCAGGCTGGAAGTAAGAGAAGTGTCAAATTGCGCTTTGTATGATTGCGCGTTCGAGAGAGCCCCAACATCGATTTCCATTTATGTCTCCAGCCTCTACATGGCAATACTGTATTTATGTATATGCAAAACAGCAATTCTGTATGCTTAAAACTGCTACATCCTGCATCCTGACTGGATTTTGGCACAAAAAAAGGAGCTCCAGCCACATTACTATAGCGGGAAACTCCAAAAAGGAACAGAACTGAGGCATTGCTCTCAGTTCTGTTTTTGAATTCTATTTTTTAGGTTGAAGCTTGGCTAGTTTCAAGGCCATCCGCGACTTGCGACGGTTAGCAGCGTTCTTGTGCAGAACACCTTTGCTTACGGCCTTGTCGATGGTTTGGAAAGCTAGGCTAAGCGCTTTTGAAGTATCTTCTGGATTCTTCGCTTCAATTGCATCTTCTACCTTAGTACGGGCGCTACGCATAGTAGATTTCCAGAATCTATTGCGGACGTTATTACGCTCGGCTACGGCTACTCTCTTGATCGCTGACTTAATATTAGGCACGGTTCTTTTTTCTCGCCAAAAACACTATATATACGTTCTATACAATTTTGTATTGCCCCCAAAGAATAACACATGCCTTGGGCTGAGGTGTTCAGCATGGGGCATGTGTTTCTCAAGTGCTTAATAATCTTCGCTTAATATCACTATTTCTTGCTAGTGAGGTCGCCAATTTTGGCTTGGTCATAAGCCAATGGGAAGAATTCTTGCCACTGCTTGGTGACCGATCCACCAGTGTGCTCTTGAGCTAATAGCTTCTGACCCTCTGGGCTGCCTTGAAGACTTGCAATCTTCTCTCTGGCACTGTCTTGTAAGTTGGCAGTGACAGCCTGCTCAATCTTATTTCCGACCTTGTCAGTAGCTTCGGCCTTCTCAGTAGGAGCTGCTGGAGCATCTGAAGCTTTTGGAGCGCTCTCTATGGCTTTCGTAGGCGGAGCTTTCTGGGCATCAGCCAACAAATTTTCGCTAGTTTCATGGGCAGCTTTATGATCCGCATTTTTAGCGGTATTTTCAAAGTGCTGTTCGCCGTTAGCCATGGTTTTGTCCTTTTTTGCCAACCCAAATATTTGGGAGAGAGAATTATTGGTTAGTAACACCGATTGGGGAGTATTCGGAGTGCAGCGATTTTAGACTTTCAACGTGTTGCGCGGTCCTTCACTGCTTATGTTATGAATTTACGCTCTGGCCACCCCACCGTCAATGTGGTTTCTACGTAGTCTCTCTTTAATATTCCTCATGAAAACCCTGGCGAGACGCACAGGTGCCTAAAGCTTGAAAACCGTCAGTTGACCTTGTAGTCGAACTGGAAGCGAATTTGTACGTGCTTTGGTGCTCCTTTTGGTAGGGGGGCCAACGGCGAAGCATCCTTCAAAGCTTGTAGAGCTGACTTGTCGACTTCGGCGCTGCCGCTGCTTTCTACCAGTTCGGCTTCGGTGATGCGACCGTCGCGCAAAATCGAAAAGACAGCCACGGCTTTTTTCTGGTCGAAGCCCTTTGGCGAGGCCCATTTGCCTTGGATTGTCTTTTTCATCATGGCCATATATGGGGCAAAATCTACGTTTGAGCCGTCATTTTCATTGTCATCATCGTCATCACTATTGGCAGGTTCTGCCGCTGAACTAGCCGTCTTTGTCGCGGCTTTCTCAGGCGTGGCTTGAGCCTTTTGCTGCTCGGCGCGCAAAAGCTGGTCTATTTTGCTTTGAGGATTGGTCGGATCGGGCATCTCTTGCATGCGGTGGGCGGCAATAGCCAAAGCAGGATTGGTTTCTTCAAGCTTTTCGATTGAATGGCCAATGTGGACATTGTTGGCATTGAAAGAAGTGTTCTTTATAGGAAGTCCAAAAGAGACCTTTAGCAGTTCGGGATTCTCTAGATTGCTCACAAGGCAGGGCTTTTGCCCCTCTTTTTCCATAGATTCACTAATAAAACCAGCCACTGTCTCAATTGGCAGCATACCGCCTCCAGCTTTGAGGCCCTCGTTGAAGTATTCAATGAAGCTTGAGCAGGAAGACAGTTTGGAATCTTTAGACTGAATGAGATTTTGATCTGCCGCTAAAATCGTGGTTTGGCTATCATTAGCAATCTTCTTAAGCATTTCATTGAGGCCTTGAGGATACTTTGCTGCTAATCCGTTTGCCAGATTTGTATCAAGTAGGCAGACGATGTTTTTTGATTGAGTGCGCCTTCTCACTTCGCCCAGCATTCCAGCTAATGATGAGGCCGACTTTTCTTTGTCAGCTAGTGAGCCGTCGGCACCAAAAAGAAGTAAGTCATTTTTGGCATCGTTAGGGCTAGCTTTCATACAAATATAGAGAACGATCAAATCGTTGGGCAGGGCTTTTTTAATCAGCCAGTCTTCATATACCGCTTGAGCAAGATTGGCTTTGTTAGCCTTATCTTGAGTGACAACCAAAACATGATCAGGGGCAAAGCGACCAACGGCTGGGTCGACTAAAACTTTGGCTAACTTGAGTACGTTACTGGTGGCATATTTGACACTGCCAATTTCTGAGTCGTCGTAACGAGCGACACCGATTAATACCGCCCATTTGTCTCGAATAGTCGGCACCACAGGTTTCGCTACTTTAGGAGCGGTCACTTGTTTTATTTGCTTGATTACTTTTGATTTGAGCTGCATCGGCGTGGCGAGAACCTTCGGAGCAGCTATTAATTGCCAGCCAGCAATACCAGTTGATGCTAGTGCCATTGATAAAACGATTGTTTGATATTTCATAGTTGCTAAAGTTTAGCGCTTTTTATGATCAGGTGAAGAGCTACTCATAAGCTTTGGTGCGAAATTGCCACCGATCAAGATTGCGTAAATTGCAAGAGGGTAGCTTCAAAGCGATGGCTCAATATCAGAGTCTTCAAGATAGAGAGGCAGTTTTTACAGAAGTAGAACGCATATAGAAAATTAGCCCGAAGCTATCACTTTGTGTTCTCTCAAAAACCTAATAGTTAAGCGCTGTATTACAAAGTAAATTGCCAATCCCTCGAAAGAGCAGTAGAAGTTTTTGGGGTGCACTCCAATTCAATTGTGCAGCAAGGGAGAGACGGTTTTTTTTTCATAGCAAGTTGCTCTGCTTAAGCTACCGAATTAAATTACTTACAGCTGTAGATAACCTGTTCAAAACTTTCCTTGCCAAGTGTAGATAGCTTAACTGCATTCAAAGATAAAATGCTCTAATACTTGTCTGTCTGGGTGTTTCCACCGCCACTACATTTTTGAACAAGTAGATTACGAGGGTTGTCAACGTGTCGGGAAAGTTGTTCATAATAGGAACGCCAATCGGAAATCTTGCGGATATATCTCCGCGTGTAATTGATGCACTAAATACATGCGATTTGATATTGGCAGAAGACACAAGAATATCCATCAAGATACTCAATCACCTCGGCTTGAAGAAACGCATGCTCAGCTGCCATAAATTCAATGAGCATGAGCGTTTGCGCTTGCTTGAAGAGAGTAATCGGCAGTCTCAAACTATTGGCCTTATAAGTGATGCTGGTATGCCCTTGATTAGTGACCCTGGCCATCCGGTGGTTGAACTTGCCATCGCTCTTGGAATGGAAATTATCCCGATTGCCGGACCTTCTGCTTTTGTCTTAGCTCTGGTCGGCAGCGGTTTGCCTTTAGATCGCTTTTGCTTCGAGGGCTTCCTGCCTGATAAGCCTGGTGAGCTTAATAGCAAAGTGCAGTCTTTAGCCAAAGAAACTCGCACGTCTGTCTACTATGTCTCACCTCACAAAGTAGAGCGCACTGTCGAAGCTTTTCTTGCTAGTTTTGGCGACCGCAAAGCTTGTCTCGTGCGAGAGTTGACCAAGGTGCACGAAGAGTTCGTGCGTGGCAGTTTGGCCACCATTTTGGAGAGAGTCAAAGGCCAACTGGTTCGCGGTGAGTGTGTGCTAGTCGTAGGCGGTTGTGAAACCGTGATGGAAGATATGAGCGATTGGCTCAGCGATGAGGGCAAAAGAGAGAAAGTGCATTCATATATAAATGATGCCTTGAACTCCGGAGTGAAACTCTCAAGAGCCTGCGCTGAAGCGGCAAAAGAGTTCGGTATATCTCGATCAGATATCTATCGGGATGCACTAGCCAGGCAGTAAAACTGCAATAATGCTCTGCGTATTTCCTGTAAGGTATCAATCATGGCTGAAGCTATTACCTTGGTAGAAGCACTTGCACTTGGAGTAGTCCAAGGCTTGACTGAGTTTCTACCTATCAGTTCAACCGCTCACTTGCGTGTAGTACCTGCTCTTTGTCACTGGCAAGATCCTGGTGCTGCTTATAGTGCGGTGATACAGCTTGGTTCGGTCGTAGCTGTTTTGGCTTATTTCTTCAAAGATTTACTTAGTATCTCCACTGGTGCCTTCGCTGCCATAAAAAATAAAGATTATGGCGACCGCGATTTGCGCATGGTCGGAGCGATTATTGTTGGAACTATCCCCATTTGCGTTCTTGGTCTTTTGCTGAAGCCATTGCTAGAGCAAGACGGCAGCCCCTTGCGCTCGATAAATGTGATCGCTTGCGCTGCCATCGTCATGGGCTTATTGCTGGTGGTGGCAGAGAAATTTGCTAAACATGTGCGCACTCTTGACGATATTACAGGTAAAGATGGTGCTTTGGTTGGCTTGGCCCAAGCGGTAGCCTTGATTCCGGGCTGCTCTCGCAGTGGCTCGACTCTAACTATGGCTATGCTTTTAGGTCTAAAGCGAGCTGAGGCAGCTCGCTTTAGCTTCTTGCTCGGCATTCCTGCAGTTACTTTGGCCGGCCTACTTGAGTTGTATCACATGGTCAAAGATGGTCTTGGTGCTGATTCGTCTGGTCTAACAAGTTTGGCTGTTGGTTTGGTATCGTCCACGGTGGTAAGCTACCTATCAATTGCTTGGCTCATTCGCTATTTGCAGCAGCACAATACCTGGGTATTTGTTGGTTATCGCCTAATCTTTGGCGTCACATTGTTGGCCCTGTCTATGACAGGAAATATTCACTAGTTAAATTGACTAGTTAAATTGACTAGTTAAATTGACTAATTTGGTCAGTAAAATTAGCGGCGCACAAACTCAATCACTTTTTTCTGCTGATTGATTGTGTATTCGAAACCTTGCCAAAAAGGCTGGCCCAGCAGCGGTAGCTCATTGTGGGCAGTCTCAGATACAGCAACAGATAGATCTGTTCGATCAATTGGGCCAAGTCTAGCTCTTCTTACTGTAAAGGTTCTGATAGCCCCTGAGCCAGATACACCACTAGACATTGAAACAGCGGCATCATCAGGAATTTGTACACCATATTGGCTAGCTTGGGCTGAACTGTGGAAGGCGATGCCGGCTAGTGTATTACCAGTGTCGAAAATGAAAGGATTGGTTTTGCCATTGATTTCAACATTGACTACAACCCGCCCGCCATTTTTGACAAAGGTAAAAGGCACCTCATAGGCATTGCGATTGGTGCTGTTGTTGTAGCCACGCTGTTTAAAGTGAATGCGCTTAGCGCTTGGATCAATAGTGTATTCAAAGGCACCAAAATAAGTTTGACCAAGCAATGGATCTGCGTGATTGGTTTCGATAATTTGGACAGGCACAGTTCTTTCTACTGGTCCTACTTTGACCTTCATCGGCACGACCCAAGCAGCGATAGTGCCAGATGTCGACGAGCCGCCCGTGAACGAATTGGCTGGTCCGCTAGGAGCCTGTAGGCCGATCTCTGCAAGCTGATTTTTGCCGATAGTGACAGCTGGTGCTCCGGTGTCGAAGAGCATCTTTACTCTTCGACCGTCAAGATCAACGTCTACCCAGACACCGTGTTCTCCTGGTGTGCAATAGACATCCCATTCCATCGGTATGCTGGTATCGAGTTTAGAGCTTGTAGCTGCTGCATAACCGCCAGTTGATCTGACTCCTATGCTTGAGCCACCTGAATTAGCTGATGAGCCTCTCTGACTACTTGCGAAAGTTGGGTCTATTTGCCTAAGTACAGTAGTGGCATAAACACCGAGCTGGTGGGTCGGTGCGATGGATGCAACTTGGCGATAATAGATTTTTGCTTTGCCCATATCGCCCAGAGCCTGACAGGCCAGGGCATCGTAATAGAGCGCATAGTAGTCTTGTGGGTAAACAGTGATGTGTTGATCGAGTAATACAATAGCGTTTTTGAAATTTTTAGCGTTGTATTGTTTGATGCCGAGGTCTCGTTTGTTCTCAACCGCTTCAGCGCTTTCACCGATTGTCATCAGGCAAAGCAAGGCAATGGTGCTGACTGCCACTTTAGATAATTTAGCGGCGGCCAGTCGGGCCAGTGTTTTCTTCATCTAATCGCCTGCTTTTGCTGATAGTTGCAACTGAAAAAAATATGCCAATCAAAGCAGTATTTTAGAGAACAGCATTTTCTCGGTAGGCGCCCCAGACATCTTTCATAGCGTCGCAAATTTCGCCAAGTGTAGCGTAAGCTTCGACTGCTTCCATCAAGAATGGGAATGAGTTTTTGCCATCACGCATACCTTGTTTGAGAGCAGCTATGCTGTTTTCAACGCGGGTATTATCGCGACGCTCTTTCAAAGCCTTGATGCGAGCCAATTGTCTTTCTTCATATTCAAGACCAATTTTCAAAACTTCGATTTTGGCTCCTGGTGCTTCTTCTTTGAACCCTGTAAGTCCAACGAAGACGCGCTCTCCTGATTGCATTTTTTGCTCAAACTTGTAGGCTGAGTCAGCTATCTCTTTCATGAAGTAGCCTTTCTCGATACCAGCGATGACACCACCGAGTTCTTCAATTTCTTTGAAGTATTCATTGGCGCCACGTTCCATTTCGTCAGTGAGCCATTCAACATAATATGAACCAGCTAGTGGATCAGAAACATTGGCAACGCCTGTTTCAAAGGCAATGATTTGCTGCGTGCGCAAGGCGATGTGAGCGGCTTTCTCGGTAGGAAGACCGAGCACTTCGTCCATTGAATTGGTGTGCAGTGATTGAGTGCCACCAAGTACGCCGGCAAGCGCTTCAATTGTAGTGCGAATAATATTGTTTTCTGGTTGAGGAGCTGTCAGGCTGCATCCGGCAGTCTGTGTGTGGAAGCGCAGCTTGAGCGAGCGCTCATCGGTGGCGCCGTAATGATCGCGCAAACGCTTTGCCCAAATTCGGCGAGCGGCACGATATTTGGCAATCTCTTCGAAGAAATCAATGTGAGCATTAAAGAAGAAGGAGAGACGTGGCACGAAATCATCGAGCTTAAGACCAGCTTCTAATCCGGCATCTACATAGGCAAAACCATCAGCTAGGGTGAAAGCTAGCTCTTGCACTGCCGTAGCGCCAGCTTCTCTGATGTGATAGCCAGACACTGAAATGGTATTCCATCTCGGTACGTTTTCGGTGCAGAAAACCATCATGTCTTGAATAAGCTTGAGAGCTGGACGTGGTGGAATTAAGTAAGTTTTTTGCGCTGTGTACTCTTTGAAAATGTCATTTTGCAAAGTGCCATTCAGGAGCTTCCAGTCAAAGCCGCGCTTGCGGGCATTGGCCAAGAACATGCAATAGATGATCACGGCTGGTCCGTTTATGGTCATCGATGTTGAAATTTTGTCGAGAGGAATGTCCCTATATAGAATCTCGATGTCTTCAAGCGAATCGATAGCGGCGCCGCAGACACCCACTTCACCGTGTGATTTTGGATTGTCTGAGTCTAATCCCATTAAGGTAGGCAAATCGAAGGCCGTAGAGAGGCCGGTTTGTCCGGTGGCTAATAGATATTTGAAGCGAGCATTGGTTTCTTCTGGTCCGCCGAAGCCAGCAAATTGACGCATTGTCCACATTTTTCCGCGGTACATGGTGTCGTGAATGCCGCGGGTGTAAGGGAACAAGCCGGGATCATTCAAAGCTGTTTTGTAGTCAAAATCTTTGATATCTTCAGGGGTGTAAACAGCCTTAAGTGGAATGCCAGAGAGGGTCTCAAAAGTCTTTTCGACTTTCGGCTCTTTCTTACTTAATTCCTTGACCATGGAGAGTAACCCCTTTTAAGTTATGACTGATAAGCTATTATTGCCGCTTAGCCGCTCTTACGCCGCATATGCAGTAATTCTTTCATAAATTCTCTCATAATTCATTGTTGAGCAAAGGGGAAATTCAAATGACCACCACCGCGGGCACGTCCAAAGATGTTTCGTCTGGAGCCGAGTTAGTCAAAGCCATACTCGCTTCTGAGCAGGCAATTACCGTGCGCGCTCCTCACGGCAATAAGCTTGTGACCAAGGGTTGGGTGCAAGAAGCGGCTCTGCGCATGTTGCTCAATAACCTCGACCCAGATGTGGCCGAGCGTCCTAATGACCTGGTGGTCTACGGGGGATCCGGCAAAGCGGCTCGCAACTGGCCTTGCTTCAAAGCAATTGTGAAAGCTTTGATTGGCCTTGAGAATGATGAAACTTTGCTCATTCAATCAGGCAAGCCGGTGGGAATTTTTAAAAGCCACCTCAATGCTCCTCGGGTTTTGATTGCCAACTCTAATTTGGTCGGACATTGGGCAACCTGGGAGCACTTCCGCGAACTCGATAAAAAAGGTCTGATGATGTTTGGTCAGATGACCGCAGGCTCGTGGATTTATATCGGCACCCAAGGCATTTTGCAAGGCACATACGAAACTTTCGCTTCGCTGGCACGCAAACATTTTGCTGGCACACTCAAAGGTCGCATCGTTCTGACCGCTGGTCTCGGTGGCATGGGCGGCGCTCAACCGCTTGCTGTAACCATGAATGAAGGTGTTGCTCTTTGTATTGAAGCAGACCAAACAAGAATCGTTAGACGCTTAGAAACAGCCTATCTCGATGTCCAAGCAGATAATTTAGAACATGCTTTAAGCTTGGCCAAAAGCGCCAAAGAAAAAGGCGAAGCTCTTTCAATTGGTCTTTGTGGTAACGCTGCCGATGTTCTGCCGCGTATGCTTGAACTTGGCTTCTTGCCTGACGTTGTCACCGATCAGACTTCGGCGCATGACCCTCTTAATGGTTATATTCCGCTAGCAAAAGATGGCCAGCCAATGTCAATTGAAGCCGCTACTGCTTTACGGGCTGGCGACTCTGTTGCCTATCTACAATTAGCTGACAGCGCCATTGTTACCCATGTGAAAGCGATGCTTGAGTTGCAAAAACGTGGTGCCATTACCTTTGATTATGGCAATAACATTCGCCAAGAAGCTTTTAATCATGGTGTCAAAGATGCCTTTGATTTTCCCGGCTTTGTCCCAGCTTTCATTCGTCCGCTTTTCTGTGAAGGCAAGGGCCCCTTCCGCTGGGCCGCACTATCAGGCGACCCGCAAGACATAGCTGTTATTGACCAAGTTATTCTCGCTAACTTTACTGAGAATGTAGAGCTTTGTCGCTGGATAAAACTGGCTGCTGAACGGGTTAAATTCCAAGGCCTGCCTGCTCGTATTTGTTGGCTGGGTTACGGCGATCGCCTCAAAATGGGCCTCATCATGAATGATTTAGTGGCCTCGGGAAAAGTGAAAGCGCCGATTGTAATTGGTCGCGATCATCTTGATTCGGGTTCAGTGGCTTCGCCTAACCGTGAAACCGAATCAATGAAAGATGGCTCAGATGCAGTAGCTGATTGGGTTTACCTCAACGCCATGATCAATGCCGTTGGTGGTGCAAGCTGGGTGTCGCTACACCACGGTGGTGGAGTGGGTATGGGGTACTCACTTCATTCAGGCCAAGTGATTGTCGCTGATGGTACAGCAGAGGCCGGTGAGCGCTTGACCCGCGTGCTCACTACTGACCCTGGTATGGGCGTCATCCGTCACGTTGATGCTGGCTATGACGAAGCGCTAGAATTCGCTGCTGGCACCGATATTCGCATACCTATGCAAGAGCTTTAGGGGAAGAAATTTAGGTCCGAAAATCTAAAACGAGCAGACAAAAAAATGTTCGCACAGAATTTGTCGAATATTTTGTCGAAGAATTTGTCGTTCGGTGTAGATGCCGTATGTGAAGTCAAAATCACAAATTCGAACCACGAGCGCAAACTACTAGCTCAATTTCCTCCCCCCCACAAGGTAATTGCCATGAAAAACCCAGAAATTGCTGAACATGGTTCAGCAGCGACCGCACTGCATGAAACTTCGACCAACCTTTTCGATGACGCTTTTACTAACATGAAACAAGGTGTATCTGGTGTAGGACAGCTCTTAAAAGGTACCTGCCAGGCTGGTCTTGGTCTAGCTTTGAAACAAGTTGAACTTGAAGTCAAGGCAGTTGACTACGGCACCTACGCTGCTAAAGTTGCTGCAAATGGTGCCAAAGATCTTGTTGTTGGTGCTGTTGACCTGCAAATCGCTGCTTGGTCTGCAGTAGGTGGTGCCATTGTCGATGGTGCGGTGGCTGTTGGTGGCGCCGCTGCCGCAACCGGTAAAGAGTTCGTGCGCGAGAATCCTGAGCTGATGGCCTCAGGTAAAGTAATTGCCGATGGTGTTTCTACCTTGGCTAAACGAGACTCCGAGTTCCATAAAGATAGACCGATGAATGCCGCCATGACTCAAGTATTTGGCCTGGATCATTTAGTTGGCATGATGGCTGGAGGTCTACCAGACGCAACTACTAAGGCGGCAATGCCAGGTGTTGATACCCCGAAAGTGAGAGCAGAGCCGAACACTTCGGACGTGCCCAAAACAGTGGCTGATCAGACAGTAAGTCTTGAAACCGTTGCAGCAAAGTCAGGTGATAGCTATTGGCGCATCGCCGAGCGACAGCTTGGAGCCGGTGCTAGCAATGCCAAGATTCTTGCTGCCACAATTGAATTGCAGAACCTTAACGGCAACAAGGCAATCGCTCCAGGTATGTCAATAGCTTTGACAAAAGCGACAACTTAGTAATTCTGAGGCCAGTTTTGGGCTGCGATTGGTCAGTCTCATCCGCTCTTAACTGGCCTACTACTAAGCTAAAGTGAAAAATTGATTAGATTTTTTTGGTAACGCCTCTCTCTTTTGCTTTGGCGCATCCGCTATCATTGTCAGGTGGTACTTATACCTAGTATTGCCTTTCCTCAGCAAGTAATCGAGATTCATGGCCCGCATCGTTCAAAAGTTCGGTGGCACCTCAGTTGCCGACGTAAACAAGATTCGCAAGGCTGCAGAAATAGTAGTGAAAGCTGCTAGTGAAGGGCATGAGGTCACTACCGTTGTATCGGCCATGGGCCACACTACTGACCATCTAATTTCGCTGGCTGAGCAGATTACGCCAACATCGGGTGAACGCAATCCCCGAGAAATGGACATGCTCTTAGCCACTGGTGAGCAGGTCTCTATTGCTTTGATGACCATGGCAATTCAGACCCTAGGTCATGAGGCCAAATCATTCACCGGTGCCCAGGCTGGCATCATTACCGAGAGCCGTCATGGCGTGGCAAAAATTCAAGAGATGCGTACAGACCGTCTCGAATCAGCTTTAGCACGAGGCGAAATTGCCGTAGTCGCAGGTTTTCAGGGTGTTACTGAAAACGAAGAATTGACCACTCTTGGTCGGGGCGGCTCTGATACCACTGCCGTAGCGCTTGCTGCTGCTTTGGGCGCCGATCGCTGTGACATTTATACTGATGTAAGAGGCGTTTACACAGCTGACCCTCGCATAATCTCAGATGCTAGAAAGCTGCCCTCTGTTAGTTACGAAGAGATGTTAGAACTTGCTGCCACGGGAGCACAGGTGATGAATGCTAGATCTGTAGAACTTGCTATGGACAACCAAGTACCAATTAGAGTGCGCTCTACATTTGTGCCAGAAGACGTCGGCACACTTATCACCCACCGCGTAGTTTCGCCTGAGTACGCTATTGCGGGCATTTCTTGCGATATGAATTCGGCTAGTATCACCCTCAAAAGTTTAGACAGTGTCAGTGAGACTAAACCCTTAGAAGGAATATCGGCACTTTTCACCCGCTTGCAAGAGCTGGGTATTCAAACTGACATGGTGATGGTGCTCAAGCATGAAGACGAGCCTTCTCAAGAGTTAGTTTTTACAGTAGAAAAATCAGCTCTTCCACGCGTTCAGCAGTTAATTGAGTCGCTTGCTTTGAGTCTAGGCAATCCACTCATGCAAGTTGAGACCGATATATCCAAAGTTTCAGTAGTCGGTCGGCGTCTTACTAATAGACCAGAAGTCGTGGCTGGAGTATTTGAAGTGCTCAACAATGCCAATATTCCGGTACATATGGTGGCCACTGGTGACATGCGCATGAGTGTAATCACTTCTGCCAAACACGGGCGCGATGCGGTGAGACTAATTCATCAGCGCTTCAACTTGTCTGATGGTTCAATCACAGTTTAGTTTTCACAAGAGATAGAGATATGGCCGGTTTAGACAACATTTTCAACAAAGTAAAAGAAGCGACCAAGCAGGCCGCTGATCAAACCAATCGAGCTGCTAAAGCAGCCAAGCTGAAAATGACAGTGATGTCCCTAACTTCAGAAAAGACCCAGCATTTACAAACTATTGGCCAACGTACCTACACATTGTTTTTCGAAAATTCCACCATTGACGGTCGCGTCTTGCAAGAGAAAATTCAAGAAGAGCTTACTCAAATTGACCGCATTGGCACTCGTATTACTGAACTCGAAGCTGAGATTGCAGACATTCAGACCAATCAGCATGTTGACATCGCCGACATAACCTTGAAGAATACAGACCCTCCAACTGAGAAGTAAACTTATGACTAGTAATCGCATGACTAGTAATCATATTTTCAAAAAAGATTTGAACCGCAAATTTGCAAAAGCAATTGTGGGCTTTTCTTTTGCGGTAATAAGCTTGTCTTTGAATTGTCATGCGGTCAGCGCTGACACAATTTCACCCCAGATAAATGATGATGATGCTACTTCTTATTCAAGAGAACCAGCCAATGCTGCCTTTTTTGGCAAGGGTATCAGTGGGCGCATGTCTGAAGCCTCTTACATGCGCTTTGGTGGCGAGCAGGCTCTAGTTGAGGGTAATTTCAAAGAGGCCTACAGAAAGCTCTCTAAAGCAGTGCAGTTTGACCCGGGTGATCCAACCGGTCATGTACTTTTAGCTCGTTCGATGACAGGTATTTTGCGCAAGTCGAAACATACTGAAATAGATAAAGCATTGCTCGATCGCACCATTCGCGAATGGAAAATGATTGAAAGACACGACGTAGATATAAGCGAGCAGTTCGAAGCTCGGGCCAATCTACGCAAACTAGCCAAGGTAGTCAAGCTCTTAAAAGAGCAAGAAAAAACACTTGCCTTAGCTCGGTCTAATGAAGAAAAACCGCAAATAGCGGATAAAGTTCCTACAACGGGGCCGAAAGGTACCGGTGTGGTCTCTGATGAACTCCCGGCAGATCTTCCAAGTGAAGCCAAGGGTAAGGCTCAGGTAGCCCAAAAGGCGCCAAAGTTGGATGGTTCTTCAGAGATTAGGTAAAGACTGCTTAAGGCAACTTTGCCAAATGGACTTGGCTATGGTTTCAAACGTAAAACCATGCCAAACTAGTACAGTACAAAAGGACCAATTGTCTCGATAAACTGAGATTTTGCGGTCGTAAGAGGAAAATTGACGTGAATAACAAATTGTTTGTAGGAAACCTTTCATTCAAAACTACACAGCAAGATCTTCAAGATCTTTTTGCTGAGTACGGCGAAGTTGTATCAGTAGCGATCCCAACCGATCGTGAGACTGGCAGACAACGTGGTTTCGCTTTCGTAGAAATGGCGACCCAAGCCCAAGCTGAAGCTGCAATTAAAGCTCTCAACGGACGTGAAGTTGATGGCAGACAAATCGCAGTTAACGTTTCCCAGCCTAAGTCCCGCGATGGCGGCGGCGGTGGCGGCAGAGGCCGTTATTAAATTGCAGTGTGTCGTATTTAGTGGTTTTCCTCTAAAGTACTAACCAGTATGCAAGCTTAAAAGCTAATATCAATGCCCTACCGGTTTACCGGTAGGGCATTATATTTTGCATGACACCGGTAGGGCATTATATTTTGCAGGAGAATCTTTTGGAATCTTGTTCTCGAGCCTTGAAGATACGCAACCAGACTCTTGAGTTTGGCTCGCGCACTTTTATCATGGCTATCCTCAATGTCACTCCTGATTCGTTTTCTGGTGATGGGGTGCTGGCTGTTGATAAGGCCGTTGCCCAGGCACTAGAACAGATTAGATTGGGTGCCGACATAATTGATATTGGCGGGCAGTCAACCAGGCCCGGGCATCTTCCTATTAGTGAAGAAGAAGAAGCTCTGCGAATATTGCCGGTCATTGAAAAACTGCGCTCGCACACTCAAGCGATTATTTCAGTTGATACCTACAGCCCCAATGTTTTAAAAGCAGCATTAGAGGCTGGGGCCGACCTGCTCAATTCTATTTGGGGTTTAGAGAAAGGCTTGCTTGTAGCCGTAGGCGAACATAAGTGCCCAGTGGTCATCATGCACAACAAGATCAAAGCCGAATATGCTGATTCATCATTTTCTGAGCTAAGTTCGCACTCTGCTGTGGCTGGTGAAGTCTGCACTTATCTAGCTGCCGCGGCTAGAGATGCTCTAGCCTGTGGTTTGTTGGCCACACAAATTATTCTTGATCCGGGTATTGGCTTTGGTAAGACTGCTGAACACAATTTAGATATGCTTGCTCACTTGAAGCAATTAACTGCTCTAGGTTTCCCTACTCTTCTTGGCTCATCGCGCAAATCTACGATAGGCAAATTGACGGGCAAGCCTGCCAGTGAGCGAATCTTTGGCACGGCTGCCACTGTTGCTCTTGGTATTGAAGCCGGTATCGATATTGTGCGCGTGCACGATGTCGCTGAAATTTTAGATGTGGTGAAAGTTTCTGATGCCATAGTGCGTGGCTGGCGACCAGTTGATTGGGGTGTCAATTGACCAAAGTTTATATCGGCATTGGCTCTAATATCGGAGATGCCATCTGCAACGTTAAGGAGGCCATCGCTAGGTTGGCCGATCTCGGCACGGTGCTCAAGCAGTCTAGTTTATATGCCACCAAACCATGGGGAGTTTTAGAGCAAGCCGATTTTATCAATGCCGTAGTTGCTCTTGATACCACTCTTGCTGCGCGCCAATTGCTTGACCAATTACTTGCTGTAGAGCGCTCGATGGGCCGTGAGCGCCTGATTCGCTGGGGGCCGCGCATTATAGATCTCGATATTTTGACTTATGGCGATCAAGTAGTGAATGAAGAAGGTCTGACTATTCCTCATCCACATATGAACGAGCGAGCTTTTGTCTTGATACCACTGGCGGAGATTGATGATAATTTTGTTGTGGCACTGAACTTACTTGCAGCGGCCAACCGTGCTGAAGTCTCGTTAGTAACGCCATAGTATTGCTTATTTTCGCTAATCAAACGAGACAAATTTTCATAAGAAAATCTGTCTCGTTTAAATTTGCATTGACTCATCTCAAAACTAAAGCATCTATGTAATAAGTCTCAAAATGAGTTTTGCTTTAGTTGAACAAGGCAGCATCGCGAGCCGATGCTACGAGGAAGTTCATGAAGCCTGGTATTGCTAGACCAACAATGACACAGGCAATTCCTGCAGTAATTAAACCTAGCCGGCTCAAAGGCAGAATTCCAAATACGTTTACTGTGCCGTTATTTAGAATCGCCCCTTTCAGTAGGCTGATACCACCAGCAATTACCAATGAAACTTCGGCAAAATTGGCGATAAGATTGAGGAGTGACTCAAGGTTGGCTAGATTATTGACACGTACTGTACCGGCTGTATTTACTCCACTAATCACGGTACAGTCTTGTAGACTATCTTGCGGCGGAATGAGGCCGTTGGTAGCGCCAGACAACGTTGGCTGGCTGATGTTTGCCGCTTCTCTCTCTCTCAGGTGGAATTGGATGGAGCTGTTCAACGAAACGATTCCGGCCGTTGTGGCAAAGGCAGAAGAATAAGCTGATTGACTATTATCATTCTTCGCTATCAACTGCGAATTGAGACTGCGAGCCATTAAAGCTCTGGCCTCTTTCTGTGCAGCTTCTGTTCCTACCGGCTCTTGCGAAAGGGGGCTGTATCCGATTTTGGCTACAACATTGTATTCTTTGCGACCGGCTTGCCAGCGGCGGAAGAATCTGCCCAAATCATCAAGCTGATTGCCGCTTCTGGTAACAGGCGTGAAGTTTGCTAGTTCGCTGTGGTTTCTGAAGAAGCTTGTGTCTACAGCTTCAGCCGGATCGTAAGCGAATTCATAGAGGGCTGGCTTGAAGGCAAAAGGCGAGATAATGTAGATCTCTTTATGGAAAGCTGGCTGCCTTCCGTGCAACCAAAGCACCACTCCTTCTTTTGTGTGACCAGCAAATTCTGCTGCTTTCACCAAAGTCTTTAGATTTTCTTGTCCTCCTTTGAAACTAACAGTGTTCAGTTTGCCTAGAGCGGCATTGAGATCTTCTGGTTTATTGATGGTCTGATCATCGTTGCTTGCCACCATAACTGAAACGGGAATGCCACTAGGAATGTGTTTCAGTGCATCTTTGATTTGGCCTAAATATTTTGCAGTTTCTACTGAACCATCAAGCACTACAACAATGCGCCCAGGAGCACTCGCCACTGTTTGCTCAATCTGTCTAATCAGAGAAAGGCTATAGTGAGCTTTATCAGCTGCTTGTTCTTGCTTGGCCGGTATTGAGCTGCTAAAGAAATCCTTGAAGAGGCCAGTATCTCGGCACGAGGCTAGAGCGGTAACTGGATGCCTCTTACACATTATGCTTAGGGGAGAGCTTTCCACTTGCTCGGCACTAAGAGCGCCAGACAAGAATTTGAGTCCGTCTTCTCGTTTTCCGCTTGTAAAAGCTGAATACGAATTTTCGAAATTGTTATCTGATAGAAGTTCTAAATTGTGATCTCCTTCGAGTGAGAAATTGCTATCTACTATTTGTGGCAATCTAATTTGGGCGCTCTCCAATTGTTCTAATTCCATAGGCATCACCATAGTTACTTGCATCTTAACTTGGCTATCAGGCTGCAGAGTTGGCCCCTGTAGCAGATATTTGCCGCGGCCCAATTCGCTCACGCTACCTTCGCAATCGACTGAATAATTGGCAAGGTTGCGGTTTCCTTCTGCCGCGAAAGAGCCTTCAACAGCCTCACCATTTTGCCAAACTTTGGCACCGGTGATTGCCGCGCCCTCTGGTAGTGATAATTCAGCACGGGCGATTTGCCCCTTTTGGCCATCATTTTGAAAGACTAGGGTCCATACCAATGTTGCTGAGAGGCTGTCAGGATGAAGATTGCCGTTGATAGTTGAGCGAGTAAGAGTAACTCCTGGGGTTTTGGCACCAATGGCAAAATTCTTTAATTGTTCGGCGTTCATATGTGAGGTTTGGTTGAGATAGGTCGCTCCTGATAGTGGCACCACTGCTGAAGCAGCAGTCTTATTTTCAATGACGAAGGGCTTACCCTCGAGCATGAAGTAGAGACGCTCTGCTTCGCTTGGTTTTATAGGGAGGAAAAGCCCAGAGAATCCTGCTGAGCGGGTGTCAGCGCAGAGTAGTCGCAGCTGTCTTTCGCAATTAGCTTTACGCAAAAATGAAAGAGCCGGTGAACTAATCTTGGCATTGGTGCTGAGGGCTTGGCGTTCAAAATAGTGCGCCACTAATGTTTGTACTTCGCTGCCAATTAGAATGAAAGCGGCAGATAGTGCGCCAAAGCAAAGATAGGTGAGAATTCTTTGTCTAGCCGAATCTAGCTCCTTTGTTTTTCTTATAGTAAGAACCAGGTGCAGTGTGGTAAGAGCTGATGCTAGATAGAGTAAACCGATTAAGCCCATATCGCGAATTGTTTGCGAATCTGGGGCGTAGGCTAATGCTTCGTTGCTAACACTTATGGCAGTGGCAGCTAGGCACGTGATGGCGATCGTCAATGCTGTTCCGATTGCTAATCCTGCTTCTATACCAGGCTTGAGCCCAAAAACAAAATTGTTCTTGCTAATTGCCCGGTGCAATTTCAAATTTGTTACTGGTATCGCTAAGCAAAGCGCCATTGCTAACAAGGTCTCAAGCGGTCGAGAAAGTAAGAGTAAAACTAGTCGCTTGTGGCTACTGACGATAAACAAAACAGGCAGCAGAATGGGAATTATTACTCCTCCTACCACCACCAAGAACCGCACACTCTTCTGACCGAAGTCTTCTTTTGTCTGCTTCGCACCATAATGGGGCTCTTCAGAAGAATTAGAATCTAAGTCATTTTCTAAATTGTAGTCTGCGTTTTTCTGAGAGTGCCTCTCTCTGTCTAGAGTCTGCGCAGCGAACCGCCCGGGATTGAAATTACCGCCTCTGGATCTAGAGCGCGCAGTGGCCTCGACATCCGACGAATCGGACGCCTCAATATGCTCATTCATTTGTGAGCCCTCCATGGGTATTGCAAATGCCTTCACCGGGTCAAAAGACCTAATGAATTGACGTGCTCCTCCCTGAGGGAGAAGTGCCGTGGCATTGAGTTGTAGTTAGTAAGAGACTCCTGATACCGGTGAAAGCTCACCGATAGCTCGAAAAGCCGAGCGTCCCTAATGTACTCTCGAAGCCAACCGGCTGTCAAGTAGGGTTTTGGATAGTTCTAGAGCGCTTGCCTTTGTCGCCAGTGATTTATGGTGGCATGCAATAGTATATCCACCTGGCGTAGTAGATAGCCTACACGTCAGATTTTTACAGGCATATTGGTGTTAAAAGTAGCTAGTAGGGCTTGAACATTTGGGCTATCGGCACTACGATGAAAGCGATACTTAGAATCATCGCTATCTAGAAATCGCTATCTAGAAATCGCAATCTAGAACAGCCGATTTACAAAAAATGTGTGGCACTAAATTTGATGCCAGTCTCAGTTTAAAGAAGAGGGCTCAGTCATTACTACTTCTCAGCCACCAGTAACAGTTGCAGCGTCTTTAGTACCAGCAATTGCCTTAGATTCAAAAGCACTTTTTCTCAAGCTCTTTTCCTCAAGATTTGGCAGCTACGCTCGCACTGTTGGTAGTGCTTCTTGGCGTCAGCTCAGTCAGTTTCATCAATTAAGTGATGAAGAGATTCTTGCCTCAATATCGAAAGAGTCAAAATCATATAGAGCCCTAAGCGTTCATGACACCGAATCACTTTTGATTTTGCAGTTCAATCCACTTGATCGTAATACTGATAGAGCGGTGTGGGAAAAGCTTAGTGCAGCTCTAGCGACTTTGGGACTAACTGGTATCAAGCTCTTCCAAGTATCTGAAGGCTCGACCTATCAGGCTTTTATTCATTTCTCTAAAT
The DNA here is from genome assembly GCA_038231015.1 of Candidatus Obscuribacterales bacterium. Lineage (GTDB taxonomy): Bacteria > Cyanobacteriota > Vampirovibrionia > Obscuribacterales > Obscuribacteraceae. The sequence goes on from JBBRMD010000007.1 coordinate 29,116, forward strand.
CGGCCAGCGTTCTTCCTCTATCAAAAGGTCTAACCAACCACTTGGTATTGGCTGGCGTAACCAATGTTGAAGTTCTCAGACCAGGCAATCACTTCGTTCTGCCTCTGCAAGAAGGCTACCGCTGGATGAACGATGGTGTCCTTCCTGTAATCGCCCGTCACGAGATGTCTGAAGACATGGCACTTAACTTCTTTATAGGTGAAGTGACTAAAGCGATTTGTTGTCCAGAGCAGCTGGTCGAGCATTTCAAAGATTACTTAGAGGCCGAGCGCAAACGCGAAATTATGGAGATTGTTCCGCCAGAAGAAGGAGCTATTGACGGTAGCACCCAGGCTGGCGATAAGCCCAAGCGCAAAGAGCGCCGCCTAAAGTTACTTTCTTAGCTTAAGCCAAGCACTGGTAGAAGCGGCCATGACATTTTATTCGTGTAAAAATGGTGCTCTTGTTTCAAATCCAAGAGACTGCGAGGGAACGATGCGCTCGCTTCCTGAGTTGACTATCAAATTCTGATTATTTCTTCGAATAAACTATGAACGGCTAAAACTTTTTTCGGAACTGGAGCGTTATGCCAAGTAAATCTTCTAGTTTCTCTTTGCGAGCGGCACCAAGATAAGGGCGTTCTTTAGAAGTGCTGATAGGGTCCATGAATTTAAAGCCAATATGGCTCTTGCCGGCATCGTCGTAGAGTTTTAGGACGCCGTCTTCGTAGATGTTTTTAATTGAGTCGCCTGGGCTCATGGCACCAAGCAGATCAACTTTCTTAACGAGCTCGGCTCTTTGCCTTGATAATGGGCTTGAGGAAGCTAGTTCTTCGGCACTTGGCTCTTTCATTGCCTTAATAATTTTACTAGCATCAATACCGCTGATTGATAGTAAAGAAAGTGGTTCTGTGGAGTGCTCGCCTAAATCTTGGCCGGTGAAACCAATCTTGCCTGTGGCTAAGGTATTGTCGCCCTTGGATGAAGCTTTAGGTTCTTCGAAAGAGTTTTCGGCCACTTTAACACCAAGGTAAGGTTGCGACTGTTGGTTTATACCCGTTTTTCGGTGGTTTTAGCGCCAAATTCTAATCGTTCAAATTTCGCGCTCAGGTAATCTGATAACGACTTCTGTCTTTCTTTAGTTCTTCGACAAATTCCATTTCTTCATCTGTTAGTTCATAGACGGCAAAATGACAGTCAAACTTGCGGGTAAAGCCACGGCCAATTGCTTCTTCTAAGGTGGTGCGATCGTAGCCCTCGCCCAGCACATCAATCAAGTTGCAGTGGCGGTCAGCCTTTTCGCCTTCTTGCTCGTCGCTCTGAGTGAGACCAAAAATCTCAGACAGTTTTGTTTGCGATTGATTGATCATTATCGAGCCGTGTTGTAGCACACCGTGCCTGCGTCTTAGTTGCGCGCTGCCCACAATTTTTTTGCCCTCAAATTGCAAATCGGCTTGTGTGGTGGCTTGAAAACAATCTTCGTAGTCTTTATATGCGCTATTGCTGCGACCGAGGCTGGCTGCCACTCCCAGCTCATTTAGTCCGTAAATGAGAGCGTCGCAAATTTCTTTGTAGGCTTGGTTTATAGAGTTGGGCAAAAAACCTTCGTAGGGGCTGCCCTGCTCAAGCCAGTATGATGGGGCGCCTGCGATTTCTTGATCAGGGCGAAAATCAAGGCCGTCTTGTTTTGGGCCGGCCCCGACAAAGCAATAAGTTAGCTCATCTTCGTGCAGTACTGCGCGGCCGCCAGTCGGGCGACGAACTGCATCGTAGCCGGCAGCCTGTACTTTTTCGACGGTGCGTGGGCTCACTTTTTGCGAGTAGCCGAACGAAACAGCAGGCGGCTGCCAACCATAAAAGCGAAGGGTAGCAGGAGTTTTACCTTGTAAGTGCAACTCTAAGAGAGCTTCATCAATGGCCATATTGGTTACAGCGTCAAAGACGCCGTATGGTATCAGCCTCAGGGCACGCGCTCTCACTGCAGCCGTCAAGAAATGCTGGCCTTAATTAGTTTTGGTTTAGCGACAAATTTGTCTGAGAAAGTAAAAGCCTCGGTTAGTTTTTTTGAGGCGGCTTCAAACTGTTCTTCTGTATCGTAGTGCACCACTGCTGCAGTGGCTCCACCTGCGGTTTCATCGCCAGTCTTAATCTGCAAAATTACTCCCACAGCTAGGTTAACTGGGTCACCTTTTTTAGTGCGACCAGCACCCATCAATTTACAGGCTTCGGCTACTTTTTTTCCGTCTAAATGCTCTAGCCATTTCTTGCCCGAGCCAGGCACCACAAATGCTTTTGTGTGCTTTGATGTGGGCATCAAACTGTAATCAGTTAGTACCCGATCATCGCCCCCTTGAGCTTTTATGAGCGTACCAAAAGTACTAAGAGCCTTGCCGCTACTAATTAACTCTTTCAATTTTGTGCGAGCTCCAGCATTGTCTTTGGCTTTTCCGGCATGTACTAATGCCAGTGAACCTAGCTCCATACATAGTTCTGTCAGGTCTTCTGGTCCGTTGCCTTTCAGTGTTTCGATTGCTTCGATTACTTCGATGGTGTGGCCAACAGCTTGGCCCAAAGGCTGTTCCATATCGGTGACAACGGCTGTCACTGGGCGTTTGAGAATGCGACCAACTTCGGCCATGGTTTGTGCTAGTTCAATTGCTTTCTCTTCAGTTTCCATAAAGGCACCACGGCCGCATTTAACGTCTAGAATGATGAAGTTGGCACCGGCAGCTAGTTTTTTAGACATCACCGAAGCACAAATTAGTGGGATTGATTCGACGGTTCCAGTAACATCGCGCAAGGCGTATATTTTGCCGTCGGCTGGTGCTAACTCGGCTGTCTGTCCGCCTATGGCCATGCCGATTTCTTTAACTTGTTTGATAAATTGGTCAATACTAATATCGACTTGCAAACCTGGAATTGCTTCGAGCTTGTCGATGGTGCCACCAGTATGTCCCAATCCGCGGCCAGAAAGTTTGGCCATCGGAATTCCGGCGGCTGCCAGAAGCGGCACAAATACAAGAGTGGTTTTATCACCGACTCCGCCTGTGCTGTGCTTGTCGCCGATAACTGGACCGATGTCTGAGAGGTCGAGAATCTGGCCAGAGTGTCGCATGGCATCGGTTAACCAAGCGGTCTCTTCAAGGCTCATACCTTGCCAGCAAACGGCCATAAGCCAGGCTGCTAGCTGATAGTCTGGGATGCTGCCGTCCATGATGCCATCGACCAAAAAGGCAATATCGCTTTTCGTGTGATGGACACCGGTTCTTTTAGCAAGAATCAGGTCGATCATTCGTACCGGTTTTGTTGTTACCGCAACCACTTTTATCTTGACCTCTTGACGACTGACGTTAGACCTGCATAATTGAAATAGGGAGTGCGGCCGCAAGAAATATACTAGAAAACTCTAGGTCCACTCCCACTTTTTTTGCTCAAATTATTTTGGCACTGGAAACCCCAATTACTAGTTTTCTATTGAAACGGCCTGTGGTCTTCGGTCAGATTGATTTTGTCAATTGTCTGCCCATTACTTTGCCATTTCTCAAAAATATGCCAGCCAATCTCAAGCTGGCCATGGACACTCCCGGTGAACTTAATCGTGCCTATGAGCGTGGAGAACTAGATTTAGGGGCAATGAGCGCTCATTTCTATCTCGAAGATGGCGGCTTCAAGCTCTTTGACCAGCTCTGTATTGCTAGCCGTGGCGCTGTTGGTAGCGTTTTGTTTTTCAGCAAAAAGCCATTAGCTGAGCTAAAAGGGGCACGCATTGCCCTTTCTAAGTCGTCAGCCACTTCGAATAATCTTGTAAAGGTGCTTCTAGCTGAAGAGTTTGGTTTTGATTTTCTCAAAGCTATCGAATTTGTCTCCGGTATTGACGCTTGGCCAACCGATCAGGCTTATGACGGCTGCGTCATCATCGGAGACCGGGCGCTCAAGGCCGACGAAGAGGTTGGAAGCGCGGCTAATCAAATTCAGTTTGAGCGCAAAGACCTTGGTCAGTGGTGGTTTGAGCGCTTTCAGTTGCCCATGGTGTTTGGCGTTTGGGCTGCTCGCTCAAGCTGGGTAGAGGCCAACCAGGGCGATTTTGAGACCTTAAACAGCTTCTTGCACGACTCTCTATTGCTTGGTTTGGGCACCGACTACGCTCAGGTACTTGAAGAGGCCGGTAGGCGCACTCTCTTGCCGAAAGAAGAGCTTGATAGCTACTTCACCAAAGAGCTAGATTACTCGTTTTCTGATGAGCACGCTAAAGGTTTAGAGCTATTTAGGCAGCTTTGCCTAAAATATCTGCTTTTGTATTAGATTAAACTTTGTTATACTAGACTTCTTATGACATCCAGTTTCGAGCATGGACTTCCCTATCGCGATCCCCACAAGGATGGCCCATTCGTGCTGCGCGGCCGCTGGCAAGTCGTTGATTATCTTGGTCAAGGCGGAATGGGCACAGTTTATCTTGCTCGCGACCTTAACCTCGATAACCGTAAGTGCGTTGTGAAGCGCTTACGCGACGATTTCTTCCGTGATGAAGATAAAGAGAAAGCCCAGCAGTTCTTCTTGCGAGAAGCCAAAGTACTCAGTAAGTTGCAGCACCCCAATATTGTCTTGGTGCTAGATTCATTTCGAGAAGACGAAGAATATTACCTGGTCATGGAGTATGTTGAAGGCCACAACCTTCACGATATGCTCAAAGAGCGCGAAGAGCCGTTCTCAGAAGATCAGGTACTGACTTGGTCGAAACAAATATGCGACGTTTTGCATTATTTACATTCTCATGATCCGCCTGTTATTTACCGCGATCTGAAGCCATCTAACGTCATGATTGATACCAAAGACAACGTCAAGTTGGTCGACTTTGGTATCGCCCGCTTGTATCAAGATGACGGCGATAACACCCATGTAGTATCGCAAGGCTACTCTCCACCAGAGCAATATTGGGGCGGCGCTGATCCGCGCTCAGACATTTACGCTCTTGGCGCTACCATGCATTTTCTCCTCACTGGTGAAGAACCCCTGGCGTTAACTGTCTGCTCACCTCGTGATATTGATGAAGAGATTTCTGAAGCGGCTGACTTAATTGTCGGTCGCGCCACTCAGCAAGACGTCTACTTGCGCTATCAATCAGCTCTCGAAATGAAAGACGAGCTTGATTACATTACCTCTCCTCAGTTGGAGGAGAAGAACGGCTTTAAGTGGCTAGAAGTTACCGTGGGTGTGCTTGTTATGTGCATCTCTTTAGGTGGCTGGTTTGCTTATACCAAGTATCTTGAACTGAAAAAAGAAAGCGAATATCAGCTCGGCCAAAACCGCGAAGAGCGCGTCATATTAGAAAAACGTCTTGAAGAAGTTAAGCGCCGTGAGGCCACTCTAAACAAGATGGTTGAAGACCGTATCAATAAATCTACAGCCAATGGTGGTTCTGGCCTGTCTCAGACCTCTAGCAAGAAGGCTTTTGCTAGTCCGTTCCCCGAATCGACGCCAAAGAGTAATGATCCCTTTGCCACTTTTGGTAGTGGCATTGCTAATTTTCATTTCCCCGGCCTCGGAGCTAAGCCAGCTCCTAATCAGGGCTTTGGTAGCTATGCCAACCACAATAACGGCCAACCTAGCTCAAGTCAGGCTGCTAGTTCTCCGACTGTACTCCGTTATGACCCTTACAAACAAATTCCTAACTCAAATGTTGCTTCAGCATCTAACTCTCGCAGCAACATGACTGGCGACACGCCTATGGAAGATAGAGATGAGAGCCAGCTTACCGACCCAGAGGGTCTAGCGCCTCTAGAAGAAGATACACAGCGCTGAATTTAGATTAATTAAGACGCTAAGATTAGCCGGGGGCCCTATTTTTGGCCCTACCTCCGTTGATATAGATGTAATTCGACTATGAGGTTAGTTCTAGAAAGCCAAGAGGTAGCCTATAATAAGTACAGTCGCGTGCGAGAGCGTCTCGGATGAGCGGCGGGTGAATGTCTCAAGCGTTTGTTATCTAGTAATAATAATCTTGGTTAGACTTATTGCTCTGCTACTCAACTCGGGAACTTTGTTCACCAGAATATTGTCTCTAAAGTCTATCTCTGCTTTTCTGACGGAAGAAAAAATGGACAAACAAAACAGCAAGGGCAGTTTCTCACTGTCATCAATACCCCGCCCAAGATGGAATGTGGTCGATATGATCACTTTCGTGAGCAAGTCTTCAGTGCCTACCTATCTATTTATCGATATAGATATGACCTGGGTTGAAGAAATAAGAGCTCAACTCAAGGCTGTGGGTTCAAAAGTAACGGTGACAGCCATTTTGCTTAAGGCAATTGCTATTGCCCAGCGGGCTCATCCAGACAGCCGCACGGCAGCTCTTCCTTGGGGCCGCACAGTTACTTTTAACGACATTGTCGCTGGTTTTACCGTTGAGCGTTACATTGGTGAGCAGCCGGCAGTATTCTTTGGTGCTATCAAAAATCCTGATACTAAGTCAGTGCAAGAAATCGCTTCTGAATTGAAACAGTACTCTGAAGCTGAAATGCACGATATCGAGCATCTTGATAGACAAAATAATTTCAATAACATGCCTTGGTTGGTTCGTCGTTTGATTCTTTGGCTTGGTGTTCGTTATCCTGCGGTACGGCTGAAGTTCCTTGGTGCTACTTTTGGTATGAGTTCAATTGGTAAATGGGGCGCTAAGGCTCTCATTCCACCTTGTGTCTCAACTTCTACCTTTGGTATTGGCGAAATTGAGCAACGGGCAGTAGTTCGCGATGGCAAAATTGTTGTTCGTCCGATGATGACCATGACCCTCAACTTCGATCACCGCATTATTGATGGCGGCCCAGCTGCTCGTTTTGTTGGTGATGTAAAACGATTGCTTGAAGGCGGTTTAGAGAACTACATCCACATGGATGCAGCTGAACTAAATACCAAGAAACTCTCTCTCGATACCGCACTCACTAGCTAATAGCGACTAGCTTAAATCTAGTGTTCTAAATCTAGTTGTGTTTCTTTCGATAGGCTTCAATCAGCTCTCTAATTGCTGGTATGGCGCTTCGTGCTGCCATTTCTCCCGATTCGATAGCTCGTTTAGCATCAGTCGATTTGGTTGATACCAAGCCGATACCATCAACATTGGGGCGAATTACATAGTCGGCTTGGCTTAGTTGGTCACCATCTACTTTCTTAAAGTGGAGAGTGATTACCCGGTGGCTGACACTTCCGACTTTGCGAAAGTCTTTTTCGCTCACGGCACCAATTGATTCGTCAACATTGATGGCAATCACTATATCGGCACCAAGTTTCTTGGTCTCAGTGACCGGCACATTGACGAGCACACCACCGTCAACATAGAGGCCTTGGTTGACCCCGTCAGATAGCTTGACCGGCTTGCGCAAAGCCGGGATGGCTGCACTTGCTTGCAATGCTTTGCCGAGATTTCCTTTCGACAATGTCACTGTGTTTCCATCAATTAAATTGACTGCCACGGCACCAAAAGGCACTTTAAGATCTTCAATGTTGCGTTCGGTTTCTGGAACTTGTTTGTTTAGGTAAGTGGCAAATCTTTTGCCGCGATAGAGTCCGTCGTAGGGCTCAATACCAACCAATCTTGGTGTATAGAAGAGCGGAATGATAAGGAAGCGCAGCTTCAGTGGCACCGTTATGTATGCACTCATTAGCTTTTTGTCGGTGAACTGTTCGGCGATATGATTAGGAGTTACTCCTGCGCTGTAGAGGCCGCCAACAACAGCTCCCATGCCACTGCCCACTAAAACATCAACCGGAATTCCTTCGTCGTCTAGCACTTTTAGCACGCCAACACAGGCTGCTGAACGCATGCCACCGCCACCTAGAGCTATGCCAATTTTGGGACGCGCCTTTGTGATCTGGCCACTTAAAGGCTCATTTGCAAATGCCGCAGGCCAAGCTTCAAGAAGCAAAAGGCTGAGGCCAATAACTTGTTTTAGCACCATATCCATTGCATGCGAGCTGGGACATTCCATCCCATTTTCGCTAATGCCTCATCTAAAGTAATGTTTTCGTCTTTGCATTTCTTCAGTGCGCCAGTTGCTTGATCGCATGAAATGAAACCCTGAGTGTATAGCGAATAAGTGCGCAGAGCTGTGTAGAGAACAGGTTCGCTCATGGCACCAGTGGCCAGAACTTTCTTACCTACTTTGATGGCACTCTTCTCTTTTACGTCGACTACTTTTTCGATTTCAAAGGACGAAATTAAACCGGCCTGCACCAAAAGGTCTGCTGGTAAAAACTCTTTTGGTTGTGCTTGTGCTGCTGAATAATTTTCAGCAATAGCTTGGTAGACTGACACTCCGCGCGCCTTTACTTGCTTCAGTGCTTCTGCTGCCTGGAAGGCTTTGACTGTAGAGTTTGCCACCATGTCTTGTAAGATAATTGCGGCCTCGAGCAAATCGTGAGTAACCAAGCCTTGTTCTAAAAGAATTTGACCGAACTGTTTCTCTTTGACTAATTCGATTTCAACGCATTCAAGCATGTCGCCGTCTGAGAGGAAACCTGCCATCAAAACCAATTCGCCAATTCGTACTGTCTGACCGGCTTTCTCAGAGTAGAGGCCGAGCTCAAATAGTGCTTGTTCGATACTTATTCGCCTTCTACCAACTGTAAGAAGTGCTTGAATAGCCTGATCTTTAGTTACTTTGTTGTCGCGCACTAGAAGCTGCGCTGTTAGTGCAGCATTCATCATCCAGCTAGAGAGGTCGCGGTTAAGCACCAAAACCCGGCCCATTTGCATGCCGGTATCTTTCGCTTTAACCACAGCCCGCCCCAATTGCTCAGGGTTGATCAAGTCTGCTGATAACAAAAGTTGGGTCAGAGGGTTGGCAATGCTCTGAACAGTTTGAGTCTTTTTGTGGACCGAATTGAGAACACCGATGGCGTCCTCCATGGTCATATTGTTTTGTCTAGCCAGGCGTAAGGCTTTGAGAGCGAGATCTACTGTCGCTTTGCCCGAACGAACGAACTCTTCTGCTTCTAAGACAACCCGCATGGTTGTTTCGCTCACAGTATTGAGCATTGCCAAGGCGCGCGCCAGAGGCACGTTCAAGTTTTTAGCGGTAAGCATGGCCTCATCAAGTTTTGGCTGTGAGACTATACTAGCCCCTAATAAAAGTGTGGGGAGAGCATCGGCTGTTGCCTGTTTTTCTATCATGAATCCTGGTCTTTCGGGCGTCGGCTAGATTACATAGTGGTCAGAACGGTGTGTATTTGTACCATACCAATTTAGTCGAATGTTATAACGGTTTAAACGGCTAGATTAAGTGATTTAGCAATTAAGCTGGCTGAATTTTGATAGCCGTGCCTGCCGGTGGATGATCATATTCGTCGGCGGCACTTCCACCGCGCTTGAAAAGCTCCCAAAATCGTTTGTCGTGGCCCGAACTGCCCGGTGCAAAAGCAAGGTCGCCTTCCATAACATTGAAGCTGCCTGTGGCCACCGTCACTGTGCTAACGTGGCTGCCGATTGTGATTTTTAGTCTAGTGCCTGGGGTAAAAGTCTCTAGCTTTGCATCGCCAGCGCGCAGAGTGGTTTTGATATTGCCGAAAGAGTCGACGTAGCCGACAATTTCTTTGGGTGCAACAGGCACAATTTCGTCAATTGCTAGTTTGTGATTGATAAATGAAAAATCACCGCGCGAAGCTTTACTGACAGCCAGTGGAAAGAAGTCGCGTGAGCGGAACTGGCTGCCATTTTCTTCTACATTTGTGCTCCAGAGCTCTTGTATTTCATTGCGAACGAATGAAAGCGAATTGCCTGAATTGACAGCCAAAACCTGTACACCATTCTTCAGCGTGGCAAAAAGTAGACCTTCGCCTTCATTGTTGGGGCGTGCTTCTTTCTTGTCACGCCTTGGTGCCGTGTTGGCAAAGACCAGCATATTGTTGGGTCTGAGCTTGCTGCCTGCCAAAGCCAGCTGGCCTACTATAAAGCCTGTTGATATGGTGTCGAAAGCATGGACCGAGGTCGAGTGAATGCGTGTGTCGTCGTGCAGCTTGCACGAGAGAGCGGCGATAATTTCGGCCCAGGCGAGGTCGCCTTGAGCATAGTCACAGACGAGGTGGATGAGTGAACTCATTTAATACTTCCTTCTAGAGTCTCTTTGATCGTGGCTGATAATTCTTGAAGCCTAAAGGGCTTCTTTAAAAACTTGGTAGCGCCTGCGGCTATGCTGGCTTGTCTGGCTTCATCGCTGTCTCGACCAGAAAACATTAGAACCGGAGTCACTCCGCCCATCGCTCTATATTTCTTCAATACATCTATGCCATCGATGTCTGGCAAAAACCAGTCGAGCACGATCAAATCAAACTGACTAATGCTGAGTTGCTCCAATGCTTCCGGTCCAGTCATTGCTATTTCAACTGTGTGTTTTTCAAATATGAGCCAATCCTGCACTGTTTCACGCAGGTTTTCGTCATCTTCTACTACCAGCAATTTAGCCATTGCCCTTCTCTGTCACCATAGTGGTTGTGCCCGGTTGTGCTCAGATAAATCGCTTATTCGTCTTTTGCCACTAAGCAGTTACGCCCATTTTTCTTGGCCAGATAGAGTCGCTCATCGGCTTTGCGAATTAGGTCTTCTATATCACTGCCATCATCAGGGTATGACACTACGCCAGCGCTGAAAGTAATGCCAAAGGTTTCGCCATGGTCACCGCCAAATTCAAGCAATCGCAATTCTTCAAGGGCGCGTTGCAGAGCACCAAAGGCCGTTTCTTTTTGGATATGACGGAAAGCCACCATGAACTCTTCGCCGCCCCAGCGGCCACGGAAATCTTCAACTCTAAAGCGTTTTTTTAGAAGTTGACCGAAGGTTGCTAGTACTTTATCGCCGGCCAAGTGACCATACTTGTCATTGACTTTCTTAAAATGATCGACGTCAATTAGGGCTAAGCTGAAAATTAAACCATTGCGTTTAGATTCTTCAGCCATATCATTGAGCTGTTCCATAAAGGCTCTTCTGATTAGAAGCCCAGTCAATATATCTTTGTTAGAACGCTCTTTAAGCATACGTGCTCGCTCAAGTCTAACTTTGACGCGAGTAAGAAGCTCTACTCTGGCGATGGGCTTGGGAAGATAATCGTCACCACCTGCTTCAAAAGCTGCCAACCTAGTTTCTAGGCCGGTCTGTCCTGTTAAAAATAAGATTGGCAAATCTTGAAAATGTGCGGCAGTGCGAATCATGCGGCAAACATCGTAGCCACTTAAAATTGGCACCGTAACGTCGAGCAGCACCAAGTCTGGATGAAACTCTTGAATCAATTGCAAAAGTCCTGTGGGGTCAGAGAGCTGCCTCACTAACATGCCTTCTTGGCCCAGAGCAGAAGCAACAATCCTGACAAAATCATCATCGTCGTCAACGATTAAGATGCGCGGCCTGCCCCCTTGTCTGGCATTGACTAGATATTCAATGGCATCATTAAAAATGTCAGTCTGCAAAGGCTTCTCTAACATCAGAGAAGCACCAGCGTGGGTAGAGTCTTCGATATATTTTTGCTGTTGCGATGTCGATAAGAAAGCGACAGGAAGTGTTTCGTAGCCTGGCAGTGAACGCAGCTCTCTAGCTAAATTGAGAGCTGGTGCCGGTTGGGTTACGTCGATATCAATTAAAACGGCATCGAGTGACAGCTTTCCTGCTTTTGCTAAGGCATCTTCGTGAGTTTGACTAACAATCACTTGCACCGGAATGCCTGTTTCGCTGTTACCAATTCTTTTATGCGCTGGCATTACATCAGAACTAAATACTAAGACTCTTACTGAAGAAGAATCGTCGTATGTGTCAAAATTATCTTGGGGCTCATAAGGCACACTTGAGTCTGGCGGCGGAATTGGGGCATTCATCTCTTCTAGAACTTCGATGGTGGCAAAAGCTCGTTTATCTACTTGAGCTACCGGATCACCAGTAAGTGATTGAGCATTGCCTTTCACTAAATTAGCAATCAAATCTATTTCTTCCCAAGCCGCTTCGTTATGAGTTAACTTGTTCTCTTTGATGGCATCGAGTGCTTTTTCTAAAGAGCTGGCCGATTCGCCGAGCACGCCAAAGCCGCATGAGGCAGCCGTTCCTTTTAGGTTATGGGCTAAGCGGATTGCTTCTAATAAGCTAGCAGCGTCATCAGGATTGTTTTTCGCTTGCTCAATTGCTAGTTCTATTTTGGCAAAACGCTCTGGCAAAACCTTTAGATAATTGCCTTGCAGAGTGTTGATAATTGCTTCTTCATGCTCAACATGCGATTGAATTGATTTTTCGGCAGAGGCAAAAATGCTATCAATCTGAGCACCAAACAATCCGGCTTTCAAGGGCCGGTGAATTACCAGGCTCACTTTGAAGTCTTGGGTCAGCCTTTTGTAGACCGCCGATTCGCGCCAAGTCTTAGAAATGAAAACGAGAGGAATTTGTGAATTGACTGAGCGAATTTTGACGATTAAACCAATGCCGTCGATGTCACTTAGTTGATCGCCGACAATCATCAGGTCGAACGACTGACTGCGAATTAGTTCAATTGCTTCTTTGCCATCTGATCTAGTTTCAACAGTGTGGCCTCGGGCCGCTAGCAAAGTAGAAATTAAGATTGTGACGTTGTCATCAACCTCTGCCAGCAAAATCGTGCTCATTCTTGGGCCTCAGCGATTGTTTCAGTCTTTTGGCTCAAGCTCAAGAGAGGCTGAGTTTATGCAATAGCGCAAGTTGGTTGGTTTGGGGCCATCATTAAAGACGTGGCCAAGATGTGCACCGCACTCTTTGCAGGTCACTTCGGTGCGGACCATGCCATGGGCGAGGTCTTTGTGCTCAGCGACATTCTCGGCCACTAGTGGCACGAAGAAAGATGGCCAGCCTGAACCTGACTCGAACTTATGCTCTGAGCTAAATAGTTCTGCCCCACAGCAAACGCAACGGTAGACACCCTTGTCGTGGCAATCCCAATATTTGCCGCTGAAAGCCCTTTCTGTACCCTTCTCACGTGCAACGTGATACTGCTCTGGGCTGAGCTTCTGGCGCCACTTAGAGTCTGGGTCTACTTTGGCGCCCAAAGCTTGGCTATCGTCTTTGTTTCTGTCGGAGTCGCTCATAGTCACTACACTTTTTCTTGGGTGATACTTTGTAAGGCCGCAATTATTTCAGCCGCCGAACTAATTCTAGTCTCTACTTCTAGTTCAGTGCAGCTTTTAACCAGATCATTTAACTGGGAAGATATTTCAACTTTTTCGCCAGGCTCTGATTGACTGAGAGCTTCGGGATCTTCGCCTGTGAGGAGATAGTAAAGAGTTCCGCCGAAAGCATAAATATCGCTTTGCAAGCAAGCCTTGCCGCGAAACTGTTCGGGGGCTATATACGATTGCTTGCCAACAAAAGTGCCGGTAGCATTGCCGATAAATTCGTTGGCGGCGCCAAAGTCGATAGCTACTATCGTGCCATCGTGACGCAAAACTAGATTGTCAGGGGTGAGATCTCGGTGAATTACTGGTGGCTCTTGCTTGTGTAGATACTCAATAATATTGGCGATTTGCTGGGCCCATTGCAGTACCAAGCCTTCGCGAGCACGGCCACTCTGTTTTATATATTGGCGTAAGTCTTGGCCGCTTATGTAGTCGAGTAATAAATAGCTTCGGCTGTTTTCTACAAAATAATCAAGCACCGGTACAACATTAGGATGCTGCAGCTTCATCAACAAATTGGCTTCGCGAGCAAACATTTCGCGGGCCTTGTCTTTCAATTCTAGTTTGGCATCATCAGGCACCACCGATTCTTTCAAGACAACTAAACTGTTGTTATCTAATTGGCCGAGATAGACCGCTGAGAGACCGCCAAGGGCTAGCTGCCTGAGCACAGTTAAACTGCCATTGCGCATTATTACACCAGGCTCAAGGGGCATGAAGGCCGCCGCCCGAAATCGTCTTTTCAGTTCGTCTTCCCATAACTCAGTGTGGCTGAGAACGTCGCCTTTAACCAAGGCTGCTAAATTTTGATTGGCTTGGTTGCGCAAATGCAATCGAATGAGATTGCTCAGTTCATCTAACGACTGGCGCTCAGCCATGCCAGCAAAAACATCGAAGCACACAAGTAGTTTTTCACAAGCGGCTATATCAAGCCTTTCTAGCTTGATCACCACAGGCTTTTGCTCTTTTAAATAAAGAACAATTTGCTCGCCTTTAAGGGGCGAATCATTATTCTTTCTTGGTGTTGAATCGTTGCCATTAAAGGCAATTTTGTTGATGCTGTTCCATGGAATATAAAGTGGCTTTAGCTGAGTTGAAATCAGGTCAGGAGGAACTTCGATGCCGTTCTTGTCTAACAGTAATGACGACTTAGTGAGGTGGCGAATACCGAGTAAAAATAGGGTGGGGATAATCAATCCGACCATCATAAGAAAGGCATCGCGCCCCAAATTACTGGCCGGCTGATAGCCTAAAGTAGACATCGCCAAGCCAACTATACCCAATAGGCAAGCCGCTGCCGGAAGAAGGCCCCACAAGACAATCGACATGCGCATTGCTGTTAACAGCGAGAGTCTGGCTTTGTCTGCATAGTGCAAACTAATTGTTTGGGAGTCACCTTCATAGCTACCAACAGCGCTCATGTTTGCCACGGCTGCTCCTCTGGAACTTTGATAACAATGACGCCGCCGTCTGGCTCACCATCTAGAGTTTCGCTAAGCGTATCTAGCTTAATAATGTGCTCTGCATCTACATTTAATTCTGCATCTACATTTAATTCTGCTTCTGTGATTGGCTCACTAGGATAATCGACAGCGAGAGCTACACTGAGTTCTATAGCGTTAGCCAAGCGTGACTTCAATGACATGGCTGTGCAACCTTTGATTATTTCGTTGAGTTGTTTGGCGCTGTCACTACTATTATTACTGCTAACCGTATCTTTGAGAGACGATTGCGAAATTGGTTCTGGATCTTCACCAGTTGCTAGATAAAACAGTGTTGCTCCCAGAGCATAAATATCACTGGCTTCGCACGGTTTACCTCGAAACTGCTCTGGTGGTACATAGGCGTGTTTGCCAACAATAGTGCCGGTTTTGCCGTCATCTTTGTCCCACTCACGGGCGACGTTGAAGTCAATAAGCTTGAGCTTGCCGTTCTCTTGCATAATAAGATTGTCTGGTGTGAAATCACGGTGAATAATTTGTTTGCTGTGCAAGAAAGTTAGAATATCTGCCATTTGTGCGGCCAGCTCGAGCACATCCTCAGGAGCCAACCTTCCATGGTCAGCGATCAGTTGTCGCAGGCTTTGCCCACTGATATATTCAAGCACTAAGTAACAACGCTTGTCTTCGATAAAGTAGTCTTTCAGCCCTACTATGTGTTCGCTTTCAAGTTCTTTAAGTAGCCTGGCCTCGCGCTCGAAACGTTCTACGCATTGCTGTTGTATTTCTTTGTCAATGTAGGCCGGAATCAAAGTCTCCTTCAGCACTACATCTGATACCGTACCGCTATTAACTTCTCTGAGATCATGAGCTAAGTAAGCCACTCCTTCGCCGCCGATTGCTAAAGTGCTGATTACCTCATACTTGCCTGTTTGCAGTGTATGACCTGTCTCAAGTGGATCTAAATTAGCTCGCGAATTGCTGCTTAGAGACTGAAGCCATAGCTCTGTGTACGATTTTTCTTGACGCGGTCTCAGTGCTTCAGTAAGCTGTGCTTCTACAGTTGACTTGGGGGCAAAGCGTTCGATGGCGGCCGCTAACTTGTCGCGGTCGTCGCTACCAATGGCAGAAAGAGGTAGTTTCGCTAGGGTCTTCGCTTGTTTTCCGGTAAATAAAACTTGCCATTTATTCGGGTCGGCACTTCCACCTGGGGCCAGCAGCGAGACATGTTCAACTTGATTCCATTTGACCGTGATTGAATTGTATGACCACAGATGTGCCCACATATCGAGTGACAACTCTTCGCGGTTGATCGTCATTTTATTTGGGCTTAGCAGGCTAGCAAGATGAAAATTGATGAAGCCATAGACGAAGAGTAGGCCGACACCAATGGTTATAACCGGAGAGTCTAAAACTACAGTGAGAATCTGTTGAAACGAAGTAACACCTGCGTTGGCCGCTCGTTCAAATAGCAGTAAGAAGTGGGCCAATTGATCGTAGAAAACTCGGTTTTCTGCCACTATGCTGTAATCGCGCAGAGCATGAAAGAGATTGTAGTTAAAGACAACCCAAATAGGGGTGCAGAGTAGCAAGGTGCCAATAGGGCCGACTACTCTCGACCATTCATAAATAGTATGTTCAAGAACAGCCGGTAATTCTTCTGCTAAACGCAAGCCGTGATATTTAATTTCTACATGATCTGGGTCTTGTATTGGTGATACTACTAGTGGTTTGCGTGAACGAAGAGTGCGTTCGACATCTTCGTCAATTTTAAGATGCGAAACCTTGCGGCTAAGCAAATCTATCAAAGCTTCGCTATCGGCAGCACTTATTGAGGCTAAGTCTAAATCAAGGTGGCGCAAGGCTCCCTCTTCTTCAAAGTCGAGGACTAACTTTGAAGGTAGAATATTGAAAAATTGAAAGGCATATCCAATTTTTACGCGGCGCAAATTATTTAGTTGATAACTACCCATGCCAAAGTAGACTTGTTTATCAGAAACGGTGATGAAGCGTCTATTTAAGTCACGGCAAAAGTAGAGAAGCCCGAACAAGAAGATACCGAGCAAACTCGGACCAATCATGCTTGGAACGTAAGTACGAACAAAGGCGCCTAGAGGCATTATTAGTATGAATGCCCAAATAGGTGTGAGAAAGATTGCTTTCCACCATGTCGCCATGGCTGCAATTTCTCTATAGTGGTGAAATTTGATTTCACTTTTACGGGGCATCAGTCAATCCAAGCTATGAACTCTCATTGTACTTGCTGTACTTGCGAAAGCTTATTCTATTAGCGGCGGAAAGCTTTCAAATCTCCCACAGTTACTTTGATTGACTTATTCTTTCCATGGCGTATAACGCCAAAGAGCACGGCTTCTCCAACCTTATGAATGCGCACATTGGCTCTCAGCTGGTCTACTGAAGAAATAGCAGTACCGTCGATGGTAGTGACGATGTCTCCTTCCTCAATGCCAGCTTCTGCTGACGGACTTCCTGGGGTAGCTTTGCTTACTCTTACGCCGCGCAAAGTGGCTGGCAGAGACAGTTCTTGCAAAAGTTGCGGCGTTAGTTCTTGCATCAAGATACCCACATAAGGGCGTTTAACCTCGCCTGATGAGAGTAGCTGCTCTACCGTATCTTGAAAAACCTCTGAGGGGATGGCAAAGCCAATGTTCTGAATCTGATGACCGCTGCCCATCGAGCTTGAAACAGCCGTGTTAATGCCGATTACCTCGCCTTGGATGTTGAGCAGAGGTCCGCCTGAGTTACCAGGATTAATAGCGGCATCGGTTTGGATCAGTTGACCACGCTCAGATATCTCAAAAAGAGAGCGTCCTAACGCGCTGACGATGCCAAGGGTGACCGAGTGGTCAAGTCCCGCTGGCGAGCCAATTGCAATAGCCCAGTCACCAGGTCTTACATTTTTGCTGGCGCCGATTCTTGCCACGGGTAAGTCTTTCGCCTCAATTTTTACCAAGGCTAGGTCATTGTCTTGATCGCGACCGACAATCTGACCGTCAAATGTGCGTTTGTCAGACAGGGTTACTTTTATTTGATCAGCGCGACCAACTACATGGTTATTGGTGAGAATAAAGCCGTCTGACCGAATGATAAGGCCTGAGCCTATACCGCGTTGCTGAGCCGTTTGCGCTGGTTGTTGCACAACAAATTGCTGGTCGCCATAAGCATAAATCTCTGGTTGAGGGGCGTAGCTGATCACCTTTGTCGTATCAATGTTGACTACCCAAGAACCAGCCTCTTGGGCTATATCGGCGATGGTACTCGCACCAATGGCGCCTTTGGCTCCAGCTATCGAAATTGCTGGAGCTGGGTGACGCACCGAATCGACCTGCCCTGACTGGCCCGATTGACCTGATTGGCTATTTTGAGAGTTGGCATTTGACGAATCAGCCTGGTTTGATTGCCGCCCAGCATAAAATGCAGTTGCTAAGGCTACTCCGACTGCCAGTCCGATTGCTAAGGAACTACCTTGAATCTTGCCTCGGCAGTTGCGCCGGGAACTGCTCAAAGAACTGCTTGTTGGCTTATTACTTGGCAATAACTTTAGCCCTATCGGTAACTGATTTTTATTTGTGTCCATTGCTCATTTGATTCTTCAGTACAGCTATGATTAGTTGCGTCAGCAACCTATGTTAGTAAAGTCATTATATTGACCTTCTAAAATTTCGCCTTGCTTGGCAAACTAATTTTTCGGGTTGTAACTGTGGCAAAGATTCCCTTAGTGCCGGTAATAACTGTAGTGATCGTGGCTGCCTCTGGTTTAGCTGCCTTCTTAAACTACAAAAAGCCCACTTCGGGTGTCGTGACTTCAAGTACGACGGCGTCTCAAAATTCGCCAAGTCCTACAGTTCAGAAAGAAGGAGAAAGTTCTTCTCCAGCCAGTCCATCAATCAAAAACTATAGCGGTCAAGATTCAGGAAAACGAAGCGAAGTCGAACTCAGATCTCAAGAGAAGGCAATCGCTGAATATTCCAAAGTTCTGTCGAAAAACTCTGAGAACGACCAAGCTCTTCTAGATAGAGCATCCTGCTACTATGCCAGCCGCTCTTACCAAATGGCGATGGCCGATTACCAGAACGTCTTGGCTTTACCGAAAAGTACTTATCATCAGCAGGCAATGCTTGGCCAAACACTTTGTTATTACAGTCTGGGCCAATACGGCCTGGCCATTCACCAATGTCGGGCCTTGCTAAAAATCAATCCAAAATATCTCAAAGCTATTGAGGTTTTAGGCAATTGTTACTTGCGGCAAGGAAATTATTTAGACGCCATTGATGCATACACCAGCGGCTTAAGACTAGACCACACGGCCGGAGAACTCTACTTTGGTCGCTCGTCAGCCTATTTCAAGAATCAGATGCCAGA
Organism: Candidatus Obscuribacterales bacterium; assembly: GCA_038231015.1. GTDB lineage: Bacteria > Cyanobacteriota > Vampirovibrionia > Obscuribacterales > Obscuribacteraceae. The sequence continues at coordinate 48,086 of JBBRMD010000007.1, forward strand.
GCAGGCCTTAGCAGATTTGATCAAAGCAAGTAAGGGCAACCCTGAAAATATTGAGTATCATTTAAAATGTGCAACAGTAGCCAAAGTTTTAGGCAAAAAAGATTTAGTTAAATCAGAGGCTGAGGCGGCGCTCATGCTCTCTAAAGATAACAAAGAAGCTACTGAACTGCTGCAATCGGCTCACTGATTGCTCTCCCGTTTCGGAATCTCAATTGGCAATGGCACAAGATCTCGTTCGTGTAACCCAGCAGGGCCTCTACTGTCAGGCTGGAGATTTTTATATCGACCCCTGGCGCTCAGTCAACCGCGCTCTGATAACGCATGGCCACTCTGACCATGCTCGATCTGGTTCTGCGGCTTATCTAGCACAGAGTGATTCAAAGGGAATTTTGCGCCTGCGTCTGGGTGAAGAGGCGAATATTGAAACTATAGATTACGGTACACCCATAGTTATAAATGATGCCAAAGTCTCTTTCCATCCCGCCGGTCATATTTTGGGATCTTCGCAAATTCGCATCGAACATAAAGGCCAAATTTGTGTTGTTTCTGGCGATTATAAAACTCAAAGTGACCCTAGCTGTCGGCCAATTGAGCCTGTGCGTTGCCATACTTTTATAACCGAGTCTACTTTTGGTTTACCTATTTACCGCTTTCCCTCTCCAGAAATTATTGCCGCTGAAGTTAATCAGTGGTGGCAAGCTAATGCTAAAGAAGGCAAAGTTAGTATTTTATATGCCTACTCGTTGGGTAAGGCACAGCGCTTACTGATGAGCGTTGATGCAAGTATTGGGCCCATTTATACCCATGGCGCTGTTGAGGCCTTGAATGCTGTTTACCGCGGATGTGGTGTGCAACTTCCTCACACCACTTATGCCGGAGAAATTCCAAAAACAGAGATCGAGCGCAATGCTTTGGTGGTGGCACCGCCCAATGCGCAGGGCAGTCTCTGGGCACGCAAATTTGGCAAGAGTTCGGATGCCTTTGCTTCTGGCTGGATGCGTGTGCGCGGCGCTCGGCGCAGGCGCTCTCTCGATCGCGGTTTTGTCATGTCAGACCATGCCGATTGGCAAGGACTGACTGAAACCATTGCTGCTACAGGTGCTGAGCGTGTACTCGTAACTCACGGTTATACACCACCATTGGTGCGCTATCTCACTGAGCTCGGCATCGATGCCCAGGCTTTGGAGACTGCTTTTAAAGGTGAAGAAGGAAGTAGCGAGTCTGACAAGACCATCGCCCAGTCGCGCTCAGAGTCAGAAGCAGAATCATGAGAAGATTCGTAGAGCTCTATCAAGAAATTGACCGCACCACCAAAACTGGCGAGAAGGCCGATGCTTTGGTCAAATATTTCAAACAAGCTTCCTCTAGCGATGCTAGTTGGGCCGTATTCTTTCTCACCGGTCGCAAATTGCGGCGCTTAGCACCAACAGCGTTGCTCAAGCAACTAACCATAGACTTATCTGGACTATCAGCTTGGCTCTTTCAAGAGTGCTACGACAATGTGGGCGACTTAGCTGAAACTATAGCTCTGCTGCTACCAGAATCGCTGGGAGAACTTGACGTCAACTTAACTGAGTTTGTCGAAAAGTATTTATTGGTGCTGCGCAATTTAGATGACGCTGATACAGCTAGCCACTTAGTCGAGACCTGGAGCAAACTTTCCCTTGATCAAAAATTTATTTTTAACAAACTAATCACTGGTGGTTTCCGCGTAGGTGTTTCGCAGCAGATGGTGACTAAGGCTCTGGCCACTGTCAGTGGTATTGATGCCAATGTGGTTGCTCATCGCATGATGGGTAATTGGGAGCCAACTGCCCAATGGTACGAACAGCTAATTGCTAAAGAGACCGCTGATGCTCTTGTCTCTACTCCCTACCCCTTTTATTTGGCCTATCCGTTGCAAGACGAAGTTGAGAGTCTTGGCGATATCAAAGACTTTCAAGTTGACTGGAAATGGGATGGTATAAGGGCCCAAGTGATCAAGCGCGATGGCCAAGTATTTATTTGGTCGCGCGGTGAAGAGCTTATTTCAGAACGTTTTCCTGAAATAATGACAGCAGCATCGCGCTTTCCCAATGGTACCGTTCTTGATGGCGAAATTCTTGCCTGGTCAGAGGGTGATGTGCTTCCTTTTGCTTTGTTGCAGCAACGCATCGGTCGCAAAACGGTCGGCAAAAAACTTTTGTCTGAAGTGCCTTGTATTCTTATGGCCTACGACATTTTAGAAATAGGCGGTCAAGATATAAGAAACGAGCCAATGGCGGTTCGTCGCGAGAAACTGCTTTCTGTATTAATGCCCGGACAATGTGATATCGCCCCAAGTTGCCGCGGCACTTTAAGCGAGCATTTGCGCATATCAGGAATACTGCAGGCTGAAAGCTGGGAGGCACTTGCTACCTTGCGCCTCGATAGCCGTAAGCTCAAAGTAGAAGGTCTAATGCTTAAGCGCAGTGACTCTGTATATGGTGTGGGCAGAAAACGTGGCGACTGGTGGAAGTGGAAGATCAATCCTCTTTCTATGGACGCTGTGCTCGTCTATGCCCAGCAGGGTCACGGACGGCGGGCGAGCATTTATAGTGATTACACTTTTGCTGTGTGGAGCGACGATAAACTTGTGCCAGTTGCTAAAGCATATTCTGGTTTGACTGATGAGGAGATGAAATCAGTCGATGACTATGTGCGCAAAAACACTTTAGAGAAGTTTGGACCAGTGCGCACAGTCAAGCCCGGTCTAGTATTCGAAATTGCTTTTGAAGGCATTCAGAATTCTCCCCGGCACAAATCAGGAATTGCCGTACGCTTTCCTCGCATTGCTCGCCTGAGGCCAGACAAACCGATTGAAGAAGCTGACACTTTGGTGCAGTTACGAGCATTATTAGAAGGCCGTGCGGAGAATTGAACATACTGAAATTAACACGCTTGCAAACACATGTGCTCAAAATACAAATACTTGAGTACTCAAGTATTCTTGAAAAAGAGAGAATCACGGTTGCCGTCTACGCCTAAATCTAAACTTAAATCTAAGCCGCAGCCTAAGCCGCAGCCAAATTCGGCCCCTCAAGGCTCAGAAGCAATTGTTGATTGGTTCAATAAAAAGAACTGGCAAGTCTTTGATTTTCAAAAAGAAGCTTGGCAGCGCTATCTCGATGGCTATAGTGGCTTAATTCATGCCAGTACGGGTACCGGCAAAACCTATGCTATTTGGCCAGCGGCCTTAATTGAATGGATGCGTCATGGCGATCTGAGCGACATGGTTGTTACCAAGAAAGATAAGCGCGGTCATTTACCGCTAACGGTTTTATGGTTGACGCCCCTGCGCGCTCTTGCTAATGATATTGCATTGAGTCTCGAACAGCCGGTGCACGATCTTGATTTGCCGTTTACAGTTGAGACTCGCACCGGCGACACTTCATCTAGCCGCCGCGCTAAGCAAAGAGAAAATTTGCCATCAGCCTTAATTACCACTCCTGAAAGCCTTTCGATTTTGCTTTCATACGAGAACAGCGCCGAAAAATTTAAGCACCTCAAACTTGTTGTAGTCGATGAATGGCATGAATTAATCGGCAATAAGCGCGGTGTTCAAGTTGAACTTGCTCTCGCACGGTTGCGTCGATTAGCGCCTGATCTGCGGGTCTGGGGCTTATCCGCTACCATTGGTAATTTGCAGCAATCGCTTGATTGCTTGCTTGGCGCCACTGCCATTGATAAAGCTAAATCTTGCTTAGTAGAGGCCAAAATAAATAAAGAGGTAGTAGCACAGTCGGTCTTGCCACCAAGGCTCGATAATTTGCCTTGGACTGGTCATACCGGTCTGCCCATGCTTGAAGAAGTGATTAAACTAATTGATGGTGGTCGCACATCAATTGTCTTTACCAATGTGCGTTCGCAGACAGAACAGTGGTATCAACGAATTATTGAAGCCCGCGAAGACTTTTGTGGCATAGCAGCCCTTCATCATGGCTCTCTTGATAGCGAGGTACGCCGTTGGGTTGAACTAGCCTTAAAAGAGGAGCGTCTAAAGTTCGTCGTATCAACCTCAAGCCTTGATCTTGGTGTCGATTTTTCACCGGTAGATAGGGTGGTGCAAATCGGCAGCCCAAAAGGAGTAGCTCGGGCCATGCAGCGAGCTGGTCGCAGTGGTCATAGCCCTGGACTTGTCAGCAAACTGTATTTGGTGCCTAGCCATGCCCTTGAACTGGTAGAGATGGCTGCTGCACGTATTGCTATGTCTAAGGGCAATGTCGAATCACGTTATCCGCTCAATAATTCTATTGATGTACTTTGTCAGCATGTGGTAACAGTGGCGCTTGGTGCAGGCTTTACTCCTAAAGAACTCTATGACGAAGTGAGAGAAACTCATGCCTTTCGCGACCTTAGTGAAGCCGATTTCAATTGGGTATTGAACTTTGTTGGCACCGGCGGATCAGCGCTCAAAGCCTATCCTGAGTATCAGCGCATTCGCTTAGAAGATGGCCGCTATGTAATTTCTGATAAGACGCTGGCGCTGAAACATCGCCTTTCGATTGGCACCATTGTTTCAGATCAGGCAATAGAAGTATGTTTCACTTCGGGTGAAAGAATTGGTCAGGTGGAAGAATCGTTCATAAGCAGGCTAAAGAAAGGCGATCGCTTTATCTTTGCCGGACGCTACCTAGAGCTTGTTGATGTGCGCGGCATGAAAGCACGGGTGCGAATCTCACCAATTAAATCAGGAATAATTCCTCGCTGGATGGGCGGTCGACTGCCGTTATCTAGCGAATTAGCTTATGAAGTGCGCTTGCTAATAAGTAAGGCCAGTGTAGGCGACTATGATGATCCTGAAATGAAATTCTTGCGACCACTTTTAGAGCTGCAAGCACAGCGCTCAAGTTTGCCAGAGTTAGGGCAGATTTTGGTAGAGACCTATAAGTCTCGCGATGGTTACCATCTTTTCGTCTATCCTTTTGAAGGTCGCCTAGTCAATGAAGGAATAGCTATTCTGGCGGCTTACCAACTTTCGCGCATCAGTCCGTCTACTTATTCAATTGCTATGAATGACTGGGGTTTTGAAATACTTTCGGACCGACCAATTCTTTTTGCCGCTGAAAATACTGAAAACATAGACGGCGAGCAGTCGGAAGTAAATCAGAATGGGGCTGCTGCCTTTTTCAAAAACTTTCGTTACGACAATTTAGCTGAAGACATTCGCGCCTGCCTCAATTCTACAGAAATGGCCAAGCGCCAATTTAGAGAGATTGCCAGGGTTGCTGGTCTTATATTTCAAGGATACCCAGGAGCAAATAAAACTGTAAAACAGGTGCAAGTTTCGTCTGGCCTGCTCTACGATGTATTTGTAGACTTTGACCCCGGCAACTTACTTGTGCAGCAAGCCCATGATGAAGTATTAGAGAGACATTTGGAGATTAGTCGCATGATTGGCGCATTGAGCCGTCTAGCTGGCTCTGAAATTATTGAAATGCCATTGTCAAAAGCCTCCCCGTTCTGTTTGCCTTTGATGGTAGACAGACTTCGTGGCAAGCTTACCTCTGAGAAATTAGCTCAGCGCATTTTGCGCATGCAACTAGATCTCGCTAAAGACATGAGGTCTTAAATTTGTCATTAAGCGATCTCAAAATTAGTGGCGCGCACCAAGTTACTATTGCTGGTCAGTCAGTTATCTTACTACCGCAGAAAGCAATCTTCATTCCATCTCAGTCGAATGATGGTGGCACTTTGCTGTTGGCTGATGTTCACATCGGTAAAGCCGCTGCTTTCCGCTCGCGCAACTTCTATGCCCCTGATGGCATAAGTAATTTTGACCTGCTGCGCTTAAGTGCACTGGTCGAAAAGCTATCTGTAAACCGCGTCATTATTTTGGGAGACCTCGTTCATTCACAAGATGGCATGACCACCAGTGAGATTGAAAGCTTTGAGCGCTTTAGGGCTGAACATCCACATTTGGCCGTTACCCTGATACTTGGCAATCACGATCGCAAGGTAAAATTGCCAGCAGCTTGGAAGCTTGATCTTGTCGAGGGCTATATGGTTGAAGGGCCGTTTGTTTACTCTCATGAACTAATTAAGAGTAAACACGGATACGTGCTCTGTGGCCATGTGCACCCCGCAGTTATGCTCTCTGGACAGGCCAAGCAGCGAGAGAGGTTGCCTTGCTTTTGGTTGCGCACACACTACGCAATATTGCCAGCTTATGGTGTATTTACTGGTTCTTATACAATTAAGCCTAGCCGAACTGATAAAGTCTTTGTGGTGGCTCATGATACTGTTGTGCGCATGGCCTGAAATTTGCCTTTAGGAGAAGAAAATGAGTACAGTCTACGAATACACTGCCAAAGCTCTCGATGGAAAAGAAATAAACATAGAGCAATACAAAGGCAATGTAATGCTGATCGTCAATACCGCTAGCAAGTGCGGTTTTACTTCTCAATTTGCTGGCCTAGAAAAATTGCACGAAGACTATGCTAAACGGGGCCTTAGCCTCTTAGGTTTTCCGTGTAATCAGTTCGGCGCCCAAGAGCCTGGCGACAGTACTGAGATCGGTGCATTTTGCCAAAAGAATTATGGCGTTGACTTTCAGATGTTCGACAAGATCGATGTAAATGGAGACCACGCCCATCCGCTCTATAAGTATTTGACAGACAAAGCACCAGGTTTATTAGGCTTGAAAGACATCAAATGGAATTTCACCAAATTCTTAGTTGATCGCGAAGGCAATATCGTCAAGCGCTACGCACCAAATGCAGAGCCAGCCGATATTTCTGCTGACATTGAAAAGCTTTTGTAACTAGTCTGCCTGCAGCTCTAGCTCTTCTTCGACTTCGGCAAGCTTGGCCGAGATTCTGGCTAGTTGGTCTGGCTCATTGCCCATTTTACGCAAGCAATCAGCAAAGCTACTCAAAGCAAAGGCCAAGTCAGGGCTGGCGCCGCCGTTGTCAACAAAGTAGGCAATGGAGAGATTGTACAGTTCAACTGCTTTTTCATATTTCTCTTGATCGCGGCAACAGTTGGCTAAATTATTTTGGGTGACCGCCACTAGTTCATGGTCGCCCCAAATAGTCTCGGCCGCCTCTACCGCTAATTTGTAATAACATTCGGCTTCTCTGAATCTGCCTAGTTTGTAGTAAGCACTTGCTAAATTTGAAAGAAAGACCGGCCTTTGTTCGTCGCTCGATTTGCCTGCTAGTTCGGCAACACCCCAAGCTTTTTCGCAGAGTGGCAAGGCTTCGGCAAACTTGTCTTCGGCGAGAAAACAGCTTGCTCGGTTTGAGATTAGTTGAGCCAGGGTTGATGGGTGGATGTTCTTGTCGCACTCAAGTACGTTGATGCAACGCTGCAAGCATAGTTCAGCTGTGGAGAATTTTGCCACGCTCATGAAGGCCATGCCTAGATTGCCAAAGGCTTCGGCTGCCCAATGATCACCTAGATCTGAAGGTTCTTTAAACGATAGAGCTTGCAAGCTAAAGGCTTCAGCTTGTTCGTGAGAACCTCGGTTAAATGAAGCAATCGCTGCGGCTATTTTTTCTTGCAGCAACTCGGTGGGCATCTAGCTACCTCTGACTATTGGATCTGAATTGATATGAACAGTGATGGACAGTTGAGAGACTTGTGAGAATTTATGAGAACTTGAGAGAACTTATGACCATTTAACACCATTTAAGAGTAATTCACTTCGCGGTCAAGCAATTGAATTTTGGTGTTAGGTAATGCCGCTTTGAGCGCAGCCTTCTCTGCGCGGGTTACTTCAACATCGTGAAAAATTAGAGTATCTAATTCGTCGAGGGTGCTGAGTTTAGCCAGGTCTTTATACGAAACATTGGTGCCCAATAAGACAAGTTTTTTCAAACTCTTAATTTGTGACAGTGTCTCTAAACTTTCTGCTGTAATCAAAGTGTTGCGCAAGTCTAACTCTTCAAGATCTGGCAACACAGCAAGGTACGGAATGCTACTGTCGATGATGCTACTCGACGACAGTTTCAAATCTTTAAGTTTGCGACAATTTACTAGATGTTTGAGGCCATCGCCGGTGATTTCAAGGTTCTCTAGATCTAAGGCTCTAAGCTCTTTTAAATCGCGCAGAATATACATGCCATTATCTGTAATGTGCGTGAATGAAAGGCGCAGTGTTTGTAACTTGGTCAATCGACGCACGCTGGCCAAGCCGCTATCTGAAATGCGAGTATTCGAAAGATTGAGCCATTGCAAGTTATAGAGAGAGGCGACTAGCGAAACTCCTTTGTCCCGTAAGCGCTTGCAATTTTCTAAATCTAGCGCTTTGAGAGCGGTCAGGTTGGTAACGGCCGCTACCCCTTGGTCACCAATATCGGTGCCGCTCAAATTTAGTGTCGCTAGCGATTTGAAATTACTGATGAAGACCATACCTTGGTCAGAAATGCCTGTATTAGCAAGGTTGAGAGACTTCATGTGAGTGTAATTGCGCAGGTGAGAGAGAGTATCGTCTCCAATGTTGGCACCAGCTAAATTGATTTCAGTAATGAAAGTAAGTTTGGTGAGCGAGGCCATTCCTTCGTCGGTTACAGCTCCAAGGCGGACGTTGCGCAGTTTGGTTAGTTCACTTAGATTAGGCAAGTCGCTGTCTGTAAGTGGTTTGGGAAATTCAATAAAACGCAGCTCTCTTAAGTGTCTGATGTGTGAGAGAGCTTGATTGTCAGCTGAGGTTGAGGCGATATTGAGATAACGCAATTCATGCAAATTAGAGAGCTTGCTGATTCCTTCGTTGGTAATTCTAGTTAGTGAAAGATCTAACTCTTTCAAGTGCTTCAGTGTACCGACCTTGGCTAAAGTATCATTGCCTATACGGTTGCATCCTTTGAGATGTAAGGTTTCGAGGCTAGCTAATTTGTCGATTCCGATAAAGGCTTTATCGCTGACTGAGTTATTGCTGGCATCTAACACTTTCAAGCGCGGCAGATCGTGCAGCTCGATAGCCGCACCATCAGAGCGCAGCGACATTTCTTCTAGTTGGGGCAAATTGCCAACTATTAGTTTGACCTTTTTCTTGTATGAAGAATAATCAGGTTTGCCATGGTCGCTATAGGTGCTCAAATGAAGTCGTTTGAGATTGGTTAAGTGAGATAGGCTAGGCAGGCCGTCTCCGCGTAAATCTATCTGTCGAATCGAGAGCTCTTCTAATTCTTTCAACTCAGTGATTGAATGAAAGAAAGTTTCTGCTACATCGTCGGCACGCACCACTAAACGCCTTAGGTGTTTTAGGGCGCTCACATGTGCTAGCCCTTCTTCTGTTAGGGCGTCGATGCGCAGCACCAATGTCGTGAGCTGGGGAAAGAAGTGGAGGCAAGATAAACCCTTGTCAGTGGCTGCTGAAAAGACTATATAGAGCTCTTCGAAATCAGTAACTTTGTTGATCGTACCGAGAAGCTTATCGTCTATCTGTGCCCCTTCGAGCAACAGTTTCTTCGCTGGAGTGTGCGACAACACTTCTCCCAACTTGACACCGTCAAACTGACAGTGCGAAATACGCAATTCTTTTAGCGAAGTGAGCTGTTGAATTGGTTTGAGCGCTTGGTCAGAGAGCATGCACGAGGTTAGCTGAAACGTTCGCAGACGCTGTAAATTAGCTAGATCTCTCAAACTATTCTTGCCTAGTTCAACTCCGCCTAGGCGCAGTTCTCGCAGTCCACCGATGCGATTAACACAATCCCAATCTTCTTCGGTTATTTCTGCAAAGAGATAATCAAGCGATTGAATATCATCGGGCTTAAGACGATTGCATTCTTTAAGGGCTTCTCTATCTAAAACTTCTAAGCGCACAAAGGCCCTTCTAGAGACCTCTACGGTGCCTTGAGCTGTCCCTAGCTCGGTCCAGTCGCGTTGTCCGTTGACTTCAGCTTTGGCAAGCCATAGTCGTCCAGGAGAGCATTCAAAAGGAAATGCCAGTGTGCGACCACCATGCAACACGATATGGCAGCGACTAAGTTTTTGATTTAGCTCAATGACACCGTCACCAGTGACCATGGTTGAATCTAAATAGAGCTTGCGCAAATCAGTTAGATGCTTCAGGCGACCTAGGCCAAAATCGGTGACGCGAGTGGCACCCAAATCGAGAATATTTAGATAGATCAAATTGCGCAGAGAAGCTAAGCCACTATCGCTGATATTGCGATCGGGCAAAGTCAAATAGCGCAGTCCTGACAAATGTGCCAAATGTTCGAGATCAGAATCGCTAATATCGATTTGGCGAAAATCAATAGACTGCAAGTCGTTGGGTTTAAGCTGTCTCAGCCTTGAAAGATCAGCATTACCATCAAGCAGCAGATGCAGGTTGGCTTCGGCAGGTATTGAGACTTGACCCTGAGCATCACCCAGCTTTTCTTCCCACCAACCACTTTGACCGCCGCTGCGTGTAATTAGAAATAGTAGTCCAAGAGATTTATCTGACGGGAAGGAAATTGTCCTGGTCATTCAATATTCCTGGGTATTCCTGAGGAAGGGTTATCTTGCCGGCTTGTTATCAATCAAGGTGGGCCTTCCTATATTTTCCACAGGCACACCTAAATTACTCTCCAAATCGCGAGCATAACGTTCGGCTGTTTCAGGATCTGTTCCTGTGCCGATAAAGACTTTTTTGAACGGGTGCGCTTTCTTCAGATAAATCAGGCCATCAACCAAGGTATCTGGCAAGATTTTGGTAGTTAAGACGATGTCGTGATTTTTAAAGCTGGGGCCGATCTGCTGTGACACCACCCGCTGCAGAAGCTCGTGCATCATACCCCGACGGGCCGATTCTTCTTCAGCATGGAAAATGACAATTTCTTTGGGGCCGGGCTCTTCGCGCTCAAGCAATTTGATGAGCATTGTCGCCAAGCTTCTGGCTTTCGCTCCACCGGTGCAGAGTACGTATATCGGCAGATTGTCTGGAATCTCTTCCATACTGGCAAATTTGCCCATACCTAGGCGCAAATCGGGCAGTTCGCGCAGGCGCCCTTCAAGCACTCCCATGCGGTAGAAGCACATAACAATTAAAATTACGCCAAGTATCTGGAAGCCTAAACCCCGTGCACCTTCTGCTGAAAATAGAAGAACAATTTCACAGAAAAGCAAGGTAACTAAGCCGATTGCTGGCGGAATAGGTAATTGGTAACCCTTAAACGGGAAAGTGTATTTGGTTTTGTAAGGTGAGCGCTCAACTTTGAGAGGCATTTTAATGCGCAGCATCAGCACGCCGAAGCAGAAAGAGCACATCACAGCCAGAAACGCCATGCCGTATACCTGACCCAAATTGTCTACCTGTCCAGGAAGTAGCATAATCATCAAGGCGCAAATGGCCATGAACATGAAGCAGACGTAGGGGTAGCCTTGCAGGAAGCTATATTTGTGAGCCCAGCGGCGCAAGAAGAAGGCAGGAAGATTGCCTTGCTTGGCCATTGTGGTGCATAAGCCGATGCAACCAACATAGGCTGTGTTGACTGCGGCAAAGAGCATGAGAGCGGCGTCAACCACCAAAACCATAAGCAAAGGTTTGCCGCCTTCGACAAAGGCTAACCCTGAAAGCAAGCTATTTTTGTAGTCAACTAGTTGAGTGGCGTCAAGTAAGCCTAGGCATAAAAACGATGTAATCGGAGCGGTGATGCCCACTAAGACGACAACTGACAGATAGATATATTTAAGAGTCTTCCATGTGGGCGTTTTCAGTTGCTCGACGATCTGGGCTGCTGACTCGAAACCGGTGATACCGAGAAAGGCTGCGGCAAAGCCGTGAACAAAGTGAGCTGGTGTTACAGCTGTGAGGCTGTGGCTGAATTTGGTCAAGTCTATATGGCGCTCGTAGGCCATCATTAGACCTTTGACGTCGAGTACGAGAAGCAAGCCGAAGTGAAACAGGGCAATGAAGAAGACAATCATTGCTGGTTCTTTGATGCCTACAATGTTGAGCAAGCCGAAGACGATAACTGGGGCAATGGCCGCAGCAACGATGTTTGTTATTGGCCAGTTCATAATATTGTCGACAGAGTCTATGTAATATGCCCCAGAAAGAGCACTCACCGCGGCTGTGGCTAGGTAAGACAAAATTGTTAGGGCGCCCACGACGATGGCAAAGCGCTTCCCAACTGTTTGCAACACCATGATATAGGCGCCGCCGTTGAATGGGCTGACGGCGCAACCCTCTTCATAAGTGGCTTTAAAAACCCACATCAGTAAGCAGACAATCAAAATAATAAAGGGCGCGGCAAAACCGACCAGAGGTAAGATCACCCCAGTGGTATAGAAAACCGATGTGCCAATGTCTGCTCCAACAATTGCCGCTGCTAACCACCAGGCAAGAAGCGCGTCGCCATGATGGTGTTGCTCTGGTGGTTTTGTTGGGGCGCCTTGAGCTAGGCTCGGCTCAGACTGTGTCAATTGAAAATGTCCTGAATGGATGCCGTAAAATTCGTTGTAAAGCTAGGATGGCAACAATACACTAAGTGGCGAACCTGCAACCAGTTAGGCTACTACATCTTTAATAACCGTCAACACTCCAGGCGCTAATAGTCGTCAATCTGATATCGTTTCGCAATAGATTTGAGCAATTAGTTGATTTTGGCCCTTTCGCCTGTCAACTTGGTTAGTTAGCGGTCGTTCTGTGATATGAGGAATAGTTATCAAGATGAGTTCTACAAGTACAGCCGTCAGCTCCCTCACTTTTCAGTTGCCCGCTCCATTAGAGGAAGCGCTTACTCAATCGCTTTCGGTCTGGACAAGAGATGACTTGGTAGACAAAATTTGGCAAAAAGACGCCACACTTTGGACCAATAAAGACGAAGCTAAATGGTTGGAATGGTTGCATGTTGTGGCCGACCAGCAACAAGCATTGGCAGAGTATGAGCGTTTTGCTAAAGAAATCAAAGATGCCGGATTCACTGATGTCTTGCTTCTGGGAATGGGCGGCTCAAGCTTGGCCCCCGAAGTTTTTGCTATCACATACGGCTCAAAACCTGGCTATCCTCGTTTGCGCATTCTAGATTCGACCGATCCCCAACAAATTCGTCATCTCGACGCCACTGTTGATTTGAAAAAGACCCTATTCGTTGTCTCGAGTAAATCAGGCAGCACTCTTGAGCCAAACATCTATATGGCTCATTTTCTGTCATTGGTGAAAGAGGCTGTGGGCGCTGAAGCTGGCTCGCATTTCATTGCCATTACTGACCCCGGTTCAAAGCTTGAGGCGGCTGCAAAAGCAGAAAACTTCCGCCACATATTTTTTGGATATCCTGGCATTGGTGGCCGCTACTCAGCCCTGTCACCGTTCGGTATTGTTCCGGCTGCACTGATTGGCCTAGATTTGCAGAAATTCCTCACTCGTGCTCAAGACATGACTGTACTCTGCCAAGAGAAAAATGCCCAAAACAATCCGGGCGTTGTGCTTGGAACCATTATGGGCGTGGCCGCCAAAGCTGGTCGTAACAAACTCACCATAGTAACTTCGGCTGCAATTCACGATTTTGGTGCCTGGTTAGAACAACTGGTGGCTGAGTCAACTGGCAAACTGGGCAAAGCGATTATTCCGGTAGATCTCGAAGGCCTTAGCAGCGACACTGCAATTTATGGCGAGGATCGCCTCTTTGTTTTCATCAAGCTCAAAGGTGATACCACTGAATTTAACGGTTTGAATAATTCAATTATAGAAGAGCGCTTGGCGACCCTGGCGAGCAATGGACATCCTGTGGTCACTATTGAGTTAAACGACAAGATTGATCTAGCTGATGAATTCTTCCGCTTCGAAATAGCTACAGCTGTAGCCGGAGCGCTAATCGAAATCAATCCATTCGATCAGCCTGATGTCGAAGCAAGCAAAATTGAAACTCGCGATTTGACTGATGAGTATGAAAAGAACGGCAGTCTTCCTGCTGAAAAATCATTTTTTGCCGAAGGTCAAATCAAATTGTTTAGCGATGAAGTTAACGTCGCTGTTCTAGAGCGCAGTGCTTCGGCTAAGACTTTAGTAGGCTTGCTCAAAGCTCATTTAGACAGGCTTGGCAAAGGCGATTACTTCGCCATGCTTAACTACATCGAAATGAGCAAAGAGCATGTTGAAGCTGCTCAAAAGATTCGTTTAAATGTGCGCGATCAAAAACATGTAGCTACATGTTTAGGCTTCGGCCCGCGCTTCTTGCACTCGACAGGTCAAGCCTACAAAGGAGGTCCTGACACCGGTGTGGTGCTTCAAGTGACCTGCGAAGACAGCGACGACTTGGCTGTGCCCGGTCAAAAATATAGCTTCGGCGTAGTCAAATCGGCTCAGGCTAGAGGCGACTTCCAGGTGCTTACAAGTCGCAAACGCAGAGCATTGCGCGTGCATATCAGCGGTAATCTAGAGGAAGGTTTGCAGCAATTGTCGCAAGCTATTAGTGATGCACTTGCGGCTAAATAAGCGGCTGGCATATCACCGTAATCCTCTAACCCTCTAACTCTAACTCTAACTCTCGAACTCTAACATTGTTATATTCAAATTTTGCTATCGAAAAATATAGGGAGAAAAAATGCGAGCAGTAAATCAGAAATTGAGTCTTGTCTTGTTGTCATTGCTGACGATGAGTCACTACTCATGGTGCTCTGCTCTGGCTCTGACAGATTCAGCTAGTCAGCCACCTGCTAATCAGACCACTAGTAATGAGGCACCAGCGAATCCGTTTGCATCGTCTCCTGTGCTCTCTGTAACTCCTGGCGCCAGCAAAGCTCCCAGACCGACAGCACCATATTCGGCTCAAAAGCCGAGCCTTGCGCCAGACTTGTCAGCCACTCCAACCCAGACTGGGCAAATTTCAGCTGCTCCGCCAACTCAAGCTGAAATTTGGGTGCGCGATCGTTTTAATCCGGGCGGTCAAAGCGCTGCTCAGCTTCTACACGAGAAGAAACATCCAGTCAAAAGTTTCTTCCATTCAGTCGCTAAGGGAACAGCTCAAGAGTTAGGCGCCAGTGCCCACGATATGGCCCAAGATATGGTCTTCGTCTTTTCGGTGCAAGATATCAATCCTTTTGATAAGACTAGCCCACCAACAAATAGACAGGTGGTGGTGATGGAATTCACTATGGTTGATGGAAGTACAGCATATTTGCACCAGTTTCCGGATGGCAGCTATGCCATCGAGAATGGTTTTGCCGATGGTACCGTAATTAATCCTACAAGCCCAACGCATTACATAATCAAGTATCCAAATGGTGTTAGTGGCACTGTCGTGCGTCAGAACAATTTGATCACTGTCTATCGACCAGACAACACGATCACTACAGTGAAGAAAGAACCATCTGGCGATTACCGAATTTCAAATAGCAAATTTGGCTACATGGGCGAAGCTAGGTCAGACGATAACGGCAACCAATACGGCATCGGAACATGGAACGGCGACAACCAATAGTAAGGAGCGAGTATTGTCATCCAAGCTCAGTGGTTTGCTGAAGGGCTCGTCTAAGGCAGTAGTTAAATTGGCCGCCAAGCCATATTCTAAGCATTATTATGCATTGCTAGTTAATGTTATGGTGCTCGCTTTTGTGGCGCCTTTGGTTGACCATAGTATTCTCTCGCATATTGCTCTTGCTCTTATATTGCTAGCACTTCTTGTCGTATCAACTTTGGCTGTGCGGCGAGAAGAGAAGTTTGACTGGGGATCGATTTGTCTTGCCCTAGCCGCTGGCGGCGCTTGGAGCATGGCTTTTTGCAGTAACATGGCGCCCTTCAATTCGCCTCCTTTTCAGATTGGTTCGCTCATCACTATTTTGATTTTCTTCTTTTATATCATCCGCGTAATGGTTGTCGATATTCTCCAAGGCGAAGTTAACTCAAACCGTATCTGCGGTGGTGCCTGTGTCTATGTGCTCATCGGTTTTTGTTTTGCCCTTATACATATGATGATCGCAATTGATAATCCTTATGCATACAAAGACAACGTAAAGGGTTTTGAGAGCTCGATCGAGCACCAAGAGCGCTATCCAATTCTCATCTATTTTAGCTTCTGTACCCTATCGACAGTGGGTTACGGTGATGTGGTGCCCCTTAGTCGAGTGGCCCGCGCATGTTCGTGTCTAGAAGCCCTTTGCGGGCAGCTTTACCTAGCCATTCTGGTGGCACGCTTAGTTGGCATGCACACTGCAGTTAAGGCAGAGCCCAAGCGCTTAGAGGCCGAACGTCAAATAGAACAGGCTAAATAACAGGTCTATATTTTTAGGCTTGCTTTCTTCTTGCCTGGTATCACTTCATCTGATTGAGCAGCTAAAGTAGCTTGGGTATATTCTTTGAAGGCATCAAGAATTTTGTTGTGGAAAGTCTCGGTAGCTGAGATTTGCCGACGTACTTTGCTAGCGTCTGGTGTACCGGCTTGCTGTTGACCAGCGCTTGCATAGAGTGCCTTCAATTCTTGGTCAATAATGTCATCGACGATATCGCAAGCTTTTGAAATGACATTCTCTGAAGACCTGGCAACGACATCTTCTGATGAAGGCGGTTCTACTACTTTTGCGGCACTTTCTGGTTGCTGATAGCCTACTGCAACATTTTCACCAAGGGTCTGGTGTCTATCAGCGTTGAAAAGTTCTTTCTCGCTCATAACTCCACTTGATACTCTAATCAAGTCACCAAATAATTCTTTTGCAAGAGGAGAGATTGAATTGAGATTGGTAGATTCGCCACCAATGAGCCAGCTCACCGCACCTGTGGTACTACTGGCGGTGCGCTCGATTTCCATGAAGTGAGGAATTTCTGCTTCACCGATAGCTTCACTGTCAAAAGCCATCACCATTGAAGACGGCATAATAAACACGTCGATTTTGCTTTCATGGCCGCGCACCATCAAGGCCCAATCTCTGTTGGTCAGGCGACATTTGTAAGACCTGTCAACTGGCTTGTACCAAAGCTCTTCGTCGCGCTTTTCGTACAGTTTTGCCGGCTCATAAGAAATATAAAGGTTAGTGCCGATGGCCTTTTTGTTAAATTCATAAGCCAGTTCGACAAACTGCTCAGATAGTAAGTCCATCCATTTTGTTACATCTTCAAAAGCGTTGGTAGCTGCGGCCTGAACTTCTACCGGCTTTTCGACATTCTGGGGAACAAGACCTACCAACCAGCGTCCAGTCTCTTGGCCGCGCTTTGCCCTAAGTGAGTCGAATACTTCACGTGATTCTGGGGCTACTGCGAGCTCAGGAGCCAGCTCATAGGCACGCTCGCGAGCTTCTTGCATGCGCGACTCGTCGGCCTCTTGGCTTCTCTTGGCTACAAATTTACCGGATGCCCAGAGATCATTAAACCGACCCATGTCTATACCGCCTGTTTGTTGAAAAAGCTGAATTATAATACACTTAAATTACTATATAAGAAATAAGGTTGAGTGATGGAAGAAGACAGCACAAGAAAAGTCAGTATTGAGAAAAAATACTGTCCGCAGTGCTTTCAGCAGTTTGAAGGATTTATTGAAAACTGCCCACAAGACAAGACTGTTCTGCGCGGGCCGAAAAACGACCCCTGGATAGGTAAGGTGTTTGCCGAGCGCTATGAAGTCGATTCTGTGCTTGGTCTTGGCGGCATGAGTGTTGTCTATAAGGCAAAACATAAATTGATGGACCGCACTGTCGCCATCAAGATGCTCCACAATGTGTTGAAGCAAGACGTGACAGCCCTAGAACGCTTTAAGTTAGAAGCACAGGCGGCAAGTTCACTCAGCCACCAAAACGTTATCACTGTTTATGACTTCGGTGTCACTCCTGATGGCGAACCATTTTTCGTTATGGATTGTCTCGAAGGCGAAAGCCTCAAAGACTTAATCGAACGTAAAGGCCGTATTTCATATGACCGTGCTCTGGCTATTTTTAAACAAATCTGTGATGGTCTTGAGGCCGCTCATAAACGCGGAATCGTTCACCGTGACTTGAAGCCAGCCAATGTTATTGTGTCAAAACAGGATGATGGATCTGAGCATGTGCGCTTAGTTGATTTTGGCATTGCCAAGATGCTCAAGCAGGCTGGCCGTGAACAGCAGCAATTGACCAAAACTGGTGAAGTGTTTGGCAGTCCTATCTATATGAGTCCTGAACAATGTCTCGGCAAAGAAATTGATGCTCGTTCAGACATTTATGCGCTCGGCTGTCTAATGTACGAGACCCTTTCGGGTGAGCCGCCATTTCTTGGATCTGGTTTTCTTGAGACAATGAACATGCATGTAGGAGAGCAGGCAAAGCCACTTTCTGAAGTGGTTCCTGATGCCAGTATTCCAGCAGAACTAGTGGACGTGATTAACCGCTGTATGGTTAAAGATCCAGAGCTACGCTTCCAGAATGTTGGCGAAGTGCGTGATACTTTGGTTTTTATTACCACTGCATTGCTGGGCTCAAGCCGCACCCATATATCCAGCATCAGTGGTGCTAGACCACCAGTTTTGGCTCCCGCCCACAAGCTTTCGATTGCCGCAACCATTGCTGTAGTAAGCGCACTTTTACTGGTTGGCTTAAGCTCGTTTGTCACTCTGTGGCCCGGTCCTGAAGATGACCGCGGTACTCTTTTTAATAAGGCTTGTTGGCAGTTTGCGCTTGTAGGCGCCGATAGTGCAACTAAAAATAGAGATTATGCCGCAGCAGAGCTAAAGCTCCTCGACGCTGAGGCCAAAGCACGCACCTTTGGCGACAATAGAGCGCGGCTGATGGCAACGCTGAAAGCCAAAAGTGATCTCTATGATATGTGGGAAGGTCACGCCGAGTTTCTTGAGAAAACCAATCTGGAAATTACCAATATTGAGTTGTCCCGAGTTACCTCTGACGCTAAGATGCTTGGAGAAATGATTGATGAAGTTGATGCACCATCTAAGTCTTCGGTGCAAGAAAGCCAAGCGCAACTTCGCTTCGAAGCTCAGATACCACGCATTCTTTCTACTGCTGTAAAGCTAGCGGGTAGAAGTATGTGTACAGAAGAAGACATGCTTCTGACCAAAGCGTTGGCTGTTTCTAAAAAGAAACTGGGCCGTGATTCTGTTCAAACAGCAAAAATTTCATCGCTTTTAGCTGACTGTTATTCTGATCAAAGACGATTTGATCAGATGCGCCCGCTCTTAGTGGCGGCCATGGAAGTTTATAAGAACAAGTCTGATACTCATCCGGCAGAATATGCCAGGGCTTTAGCCAAGCTTGGGCAGTTTGATGTTGATCGCACCGACTTTGCAAAAGCTGGCCCAGAACTAGAAGAAGCCTTGAAATTAGCAAGGGCGCTTACTGGAAATTCTGAGGTGCTCATTCTTTGTCTGCGAAGCAACAGTGATTTTCTCAGTCAAACAAACAAAAAAGCAGAAGCTGAGGCCTTGCGCAAAGAAGCTGAAGTACTAGAAAAGAAAACAATAAAATAGAACCTCTAATTGTTGACCAATCGGTTCCTAACTGGTAGCCTAGTGTTATGGACCAGTTGGTTCCTAATGGTTTATTAAATACAAGAGAGACAAGCCTGTGCCAAATGCAGACATGCAGCCAGTTCGTCATGAAGAAATGCAGCCTTCTACAACCAAAGAATTGGTACGGCCAGACGGCGTATTAGATTATGATGCATTGAAAGACCTGGTCTTGAGCTTGGGTGCAGACGATGTCGGCTTTGTTGACATAGATAGGGCCTCCATGGCCTTGCAGAAAAGCGAGCTAGAAAGCGTCTTTCCGGCCGCCAAATCTTTCGTAAGCATTGTCGTCAGAATGAATCGCGCGCCTGTTAGGAGCACTGCTCGTTCTATTGCCAATTTGGAATTTCATCACCAAGGCGAAGAGGTCAACACTATCTCCAGAAATCTGGTGGCCAAGCTTGAACGTCTAGGTATTAGAGCACTCAACCCGTCTATGGGCTTTCCGATGGAGATGCAGAAATTTCCCGGAAAAATTTGGGTAATATCGCACAAACCTGTGGCCGAGGCCGCTGGACTTGGAAAAATGGGTATCAATAGAAATGTCATTCACCCACGATTCGGTAACTTCATATTGTTGGGTACGGTGGCCATAGACGCTCACATAAGCCGCTATGACAAACCGATTGACTACAATCCATGTATAGATTGTAAGCTCTGTGTGGCGGCCTGTCCTGTCGGCGCCATCGCACCAACTGGGCAATTCGACTTCTCAGCCTGTTACACCCATAACTATCGTGAGTTTATGGGCGGCTTTACTGACTGGGTTGGCACAATTGCTGAGAGCGGTAGCCGCAAACAATATGAAGCGAAAGTGACAGCCACTGAGTCTGCCTCTATGTGGCAAAGCCTTTCTTTTGGGCCGAACTATAAGGCCGCTTATTGTATGTCTGTCTGCCCGGCTGGTGACGATGTTATTGGCCAATTTCTCCACAACAAAAAAGATTTTCTTGAAGATGTCGTAAAGCCGCTACAACGGAAAGAGGAGCCTATCTATGTGGTGCCAGATAGCGACGCTGAAGAATATGTACGAAAGAGGTTTCCACATAAGACAGTGCGATTGGTAAATAATAGTCTTAGACCTAATACTATCGAAGCCTTTATCGGTGGCCTCAGAGCCGTCTTTCAACGAAAGAAAGCTAGTGACGTCGATATCAACTTGCACTTTACTTTTACAGGCAAAGAATCAGCCATTGCCACAGTAAGAATCAAAAAAGGAAAGCTAGAGGTGACTAAGACTCACGATGGCATAGCCGACCTCAAGGTAACAACAGATTCAAGTTTCTGGGTAGACTTTCTCAATCACCGACGCTCGATTCCGATGGGCTTGCTAACAGGTAAGTTACGCCTTGTGGGCAATCCAAAACACTTGCTTCAGTTCAAGAAGTGCTTCCCATCCTGAAATTTTGGAAATTGTTGACCGAACGGTTTATAATGAGTTCCTCGAAAAGAAATATGAGGAAGAGATAGATATGGCCCGGCCAAGAGAGTTTGATACTGACGAAGCGCTAAATGCTGCCATGCTTGCCTTTTGGGAGCGCGGCTACGAAGCGACTTCGACGCAAGATCTGCTCGATGTTATGGGCTTGTCGAAAGGTAGTCTTTATAAGGCTTTTGGCGACAAACACAATCTATTCTTGATAGCTCTTCAAAATTATCTCGATCATCTTTACGAGAAAATGAAACAATCCGCTGGTGATCTTAGCGATCCGGTGTTGTCGCTGACTGGTTTGATGGGCGTGGTCGATAACCTCTGCTGTAGGCAAGAAATGGCTAATGGCTGTTTCGCGGTAAACACTGTAGTAGAGCTAAGTCAGCGTGATGAAAAGGCCAGCGAAATTCTCAAGCGCCACCTGGTGAGAGTCGAAAAACTGATTGCAAAGATAGTCAAAAATGGTCAAGTAAGCGGTCAATTTCGCTCAGATGTTTCTGCTGAACATCTGGCTGAGGCACTGTTCGTCTATATCTTTGGCATGCTGGCCCAATCGAGAGCAATTGCTAACCCCAGTCGCACAAAGCGTCTTACCAACTTCGCTATGACTATCCTTTTGACTCAGTCTTGCGCTCCAGCCAAAAACAAAGCTTAGCTTCGAGTTCTTCCAGAGTGAATGGCTTGCCAAGAAAATCATTCATGCCAGCCGCCAAACACTTTTCTTTGCTGCCTGGCATAATATGCGCTGTCACTGCGATGATCGGAATATTTCCGCGAATTTCTTCTTTCATTTCACGAATGCGTTCGCTGCAGATGCAACCATCCACTTCAGGCATTCTATAGTCCATGAGAATTACATCAAACGAAAACATGCGCAACGCATCGAGCGCTTCTGCACATGATGAACACATATAACAGGTGATTCCTAGACGGTCAGATAACAGCCCTAACAACTTTTGATGAGTCAGATCATCATCTACAACAAGAACTACTGGCTTGCACTGCTCTTGCCGCTCACTTAGAGAGATAGGTTGTTCGCTTGCCATGGATACCTTTAGAAGTTTATAAAGCTTGTTACAGGCTGTTTTCTGAGTCGCTAGTTGATTTTCTAAACTCCATTACGTCGGAAGCTTCGGTCGTACCGAGTGACTCTTGAGCACGCTGCCGAAGTTCTCGCAGCTGCTCGAACAAGTCTATTGATAGATCTTCGCGTGCATGGGTCTTGAAGTAATTGGCGAGCCACTGCAATTCTCGTAATGGTTGTTGGTTATCGTAATTGCTGGAACTCATGGTGCCCTCATCGTTTCGAATTCTTCTGCACTACGGACGCAGAGAATGGCATCAAGTTCCCTAAACTGAAAAAAAGAACGTGAAATTAAGGTTTGCAAGAGGGCGATTGCCTATGCTGAATCTTCTTGATGATCTTCTGATAACTTTTCTAAGCCATCTATCCATATACTGTTCTTCGCTTTCTTAGCTGCCGCTATTAATTTGGCATATGAGTTAGGTTGGTCGTAAGAAAGATACTTGTTCATTGTCTGCCGACCAATGTCTCCTTCCTTTAGGGCTGCGGCGGCTTCGAACAACTCTAGTGCTGCTGCTACCATTGCTTCCATAGCACTTTCAAGTGCTTCTTCTTGCTCTTCCTCAGAGGCATCGACTGCTAACTTCGGTGTTAGCAAGTCAGTCTCATATTGCTCTAACTTTTGCTGCAAATGTTCCAAAGTTGCTTTGTCTAATTCTGCGTATAAACCTTTTGCAAGCAAGCGAGATGATTCAACTATCCTTATAAGACTAAGTGCTTCTGCGTATTTCTCGCCTTCTTCCTTCAACTTAAAGTAGACAGTCAGGGTTCTCTCTCGGTCAAGTTGACGGTTTAGTGCAGCCCATTCATGTATGCGATTTAGGTCGTTGCTAGCCTTGAGAAGTTCATCTTCACGCTCATCGCGCATTATGATCAATGTTTGCAATGCTGGCTCATATACGTCGGCTAGAGCTGCTATGTCAGCGAGCAAATCGGTCAGTCTCTTCTCTTGCCAGTCGACCACTTCACGACTGCCATCGAACACTTGTAAGTAACGCATCAAGGCGACTTCGTATTCGCCCTCATCAAACTTGCTTTCGGCATCAATATAGAGATGCGCCAAATTATTGCTACCCAGAGCAATGCTGTCGGTGTTATCTCCTACACCAAAATCGAGAATTGAATCTTCTTCTTCTTCTTCGTCCATACCGAATTACCTAACAGAGCCCATGAGCTTTTTCACGAAGGGTGTTAGGGCCGCTAACAATCCAGCTGCGGTGAGCGCGGCAATGGCCATGGCGCCAAACAGGTATGACATAGCCCCGCTTGAATCAGATTGTAAGAAACCGCTGAAATATCCGGCCATTTTATTTCCGATTGCAGTTGATACGAACCAAGCTCCCATAGTCAGGCTTGCTAGCCTGGCTGGTGCTAGCTTGGTCACTGTGCTTAGTCCAACTGGGCTCAAGCAAAGTTCGCCCAGAGTCTCGACAAAGTAAACTGTAATCAAGAATAGTGGGCTCACTTTCCCTTGGGCGGTTAGTATCGCCGCTGGTACCATGGTGGCGATACCAAGCCCAAGAAACATTAGGCCTAATGCGAACTTACCAGGGCTAGAAGGCTGCTTCTCTCCCATTTTTATCCACAACCACGAGAAGACTGGCGCTAACAATATTACATAAATTGATTGCAGAGACTGGAACCAGCTAGATGGAAACGGGATGCCAAAGAGATTGTTATCAGTCAAGCGGTCGGCGAATATATTTAGACTAGAGCCGCCTTGTTCATATACCGACCAAAACAAGGCGTTAAATATAAAGAGGCACAGCAAGGCCCCTAATTTTTTCAATTCGTCAGAGGTGAACATTGACTCTTTGGCCGGCTTCGGTGTTGCGCTGGGAGTTGCCTCCTTAACAGTAATCGGCGCTACTACTTCTACCGAATCGCTCTCGACATCTTTGATATCGTGGACAGTAATTTGGTCTTTTTCAATTCTGCCGCCAATTTTATCCAGTAACTTCCACTGTAGTAATAAGTGTACTAAGCCAATGCACATGCCAAAGCCAGCAGCAGCAAAGCCGAAGTGCCAGCATGATTCGGGTGATAAGCCGACTTTGCTAAGTATTGATTTGAAGTGATCACTTTGCGCCAGGTAGCCGCAAACAATTGGCGACATTGTGGCACCCATATTGATGCCCATATAAAAGATTGAAAATCCAGCATCACGTCTTGGATCATTTGCGTGATAGAGCCGGCCTACCATTGTGCTGATGTTTGGCTTCAGCAGCCCTGTGCCTAGAACAATTAAAAGCATACCGCCGTAAAATGCGCTTAAGGCGGGCAACACCATTGTGAAGTGGCCAAGAGCAATTATTATTCCGCCAAGTAATATGGCTTTGCGTGCGCCGATGATGCGGTCTGCTATGAAGCCGCCTGGGATGGCCGTTAGATAGACGCACATAGTGTACGTGCCGTAGATGTCAGAAGCATGTTTGACATCGAAGCCTAAGCCACCCTGCACCACGGGTGCCACCATGAACAAAACCAGAATTGCGCGCATTCCGTAGTAGCTAAAGCGCTCCCATAGTTCAGTGAAGAACAAGACGTTGAGCCCGCGTGGGTGCCCTCCTATCCCGCCTGTTTCTAACACGTGGCTGTCAATGGATGCATTCATTTATAACTTCGTTAACCACCATACATAAGGAACTGTAGATTTTCGAGCTAGCTACGAAACCCTATAATACAGCCACTTTGAAGCTAGATGATTGAACAATAACGTGGGTCGTTAAGCATATGCATTTGACTCAAGCCTCATGTCATGGGCGTTAGAACGTTGTCTGTGAGCGCTTTCAGACAGTTGTAAATTTCTTTGTTTTGAAACCCTTGCTCTGTGACGCATTGGAAGAATTTATCTTGACGGACCTGCGAGGCTTGATAGTGGGCGTTTTCAGGAGGTTGATGTCTGTTGGGTTTCAGGGCCCGTATATAGCGCCGTTATATAAAGTGCATCATTCATGCCGTATTGCGTTAAGTGTGAGAGCGGGCTTATGATTGCTGCATAGAAACGAAATCGATTCCCCTTGGTTCAGTCCGCACCTTCATTAAGGTCGTTGAATTGCAGCTTTAGGTGGTAACTGCAAGAGAAGCTTCCCCGAGCCCCTCTGACAGAGCTGTTTGTCTTTGCTGACATACGCAGGTTTCGCTTTCTGCTTAAATCCCACAACAAACAATCCGACAGCATCGATGTTTCACAACATCGTTGCCACCGTCGGCAATACTAGGAGAAAATCATGAGAAATTCAGCAGACGTTTCGGAAAGAGCCGAACTTCATGAAGAAAAAGGCAATTATGTAGAAGCTGAAAGACTCTACAAGAAGGCCTTAGTGCTGAAGTCTAAAGAAACTGGCGAAGAATCTTTCGAGCTCGTTCCTTACTTATACAACCTGGGTATGACCCAATTTGCTACCGATAAGCATGATGACGCGCTTACCTCATTCAACCGCTTACTCAACCTCTTGACCCTGCAGCAAGCTGAAATCAGCGGCGAAATCAAAGAAGTTCGCTACTTGATCAGCGAAGTCTATCGCGAGCAAGACGAAGAAGCCATGCCAATTTCAGTTAGCGCCTAACGAACTTGGTTTAATTTGGCGGGGATTGCATCCCCGCCTGAGCAGCTGAGGGCAATTTTCCCGATTGGAAATCTTGGCGCTGTTCTAGGTTGGCAAGGTCCATTTTGAAGTCAATCCAGTTATTTTGTTCGTCGAGAACGGCCATCTTCCATTCACCAACTGTTCCAGTGGGAAATTCCCAGGTGATTTGCGCGCCGGCCTCGTTAGTAAACCCCTCGCCCTGTACATGAACAATACCGGGTTCGAGCTTTTTTAAATTAGTCCATACTTCGTTGAAGATAGCCCATCCCTTTTCGTCGTAAAAAGCCTGATGGGGCTTGAAGTTGAAGATCACCTTCACCGAATGCATATACTGACAAAGCCAGCGAACCGCCGAATGAGGCATCACTGGCTCTTTGTCATCGAGCAAAAGGCGAACAGCATCGGCAATGTAGTCGTCAAATTCTTCTTCGCCGCGCTCGTAGCGGTCTATTTCGGCTACTGGGTCGCCATTGTCTAGATAAAGTGCAATCTGCGACCAGGTGCCGCTGCCTTCTTCTTCGTCGCTTTCAATTTCGGCGTCAACCAAGGCGTCTACCAACCACTGGGCCACAGCGTCGGTCGAGAGCTTCACATTTTTTGTGCCAAAGAATTCCATTCTGCTAGTTATAGCGTTTCGGTCGTGTTTCCGGCAAGTACGGCAAATGTTTTACCTAGATTGTCGACCAATTCTGTAAACATTTCGAGGTCGATTTTGTCAGGAGTGTCTTCAGCTGCATGGTAATGCGGATAGCGAAAGGGCGCCGTGTCTGTGATCATCACAGCTGGATAATCCATTTGCCAAAAGCTCATGTGATCTGAAAGAGATACACCCGGTGTGCTTTCTGGGGCGGCAATAGTTTGGAAGGGAAAGTTTGACTGCTTGGCAAATATTGCTTTTGTTTCTTGCAAAAGCCCAGCTGATGCCAGATTAGCCACAAATGCTATAAAATTTCCTGCTGTCGGATAGCCGGCCACTCCCGGCGGATACTTCTGACTGCCAGGTTCTTCGCTGAAATAACCCATAGTCTCTAAGGAATACATGGCGACAACTTGTTCGTTGCGATCTTTGCAAGCTCGGGCAAAATTTAAGCTACCCATGCCGTCACCGTTGAAGTATGGCGATTCTTCGTTGGCGAAGGCCACCAAGCGAATGTTTCGTTTGGGCTGACAGCTTTTCAATAAATCTGCTAAAGCCAGCACTGCTGCAACACCCGTGCCATTGTCATTGGCTCCGGGCGAACCCGGCACTGTATCGTAGTGGGCGCCGATAACCACTGACTCGATCCAATCTAAATGCTCTGATTGGCCAAAAGCAGGTATGAGGGCCTCGATATTGCTAAACGTAGTGCCTTCAAAATCAAATTGATGCAACGTCGTTTGTAATTTGGCCTGCTCAAATCTTTGGCAGATGTATCGTGAAGCTGCCTCTAATGAGCCCGGATTGTCTAGATTACGTTCGCCTATATTCAAGGCTAAGTGATTTAAGTCAGCCAGTAGCGAGGCTTTTAGATTATTATTCAAATTTAGCTCAGCCTAACTCTTCGTGACTCCGATCGATTAGATGCTCTAGGGCTAATAGAGTAAATCTTTCAAAGCGATCAGCTGAGAGTACTCTGCCTTCAACATTCCAAGAAAGTTGTGCTCGCGAATTATCTGCGGCGCTGTCAATTTCTGCTTCGAATATCATTAGGGGCTGGTGACAAGCTTCTTCGTTAGAGAGACCCATGACACGGTCGGCAGCGAAAATAAAAAATTCTATTTTGCCTTGTAGTCCACGTATAACCAAACTTAATTTGGTGGTAGAAAAGCGACAGCGATAAAAGCAGGTCGATTTTGATGGCTGACGTGATCGGTCAAGCTCTAATGCTTCGCTGGAGCGGCTGGGAGCAACGCTCGAAAGATGCAATTCTTTGACGCGGTTTATGCGATTTATTTCTTGGGTGTATGGTTCGAGCAAGGCGAAAATGCGGTCGACCAAGATTGTGGTGCCCTGATCGATAGCTGCTCTGGCCTCTTCAGCTGAGATGGCAGTTTGTTTTACTCGGTCAGAATATGCCAAAGATTTTTGTGTTAGATATGCAAGGTAATCTGGCCGCACAGGCTGAGCTTGCGAGCGATAGTTGTTAATTATCGTCTGCTTTAAGTCGACACTGCCGTCAGATGCTTGCATTGTTTACTCGTGTGGTTCTCGCGGGGGTCGTGATGTACCGAATCTTTCTCTAAGAATACCTATAGTCAAGCGGTAATCGTAGTTAATAAATACTCAGAGTCATATGTATATGCATAAGGTTGAAAACCGCTTTAGATGGGCATCTCAGCCGTCAGCTGTCTCGAAAACTACAAGCGCTTTATGCCCATAATTGCCCAATTTCAGTGCAATTAGCGGCGGCCAACTAAGTCTGCTGCAAAAATTGCATCGGCCAGCGCTGTAGCAGTAACTTCGAACGGCTCATTGTGAGCAGTCTCGCCAAGGGCTGTGGCCCGGGTAGCAATTTGCATAATCTGGCTTCGGCCCAAATTGGCAAGGCCGACATCGGCCAGTCTAGTCGGTAGGCCGACACTCCAGCAAAATTCTAGGACTTCTTTAAGGACAGCTTTCGGCTTGCCCTCAAGGACAAGCTGGACAATTAGGCCGAAGGCAACTTTTTCACCGTGAAGGAAGGCGTGGGTCTCAGCCAGTGTAGTAAGACCGTTATGCACAGAATGAGCAACTGCCAAGCCACCAGATTCAAAACCTAAGCCTGATAACAAAGTGTTCGCTTCGACCAAACGCTCTAGCGCTGGTGTAACAGCTTGGCTGCGCACTGCATTTAGTGCTGACAGTCCGTCTTCAAGCAAGGTCTCGTAGCATAGTTTTGCCAAAGCTTGGGCACTAATTGTGGTGCCGCCACCAACCTGGTTAGCTTTCTTCGCCTGCACAACTGTTTGCACCTCAAACCATGTAGCTAGAGCATCACCCATGCCAGCAGTGAGAAGACGTGCAGGCGCTTTAGCAATTGCAGTTGTGTCAACCAGAACGAGGTCTGGATTACGTTTATAGAAGAGATAACGGTCAAAGGCACCATCTTCAGTGTATACCACGGATAGTGCGCTGCATGGTGCATCACTAGAGGCCGCTGTGGGGCAATTTACGGCTGCTAAATCTAGTTCGGCAGCCACAGCACGAGATGTGTCTAGTACTTTGCCACCACCGGCGCCGACAATCACCTTAACTGAATATTTTATTGCGGCTTCTTTTGCCCTCTCAATTTCATGTCTAGAACATTCGCCGGCAAAATCAAAAATCTGATATTCAATATCGGCCTTTTTGAAGGTCTCCTTCCATGCTTCCGTTAGATGAGCCTTAGCTGATTTGCCAGCAACAATTAAAACTGGACCTGTTAGGCCCAGTTTTGCCATTTCTTGACCTAGTGAGTATGTCGCGTCTCTTCCTTGTACGTAGCGGCTTGGTGCACAAAAAATTGAAAGCATCTAGCAATCTCCAGTCGTCAAAGGCAAAGGCACGGTCGAACCAAGCATTAATGCTGGGTGCTATTTCTTTGCAAAGTAGACTGGTTCGTTTCCGGCTTTCCATTTTATATTGCAGCCCAAGCTTGCAGTTTGGTCGTCTGATACAGGCTCGTCGGCTAGTGTGGCATCAATGGCAGCGCGCAAATCAGTGCCGCTTACCGGAATATTGTTACCAGGACGGCTAGAGTCTAGTTGGCCGCGATAGACCAAACTACGCTCGCGGTTAAAGAGGAAAAAGTCAGGGGTACAAGCGGCACTGTAGGCTTTTGCTGTTTCTTGGCTAGGGTCGTAGCAAAGAATGAACGGCAGCGATTCATCAATGGCAAATTGCTTGAGGCTCTCTGGTGAATCGTCAGGATAAGCTTCGGCATCGTTGCTGGATATGGCCACAATCGCCACTTCTTTTTCTGAATAGTCGCGGGCCAGACGAAGCAGTTCATCTTTGACATGAACAACATAGGGGCAATGTTTACAGACGAACATGACAAGTAAGACTTTGAATTCGGCAAATGTGGCAAGGGAAATTGTTTGATTTGTAATCACATCGCTCAGCTGAAAATCGGGCGCCTTGGTGCCCAGTGCCAGCATTGTAGATTCTGTCTTCGCCATAATTCACCTAACTCAGAAGTTGCCTTAGAACTATACCCTGAACAATAATCTGCAACGTTATAGCTTGCCAAAAGTTCCCTTACAACTCTTGCGGTAACAGCTAAACAGGCCGCCAATGTAGTAAAGTTCGTAGAGGTTGTAAAAGGGAAGATTTGACTGATGTCAGAAACCAAGATTACTTTGCAGAGTTCTGCTGATAAAGAACTGCAAGCAAAGCTCGAAGAGATGGAACTGCGCGTTAAGGGCATACTCGGTGCAATCCCGGCTGGTGTCGTGTTTGTAACTCTTGACGGCCGCATTGAGGCCATTACCGATCAATTTGAAATACTTTCTGGATATGGCTCGAAAGATATTTGCAACCGTAATATAAGTAAGTTCTTGCAAACCGAGCGTAGTGACGCAGAGTTGGCCAAACGTTTGGCGGAATGCTGCGAAGAAGGCATTATTAGCGCAGAGGGTCTGAAGATGACAGACGAAAAAGTGCCTCTGCGCCTGACTGTTTCGATGATTGAAACAGCTGAGGGTGTCGGCTTGATGCTCTGTCTCCTCGATGCTTCGAAGCAAGGTGTTTTGTAAAGTAGCAATAGCAGTAGTTTGGTTGTAAGTAAAAGGAAGCAATGGCATTTGAAGTTTATATCGCCCTAGGCGATTCAATGACCCTCGATGACTACCCCGCTAGCGATGCCGAAAGGCTTGGCCTCGATTGTCGAAAAGATATCGGAGCGGCGGCTCTCCTTCACAAAAATGACTCACAGCTGTTTCCTGAGCTAGAAGGCAAAGACCTTGCTTCTACTCACCCAAGAATTAAGTTTGCTAATTTAGCCTACGACGATGCTACCACTGAAGACATGCTGTCAGAAGCGAAAATGAAAGCGCTCAATGAGTTTTCTACGGCTCACTGTCTGGTAACTCTGACAATTGGTGGCAATGATTTACTTAAGCTCTTCAGAGAGATTCCAGCAAATAACGTCAGAGCCCTTACTAGTGCAACCCAAGAAGTGCATACCAGATATTTGCAGTTACTCAAGCTGATAAAGGCCACTGTTCCAGCAAGCACTCTTGTACTCACTACTTTGTATGACCCTACAGATGGTACTGGTATTTTGCCGACCACAACTATGGGAACCGGCACTCTCCCTGTCACCTTCATTGAACAGTTCAATACTTTTGTCCAATCATGTGCCAAAAGACAAGGGGCAGCCGTTGCTGATGTTTATTCGCACTTTCGCGGGCACGGTGCTGAATGTGGCCGCAAAGACAATTTTTGGTATTGCCCCTTGCAGCCAATTGAGCCAAGCTATCTAGGAGCCAGCGAAATTCGTCGCGTCTGGTTCGATACCTTGAAGAGCGAGAATTTCATTCGATGAGTCTCTTCTCTTAAGTAAATTCGTAGGAACTGCTAAGGGCCAAACAGAATTTCAGCGCCAGCTTGAGAACCTTTGTCCATGTTTAGTTCGCCGAACGTCTTAACTGTTTTGTAGTTTGTTGGTGTATCGAGCCAGTCTTTTGCTGGAGTTACTACATGGCAAGAGAAAGTTTCTAAGCCTGTAGAAGAGTTTTTGTTGAATTTTAGAAAAGTGAAGTGAATAGGTAAGAACGAACACGATGGTGTGCCAAATATTTTCTCTAAAACTTGGCAGGCCGGTGCGGGCAAACCTACATTGGCCGCTTCATATTTTGCACTTACTGGAGCGGTGTTTTGAATTAGGCCTTGTTTAAAACTTTTGGCTTGTTCATTACTCCACGCTGGAGTGGTGGCAAAAGTTTCACAGTTAAATCCGGACGACACTTTCTGTCCGCTGTGTTCAACTGGAATTAACCAAATGCTTGGCAGGCCTAGCATAGGAAGAGATTTGCAGGTGTCGTTTATCGGAGAAAAGTTGGCTCGCTGTGACTTCCAAATTGATTTAGAGAAGGTCGAGTAACCCACTGGGTTCCACAATGGTGGCACAGCAACGAACGTAATTCCTGAGCGCTTGCAAGAGGCCTTAACACCTAGCGAATTAATTAGTACATCATATTCACCTAAAATTAGGCTGCTCTGCTGCAGTGCAAAGGCTTTTCCGGCAGGCAACTTTGTGAATTTTACTTGGTTCTTTTGGGCAGCTTGACTCTTTTGCATTAGAGCTGCTGGTGATGGCCGCGCTGGAATTGGACCAGCAGCAACTGGCAGAGTGTTGGAAATAACAGTAATGAGCAGCAAGACTAATTTTAATTGCACTTATTTGCCTCAACACAACTATCAAAGATTAGAGACCAATACTTGCTTCCATTCAATCTCACTTCTATTTAATACCCATTTTGGCCGCTAGCCATTTCTTCGTACGAGGGAAGTAATGCATCACATTTTCTGTCATATCGTTATATCCGCCAAGCATGAAGCCGAACAGCTCTGAGCAAGTTTCACGCGGGCCCCAATCATCTTCTTTCATGAAGGTGGCCAGTGTTTCTGACATTGGTGACGAAATTGTGGTTTTATCAGCTTCCCATTCTTTGCGCAGTGCTAGATCTTTAGATATGACCATGTTATCGTCGAGTAACTGGAAACACATATTGAGCGTCGTCTGGCGTAACTGTTTTGCTGGTCGGGGATCTTTGAGTGCTGTGCTTCCACTGATTTTGACACGCTCGTAAATACTCATGTCTTTGCCGTAGATGCGACCAGGGAGTACCGCTAGATCGACGCCTGATTCATCGGGTGCGTCCTTGATTGCATCCGGCCAACGATCGACCAGGTTGGGAGAAAGTGTAACTTTGGCATCCGGCATATCATCTAGCTTTTTTCTAAGAGGAGCTGGGAGGGCTGCAATGGCATCTTTTATGGCTTTGATAGAAACAGGGCTGACCGGTTGGTGTCCGAACTTAGGTGCGATTACATCGATGCGAGCCATGAGGCCCTCATCACCGGCCGCAGCTGTGCTTTTTCCGAGGGCACCACCAGCGGGGGCAGTAACAGGAGCAGCATTCTCTACTGTAGGCATTCCAAGTCGTGTGCGGATAGAATCTATTGAGCGTGCAGCGGTGGCAGCCTCTCCAGTTCCCTTAAATGATTTGGCGATGATTTCGTAGGTCTGTAAGGCCCGCTTATATTGCCCTAAGGCGACAAAGCAATGGCCGCTGTAAAGCCACACAGAAGCACTCTGGTTGCCGGCTTGAATTGACTTACTAAAGTGGTCTGAGGCGCCTTTGAAATTCTTAGCGCTATAGTCTTTAACGCCAGCAGCATACTCGCTATCACTAGATGCTCGAAGCGGCTGGGCGAGCAGCAGCGAAATAGCACCGCTTAAAAGTAAAGATGGGAAAATTGCTGCTGTTAGTAGCTGATTTTTGACAAACTTTTTCAACTGCACCCTCACGTTTGGCCTTCACTTCATGCCTATCGAATTATAGACTGAAGTTTGAGCCGAATGTGGTCAAGCATTTTGGGGCAGTCACAGTTCGGTCACAGAACAGTCACCAGTCGGTCCGATAGCAAAGATATTGTAATTGCATGTCCGAGCTTCGGATTTACTAGTCGGTCGAGTGATAGGGGTATGGTCAAATGCTAGATAGTTCAAACGCTACTGATAGTGTAGTTGTAAAACCAGACAGTGTAATTGGGCAAATATCTCAGAATTTGTATGATGACCTCTCCGCTTCCAATTCTGCTAAGCCTGCTGATGTTGCCCAGGCTTCTCAGCAGCTTGTTGATGCCGGTCAGATTCCAGCTCTACAGATTGTCTCCGATACAAGTTCAGATACAAGTTCAAATAGAGCTCTCGAAAGTAGTAACGCTTTTAAGGCAGTCATTTCGACAGATGGTCTCCGCGTCTTCAATACCCCTGATAGCGGTAAAACCGATTATTTCGCACAAGTTGACGGCTTAGATGATCCTGGTATCTTCTGGAACGGTGAAGATGGTGTCATTACCAAGAGCAGCATTGATAGCTACATTTCTAATGGCGCCCACGCCCCGCGCCGTGCTATTGACCCCCTAAAAGATCAGTATATTAATTCGCTAAAAGTGATTTCTGATAATTGGGATAATCCAGAAATGGCCATATATAAAGACTCTTCAGATTCTATGACCAGAGACTCCTTTGCCGCTGGAGTTGAGTCAGTGGCCGCGCGCCAGGCAACTGATGCCAATCAAACTGAAGAAGTTGGTTTGGGCGATACACAGGCCCAGCCAGGAAATACTGCAGGGCCTGTGGACATGCCAGTAGACGCGCTACCAGCAGCTTCGAGCACCGACGCAATCGTTGGACCGGTAGATATGCCTGGGCAACCAGCTCAATCTACTGATGCAGTAGCCGCTCCCCTCACTTTGAGCGACGAAGCTGCCCAACTTTCTGTTGTTCAACGTGGTGAGGGTCCATACCAATCTGCCGAACGTATACTCTCTTCCGGCGGTAGCCCAGCTAGCCATGAAGAAGTGATCGCACTGGTTCGGGCCATGCAAGCGCAGTATCGCGAAGAGAATCCAGACGATCCAAATTTAGCCGGTCTAAAGGTCGGACATCAATTCATTACCACTGATAAAGTAGACGCACTGTTAGCTTCAATTTCTGACCCAGCCATGCGAGAAACCATCAGTGCCAAAATTATGAAGCCAGCAGAGACTGCCCCTAGCGACACTGGCACTGATATTGCCCCTGGCTCGTCGGCTGTTCCAGATACGGCCACTGCAACTCCTTCTGATACTGCTTCCGGTTCAAGTGCAGATTCAAGTGCAGATGCAAGTCTAGCGCCAACCATGACCGCTCCTCTTGATCCAGTTATAGGCCATGAAGACGTCAATCAAGCGGTCGTAGCTCCAGCTCAAGATTTCAGCGAAGAGGCTCTCCCCAGTGGAGACAACTGATCAAGCCTGAACCTAGTTGCAAAAAATACTTGCAAAAATTACCGTCACCGTTTGGTCACAGAACAGTCACCAATCGGTTTCAAGGCCGCGATATTGTTAATGCATAACCGCACCACAGCTTACTAGAGGAAACGAAAATGCCATCAGCACAGCACGAAGTCAATCAAGTTAACGAAGTCAAACCGGCAGCTCCTCACGATTCAGTACTTAAGGGCGCACTTGATGAGATGATGAACGAAGTTAACAATTTTCAGGGCCCGAAAGTTATGAACAATGCCAATCAGGCTGAGAAAGCTTTGAATAGTGATGAAGCACTCGATAAAGCCCAAAAAATGATTCGTAGAAATGAATATGGCTCCATGGACATTCCACCCTTGGTGTTTCCCAAAAACGACAATTCCGATTCATGTGGTCTGGGTGTGCAAAAGCAAGAGATGAGAAAACAGTTTTATGACAAATTGGGTTCGGACATTGGTGGCGAGCTAAAGCGCTCCAACTAGACTCAAGAGCCCTAATCAAAACCAAAAGCGCACCGTCACTAACCAGTCAATTTGGTTGGCGGCGGTGACTGCGTTTTGCGGCCGATAATACTGTTCCGCTAGCAAATAGTTTTGTCCAGCCTGGTCTTGGGGATAATCAGTGTATGCTCAGCACGGCTTCTATAAAGTCAAAGATTCTCATACTAATATCGGTGCCGTTGTTTATTCAGCTGGTCATGCTTAGTACGGTTGCTCATTTGCAGAATCTGGCTGAGGATGAGGCGAAGCGGGCAGAGTACTCGCGTAGAATTGCTGATGAGGTGATTGCCTTAACTCGCGACATCATCACTGTGCGCACTGAATTTGGTGACGAGGAGTCTCTGAAGAAAACTCCAAACCTTGGTAGTGACTATAAGCAGCTGGCAGCAAACATTGATAGGCACATTCTCAATATCAAAGAGATAACCAAAGATCAACCAACTCTTTCTGACTCGATGGATTCTGCTCTATACCGGCTGCGGCAAACAGAAAATCTGATGACTCAGATACGTCGAAATTATCGGGCCGCAAAGCGTGAAGACAGCGTTGATCGCATGGAGCTTTGGCTCAAACTACGCAATGTCTCGCGAGATTTGTCTACACAGATGCTCAATCTAAGCGATGCTGGAAAAGCTGTGGCCGATGCCAGCCCTGACAAGCAGAGAGACTTTAGAGCTCAAGTTCAACAGGTTCTGATAATTGGTGGTGTCGCAAACATATTGCTGACACTGCTTTTTGGTTTCGTCTTGACGAGAAGCATTGTTACTCGCTTAAACATCATGAACGATAATAGTTATCGCTTGGTCAGTAATAAGCCTCTGAATAACTTAGTTTCAGGGGCAGATGAGATATCGAGGCTTGATAGAGTATTTCACAGCATGGCTAATCAATTGCGTGAGGCTGCAAGCAAAGAGAGCGCCATTCTACAAAATGCCAGCGATTGCATTTGTTCGTTTGACACTCGTTTGAAGTTTGTTAGTGCCAACCCGGCTTGCGAAGAGCTTTTTGCTTTGACTGCCGATGAAATCATTTATACAAATCTCTTCGATTACATCAATGAAGATTGCCATGGTGCCACTCAAGATTATTTGGATAGGATAGTTGAAGGAAGCAGTGAGAAAGCTATCACTATCACAATTGACAGCGCCGACGGTGTGCAGAAAGAAGTGCTATTATCAGCCCAGTGGGCCCGCGCAGAAGGCAGAGACGGCATATTAATCTGTATTTTCCACGACGTCACAGAGCAGCAAGCAGCTGAGAGGTTGAAACAAGAAGTGGTGGCAATGGTAACCCATGATTTGCGCACGCCATTAACTACGGTGCAAAACTACTTACAGTTTTTGAGTGACGGAACTTACGGTGCAATTGGCGAACAGGCTCAAAAGTATCTTGCCGGCGCTCAACGTAGCAGTGAAAGAATGATGCGTCTGATTGGCGATCTGCTCGATATTGAAAAGATTAAGTCTGGAATGATGGAAGTTAATCGTGAGAAAGTTTCTCTGCAAAAGATTATGGAGAGTACTACGGAGCAATCTGCTGGATTTGCTAACGACCTAGGTGTCTCGATTCGATTTAGGGCAAGTGAAATATATGTAGAAGCTGATGAGCAGATGCTCCTCCGCATTTTGGCCAACCTAGTTTCAAATGCAATAAAATTTTCCCCTAAGGGAGGTACTGTCAAAATTTCAGCTAGTGCTGATGGCAAGCTTGCCACCGTAACAGTTGAAGACCAAGGCATAGGACTGCCGCAAGATATGCTTGAAAGTGTTTTTGATCGCTTTCAACAGGCGCCCAACCAGACCGCTCGCACACGCGGCGGCTCGGGGCTAGGCTTGGCGATTTGCAAGGCTCTGGTGGAACTGCATGGCGGAAGAATATGGGCTCAGTCTGAGGCCAATCAAGGTACTAAGTTTAGCTTTGAACTGCCGATGGTGTCATAAGAGCGGCAGCTTTCTTCTCTCTCATGCGCTTAATTAGCCCGTCTATCGAGAGCGGTCCGGCTCCAAAGCAGAAGGCTAGTAGGCCTGTCAGTAAATAGAAAAAGGGATCTGCGTGAAGGAATGGATCTTGATCTTTG
This sequence comes from Candidatus Obscuribacterales bacterium, assembly GCA_038231015.1. Lineage (GTDB taxonomy): Bacteria > Cyanobacteriota > Vampirovibrionia > Obscuribacterales > Obscuribacteraceae. The sequence continues at coordinate 85,122 of JBBRMD010000007.1, forward strand.
CCAAAGTTCAAAACAGTTTTACGTTCGTCTTCCACACTGAGGTATGCCACAGTCATGTTGGTGGCCAATATCAAACCCACAGGGCGAGCCGCCAAACCTAATATTAGTAGGATGCCGCCGAAACATTCTACACAGGCAACAAACCAGGCAGTTTCGTTCGGAAATGGCAAATGTAGGCTCGTGAAGAAATCTACGATATCTGGGTGATGGAGCAACTTTCCTTTGCCAGTCACAAAGAAATTCCAGCCCCAATTGAGGCGGAAAAATAGTAGTAGAAGTATCTGACTCAAGTCACCCGCTTTTACTAGCAGAAGGTAGAGTTTGACGAAAAGGTCCTCGAATTTGCTGCTTGTCATATGCTCTCCCTAGTAAGAGGAACTCATTAAGTAACCATCGAGCATAAGAAGCTGATCATGCCAGGACCTGTGCTACTGAATCATTGATAGGCAGCTGCCAAGAATTAAAACTTAGCCGACGAGGGGATTCGAACCCTCGACCTACGGTTTACGAAACCGTTGCTCTACCAGCTGAGCTACGTCGGCACTTTTGGCATTATAAAAGAACAGATTGCCGAATACCATCCCATTTAGCCTCAGTGAAGGGCGCAGAGACAGGAAAATGTGCCACGAGCTGGCGTTCAGATCGACTAGGTGAGTATAGATTGAATATCTTCATTATGTCCCAATGGCTACTTTCGGGGCGCGTGTAGATATCCTTGTACTCAATCGGCTCTCCTCCTCCATTCCAGCTACTTAGTAAAACGCAATGAACGCTTTTGGCTCTAGTAGCGTGCTTGAGCGGCCATGGCCCCAGCATTCCTTAAATCATAAACGGGGTACTTACGCTCGGGCTTGCGGCTTGATATGTTGGTTACATACGGTGAGTGGCTAAGCGAAGTGGCCACTTTGAGCCGAGGGGTGCTGTAGAAACTTCAGGAAGACGTCTTCCGGAAACGACAGCAGAGAGCCCGCATCGCGTGAAGGACTGACTGAATCGCGGTGAAATACTGAGTCCAGCAACGGACAGTCAGACAGTAGCAACAAAACCGCCGCGAACTTGTTCGGGTGGTTTTCTTGTTTTTGGCCATAAATGCTAGAATAAGGTCTCCCATAAAGCGAAGACTATGATTCGGACCACCTCTCTCCCTAACGGGGCAAGAATAGTGACCGAGGTCGTGGAGTCTGTTTATTCAGCTGCCATTGACCTCTGGATTGAAGTAGGCTCGGCCTACGAAACAGCCGTGAACAATGGCGTTTCTCACTGTATTGAGCACATGCTTTTCAAAGGCACAGAGAAACGTTCGGCCGAACAAATTGCTGAAGATATCGAAGATGTCGGCGGGATGCTGGGCGCCTCCACTTCAAAAGAACTGACTAAGATATACGGCCATGTGCTCGGTGAGCACCTGCCGGTTGCTCTCGATATTATTTGCGACATGATTTCTTCGCCACGCTTTGACCCTTCTGATTTGCACTTAGAGAAAAAAGTGATTCTCGATGAAATGCAAATGTATGAAGACGACTCGGCTGATGTCGCCCAAGAACTGACCTACTTAAATCTCTGGCAAGGTTACGCACACAGCTATCCAATTATCGGGAACGTTGACACCATTAATGGTATTAACCTGGCGATGATTAGCGAGCACTATCAGCGTTTCTATCGCCCAGAGCGCATGGTTATTTCAATTGCTGGTAACTTCGACGAAGAAGCCACCATTGCTTTTCTCTCCGAGAAACTGGGCGCTTTAACACCGGGTAAAGGGCCGAAGCCACCTACCCCGCAACCGCGTATTTTCAATATTGTGCGCAACAAAGATGTTGAGCAAGCGCAGATGATGCTCTCACTTCCGAGTTTGAGCCACAGTGACAGCCGTATAGATGCCCTGCAAGTGCTCGACCTTTGTATTGCTGCATCAGCCTCATCTCGCCTCTTCAAAGAGATTAGAGAGCGCCGTGGTTTGGTTTACACCGTGGCTAGCATGCAGCACTGTTACCGCAATTGCGGTCTGTTTGGAATTTATGCTGCAATGACTCCCGAGAACACTTCGCAGGTTCTAGACCTAATCGTCAGTGAATTAGAGCGAGTAAAAGCAGAAGGTTTCACACCGGCTGAAATTAAGCGTGCTAAGACTCAATTGCGCAGCGATTTGTTGATGGATTTAGAATCGATGAGCGCTCGCAGCACTAACAATGCTTCAGACTTAGTGCACTACAACCGCATTGTGCCGCTTGAAGAAGCGCGCACAGACATTGAAAAAATTACTAACGAAGCAGTGATTGGGCTTGCAAATGATCTCTTCAAAAAAGAAGCATTGTCTCTTGTTGTTGTCGGACCAAAGACCGAACTAGCCGAAAGCTATCAGATGAAACTAAGTTGAGTGGAGGAGTTAAAAGATGATCGGACCAGTAGGAAAAGTGACGCTCAAAGTTAAGCGTTTGCCTCATTGTAAGGCTTTGCCTAAGTACGCCACAGCAGGTTCTGCTGGACTAGATTTGACTAACGCTTTGGCTGAAGCTGTCACTCTTGAACCGGGTGAACGTTGCCGAATTCCGATTGGCATCATCGTTGAAATTCCACCAGGCTATGAAGGTCAAGTTCGTCCGCGCTCTGGTCTTGCAGACAAGGCTGGTATCAGCTTGACTAACTGCGTTGGCACCATTGACAGTGACTATCGTGGCGAAGTGCAAGTCTTAGTTGTTAACCATGGTCAGAAGGCTTACACCTTTGAACCAGGTGAGCGGATTGCGCAACTACTAGTAACACCTGTGCCAGAAGTTGAAGTTGTTGAAGTCGCTGAAATATCTGATTTGTCCGATAGCGCTGAGCGTGGTGCTGGCGGATTTGGTTCTACTGGTCGCCTAAGCGAAGGCAAAGAAGTTCTCGTCTAGACAAAGGTGCTGGTTACAGAGGATATCTCTTTTTTTTAAGAGGCAGGGGTAAAAATTGATTCTTCAAACTGATGCCAGAATAAAAGTTGCTGTTGCCGGTATCAATGGACGAATGGGACGAGCCAGTCTCTCTCCTATTCTTAGAGATGGTGCTTTCGAATTAATAGGTGCTTTCGGCCGCAAAGGGGCACCTTATGTGGGCTGCGACCTAAGTGAGTTTACTGATGCCACCGAAGATGGCAGCCAACTTGGCTTACCAGTCTCTTCGACCTTCGATGACCTACTTGAAATTGCTTATCCTGATGCCATTCTGGTTTTGATGGTGGCTGATGCTTCTTTCGCATGTGCTAAAAAAGCTTTAGAGAGTGGTATTCGGCCTGTCATTGGTGCATCCGGCCTAAGTAAAGATCAAATTGCTGAACTGTCTGTCCTAGCCTCCGAACGAAAGATGGGCGCCCTGCTAATTCCTAACTTTTCTATTGGTGCTGTGCTAATGATGGAGTTTGCTAAGCAAGCTTCAAAATACTACGGTAATGCCGAAATCGTTGAGATGCACCATCCCAAAAAAGTTGATGCACCATCGGGCACCGCGACACACACTCTCAATAAAATGGCCAGTGGTGGCAAGCGCTTCAACGTCAAAGATGTAGTTGAGCATGAGACCATGCCTCATGTTCGCGGTGGCGAACACTCATCTGGTATTAGAGTCCATTCGTTGAGATTGCCTGGTTTAATTTCGCATCAAGATGTAATCTTCGGCAGCGATGGAGAACTACTCACAATTAGGCACGATAGCTTCAATACTAACTGCTTCTTGCGCGGTATTACTCTGTCACTCAAGGCCGTAATGCAGCTCAATGAGCTGAAAATTGGCTTAGAGACAATTCTAGACTAGTGAGGAAAAGCAGAAATTGATTAACACAGATGGAAAACTCTTTGGCAGAATGATTACCGCAATGGTAACTCCTTTCGATGAGCATCTACAAATCGATTTTAAGGCAGTTGAGGCTATTGTTGAGCATTTGATCGCGACTGGCACTAGCGCCATAATTGTCGCCGGAACAACAGGTGAAAGCCCGGCTCTAGATGATGATGAGAAAGAAGCTTTGTTGAAAGCTGTAATCGCTGTTTCAAACAAACGTATTAAGGTCCTTATGGGCACTGGCACCAATGTTACAGCCAAGTCAATCAAGGCCACTCAACACGCTGAAAAGCTCGGCGCTGATGGTGCTTTGATAGTGGCGCCCTATTACAATAAACCTAGTCAAGCTGGGCTTCTTTCTCACTTCTCAGCGATTGCTCAATCATCTTCTCTGCCGCTTATTATCTACAATATTCCGGCTCGTACCGGTATCAACATTAGTGCTGACACTATTGTTGCTTTGAGCAAGAAAGAAAAGACAGTTCATGCTCTTAAAGATTCAACAGGCAATGTTGACCAAGCGTCTGATATTGCAGCGGCCGCTCGCGAAGACTTCTTAATCTATTCTGGCGACGACAATATGACTTTGCCGTTCTTATCTATAGGTGCTTGCGGAATTATTTCGGTAGCCAGTCATGTCATTGGTCGGCAGATTATGGCTATGCAAAATGCTTTCTTTGACGGCAAACTTGATGGCGCACGTGAACTACATTATCAATGCATGCCGATGTTCAAGGGCCTTTTCATCGCGCCCAATCCGACCTGTGTGAAATATGTATTGGCCAAAATGGGCCTCTGTACCGAGCACCTCCGTCTGCCTCTAGTTCCGCTTGACACTAATCAACGCGAGACCATGGATGCGCTCATTAATAACTACAAATTAGATCAAAGCCTGCAACTGACCTAGAGAAACAATAACGAGGAACCCCGTGACCGACGATAAGACAAAGGCGATTGTGCCAGAACTGACGACTAAAGATGGGTTTTCAACCAGCAAGACTCTCAAAATCATTGCTTTGGGAGGCCTAGGCGAGATCGGCAAGAACACCATGGCTATTGCCTACGGTGAAGACATGATTTTAGTTGATGCTGGTTTAGCATTTCCTTCTGAAGACATGTTAGGCGTTGATCTAGTTTTGCCAGATCTTACTTTCTTAGTGAAAAATCAGCAGTATCTGCGGGGTTTGGCAATTACCCATGGCCACGAAGATCATATTGGTGGCATTCCTTTTCTCTTGCGTGACGTTACTCTGCCAAGCATTTATGGGCCAGCCTTGGCTCTTGGTTTGCTTGAGAAGAAACTATCTGAAAATGGTCTTCTGGGTCGCACGAGCCTGAAGCATGTTAAGCCGCGTCAGCGGGTACAGATGGGCTGCTTTAACGTTGAATTTATTCGCTGTACTCATTCGATTGCTGATGCGTTCTCATTAGTAATTAGAACGCCGGTCGGTGTCATTGTTCATACTGGCGATTTCAAATTTGACTTCACGCCAGTTGATGGCGAACAGTCTGATATTGCCAGTTTGGCAGCTGCTAAAGAAGAAGGCATATTGCTCTTAATGAGTGATAGCACTAATTCTGAGCGTGAAGGTTTTACACCATCTGAGCGCACGGTGTGGGCCAAAATAAACGAGTCTTTTGCCAATGCAAAAGGTCGCATAATCGTCACTACTTTTGCTAGCAACGTCAATCGTGTTAAGCAAGTATTGCAAGCTGCCATGATGTACGACCGCAAGGTTGCTGTACTTGGTCGTTCGATGCTCACCTTCGCGAGCATCGCTCGTGAACTTGGCTATATGACCTATCCTGATGGGCTTCTGGTGCCAGTCGATCAGGTCAACCAATTGCCAAAAGAGAAGGTAGTTATTCTCACTACCGGTAGCCAAGGCGAACCAATGTCTGCTCTTACTCGCATTGCAAACGATGAGCATCGGCAGATAAAAATCATCACCGGCGATACCGTCATTATTTCGGCTACGCCAATTCCTGGTAATGAGCGTTCTGTAGCAAATACCATTAATGCTCTGTGTGTTAGAGGCGCCAAGGTCATTTATGGCCGCGATGCTGGAGTTCACGTCTCTGGTCATGGCTGCCAGGAAGAACAGAAATTGATGATCAATTTGTGCAAGCCAAAATTCTTTATGCCGGTACACGGCGAATATAGAATGTTAGTCAAGCACGGTGAGTTAGCTGTTGAGTGCGGCGTGAGCCCTGACAATATCTTCGTTATGGAAAATGGTGAGGTTTTAGAACTAACTGCCGATGAAGGTAAAACCACCGGTGTCGTTGAATCAGGCGTGCTCTTGATTGACTTCAACCGCGACTTCTTTATCGACGAAGAAATTGTGGCTGAACGACATAAGTTGGCCGATGATGGTTTAGTAGTTATTGCTGTTACAGTTGACCCCAAAGGTGCTGTTGTCGGCGGCCCTGATGTCACTCTGCGCGGAGTAATTTTGCCTCGCGGCATACCGGTAGAAGACTTTGTGCACGAGCTACGCCAAAGTATTGAAAGCATTATCATCAAGGCTAATAGCAGTGGTGCTAAAACTCCCGATGAAGTACGTAGTTTATTAATTGAAAAACTAGAAGCGCATTTTTCTCGCGACCTTCGCTCAAGCCCGTTATTGCAAGTTATGGTGATGCGTTCTGCTAAAGCTAGTGCAGAAGAGACAGCAGCTGTTGCAGTCAAAACTGTTAAACCCAAAAGTAGCAACGAGAAGTAAAAGCATCTATGAGTTGGCGCGAAATCACAGCCGAAGAGCTCAATAGCCTTAAAAAGGTAGTGATTATTGATGTGCGCTCGCCTTGTGAGTTTGTCGAAGAGCATATTCCGAATGCAATTAACGTGCCTTTATTTAGCGATGAAGAGCGTCAAGCAATCGGCACCATTTTTGCTTTAGAAGGAGAAGTCGTAGCACGCCGTCAGGGTTTGAAAATTATTTCGCCCAAAATACCGTCATTAATAGATCAGATTTTGTCTCACCGTATCGGCTCTGAACCTTTGGTTGTTCATTGTTGGCGCGGTGGCTTGCGCAGTGAGTCTGTAGTCAGTTTGCTAAGCATTATCGGCATTGACTGTTGGCGCCTTACCGGTGGGTTCAAAGCCTGGCGTAAAGAGCTTCTTAGCGAATTTGATGATGACCCTTATGCTCTAGCCATGGTTGTTCTGCATGGCCACACCGGAGCCGGAAAGACAGAAATTTTAGGCAAGTTAAAAGAGCTGGGCCAGTCTGTTTTAGATCTTGAGGGCTTGGCTAAACATCGTGGCTCTGTCTTTGGTGCACTCGGCTTAGGGCCGCAGCCAACTCAGAAGAATTTTGACGCCGCTATTTGGCAGGCTGTACGCAATTTCCCTCCTGGTCTGGTTTTTGTTGAAGCAGAGGGTAAAAAAATTGGCCGTCTGACCTTGCCGAAATTCACTTTTGACCGCATTCAATATGGCGCCCGAGTATTGGTTGAGGGCAGCCTGGGGTCTCGCTGTCAGCGCATTCTTCGCGATTATACAGAGGGCACAAGAAGGCTTTCGATTGAAGCTAAGACTCAGGCCCTGAAATCGTTGGACGTGATAAAAGAGCGGCTCGGTGGGCAGAAACTGGCTGAAGTTAAGCGCCTGGCTGAGTTGAACGATATTTCTTCGGTGGTCGCTATACTCTTGGCCGATTACTACGATCCGCTCTATTCAAAGGCCATTGCTAACTATCAGCCCTATGAATTAACAGTTAATGGCGATGATCCAGACGAAGCGGCAGAGGCGATTGTCAAGCACGTTTTTGCTGCTCAAGCAATTCAGAATCATTAATCAGAACATAACTTTAGGCACCGGTGGGCGTTTGCGGCTGATAACGTTTCTCTTGGCTGACCTATGGGTATATATCGCTGGTAAGCCATGCTTTTCATGACCTTTTTACCAACGCTCTGTAGCTATGATTAGGGAGACATTATGGGTAACGATAAACCAGTTTGCGAATCACGCGAGCACATAAAACAAGCCGAAGTAGTGAGAGATTCAAACCGCGGTTTTGTCGATTGGGTTATGGACGAGATTGGTTTGCCTAAAGAAGATGCTGATCTTAAAAAAGTGGCCTGCATTCCTAAAGAGCAATATGAAGACTCGATTAGGCCAAAGCTCAAACCAGATGAACGTGCCAAAGTGTCCGAAAATGTCTACGAGCTTAAGAGTGCTGTTCTTACTGGTGACCTAACAAAAGTTGGCGAACTGTTTAATAGGCTTGCTCCTCGAGCTGGCGATAAAGAAAAAGTTACTGGTGATGAATTCGCCAAGAGACCTGGTGTCAAGATAGCTGATGAAACCTTCTATCAGCTAAACAAAGAACTCGACAAACACGGCATCGACTTCGACTATCGCGCAATGGGCGTCTACTCTGGTGATCGCTCACCATCTTTGATTATTTCCCGTGAGCATAAAGTTGATGCTAATACGACCGAACATCTAGAAGTGACACTGCAAGGCGGCACCTCGAAAGACTATATCAAGCATAGTGGCGCTGAGCGGGTGATGATCCGCGACTATGGTGGCCCTGATGCACCACCCACTGAGTACCAGCGCACTGCGATTGCTAGCACAGGCAATAAGACTTCGGCTGAGACTGCCTATCAAGAAATAATGAAGCCCTATCTTGCCTCACAGCGCAAGTAGCATCTCACTGCATTTTTTCAAAAAGCTTGCCATTGATCGAGAGTCGATCGGGTGCTTTCAAACTGCGACTATCTAAATGCTGCGGATAAATCGTGCTGGACGAATTTCTACCAGCATTATTGTCACTGTTAAAATTCAGCTCTAAGTCGTTGCCAGATAATTGATACTTTCCAGTAAGCTTCTTCATCACCAGGCTCTTGTCTTTTTGCGTCAGGCTTACCGTGCCGTCAGTTGAAAAAATGAAAGTGACTGCACTTGTAGATGGTTTGCCTTGAGTGACAATTATTTCTTGGCGAGCCCAAATGCCATCAAGTTTGGCGTTAGCCGGAAACTCTGGGGCTTTATCAGCAATCAGGCCATTCATCTCTAAATTGTTGCCCCGGCGCTTGAGCTTCCAGGTAACTGTTGGCTCTGAACTATTCCATTGAAAGACGATGGTGTCGCCGATGATGCCATATTTGCCGCATAGATTGGGGGTGTCATTAATAGCTTTTGCCCAATCGAGATGAGCGGGGCCTTCTGCCGGAATAGCCCGATAGACCCTGCCGTCTGGGTAGAAATAGAACTGCTCTTCTTTGCAAACCATTTTCTTGCCTTCAAAGGTTTGACCAAAGCGCGTGTACAAGCCGCTTAGGCTTCTGGCTTTGTTACCTGCGGTGGCTGAGGCGCTAAGTAAAGTGGCTTTCTTCGTTGAAACCAAACCTGCTTGCTCTCTGTCGTTTTTCTTTAATTGCTCTGCTGCTTTGGCTGTAGCCTCTTGACTGGGAAAGACTAGCTTTATCTGCCGAGCGGTGATCTCGAACTCTTCATTTCCTTTGAACCGAAATGACGGCAACATTCTTACGGTATATTTGTTTTTGCTGATGGCAATGATTGTGGCAGGCAACGGAATAGTGGTATCAGATCTAGTTATCGTCACTTGATCACCGACATTTACTGCCGGTGACTTAGACTTAGATTTAGCCCCGGCTTCAGTGGCGCATGTGGTGCTAAGCAGTAGCGTTAAAGTTGTGATAGCAATCATGCTATTTCTTCGAGACATCTATTCCTCAGAAAAATTATTTTGTCTAAAACAGAACTTCCCCCTCGTTAGACGAAGGGGAAGAATGTTGTGGTGGATAAGGCAAGGAGGAAGGCAACAAGCGGAAAACCCGCCTGTACTTCATATTTCAATCATAGCAGCGAGTCTTGGCCGGAGCTGTTAAAAAACTTGAAGTAGAACTTTGAAAAGGCCCGGGGACCAGAACTATTAGATTTCTTTAACAACTGCGGCCCTGCCGACTACGAGTTGGTCCAAGGCGAAGTTGTTTGACCTGCGCCTTGACTACCTCTACCAGGATAGAGGAAATCTAGTGCACCTAGACCCAGATCTGAATTAAGTGATTCAGACGGAGTTGGCAATCCAGCTAAAGTATCACCGTATGGAACATAAGGTGTTTCAACAACTGGTTTTGCTGGTGGGGTGATGCGAATATTAGAAGGACAGAATACATAAACTTGTTCGCTCAGTTTATGGAAATCGCCATCTAGTGCAGCAGAGGCACCAGCAACGAAATCAACTAGGCGACTAGCGTCTAGCTTCTTCATATTCTCTAGCGAAATTGTAGTAGCAGCGCGGGAGCGCAGGCACTCAACTATCTCTAGAGCTTCTTCAAATGAAACTGGGCTGAATATCGAAATCTGGGTGCCTAATCTGGTTGGAGCGTTCTGGCGAACGGAACCCAATGCCATCATGCGACGATCTTGCAGGGCTGGAAAAAGATCAATTTCTCTTTTGCCAGACTTGGTCTCGTTAGCAAATATAGGTTTGTCCTGTGGGCTGTCTCTGTAATCGTCAACCATGGCTTTCCCTTTTTTATGCTTGGAAATAAATACTGATTGCTATCAATTTTAGTCGTTTCTTAGAATTGCGCAAGAGGCACCACAAATGGTGACAACTTCGCAAATAGATGCTAATTGCTATTTATTACATATGCACCGCAGGTGGTTATAAAGGTGTATCAGCTAGGTAAAGGGGGGCAAGAAGCTCACAGGTGCTCATGTCTTCGACGACTGTAACCTTAATGTTGGCATTTGATCCGGAGAAAATAAATACGTCATGACCAAAATACTCTAATATCGCCGCATCATCAGTGACACCAATGTTGAGCTTGGCTGCCTCTTGGTGACACTGCCAAAGAAGGTCAAAAGGTGCAGCCTGTGGTGTTTGCACCGCAAAAAGATTTTCTCGGTTAATTGTCTGACAAATTTTATCTATCTCTACCCTTTTTAAGGTATCAGATACAGCGGTGGCAACTGTGCAGGCACCTCTAGTGGTGACTACAGCGATGGCATCGTCGATGGTTTTGCTTGAGACAAACGGTCTTACCGCATCGTGAACCAATACATAGTCAGGCTTGCCAAGTTCAGATAGTTTGCTCAATCCTTTATATACAGAATCTTGCCTGCTACTTCCGCCGGCGATGACTGATATTTTCGAAATTGATTGATCGGCAAAAATCAGAGCAAGCTCGCGACTGATCTCTTCAACAAAGGAGGGCGGTACAGTCACTATGATGTTGCCGAATTTGCAATTTCTATACAGCTTCGATAGCGACCATATATACAAGCGATATCCGTTGAGGGGCTGAAATTGCTTTGGCTCAACTGGTGAGTCAACTATCTTGGCATTAGATAACGAAGTAGCAGCTCGATTGGCGAACCTGCTACCAGAACCACCAGCAACCAAGACAGCGCCATAAGAAAACTCTCTTGGAATAGCTTCAGGCAATGACTTATCTCGCTGACTAATAGCCTGAAGTTGGCACTTTATGAACTGGCATGACTGAAACAGTTTCTAGTTCAGAAGAATCTTGCTCAGAATCTTCGTCATCGCCAGGTGTGGTGTCAAAGACATGATTGTCATCATCGACTGCTGCTTGTATTTGAGATTCAGTGGCTGCATCTAGCTTTACGGTCTCTGAACTAGCTGCGTCGAATAGCTCTAGCTGTACATCTTTTTGCAGAGATACTTGCTCTTCTTCAGGACGGTCTTTATTGGTGGCAGTTTCTAATTGATGACGCCAAGTCTGGCCATCTTTTGAAAGTCTGAAATATTCTTGGAATTTTTTTGTGGTTGTGAGCAGAGGGGAGCGACCATCTTCACGACGATGAATCAGTTCACGAGCAATTAGCTCTTTAATATGATCATAGGCACCGGCCCCACGTAATTTAATTACTTCAGATTGAGCCACTGGTTGCTTAATAGCAATGGCTGAAAGTGTACGAACCAAAGATGTAGGTAATTCGAATGGTGCGAATTCATCGACCAAACCAGAGAACTCATCTTTGACCTGCAGCATATAGCCATCTTCATCAGCTATTTCGAGAGCGCTATTGCGTGTCTCGTAGTCGTTGATTAGGTCAAGCATTGCTTTGCGAATGTCTTGCACGTCTTGATTAAGAGTGCGAGCAATAACCGCAGCCTTGATTGGCTTATCGGTTAAAAACAATAGTGCTTCAATGTGATTTTTTAGGCTCATGGCGCTGTCAGCTCTCGGTGATGGTACTACTGCTAGTGCTAGCAGAGCTAGATGGACTGATCGGTAGAGTCAAGAATAACGGTCCGTAGAATGTCTCTTGCGCTAGATCTATCTTACCTGCATTCGACAAAAATAGCGCGGCTAAAAATACTTCAACCCAGTCTTGCTTAACAGACAATTTCAAAACTAATTCAAAAACTTCTATACCCTGCCCGCTGAGCATGTTTTGAATAATCCATTGCTCAATCAATTCAATCGATTCTTGAATATCTTCATCGTGAGCAAGATCTAGAATATCGTCGTATTCATTTACTTCATGATAGTCAGACAAGTCGATAGTTGCTTTCGGTTTTTTCGTCTGTCTAGTTTTTTCTACTTTTTCAGCTTCGCGCAGTGCTGCGATCAGTTGTTCGAGGGTAACTTTGCGCTCGCGAACTTGAGTCTTCTTACGCTGGGCCCGGCGAACAATCGCACCTTCTAAATCTTTGAAGGTTAGCTGCCTACCAACTTCTTGTTTGTTTGAGTCATAAAGTATTGGTCCGCCTTCATCATCGAAATCAAGAAAGTCATCAGCTATCGGATTTAGACTGCTATTAGCGAGTGACAATAATGCTTCGGCTTTCATGCGCAAAAGAACTGCAGCGTGGAAAATTACTTTTCCACTAAGACGCAAACTCTCTTTTGGGTTGGCCGCAATTGCCTTAAGGAATTTGTCGCAAACATCGATGATATCGACGTTCTTTGGATCGATTTCACCTTTTTCGGCCATCTTAACAAGAATCTCAATACCTGAGTCTGGTTCGCTCTTAAAGGCATAATCATTGCCAGAGCGAATTACATCGGTAGATTCTGGTTGCATCAGGTCTGTGCCAAGACCAGCAGCTAATGGCGCTAGAGCCGGGTCAGCAAGTAGCTCACCGGTTAATTCAGCAGGCATCTGAGCAAGAATTTCAGCACGAGTTAGTGGTGCAAAATCAGAGGTAGCAGGCGGTGGAGCAAACGACTCAGTTGGAAAAGTACGGGTGCTCAGAGGGCTAGCTTTTTTGCCAGCAGGCTTTCTCTTCGCACCAGCTTTAGTGGTCGCCTCTAAACTAGCAGATGTTGCATCTGCTGAGTTAATTTCGCTAGTGACAGCTTTCTTGCGGCCTTTGGTAGGAGGCTTTAATGCCCCCGCCAAATTTTGAATAGTCACATCGTTAAATATGTCACTGCTCATGCTTTAAGCTCCAGCTGCCACAGGAAGTTGCGACTCATCAGGCAATTGCACTTCTTTAATGCCGACAACGCGCGAGAAGCCATCAGCTCTCAGCGATACACCAATTGCGTGGTCAGCATTCTCAATCATTGGACGACGCAAGCTCACTACAACAAACTGGGCGCTGGCAGACTGAGTCTTAACCATGCGAGCCAGACGCTCAGCGTTAGCACCATCAAGCATCATATCGACTTCGTCGAAAGCGTAGAACGGAGCTGGGGCAAAACGCTGGAAGGCAAAGACGAAGGAGAGAGCAGTGAGTGACTTTTCACCACCAGAGAGAGCCTCGATGCGCTGCATTTTCTTATCGCGCGGTTGCGCTCTAATAATCAAGCCGCCTTCAAATGGGTTTTCCGGATTCTCTAGTTCTAGTCGGCCAGTACCGTGTGATAGCTCAGCGAAGATATCTTGGAAGTTAGCATTGATGGCTGTGAAAGCTTCCATGAAGTTTTCTTTTTTCAGTTGGCCATATCCGAGAATGCGGTGATCGATTTGCTCGCGCTCGTCGCTCAATGTCTCTAGGTTTTCAGCTAATTCTCTCTGACGCTCTTCGGTCTGATTGTAATCTTCGAGGGCCTTCATGTTGACTGGCTCAAGGGCGCGCATACGGCGCTCTAGGCGATCGACTTGCTGCTTGAGTTGTTCTACAGTACCGGCATTAGGCGGCTCATAGTTTGGATTTTCAGCCAGAATCAATGCAATCTGCTCTTTCACTAAAACTAATTGCTGTTCAATTTCATAGTGATGCATCTTGCGTTCATTTCTATGCTCTTTGACACGAATCAATTCTTGATCGATTTTGGTGCGCTCAATTTCAGACGCAGTCACTTTCTCGTGAATGTCTTCTTTAGCCTTACGCATCGATTCAAGCTCATCAGAGATAGCTGAAACTTTCTTCTCCATCTCGGCAATGGCAATGCGCATGCCTGTGATGATGGCTTCATGAGTAGGTCTTTGGGCTTCTAGTTCATCAAGCTCAGCGCCTAGTTCATTGGCTTGCAGAGTGAGGTTCTCGCGGTTATTGATTTCAACGCGCTCTTCAGTTTCACTGACGTCAATCAAGCGCTGCAGCTCTTTGAACTCAGTCTCAACAGCAATTTGCGCTTGTCTTAGTTCTTCTGATTCGATAATCAGTTTCTCTAAGTGAGTCTTCTTGCCCTTGTCGCGGGCGCCTTCTAGCGAGTCTTCGAGCTTTGTTATCTCTGCTGTGAGCAGCTTGACTTGAGCTTCAACCTGCGCGGCTTCTTGATCGATGGCATCCATCTCATCGCCCTTGCTTCGCAATTGCGGTTTGATGCTTTCGACATCATCTTCCATGTTTTTGACAGACTTACGATTGTTATCGAGTTCTGCAGACTTCTGTGCCAGTATCTGGCGAGCACTATTAAGCTTACCGCGCTCGTCATTGAGAGCAGTCTCTAGCTCTTTCAATGAATCTTTGAGCCAGCGAACTTGATCAGCCAAACTCTTGGCTGTTTGCTTAAGCACCGCAAGGTCAGTTTCACCGCGATTACCGAAGTGAAGCTTAGATTTGTTGTCGTTACCGCCAGAGATACTACCTGATTTGTCGAATAATTCACCGCCAAGAGTGACCATACGGGCTTGGTTTAGAAGCTTTCTGGCATTCTCCATGGTGTCGACAATAATGGTCTGACCGCAAGCATACTGGAAGGCTTTGACAAACTTAGGATTGAAATCAATCAAGTTATAAGCAAAGTCGATAATGCCAGGTCGGTTAGGCAGAAGGCCTGGTGGCTGAGTCTGAATCTTATTTAAAGGAACAAAAGTAGCGCGACCGGCTTGATTTGATTTCAAAAACTGAATGCAATCTTGAGCAACTTGGTCGTCATCTACAACAATGTGACCTAATCTAGGGCCAATAGCTGTTTCTAGAGCCGTAGTGTACTGATCGTCAACTGACCCCAATTGGCCAATGGTGCCGTGTACTCCCGGAATATTGGCCGCCAGAATTGCCTCTACGGCTCGACCATAGCCAGATTCACCAGCCACTTCGCGAGTGGTCTCTAACTCAATTAAGCGACGATTGACTGTATCTTGGGCGTGACGCTTAGATTCAATCTCTTCTCTGGTACCAGATAGCTCGCCTTCATATTGCTGCAGCGAACGTTCAATACCTGCCACTAAAGCTTGGTGATCAACAAAATCTTTTTCTTGTTTGCCAAGCAAGCCCTTCGTTTGAGCAGATTTTGTAATCTGCTCAGTAGCCTTGGTGCGCATCGTATCGAGTTCGCGCTCAAGTGATTCTCGTCTTGTACGCAGTTCGGTCTTTTTAACTTCTAAGGCATGGCGATCATCTCTAAGCTTCTGCAGATCACCGTGCAAGTTCGAGATTTTGTCAGATGACTTATCTTTTTCTTGACGCAAGACTTCAATTTCGGCCATCACAGCACTGAAAGCGCCTTGGCGTTCCATCAGGCCTAAACGTACTGCCTGTTGGTCGGTTTGATGCTGTTTCTTTTGCTTCGAAATATCAGAAAGATGTTTGTCGATGGCTTTGATCTGACCACCAATCTGCTTCGACTGTTTGGATTTTTCACCAATAACGCCGTTCAGATTTGAGAGTTTGTTCTCTTCGCGAGTTAGTTCGCCTCGTTTGGTCTCAAGCTCTTGGCGTAGCAATAGCTGCTCATTGCCGCCTTTTTCACGAATCTCTTGATCAATGCGACCCATCTCGGTGCGCAGGCCAAGCAAGTTGACTTCGGTTTGATGAAGGCGCTCGACTAGCTCTTCTTCTTTTTTGTTGAGTTTTTCAATTTCAGCTAGCTCAATGGCACAGCGGTTTTCTAAATCTGCTGAACGCACGAAGACGAGGTCGCGCTCGACTACTTCTTTCTGATTCTTTAACTCAAGATACTTGAGAGCTTGGTCTCTATCGGTTTTCAGCGTTTCTAGACGCGAGAGAATCTCAGTCAGAATAATTTTTTGTTGTTCAATTTTTTCACCAACTGATTCGAGCTCGTTTTGAGCTTGATCAATACGGCGGTCAAACTCAGCTACGCCAGCCAGTTCGTCAATGATTTTACGGCGCTCTGAAGCACTCATGGTGACGATGCCAGTGACGTCACCCTGCATGATGACGTTGTAACCAGTCGGGCTGACATTGTATTTAGTCAGCTCTTCGTGCACTTCAGTGAGAGTGGCAACACGGCCATTAAGTATATAAGTAGAGGTATAGCCGGTATCTTTGACACGAATGCGGCGGGTCACTTCAAGCTCTGCACCGTCGTCGTGGCAGAAGCGAACACGCACTTTAGCTTCGGTTTTACCGCTCAGGTTATTGAGCAAATCAGGCAGTCTTTCAGCCCGCATAGTTCTAGTAGACGACAGACCCAAAGCAAATAAGAGGCTGTCAATGATGTTTGACTTGCCTGAACCGTTGGGCCCGGAGATGGTCGTGAAGCCATCTAATAGAGGGACTAACGTCTGCTTACCGAATGACTTGAAGTTATCAAGTTCGATTTCTTTGATTCGCAAAGATACACCTGAATGATGCTAGAGATGGCACCCTATTGCCGCATTAGACTACACACTGCATTTAGTGTCAAGAGTAGACAATACTTAGCATGACAATATTATCCCGAAATTGCCGTGCTGTCATCATTTTGGCCAAAAATCCCTGACTTTTCTCCGACTTTTCTCCGGCGCAGCACCACTTTCTGATCGATTGAATATCTAGTGGGGTAGATTTAGCAATATTGCCTGTCCCCAGCCTCTAGCCAGGCTCTTGCGTTGGCCGTGCACCGCTGGTGGTGAGTAAGATAGGCTATGAATACCGATCTGGTACAGCTACATTGTGCTACTAAAAGCATAGAGGGTATATAGCTTTTTGACCAAAATTAAGCTCTTTTTGGCTATTCACAGGCTATAGCAAGAGTGCGTCTTACCAGATATACTCTCCACTTGGGTAAAAGTTTATTTGGTGTTTCGGTGTCTCAATCTCATCTTTCTAGTCAAATTGGCGACTTGCTGGTTGCAGCAGGTTTGGTTACTTCCGAAAGCGTGGAGTCGGCTTTAGTAATGTCGAAAGGGCGAAAAAGCCCGCTGGGTAAAGTTCTCGTAGAGTCTGGCCTAGTTACCGAACGTGAGTTAAATGGCACTCTGCAGGCGCAGAACCTTATTAGAGAGAGATTAATCAGTCCTGACAAGGCCAGTGATGTATTAAAACTGATGCGCGTCAACGGCGATACTTTCGTTGATAACCTTTTTGCCATTGGCTGTGAAATTGAGCACATTAACTTCGGCCGCAACCTCGGCAAGCTTTTCGTAGATGCTGGTGCCATATCGCCTCACAAACTTACCCTCGCTCTTGAGACCAGTATTCTGTCTGGTCTTCCCATTGTGCGAGTCTTGGTATTGCAGAAGTCTGTTAATGAAATGGTCGCTTATGCTGGTCTGACGGCTCAGCTGTTGGTCAATGAACGCAAGATTGGATATGACCAAGCTGTTGGTGCTCTTAAGCTATCTCATATGCATAATGAGCATATTGAAGAGATTCTCGAATTTGGTGGCTTGAAGCGCTATCGCGAAGAAAATTCTGTGCGCTTGGGTGAGCTATTTGTACTCTCTGAGCTGATTTCAGAGCTTGATCTACTTTCTTGTGTTGAGAAAAGCATGGCCGAAGCAAAACCATTAGGCCAAGTTTTGGTTGACGAAGGAATTATTAGTGAACTAATAGTTTCATCTGCTCTACGTGCCCAAAAATATATTGCCGAAGGTACTGTTGACCCTGTTCGTGCTGCTCAGATGCTCGGCTTGTGCGCTAAGACTGGCCGTCCTCTAGAATTTTCAGTAGAAGAATTGGCTGCCTTGAAACCAGTTATGGTGCGGCCGTTTAGTGATTTGAAAGAGAATCTTGGCCTGGTCGATATGATTGAGATTATTGGCATAGTAAACAGTGCAGAACTTGAACAGGTAAGGCTTGTAGAGCAGCGTGAAAACGATAAACTAGAAGAATTTCTAGTCAATCGAGGCTTTGTTGATCAAGAAAAACTCGATGCCATCAAAGCTGGACACGAACTAATTTCGCATGGTGTATTGACTGCCGAGCAGCTAATTTTTGCTTTCCACGTCTGGCTCTGGCGCCGTGGTGACTTCGTTTCGACCCTCAACCTCTTGGGTTGGAAGTCTTAAATCGATCTACGAAATATTTTGTACTATATATAGGTAGAGAACTAGAGAGTCTTTAGCAATTTCTCGGCTTGCTCTTTTTCTGCGCCGTTAGAGTCTTCTATAAAGCGCACTAGCTGTGCTTTTGCCTCTCGTGTTTTCTTTGTCTGGAGATATAGCAAAGCCAAGTTGTAGCGTGCTTTGCTATATTTTGGTGCTAGCGTGATAGCTTTTGTATATTCGTCGATAGCTTCGCCTACTTGTTTTTTCTCTGCCAGAATAAAAGCGCGATTGTAGTGACAGACAGGTTCGTTGGGATATTGCTTGACCCATTGCGCCAGTAATTTGAGCAAATCTTTGTCTTCATTCATGATGTCGAGCACTTTCATGAGCGGCAAGAACACTTGGCGCTTTTCGGCAAAAGTGCTGCTCACTTCAAGGGCTCGCTCATACTGCAAACGTGCTCCCAGAAATTCTTTGTTCTCCAAATGCAGCCTGGCAAGCGCCATGTGAGCCTCGGGGCTTTGTGGAAAATCGCGTGTGGCGAGGCTGGTTGTCTTAATCGCGCTATCGAGATCGCCTAATTTAGATTGGCACTGTCCTAGTTTAATTAGCGAATCAGGATTGGTTTTATTGAGGCTGGCTGCCTCTTTTAGATAAGTAACGGCTTGTTTGTAATTTTCGTCACGCATAGCTAGGTCACCGGCCATGGTGAGTGCAGCGGGGTTACCGCTATAACGCTTTACCATCTGCTCGACTAATTCTTGCCCTAAAGCTTTTTCTCCTAACTGGCTGTAGGCAATGATTTTAGCGCGGGTAAAGCAAAGCCCAAGACGACCGGGGAGGGTAACCGATTCTAGTTTTTCTAGCAAGCTGACGGCAGTCGCGGCATCTTTGTTCGCTAGTAAAATATTGGCTTGGTTAAGAATGTTGATTGGATATTTTGCTGGACTGGTCTGCGAGGGCGATGAACCAGCGGCCTTCTTGATAGTGCTTACTGCTGAGTCAATATTACCTGACATGGCCAGTAGGCAAAGTTGATTGTTTTCTATACGGGCTTGAGCACTAGCACCAGCTTTAGAGGCAGACTTGAAAGACGTTTTTGCTAAGGCATCGGCAATGCGCCCAGCCATAGCCAAGTCGAAGCCTTCAATTAGACTTCCGTCTAGAGCATTTATTTTACTGAGCTGCCCACCTTCACCATCGGCTACCGGTGGTGCGCTCAATTCATCAAGTACTTTCACGTCTGATGTGGCACTGCCTAAAATCATCTGCTCTGCCTGAAAACGTGTGGCCGCTAAGCGCTTCTCGTCTAGGGAGCCCTTTAGTTTTGGGGCGGCACTCTGATTTTGCACTTGGCCGAAAGCTTGGTAGCGGCCCAGTATTAGATGTAATTGCTCTGATTGAAAAGGCAAGCTGCCGTAGACATCTGCCCCTCCATCTTCTTTTGGCAGAAGATGCACCGCCAGTCTTTTATCTGTTTGAAGTCGCCTTTTCAAAATGCGATTTGCATAAACAGCAGCACTGTCAGTTGTTTGATCGCTTGAGTTGGCCTCGGCAAACGAAAATTGAGCGTTTGCTGGTAGCTCTTGGGCCAGCAGCATTGATGCCAGCAGAGCGGTGATTATTGATTGAGTAATAAAAGCTTTCATCTATCTTGAATTATAACTATACTGTCTCTTTTTAACTTTCAGGCTTTGGGCTCAGGGTAACCTTTTTGAACTACGCAGTCACATTTGAACTTGAAGCTGAGTGTCCTTGGTCAGGGGCCAGAGCCGGTAAGTTTCATACGCCCCACGGTACCGTCGAAACTCCGGTTTTTATGCCGGTTGGAACCAATGCAGCTCTGCGAGCGCTGACATTTGAGCAGACAGACGATTGTGGCGCCCAAATTGTCCTCTCCAACTCTTACCATCTATATTTGCGCCCGGGCCATGAGTTAATTGCCGAAGCCGGCGGCCTCCATAAGTTTATGAATTGGCACAAGCCAATTCTTACAGATTCGGGCGGGTTTCAGGTTTTCAGCTTAGACGAACTGCGAAAAATCACCGACAAAGGTGTCTTCTTTAAAGACCACCGTGGCGGGCGCGAACACTTTATCGGACCTAGCGAGTCGATGACTATTCAGAACGCTATCGGGGCCGACATCATTATGGCCTTTGATGAATGTGTCAAAAATCCAGCTACTTTTGAAGAAGCTGAAGCAGCTATGGACCGCACCCACCGCTGGCTAGAAGTTTGTGTTGACAAGCACGCTAGAAGTGCCGACCAGGCGCTCTTTGGTATCGTACAGGGCAGCATTTACGAAGACCTTAGAAGACAGTCGGCTAAAGCCGTGACTTCTTACGATTTGCCTGGTTTTGCTATCGGTGGTGTGGCTGTAGGCGAGGATCGCAAGACTATTGAGAATGTGGTGCTCTATACAACTCCGCTCTTACCGCGAGAGAAGCCGCGCTATCTAATGGGCGTAGGTACACCTTGGGACATTATCTATGCCATCAGATGCGGTATTGATATGTTTGACTGTGTTTCTCCAACTCGTCTAGCTCGCCACGGGGCGGCCTTTACAAAAGATGGACGAATCTCGTTGAAGAACTCACCTTATCGAAAAGATTGGGGACCGATTGATAGCGAGTGCACTTGTTCGACTTGTGCCAACCATAGCCGGGCTTACCTGCACCATTTGGTTAGGCAAAACGAAATGGCGGGAGCAATGCTGCTCTCGATTCACAACGTCAGCTATTTAATTGATGAGGCGCAGAATTGTCGCAAAGCTATTCTGGAGGGGCGCTTCCAGGAATACTTTAGTCGTTGGTCTTCAGCTCGCGAACGTCCTGAGCTTCTATAGAAGTGACATCTTTAGTCTCAAGCAACATCGGGTCGTTGTCTTTGTCGGCAACAATCAATTTTGGTTGATCGCTTGAGCCTGCTGGAGCACCCATTTGCCCTTTGAGCATCATCAATTCCATTTCGATGTCGGTCTTTCCTTCGAAATTCTTGAATTGTTTGTCGAGCTGATCGCTTCCGAGTTCACCTAGAGCGGCAGCCTTAGCTTCACGTTCGAGTACTTTGGTTTCCATGCGCTCAATTACGTTCAAAGTGCCATTAGAATTGGTTTTTGAGAGAATCTCGTTGGCTTTCATAGTGGCCTTGGCCGCTTTGTCGCGAGCAATCAGCACTTGCTTCTTGGTATGAGCTTTTTGAAGTTCATTTTCGAGTTCGGTAAGGCGCTGTCTGAGGCCGGAGGTGGCTTCTTTTTGCACTTTGAGCTGTTGCTCTAAGTCAGTGGAGGCTTGGGCATACTGCTGCTTTCTTTGCAGAGCCTGACGAGCTAGTTCATCATTGTTTTGTTGAACAGCCATGGCTGCGCGGTTCTGCCAGGTTGCGGCCTGGTCTTTGTTCTTCTGCAGCTGTTGCTCTAGCTGCTTCTCAGTGGCAATCGCTTGGGCGACAGCCTGCCTGACTTGAATTACATTGTTCTGCAAGTCGTTATAGGTTTGTTCTAGCATCATCTGAGGATCTTCTACCTTACCCAGAATGGCATTGAAGGCAGCCTTGATGATTTGTGCAAGCCGATCGAACATCTACTGATAACTCCTCGTATCTCTCTCGATTAAAGTCTATTCTAAAGATAAAGCCTTAATACTCATAGCATGAATTTGCTCTTAGCATTTCAACTGCGCGAGTTGCTCTATACATTTTCACTTATGCCCGCTTTTAGCGCTCAAAAGCGGCCCAAATTAAAAACCTGTGCCTGAGGGTGTACATTAGAATCAGCGCCTGTTTCTCACGCCAATATGCATGGGTATGTTGAAAACTTTATGAAGAATCAAACTGACGAGCCAATGGGCGGACTTGGCGCTCAAATTATGATGGCATCAGAGCTTGGATCAGCCATAGTTGTCTTAACAGTGGCTGGCTATTTCGCCGGAGCATGGCTGGACGGGCGTTTCCAGTGGTCACCATATGGGGTCATTGTTGGTATATCGCTCGGTTTCGGCTTAGGCATCGCCTTTGTGATAAAACGTTCAAACGATATGGATAAGAAGAAATGACCAGCTCGAGGGCGGCTCTAGCAGCTTCTTAGCCTGTTTTTGCCAGCGGCTGTCGGGCCCTTCAAGCAGGCTTTGGCTGAAAGTCCATCTGCTATTATTTGGAGCGTCTTCTATCTGTTTTGCTCTCCTAAGTCGAGACGTAATCAAGTAGAGAGGCCGACCGAAGCTTTGGCTTCGCAATTTTTTTTGTACGATTTACCACTTACAGAGCGGGATTAGCTGAATGTTAGGCGAGAGTTTACCCTTAAAAGAGATACTGCACGATCCCTCAATCACTGGCATCAAGCTGCCTTTAGACATGGGTACCGTAGGCGATATTCATGCCGATACCATCATTCTAAGCTGGGCTGCCATGGCTCTTATTCTTCTTAGCTGCTCTGCCATCACCAGCAACCTCAAAGTCGACGGCCCAGGCGGCACTGGTCAGGGAGTACTTGAGGGGCTCTACACTTTCATTCTTGATATTGCCAAGGGCTCTATTGGAGATCACCGCTACAAGCCTTACATGCCTCTTCTCTGCGGCTTGTTCATGTTTATCTTGGCAAGCAACTTAATTGGCATTTTGCCTTATCAAGTTCTTGAACACATGTCTTGGTGGCCACATGTCGACGGTAAGCACTTCGAAGTTGCCGCAGCGACAACCGACTTTAACGTTACAGCTGGTTTGGCTGGTCTTGCCATCATCACCTATCTCGTCTCTGGCGTGATGGCCCATGGTCATCACTATGTCGGGCTCTTCTTATGGAAGCCAATTGCTCCACTTGAGTGGCTCGACCTTGTTGTTCGTCCAGCAACCCTTGCTCTCCGTCTTCTGTTAGTTATTACCGCAGATGAAATGTTGCGTAGTGCCTTCTTGGGCATGTGCCCTGTAATTCTTCCTTCGTTTGTAATGGCTTTTGAAGTCTTCATCGCCATTGTTCAGGCCTTCGTTTTCACACTGCTTACATCGATCTATATCGGTGCAGCTGTGGCAGATCACCACTAAGAGTTAGCTCAAGCTCTAACTTTAGTGCACAGTTACAACTAGAAATTTCAGGTAGCCAAGAACCCTGCATTTGCTGTGGTCTTGGCTACTTGCTATCTAAAATGGCTGCTAGTGCAGTGTTTAGTTACTAACTTCGTTAGGAAATTGTTCACTTTAATTAGCCACTTTCTGACTCATCATTTAAATGGCATCTATAGAAGGCGCTTGGGTAGTGGGTTTTGCTGCTGCTTAATCGCTTTTAAGCGCCAATGGGGCGATTTTTCGGCCTCTGCTCGACTGATATAATCAGTTTGCTTTTGAATAAGTTCCGCTACGGGGCGATATTTCAAAATAGCTGGCGAAATTTTTCGATTGTGTTAAGGAGATTTTTTGTGGACCACCAACTGATTGCCCAGGCCGGAGCCGTCGCGGGCGGAATTGATAGTCAAACAGTGATCAGAGCTGCAGCCCTTATCGGCGCAGGCTTGGGAGCTATCGGCGTAGGCGTACCTGGTATCGGTATCGGTATCGCTGCTTCTAGAGCTCTAGAAGGTATGGCTCGTCAACCAGAAATGCAAGGCAAATTGCTAATCAACGGCATCATCTTCGCCGCTTTGATGGAAGCTCTTGGTCTATTCGCTTTCCTAGTTTCTCTTCAACTTTTCGGCCTAGGCAAAACCCCGTAAACAACGGGAAAGTCAAATTGTGTTTGAGAGTTAGTAGTGGAATCAGAGAGTAATTCAAAAAAATGCTCGAGCTAAACGGTACAGTCATAGTTCTTTTGATCAGTTTCTTGGCCTTTATTTGGGCCTTAGACTTGGTCTTTGTTAAGCCCGTGTCCAAGGTACTGGAGGCGCGGGCTGCTGGTGTTGAGAGAGATTTGCAAGCTTCAAAAGCGTCGCGTACAGAAGCCGAAGTGGTTCTGGTCGATTACCAGAAACTCTTAGCTGAAGTGCGTAGCAAAGCACAAACGATCATCAACGAGAGTGTGACCGCCTCCCAAAAAGTACGTACTGAAGAAATCTCGAAAGTGCAAGCCGATGGTCGTAAAAAACTTGAGGCTGCACGAGTTGAGTTGGCGGTAGAGAAAAAAGGTTTGGTAGATCAATTGGTCGATCGTGAAATTGAATTGGTCAATCTCATGATGGGCAAGTTGATCGGTACAAGCCACGTTGCCTCTGGCCTTGACAGAAGCCAGGTTAAGAAAGCGCTAGAGGAGGCCTGCTAATGTTTTTGTTTGCTGAAGTCGAACACAATCAGCTTTTTGCTATGTTCGAAAACAATGTCATTAACTGGGTTTTGCTCGTTGCCTTCTTTTATTGGGTAATGGCTAAGAACCTTCCACCAGTCTTCAAAGCTCGCGATGAGAGCATCAATGCCACTTTGGCAGCTGCTCACAAAGCTAGAGTTGATGCCGAAGCATTTCTCGAAAAACAAAAAGCATCAGTGGCTAATGCTGAGAAAGAAGCAGAGCAAATTCTGGTTGAAGCAAAGACGATTGCTGCAGAAATGCAAGCCAATCTAGAGGCTCAAACTAAAAAAGACATCGCTGAGATGTTGGTCAAGTTTGAGAATGCGGTGGCTGGCGAAAGACAATTGCTCGTCAATGAATTGCGTCAAGCTTCAATCAAAGCTGCTATTGAACTGACCCGTGGCCAACTAGCTTCTCAGACAAGTGCTGAAGTAAAAGCTAATTTGCTCAATCAGTTTATGGAGCAACTTGAAACTCTCAATACTAAGTCGCTGGTTTCTTCCGGTGCCCTAGAATCTATTTCTAAATAAGGTCCGTTAAGTAGATGAATACCGAACTACAAGGAATAGCCAGCTCATACGCAGAAGCGTTGCTTGAACTGACTAGCCAAAGCGCTCAAGAAGAAAATGTCTTAGAAGAGCTCAAACTGGTAAACACTGTCTTTGCTTCAGATAAAGACATGAGCATTATCATCAATCACCCTGCCATTCGCGCTAATCAGAAGAAAGAAATTCTGAGAACCGTCTTTAGTGGCAAGGTTTCTCCTTTGACTGATAATCTGATCAACCTTTTGGCCGATAAAAGAAGACTTGATCTTCTACCTTTTATCGAATCTGGCTACCGCGAATTGCTCAACAAGCGCAAGAACATTGTCAGTGCAACATTGACTTGTTCTGAGCGAATGGCTGATGCCAACGTAGCCAATATCAAAGCTCAATTGACAGAACATCTGGGCAAGCGCCTAGAGCTCGAAGTCAAAGTCGACTCATCATTGATTGGTGGAGTTGTTCTTAGACTTGGAGACCAAGTAATTGACGGCAGCTTGAACGGCAGGCTAAAAGCTCTAGAAAAAGCACTGATGGCGGTTTAAGAGAAAGTATAGAGATCATCAGATTATTTCTAATAAGAAATAACAAACAAGCAAAACAAATAAGTAAGTAAATCCTAGAGGTTAAAGACCATGGCAATCAGGCCCGACGAAATCACATCAGTATTGAAACAGCAACTAGAGCAGTATCGCTCTGCATTGAATGTCAGCAACGTCGGTAGCGTGCTTCAAGTAGGCGACGGTATTGCCCGCATTTACGGCATGGAAAAAGCCATGGCCGGTGAATTGGTCGAATTCGATGACGCTGAAAAAACTCGCGGCATGGTGCTCAACCTTGAAGAAGACAACGTCGGTGTTGTAATTCTTGGAGAAGGCAGAAAGATTTCCGAAGGGATGGAAGTTCGCACCACCGGTAAGATTGCCTCTGTTCCAGTGGGCGAAGCACTTCTAGGTCGTGTCGTTAATCCGATTGGTATTCCACTTGATGGCAAAGGCCCAATCGCAGCTACTGAAACTTCACCAATCGAAGTTAAGGCTCCTGGTATCGTTTCCAGAAAATCAGTTCACGAACCAATGATGACCGGCATCGCCGCCATCGACGGGATGATTCCAATCGGCCGTGGTCAACGCGAACTTATAATCGGTGACCGTCAGACTGGTAAGACTGCTGTTGCCATCGACGCTATCATCAACCAAAAGAATCAACCAAATCGCCCAATCTGTATCTATGTGGCGATTGGCCAAAAGAGTTCTAACGTCGGTAAAATCCAGAAAATATTAGAAGATGCCGGCGCTATGGAATACACAATCATCGTTAGCGCCTCTGCTACCGATGCTCCAGCTCTGCAATTCTTGGCACCATATGCCGGTGTAGCAATGGGTGAATACTTCATGAAGAAAGGCGGACATGCCCTTCTTGTATATGATGACTTGTCCAAGCACGCTACTGCCTACAGAACAATGAGCTTGCTGCTTCGTCGTCCGCCAGGTCGTGAAGCTTTCCCTGGAGACGTTTTCTATCTACACAGCCGCTTGCTTGAGCGCGCTGCTAAATTGTCAGACGCTCTTGGTGCTGGCTCCCTCACTGCTCTTCCGATCATTGAGACCCAAGCTGGTGACGTATCTGCTTACATTCCAACTAACGTTATTTCAATCACTGACGGTCAAATCTTCTTAGAAACTGACTTGTTCTACGCTGGCGTACGCCCTGCGATCAACGCCGGTATTTCAGTAAGCCGAGTTGGTGGTTCTGCCCAAACTAAAGCGATGAAGGCTGTTGCCGGTAAACTTCGTCTTGACCTTGCTCAATTTAGAGAACTAGAGGCATTCGCTCAGTTTGCTTCAGACCTAGATAAATCAACTCAAGACCAAATTCGTCGTGGTCAGAAACTAACAGAAGTTCTTAAACAAGCTCAGTATCGTCCGCTTAGCTTGGCTGAGCAAGTCTCTATCTTGTTTGCCGCTAACAAAGGCATTCTTGATGATGTTGAGACTAAAAATATCACCAAGTTCAAAGCAGAATGGTTCAAGTACCTTGGTGCTCAAGCGAAAGATCTCGACGCCAAGCTTCTTACCGGAGACAAGCTCTCTGAAGCTGATGAAACTGCGCTCGTTGATCACCTGAACAAGTTCAAGACCAACTTCTTCAAACCATAATTTAGAGAAAACAAAAGATGGCTAACCTCAAGGCAATACGTCAAAGAATCAAGAGCGTCCAGTCGACCCAGAAAATTACTCGGGCCATGAAACTGGTAGCTGCGGCTAAAGTAAGGCGCGCCCAAATGCGCGTGCTGGCTGCTCGCCCCTTCACCAAAGCCGTAGTTCGCGTGCTTCAAGAAGTGGTCGGTGAAGTGAGCCCAATCGATGTGCAAGAGTTGCACCTGCTCACTAGACGTGATGTCAAAAAGGTAGCCATCGTAGTTTTGTCTTCAGACCGTGGGCTCTGTGGTTCTTATAACACCACAGTCTTTAGAGAAGTAATTGCTCGCATATCGAAGCTGCAATCTGAAGGTAAAGAAGTTGGTTTGATTCTGATCGGTCTCAAGGCTGTTTCTTTCTTCAAATCAATCAAGGTTGAGAAGCTCAAAACCTTTACTCTCTTGCCAGCGATTCCTACAGTAGAAGAAGCAAAATTGATTGCCAATTATGCCTCTGAGCTTTATACCGAAAAGAAAGTCGATGCCATTGAAGTAATTGGTACTGATTTCATTTCGATGTTGCGTTCAGAAGTGGTGACAACCAAATATCTGCCAATCGATTTGCCACCAGCTGAAACAAAAACTGTGTTGCAACCAATTCGCTTGTTTGAGCCAAACATTATTGATGTGATGGAACGCGAACTACTACCAAAGTATATTCAAAACGTGATCTATCAGGGTTTGCTTGAAGCCTCAGCTGCAGAATTAGCCGCTCGTATGAATGCTATGACTAATGCTTCTAATAATGCTCGCGATTTAATTGCTGGCTTGACCTTGGTCTATAACAAAGCCCGTCAAGCTGCCATTACCCAAGAATTGCTTGAAATCGTTGGCGGAGCTGAAGCTCTCAAAGGCTAATTGCACCAGATTGTCGCAATAGCTAATTGCACGAGCTAATTGCATGAGCTAATTGCACTAGTTATTGAGTTACTCAAAGAAATTTAAATGTCATATTTTCTGCAGAAAATGTGACATTTTTTCTGTACAAGAGTGACACAGTAGAGCTTAGCCGCCAAAAACCCGATAGGGATCTTGCGGTTTAATCTAAGCCTATACAAAGATGCTTTCACCGTTATAATTGTGAAGTGGTAGCCACTGCTATGGCAATACCAATTAGTTGAGTCTCAAACTCCAAAGTCCATTCCAAAGTCCATTCCAAAGTCCATTCCAAAGTCTTTTAAGCGTGGTCAGCATGAATTTGTCAGTTTCTGCGAAAAATGCCAGCCAGTCAGCTGCTACAGATGATGAAATGGCAGCCATCACTGCCGCAGTTCAGGCATTTTTAGACGACGAAGAGCATTCGGCCCCTGCTGATAATAATCTTAGCGAGTCACCCTGGGCGGTGGCGGCACGCCTTGAAGCAGTTGGTGGCGCTAATTCAAATTTAAAATCTAAGCCTTGGGGAAGCGTCTTTGCTCTTTCTTTAGGTCTCGCTTCGGCTTGCTTCATATGCCAATGGGCACCAGCGGCAATGGCGAGCGAAGATGCTGATTATGGAAGCATCAGAGAGGCTAGCGAGGTTGCTGATTTGCCTCAAATTGCCTCGAATAATCGCTCTTCTAATAAAACTAGATTACCAAGGCCAGATGTCACCAAAGCGGCCGACAAGCAAATCAGAGTCTGTCTTTCTGCCTCTGTGCAAAAAGTAGATCTCGATTTTCCGGATGGTGGCAGTGTCTATACTGTTGCCGATGGAACCTTGGTCGGTAAGATTGCTCCGCAAAGCTCATGGAGCTTGAATTTAGCCGGTGCCTCTCCTACTGCAAGAACTATCGCCTTTGTCGCCAAGAGTGCTAGAGACAAGATCTATTCAGCTTCGCGAGTTTCGAAAGTTGCCTTTATACCAAGCACCGGCAGCTTCTTTGGTACAAACAATGATGCAAACCAGCTTGTCTTGCCTTTGGCCGTTCCGCTAAAGAAAGTCGTGACTGCTAATTCGCCTAATTCTTCAGATTATTCTGATTCTTCGAATACTTCTAATACTTCTATTACTTCTGCGCCAACCATAGATGCATCGCAAGGCTATATAGCTGTACCAGACCAGGCTGTCAGCCAATCTGATGAGAGGCTCGCAGGTTCTAGTTCTTCTGTTGCATTAGTAGGCGTCAACGGTAAGCTCTACCGTGGTGCTGTGGTGCTGAAGCCCTGTAGTAAGACAGATACAAATGGTATTACCAGTACTAGTGGTATCACTTTGGTCAATATTCTCGATCTAGAAGACTACCTCTTGTCGGTAGTACCATCGGAAGTGCCTTCGCTATGGCCTAAAGAAGTCTTGAAAGCCCAGGCTATTGCTGCTCGTTCGTATGCGGTAGCTAATTTGGGCAAACATAAAGTAGACGGGTATGACGTTAAGGCCACAGTGGACGATCAAGTTTATCGTGGTGTCATCGCTGAGTCTGCTGAGACAAATGCTGCTGTAGCTGAAACAGCGGGTTTAGTTCTAAAGAACAATAACAAAGTAATCTCAGCTTTTTTCCATAGCACCAGTGGTGGTAGTACCGAAGTTTCCGAAAATGTTTGGGGCAAACCATTGCCCTATTTGAAGAGTGTTGTTGACTACGACGATGCCGCTCCCAAATTTACTTGGCGCAAGACCATAACTTCGCAAGCTTTAGGCAAGGCTTTATTTGGATCCACGCCCGATAGCCAGACACTTCTAGGCGTTCTAGTAATCGGCCGCCATCCAGGCGATTCCCAAAGGGTTAAAGACGTTCTCGTAATTGGTCAAAATTCGGCAAGATTGATTGCTGGTACTGAGTTGCGAAGATTGTTTAACTTACCGAGCACACAGTTTAGCCTCTTCCAATCAGACAGCAGTTATATCTTCAGCGGTCGGGGCTACGGTCATGGCCTAGGTCTTTCTCAATGGGGAGCGAAAGCCCTGGCTGATAACGGATATAATGCAGAACAGATTCTGTCGTACTACTACAAAGATGTCACGATAGAACCTCTGGCCCAAGAAGGTGCTATCTAAACGCTTGTAAGCGGCAGATACAGACAGGGCCAGTCACCTCAAGAGGAATTGGTCTTGGAACAAGCTTTCGGTATTTTCATGATGCTCGCCATATTGAGCACATTGATCATAGTTCACGAGTGTGGCCATTTTCTGGTAGCCCGATTCTTTGGTTTCCAGACACCGGTTTTCGGTTTCGGTCTACCCTTCGGGCCCTCTTGGACTGTAGGCAAACGTTGGAACACCGAGTTTCGCATCCACGCCTGCATGCTTGGCGGCTATGTAGCTATTCCCGAACTCGGTGACGAAAGCAATGCCTCCTCTGAGGTCTTTGGTGTACAGCTTTCACCTTTCAAGAAGTTTCCTATCTGGCAGCGGGCCCTAGTGGCAGTTGCCGGCGTCACTTTTAATGTGCTCTTTGCTTACTTGGTGATGCTGATCATGATGACTGCCCTCGGACAGCCGATTGTGCAGGGTGTATTTGTCGGTGAGCTTCCAGCAGCCAACCCCATTGCTGCTACAGCTGGGGTGCAGACTAACGATGAACTTATCGGTGTCGACGACAAAAAGATCAAAACGCCAGAAGAATTTATTGCTTATTTGGCTACAAAGAAACTTACTCCAATTGTTTTGCATGTCAAGCGCGAGAGCCAGCCTCTCGACTTGTCCATGACTCCTAATAAAGATGGCAAAGTTGGCATGGGCCTATCGCCCAAAGTGCAATACGTCAAAATTAAAGGCGGACCGATCGACGTTGCTACTATCGCTGCCACTGAACTGACTACTCAAACCGGCTCAATGGTCAATTCAATTGGTGGACTCTTCCAGGGTGTCTTCAATAAAATCGTCAATCCTCAAGCTAAGAGTAAAGATGGTAAGCCACAGCCTGGAATAGAGAGCTTCCACGGCGTCATTGCTGTAGTCAAAATTGGCGCTGATTTTGCCAAAGAAGATTGGCGTCAGCTCTTCATGTTCACCATTTTGATTTCGATGGACCTCGCTATCGTTAACCTGCTTCCTTGGCCAGCACTTGATGGTGGCCACTTAGCCTTCATGCTTTTAGAAGCTTTGCGTGGCAAACCGATGGAGGAAAGGGCTCAGGGTGAAATAGTCAAATGGGGCTTCCTTAGCCTAATCGCTCTGATGGTAATTGTTCTCGTCAATGACGTTTCGGCTTGGGTGCACGGAGATCTCGACTTTAAGAAGAAAGACCCTAAGGCCACCACTTCTAAGCCGGTATCAAAATCAGAAACCCCGACCGAAACTAAGACAGAAGCAAAACCAGATATTAAGGCAGACCCGGCTCCCGAAGGGGCTCCACAACCTGCTTCCGACGCTGTCCCTAAAGAGGCCAAGTAACATGCCTAGTTATGACTACCGCTGCCAAGAATGTCGCGTTGCTTTTACAGTTGAGCGTTCTATGACCGCCCCTAGCGATACAAACTGCGCTGACTGTGGTTCTGCCAATGTCTCTCGCATCTGGAATATGACACTGCGTTCGTCTGGCAGCACACCAGATGTCGGTGAAGGTTCAAAGAGTTCAGCAGCTAAGAGCAGTTCTTCTGGCGGTGGCTGTGGCTCTTGCAGCACCCACTCATGCCACAGCTGTTAACACGGCATGGCTAGTAACATGGCTATTAATTAGATTAGCAAATCTCGCCAGTAGTGACGCTCTCAAGGGCTAGTTTGCGCTTGAGCTCTTCTTCTTCTTCTTTAGGCAGCAAAAACGACTCAGAAGCATTGGGAAAGTTAGCTGTCTTAACGTCTTCGGCATATTTACCAACGGCATCTTGGCAGACCTGGCTCAAATCAGCATAGCGCCTGACAAAGCGTGGCAGGAAATCTGTAAATTTACCCATCAAATCGTCAGTCACTAATATTTGACCATCGCAAACATTGCCAGCACCAATACCGACAGTAGGGATGGTTAGGCGTTCTGTAACAGCTTTGGCTACTGCAGTTGGCACCATTTCTAGTACCACTGAAAAACAGCCGGCCATTTCTAAGGCTCTGGCATCATCTATCAATTTAATTGCTTCATCAGCAGAACGGCCTTGTACTCTGGCACCACCAAGGCCATGAATGGCTTGAGGTGTGTAACCAAGGTGACCCATTACCGGAATACCCATACCAACCAAGCGCTCGATTATTTCGAGGTTTAGTCTAGTGGCACCTTCGAGTTTAACAGCATGAGCTTGGGCTTCTTTGACGAAGCGACCAGCATTGGTGATCGCTTGAATGACATCAACTTGATAGCTCATAAATGGAAGGTCAGCTACAACCATGGCATTGCTCACACCGCGCGTAACTGCTCTAGTGTGATGGAGCATCTCTTCCATGGTTACCGCATGGGTGGTGCGATGACCTAGAGCGACCATGGCCAAGCTGTCGCCAACCAAAATCAGATCAACGCCTGCTTTGTCGAGAATTTTTGCCATCGAATAGTCGTAGGCAGTGAGGGCGACAATCTTGCGGCCGTCGCGTTTATATTTTTGTAGGGTAAGAGTCGATACTGCTTTAGTCATGGCCAAATTCTAGCATTGACAGTTTCGCCTAGAGCCTGAGGTTGCTCTAGCGAGCCTAGTTATGCTTCTTAGATTGGTCGCGAACGCGCTCACGAGCCAGCTCTTGCTGCAGCGAAACAATATGTTTCGGGTCGTAAGGATATTTGCCAGAAAGTTCATGGAATCGCTTATACCAAGCGCCGGCCTCTGATTTCATGTTCTCTTTTTCAAGCAGATAGGCCATGTTGTAATACAAGCCATCATATTTAGGTTTGAGATCGAGTGCGGCTTGATATTGCATTGTGGCGTTAGCCAAGTCGCCTTGGGCTTCGAGAATGCCACCGAGATTTTGAAAAGCAGTAAAGGCTTTTGGATCAAGCTCGATAGCTTTGTTAAAGCTCACTTTGGCCCCATCGAGATCGCCTGATTCGGTTTGATGGATACCCTGGGAGACAATCGACTTAATTTCGGCTGGATCTACTTCTTTAGCGCTGCGGTGGCCGCCGCTTCGGCTTAAACGCGAAAGTTCAGCGATATGTTTAGTTGTTTGCGTATTGTTGGCAGTCAAGCTAGCGACGTCTTTGAGCGATTCGATGGCGGCATCATAGTTATCAGTTAACTCTTCGCACTTGGCTTGCAGCTGCTTTACTTTGACACGATCAATAGATGGATATTTCTTGCCTTCGGTATAAATTGGGCTAACTTTTTGGGCTTCTTTTAGCTCGAAGAGTGCCCGGTTGGGATCGCCACGTAAATAGCGCAGGCGGCCTAATTC
Organism: Candidatus Obscuribacterales bacterium; assembly: GCA_038231015.1. Lineage (GTDB taxonomy): Bacteria > Cyanobacteriota > Vampirovibrionia > Obscuribacterales > Obscuribacteraceae. The sequence continues at coordinate 118,746 of JBBRMD010000007.1, forward strand.
AAAGTGAGCAACAGCAAGCTTAGGATCGAATTTAAGAGCTTTGCGAAACTCAATTTCGCCTTCGTCTAAATTGCCGTCGCAACAAAATATATTGGCCAGATGATAGTGAATCATCGGATTTTGCGGCACTAACTTAGCGGCCACCTCAAGTTTTTCCAAACTCTCTGAAATCTCCCCACCGTCGCCCCTTTCAAATTTTTGGAAGATTGCTAGGCCGAGATCGCGGTTCGCCTCAAAATAACCGGGGTCAAGGCGGGTGGCCGTGCGAAACGATTCGATAGCCGAATCTAAATCACCTTGGTCAAAGTAGACGGTGCCGAGATTGTAATGAGCTTTGGGGTAGCGCGGATTGATGCGAATACAATCTTTAAATTGCATTTTTGCATCATCAAATTTGCTAATTTTTTTAAGCAAAATGCCGTAGTTGTTGTGGCATTCAACAAAATTGTAGTCAAGGCTGAGGGCTGATCTAAACTGTATTTCGGCCGTTTTGCTATCGCCCAGTTGCGAATAGGCCAAGGCCATTAAGTGCGGTATTTGTTTATTGCGAGCATCACCGGTCTGCGCTTGCCTGAGCAGGTTGACGCAGTTTTGATAGTCACCAACGCTAAACATTTGAGTGGCACTGCGATACTGCGACTGCGCCAAAATAAGGCCATTTTGCTCTTCATATTGGGCAAAAGCTGGCGCCATATTAATGGTGCTTTGAAATGTCAGGCAGATGGCCGAGCTTAGAGCAAACCTAGCTAGTGGCAAGCCCATCAAATGCAGTTTGATCACTCTTTTTTTCACGCTTTCTCACGTTCAGATAACTAGAAACTCATAATAGCGCGTTTTTAGTTATTGCTCTGTCGTGTCTAAGCTCTATTTTTCTGGTTTAGTCTCAAGAATTTGCTTACTGGCTCCTTGCATGTAAGCAATATTGCTTAGTGTTCTGTCTTTCAAGGGTGTCTTGGCAGGAGGGGTTGGCTCGAAGCTAATTCTTGGGAATTGGCTTGTGCCAGTTTTGCCAGTATTGGTTGAATCGCTAGCCTCTCTTTGCTTTTGCTCTTCGCGATTTCTTAGGTAACTACCGAATTCTACTGAGCCCAATGCTCCGCCTAGTGACGAGCTTCTGTCTCCTAAGCCGGTGAAGAAGGCAGGCGTTTTACCGATGGCAATACCAGTCGACTCTGTGGCGGCAGCGGCTACTCGCCGGCTTGAAGCGGCAATATCTTTCGGTGAAGTCAGTCGAATCGCTTGCAGTGTGGTTGGCTTGAGCGGGTCAACGTGTGGGTCATTGTCGTGATAGAGAGCGCGCAAGAAGTCGGACATCTTGTTCACTGCTTTGTTGGCTTCGGTTGCGTCCATGCCTTGGGCCACAAGTCTCATCGCTGCTGGCATGCCAGCACCAAAGACTTGGTTAATGGAATAGCTCTGAGTATCGAAAGGAATTTCATTAGGCTTTTTGCCTTTATTGACAGCATCAACCATGAGCCCAGCCAAATTGTCCATCTTAGCCATGTGGGCTGGAAGATCAGGCAAAATGTCGCCAAATGTCTTGCCGTGCAGAGCTGGCAATGGCGTATTCATCTGAGCGTCAATTAAGTGTGGAATAACATCTTCGAGATCTTTTCTGGTTATTGTGATTGTCTCCCCAGGCTTGTCCATATTGGCGAAGACATAGTCTCCAGGTCGTGAAGCTTCATCTGAATAACGCTCAAGAGCGTGGGCATATTCAAGGACATTTTTGTCACCGTTGGCTCTCGCTCTCATGGTGGCGGCTACAATTTTTGGTCTGAGGGCGTCAAAGGCATGTACTTCGAAACCGAGTGGATTGTCCGGTGCAACAAATTCTTTGCCGAAGACGTTTCTAGTTTCTAGTTGGCCACCTTTTCTCAGCGATTGCAACAAGATACCGAGGGCACCACCGCCGTTATGGCCGGTCCAAGCTGCACCCCAGATGTCGGCTGTGTTCTCATCGGCTTGCGCTTTGAAGATGTGTTCGATTAGCTCAGCTTTGGTCATATCGCCGTGGCCAGGAACCGCTACTTTGTCTTGAGCACGAGTGCCCAGGCCTTTTTCTACAGCAGTTTTGATGACGTTTTCGCGAATCGACTCTTCAAATTTGAGGATGCCACCATATTGGTCATGTCCAATTTCATGGCCGTGAATACCGCTGGTGGTGACGCTTCTCACTCCAACCATGTTACGTGGATAAAGGACGTGGTCAACGTTCCAGACACCATCTATTTGGCGCATGGTGTGAGGTCCAGCTCCCCCATCGTGCATAATTGAGAAGATTGGTGGGTTTTTCGAGCGCAACACTTGGTCAGGATCTACTCCTGCCTTCTTCATGTTACGCACTAAAGTACTGTGAATTTCTTGAGCTAAGAGGTCGAGTTCACGTTTGTAGTTAGCAGTTTCGCTCAGACCTTTAGAGATATGTTGGTTTGCTGCTGAACTGAAGCGCCCTAATAGTGGGTCGATATAGCGATAGTCTTGCTCTGTACGAACTTGACTGCCTAAGCCAACGGCCTGGTTTCTGGCCTGGGTGAATCCGGCATCCATTTTTGAGCCATGAGGGGTGATGGCAGCGTGGATTGGTCCAAGGGCGGCTTCGACAGCATCGGCAATTAATACCTTGCTATCTGGCCACTCTTTCATTTCTTTGGTGTTCATTTCAGCAAGTTTTGAAATGGTGCCTACGTTTAATTCTTGCTCTGCTTTAGTGAGATATGGTTTGCCTACGGCAGCTGCTGGCGGTACATCTAAGGGGCCTTCGATTTTTGCTGCGTCAGTAGGTTTGGTCGGTGGCACCAACTCATCTAATGAGTGACCTGGTTTGTCTGGTCCAATAATTGATTTGGCGCCGCTGTTGGCTAGATTGTCTCCAGCGCCACTTGCAGAGCCCGGCTTAAGGCTAAGATCAATCACTTTTGGAGCGACAGCGCCAGTTGCTGATACTGTGGGCTCGCCTACTTTTAAGATGTCAGCGACTTGGACGCTCGACAATTTGCGCGGATCATGGCCGCCGACTAGCAAATCGAGTGATTGCGAAAATCCAACTGGCTGCGCGTCAGTAGTGGCCATCCCTTTAAAGTGCATGTTGGCGTTGAGAGCTGTGTAAGCATTTTGCTCTTTTACTTCTGCCATTTTGCGCACAGCTTCATCGAGTGACACTTTTGGCTCTTCCGGCTTGGCAGTCATGCGCTCAGAAACCGAAGTAAGCATATTGCTGATTGGCTTAGTGATTCTGTTTAGAGTGCGACCAACTACATAGTCATCAGAAGAGAAGAAATCAACTTTTGCTTTTTCAAAATTAGAATAACGAGCAGTGCCAAGCTTGGCTTCAAGCATATTGCCTGTCCATTTTTCGGCTCTGAGACCGACTTTTGCACCGACCCAGCTATCCCAAGCAAACTGGCCAACACCATCTCCCATAATTTGAGCGGCTTTGTGAACAGAAGCCATATCATGGCTGGAAGTCTCGAGGTGGTCCATGGCATTCATTATTGGGTGCAAGGCATCTTTGATCATATAGCCGGCCATTACTGTGCCGACAATGGCTTTAGCTGCTCCAGCTCTAGGCAAAACAGTCTTCATAATTACGCCGATTGAACCGGCCACAGCAACTTTGCCAAGCAAGTCTAAAGGGTTTGCTGCGTCTTTTGCGACGGCCTTGAGGGCACCAGGTACTGCGTACGCCAGACCTTCGATACCGGCCATGCCGTAGCGCGCTACTTTAGAGTTCTCAGCCAAACTCTCAAAAATGTCAGAGCCCTTATTTTTGACGTTGGCTTGGGCGATATTGTCAGTGAGAGCCCCTAGACTCTGCTCGCTTTTCTGGTTTGACTGGCCCAACAGGCCAACCATTCCTATATGAGCAACAGCTGTCGCTTCTGGCTTAGCGGTCTCGACTCTAGCTGGTTCTGCTTTCGCTTGCTCTGTTCTCGCTTGCTCTGCTTTCGCCTGCGGTGGAACGTTTAAATTCTCATGAAATTTTGCTGCTACATCGGCCTTTAACTTGGAGGTGTCTTCACTGGGAGCTACAGATAGGTCCAATTTGCCATCAGCCATTTATTTTGATTCTCCAGATTCCTATTTGCGCCGACTTGATAAGTTTTCATCTTTTGGTGGGTGCGCCAAAAGCTAGGCCCGCGGCTAAACTAGTGAATCTCTAGCTTTCGCGTGGCTCTTTGACTTGTCGTCGGTTATGTCAAGAGATTAAGGCAAAAGATATCTAATGTCACTAAGGGGAAACCTCATAGCCTTCGTATTTTCCCCACTATTGACCTGTTTCGGCGAAACATTTATTTAAAAAGCCGTGAGAATTCTTGTTTTGAGGGTAAAGGCTTATTTCTTTTGCCTTTTTGAGACGATCTCAACTGGAAGGCAAGCCGGTAAATTAAGGGAGCACTTTTGAATCTTATTTACCTATTTACCTAGAAGGAAAGAAGCATGGGCATGTTAGCCGACCAGGTTGCGGTAGTTACTGGCTCAGGACGAGGAATCGGCCGAGCAATTTCGCATGCATTGGCCAAAGAAGGCGCCAAAGTAGTAATCAGCGATATAAATGAAGAGCTGTGCAATGCAACCACAGCTGAATTCGAAAAAGAAGGCTTTCAAGCCATTGCCGTTCCTTGTAATGTGACTGATTCTGCCAGCGTGGCCAAAATGGTTGCAGCCATTGTCGCCAAGTGGGGGCGCATCGATATTTTGGTAAATAATGCCGGTATCACTCGTGACAACCTGTTTATGCGCATGAGTGAAGAGCACTGGCAAGCGGTTATAGATACCAACCTCACGTCTGCTTTCAAAGTTACACAGCCAATCATTAAAGTGATGTCTAAGCAGCGCTCTGGTCGCATTGTCAACATTGCCAGCACCTCTGGGGTGCACGGCAACTTTGGCCAGGTTAACTACGCCGCTGCCAAATCAGGGCTAATTGGTTTTACCAAAACCATTGCTCTTGAATATGCCTCACGCAATATAACTTCCAATGCCATTGCTCCTGGTTTTATCGACACTGATATGACCAAGGCCTTGGGTGAGGAAATTATAAAGAACATCCTAGATCGTGTGCCTTTGAAGCGCATGGGCACCCCTGAAGATATCGCCGCAGCCGTGGTATTTTTGGCTGGCCCTGGTTCGTATGTAACCGGCCAAGTCTTGGAGGTTTCGGGCGGTCTTTATACGTAATATAGAAATACACAATTAGAAACTGGTTTTCTGACGTGATATTCTTAGCTCTCCGGATCGGGCCTACTTGGTCCATTAGTTTTACATGCGGTTTTCAAAGTTTTTTAAAAGAGGTAGACAGTACTCATGGAAGAGAAGGAAGCCTTCGAAAGAGTAAAGAAGGTTGCTGTGGCCCAGCTCAACGTTAACGTTGAAGAAGTGACCATGGAAGCTAGCTTCACTAAAGATCTAGGCGCAGATTCACTCGACACAGTCGAGCTCGTCATGGCTTTAGAAGAAGAGTTTGGAATGGAAATTCCAGACGAAGATGCTGAAAAAATCACCACTGTTGGTGAAGCCGTTAAGTACATTGCAGGTCACCTTTAGAGCCAGGCTTTAAATGGTGATACGCACGAAAAAGTGAACGGTTTTGTATCCAAAGTGGACCACGTTCAGTGGTCCACTTTGGTTTGGTATTAACTAGAGATAAAGTAATGACAAAAGAGCGTGTAGTCGTTACCGGTCTGGGACCCATATCCGCAGTCGGTACAGGCAAGGATCAGTTCTGGGAAGGGATAGTCAGCGGCAGATCTGGCGTTAAGCTAGTGCAACGCATTCCTGAGAAGCTCAGGCCTTCCTGCAAAATTGCAGCTGAGATGTATGACTTTGATCCATCGTTGTACATGGATCATAAGGCAGTTAAACGCACAGATAGATTTATTCAATTTGCCATAGCAGCTTCGAAATTGGCCCTTGCCGATTCTAAGCTCGACCTTAGCAAGGAAGACCCTGAGAGAGTTGGAGTGGCTGTCGGTTCAGCTGCTGGTGGCTTCCAATCAATCGAAGATCAGTTTCATGTTTTGATGGAGAAAGGACCAGACCGCTGTTCACCCTTCACCGTACCTATGTTGATTGTCAATATGACAGCTGGCTGGGTCTCGATGTTGCATAACGCCAAGGGGCCAAATACTTGCACGGTTACTGCCTGCGCTACTTCAGCTCACTCAATTGGTGATGCTTACCGCATTATCGAGCGGGGTGAGGCCGATATTATGTTTGCCGGTGGCTCGGAAGCTCCAATTGCGGCTTTAGTCATGGCCGGATTTGCATCAGCTCGCACATTGAGTACACGCAATAGTGAGCCTGAGAAAGCCAGCCGACCATTCGACAAAACTCGCGATGGCTTTGTTATGGGTGAAGGCGGAGCTGTCTTAATGCTTGAGTCTTTGTCTCATGCCATTGCCCGCGGTGCGTTCATCTATGCCGAAATTACAGGTTTTGGCAGCACTGGCGATGCATTCGATATCGTTCAGCCTTGCGCTGATGGTACTGGTGCAGCGCGCGCAATGAAAATAGCCTTGAAGCAGAGTGGTATCACTCCACAAGAAGTTGACTACATTAACGCTCACGGAACTTCGACCCCTTTGGGTGATAAAGCCGAGACTAAGGCAATTAAATCTGTGTTTGGTGAACACGCCACTTCGCATAAGCTCCATATTTCATCAAGCAAATCGATGACTGGTCATTTACTTGGTGCCGCCGGAGCTATTGAAGCAATTGTCTCCATTATGGCTATTCAAGACAATATCATTCCGCCAACCATCAATTTGCACGAACCAGATCCTGAATGCGATCTCAATTACACACCAAACACTGCGGTGCACAACGCTAAGGTTGACATTGTAATGTCCAACAGTTTTGGCTTCGGTGGCCACAATTGCTCACTAGTATTTAAACGTTATAAAGGCTAATTTATGTCATCTTCAAAAGGCATTTTGGTAGGCAAATCCATTTCGCAGTTGAAAGGTTTGCTTGCTGCAAAAGAGGTGTCTGCTACTGAAGTTCTGGCTAGCCACGTTGAGCAGATAGAAGCCCACGAAGGTGATATCAAAGCTTTTTTGAGCTTTACTTTTGATCAAGCTCGCAGCCAGGCTGAACAGTTAGATAAGACCTGCGATTTTAGTAAGTCTGAGAATGTCTTAGCCGGCGTTCCTGTGGCTATAAAAGATAATATGTGCGCAGTGGGCACCAAGACCACATGTGGCAGCAAAATACTAGAGAACTTTGTTTCACCCTATGATGCTCAAGTGGTATCAAACTTGAAGAATAGTGGTGCCCTTATTTTGGGTAAAACCAATCTCGATGAATTCGCCATGGGTTCATCTACTGAGAATTCGTCATATCAGCGAACCAAGAACCCATTCGACACTGCTTTTGTGCCTGGTGGCAGTTCTGGCGGTTCGGCTGCGGCAGTGGCTGCTGGCTTCACGGTAGCTGCCCTCGGCTCTGATACTGGTGGCTCAATTAGACAACCAGCCAGCTTCTGTGGTGTGGTGGGTATGAAACCTACTTACGGCACAGTCTCGCGTTATGGTCTAGTAGCCTATGCCTCAAGCCTTGACCAGATTGGTCCTTTTGCCCGCACGGTTGAAGATGTCGCCCTTACTCTTTTAGCAATTTCTGGTCATGACGGACGCGATTCTACTTCGCTTAAAGACCCCTATACGACTACCAATACTAAGAACTTCCCTGCCCTCACATTGCCTTTCATCCAAGGTTTAAGTAAGCACTCGCCCTCTGAATTGTTGAAGGGCACCAAAATCGGTATCATCAAAGAATTGATTGGTGATGGTATTGAAGATGGAGTAAAAGATTCTATTCAAGCAGCCATCAAGCTTCTAACTTCGCTTGGAGCCCAAGTTGACGAAGTTTCTATTCCACACGCTAAATACGCTCTGCCGGTCTATTATATCTTAGCCACCGCTGAAGCTTCAGCAAATTTGGCTAGGTTTGACGGTGTGCGCTATGGCTTGAGAGACCTAGAAGCGACCGACATTCTTTCTATGTACAACGAGACCAGACAAGCTGGCTTTGGTGCTGAAGTGAAGCTTCGTATTATGCTTGGTACCTATGCCCTGAGCTCTGGCTACTATGATGCCTACTATAAAAAGGCTCAGCAAGTAAGGCGCTTGATCACAAGCGACTTTGACAAGATTTTTGCTAACTACGATTTGGTGCTTTCGCCAACTTCGCCATCAACAGCTTTCAAGTTCGATGAGAAGACCGGTGACCCTATACAAATGTATCTATCGGACATCGCCACTATTCCGGCTAACTTAGCTGGTTTGCCGGGCATTTCACTACCCTGCGGCCTAGCTGTTGCTAACTCTAGCTCGGGCAAGATGCCGGTCGGTCTGCAGCTGCTTGGTGCCCCCTTGTCTGATGCCTTGCTAATCAAAGTAGCCTATGCCTTTGAACAGGCCTTAAAGCTTAATTGCAGCGCCCCTATGTTAAGCAAGATATTGGCTTAGATAAACCTGCTTGCAGTTTCTCATTTGTTGAAAATATTAGTCCTATTTAGAGCGGCATCAGCAGTCAACCTATAGACTATTGGTAGATGGCTCTACCGGAAGAATAGTTAGTGCTTATTAGGCGTCAGTAATTAGGTAAGGTGGAAATGGCAATGCTCAAGTCAATAAAGCTGGTTCTAGCAGTTGGTTCTTCGCTGCTGTTCCCGGCAGCCGCCCTAGCTGGTGCCAACGATTTTTTCGGCAACTCATTGCCAGTTGGTGCTGGTGGCGCTGGTGTTGAGCCAGCCGGTGGTTCTGCCTCCGCCTCTCCTAACGACTTTACCGCTCCCACTAGTGGCGGCGCCCAAGATTTGTCGGGCGACGAGAAGCGCATGCAGAAGAAGTATCGCGACATGCTCAAGCATTGCCAAGGGTTAATTGCTAGAGGCGATAAAATGATTAAAGACGGCCAAGCGCACAAAGATGACAAGATGCTAAAGAAGGGCAAGGTTCTTAAAGGAATTGGCGAGCGCAAGTATGCCGAATTTAAAGCTAATAGCCCACTACCTGAAGATAAGAAGCTGCCCGATCTTCCTGCTGACAAGCCGGCTGAATAGACGCGAATTTTAGAGTAACAATCGAGATTTTATGCCTGCATCAAAACATGTGTTCGATAACCTTCCGGCCGCGGTAGGGCGTACACCTCTAGTTAGACTCAATCGAGTGGTGGCTGGTCTAAATGCCACCATTCTTGTCAAAGTAGAATCGATGAATCCGCTGGCATCGGTCAAAGATCGCATTGGCATTTCAATGGTGCTTGATGCTGAAGAAAAAGGCTTAATTGAAGCGGGTCGCACAGTTCTCATTGAGCCTACTTCTGGTAATACCGGTATCGCTCTAGCTTTTGTGGCCGCTGCTCGCGGCTATAAATTGACCTTGTGCATGCCTGAGACCATGTCTATTGAACGACGCAAAATGTTGCAAGTCTTGGGCGCAGAACTGGTGCTCACACCTGGTGCTGAAGGCATGAAAGGTGCAGTTGCTAGAGCCGAAAAGATGGTCGAAGAGACAGCCAATTCTTACATGCTGCAACAGTTCTCAAATATGGCTAACGCCAAAGCCCACAGACTTACTACTGCTCCAGAAATTTGGCATGATTGTGGTGGAGACATAGATATTTTTGTTGCCGGTGTCGGTACTGGTGGCACCATCACTGGTGTCGGCCAATCAATCAAAGAATTGCGTAAAGAACAAGGCAAAGACTTCAGTGTTGTCGCTGTTGAACCTGTCGATAGCCCAGTCTTGACGCAGACCCGCGCAGGGCTAGCGGTTAAGCCAGGGCCGCACAAGATACAAGGCATCGGCGCTGGTTTTGTACCTGGCGTGTTAGATATGAGCTTGCTAAATGACGTGGTAACCATATCAAATGATCAAGCTTTTGATATGGCAAGGCGCTTACCAAAAGAAGAAGGAATTCTTGGTGGTATCAGTAGTGGTGCCAATGTTCAGGCTGCTATTGAACTAGCTACGCGCCCTGAGAATCATGGCAAAACAATAGTTACCGTTATATGCAGCAGTGGAGAGCGTTACCTCTCCACTGCACTTTTTGATTTTTAAGAACGAACTAGATTGAATTCTAGGTTTACTGTTTGACCTTAACGCGAGGGCGACGATGATTAGCGCTGCGAGTGTGTTGTGACATAACAGCTACCGGTGGTAGTTCAGGCGACTTGCCCAAACCTCGTGCCATAGAAAGTGGTGTCACAGGTGAGGACGAGGATAATACAGGCACTGGCATATCATTGACGATGGCAACTTCAACCGGCTTGCTTGGTCCTTTATATTTTGTGTTGATGCTGATTTCATTAGACCAGCTCACCAAACCAACTGCTTTCATAAATCGGATGATTAACCACGATACGTCGATTTCGCTGGTCTTTAGACCATGTCTTGCTGAACCAGGGAAAGCGTGGTGGTTGTTGTGCCAGCCTTCACCAAGAGTGAGAAAAGCAACCCAGCCAACGTTGACGCTGGTATCAGTGGTATTGAAATTTTGATACCCAGCTTTAGGCAAGTGACAGACTACGTTTAGCAAGAGCGGCATTTGTTGTACAAGTAATGCTGCGGCGGTGCTTACTGCTGCGATTTCCCAGCCCCAAATGAGGGCCATGACACCGCGTAAGCTGAAGTTGATGAAAGAATTGAGCAAGTGGGCTCTGTGCCAATCTCCACCTTGATCAAGAAACTTGTAGAGCGGATCGTTAATCATGTCTTTTGAACAAGTTTCTGGTTTTAGGTGATCTGCATAATGTTTGTGCAAGAACCAGCCAATATAGGCTTCCCACATTCCGAAGCGCGGTGCATGGGGATCAAGTACGGTGTCGGTGTAGCGGTGGTGCGCCCGGTGCAGCGTTGCCCACCACATTGGCGAACTGGAGAAACCGAGGTAGCCGGCCATAACAAAGAGGTATTCAACTATTTTCGGGCATTTGTAAGAGCGGTGGGCTAGAAGTCGATGGTATCCGACTGTGATTCCAGCCATGTGCACTACGTAGAAGCACACAAAGGCTATTGATAAGCTGATAAGCATTGAATCCATCCTAAAAAGGGCAGCTCTGCCACCGTCTTAATTACGTTGCTGAATCTAGCGGCAAGCTCAAATCCTGAAAACACGAGGGCTGAGATAATTTTCGCATAGTTGGAAAGTGGATGCCAGACATATTGGGATAACGACATAGATGTTAATAGGTGAGAACCTAACTTAAGCTTTTCTTAGCATACGCACAGAGGTTTAAGCCCCTTAAGCATTTCTGGTCATGCCACTGTATATAGTGCTTAGATGCGCCTTCAAAAGGCTAGTTCAGAAGCCTGCGGCTTGTGAGCTAGTTGACGGCAGTGAAAAAGTAGACTGCTGACCATTTAGTTGATTAAGCATAGAGGCAGCAGCACCAGCTTGTGATGGTATCAGGCGACCTGTTTTACCACTAAGGAAATCACCGACCGATTCACCAGGAGCAATCCAGCCCATTAAGGCGTGAGTTTCATTATTCTGCACAGGCTTCATGTCGGGAGTAACTGGATAGGGCACAACCTCTGTGGCCCACATACCAAAATTGCGAATGAAATCTGGAGCATTGCGGTCATAGTTGATACTGGGGTCAGCAATAGTCACTGGTGCCATTTCGCCAGGTCTCTCGGTGCCTACACCGAGACCTGTCGTGACTGAGTTTAAGATGCCGCCAGCAGTTAACGGATTTTGCGGAACATAAACTGGCATTTGGTTGCCGCTCTTATCTCCGGTTAGGGCCCATTCATTATTTGTGCCATCTGCCCAACCCCAAGCGGCCGGCATAAGACTTCCGTGACCAGTGGTAATACCAGCATTTCTGGTACCAAATATGCCGTAATCAATACGGTTTTGCGCGTTGAAGCCGTTGATTGGAGGAAGGCCATTAACCCCTTCATCGCCGTAAATTTCTTCTTTTCTGCTACCTGCTTGGTAAACAAAACTATCTAAAGTGGCATACGGCAAACCGCGAGAGTTTAGATTGGGATTGTTGCTGCCGCCGGCGCCTGCTACCCGAACCAAAGCTCTGAGCTCAGGAGGCAGTAAGTTATAGACTGCTTGCGAAACTACCTGACCAGGAACAATTGAGTCAAGAAAGCTCTGAGCAATCGCCGGTTGGCCCATAGGGCCCATCTGGCAGATTAGGTAAAGCGTTGCTATAAAGGCTAAACCGCGAAATCTCATATTAAGTTGCTCGCATTAGTAAGTAGCTAATAGATAGTGCCTAAAAACAGGTCACTAGCACCGGTAAAAGGCTTGTGGGGGCAATTATTCAGTGTGAACCAATAATACGCCCGCTTTTGGGGCTTGTCAATAGAACTTAATGTTCTCTATCAAATGATCTATGCTAGGAACACTGAAGAAGTAATCTTAATTCTATCCATGAATATGCAGATGCGCTGGTTCTTATCGATTTCTTTGAGTTTTATGGCTCTGGCCTCGTCAGAGGCAGAAGCTAGCCCTGCTGTTGCGCCGCTTAGCCACAAAGACTCCAAGAAAGTCGAAGCTTTGGCACTGCGGCAGAGTTGTCGCATGTTTGGTGACTGTGACGTACTGCTGAGCGACCTTGGCATAAAAATGATGATTAAAAAGTCTGGTCTGACTTGCTTGCTCTTAGCGCCCTATAAAGAAGTTATTTGCTACAGCCAGCCTTCTGGCAAAATCTACCGCACTCCGTTTACTAAATTTCGCAATGCCTTCAGCACGTCAATGACCCTTTTTTCTTTTACTCTTGAAGATGTGAAACTTCAAGCGGCCGGTCACGTAGACAAATTTGGCGTCTCTTTGAAAAAGTTTGAAAGTACCGAAGCCTTTGGAAAGGCTCAGCTGGCTAAGTTAAAAAAGCACGAAGCCAGCGGTGGTTCACCGGTCAAGCTCTATTACCTTGCCTATGACCAACTCAAGTACGATCGCAGCCAGGGCCAAATGATGGAACGCCTCTATGCAGTTCCACGGTTGGGGATGTTTCCTGTAAGCGTTGACTATAGAAGTGCGGAAGAGGCACACGTTAGTTATTTGATCACTGACAAAGTCATTAAAACCACTGTACCGATATCTGAATTTGCTATTCCAAATAACCTGAAACCAGCAAAGGAAATGCAAGAAACGCTAGAGTCAGGCAGCTCTTCTGAGGCGATGCAGCTAATGATGGGCAAGTAAAAAGTCAGAGATAAAAGACTTGAGAGTAGTTCTATATAATTCAAAATCGGCCCCGTCGACAATGCCATGAGGGCTATGGGGAAGCTCGACAAGGCGTTTGTGTTCTTTCGCCAGGGCAAAATTGCGGTCTGAGTGACTAGTAGGAATGACGGCGTCATTGCCTGGCTTCAGTACTAAAACTGCCCCTTTGTAGTTGGGTAGCAACGCCTCAATACTGAGAGAGGGCGACAGAATAAGTTCTTGAGGATAAATACGCAAAGGGGCAAGGCGATCTTTGGCCCATGTTGCTGGGGCTAAAAAAGTCGAGTCTAGAATTAAGGCTGCCGTTTCACCGTGGCGTGCGATTTCAGAAGAGACACCGCCGCCAATTGATTCACCATAAAGAACTATTTGATTTGGTTGGTAATGCAGCTCACTCACTACATAGTCATAAACAGCACAGCCGTCTGTTGTTACTACGCCAAAAGATGGCTTGCCCAGGCTCTTTCCGTAGCCGGCATAGTCATACATCAAAACTGACATACCCGACTCTTTCAGAGCTTCGGCTTTTTCTGAACGGTAAATCATTGAGTCAGCATTGCCATGCGAATAAATGCACAGCAATTTAGATTGCGGGTTCTTGAAGAGAACTGCCGAAATTCGCCCGTCGATGGTAAGTCTTTCGCCGCCATAATGCTCTAAGCACTGTTCAGCATCGGCTGGCTCCACACAGGGATGAAAGGCAATTTGATTGACTAAATCAGGATGGAAACGCGGGGCCAGAAATAAATAGATGGAGATAAATAAAAGAGCAAGACCCGCGAGAACTGTGAGTAAGACATTCAATTTTTTGCTCTTCATTCAGTTCACTTAGGTTATTGCTGCAGTCTCAAATTGGTTAGGACGGCAATAAAAATATCAACTAGAAATGGATCGAATTGGGTGCCAGCACCTTGTCTCAAAGCTGCTACAGCTTGATCATGGGTCATGGCCGTGCGATAAGGACGATCTGAAATCATGGCATGGTAACTGTCGACTATCGCCACAATTCTGGCAGGCAGCGGAATGTCTTCCCCTTTGAGACCGCTAGGAAATCCGGTGCCGTCCCAGCGTTCGTGGTGATTCTCTAAAATTTCGCAAATGTCTTTCAACGCTCTAATTGGTCGCAGCAGCTGCGCTCCGAGCACTGGGTGTTGATTAACCATCTCGCGTTCTTCATCAGTGAAATAGCCGGGTTTAGTCAACAGTTCAGTTGGTAGTTTCAAGGTTCCAACATCATGTAGCAAACCAGCCACTCTAATTTGTTCAATTTGAGTCGCTGACAATCCCATTACTTTGCCCAATAACTCTGACATGCGCGCCACTTCGAGGTGGTGCGTCTTGTTGTAGTCAGAGCGAGCATATAGGTTCTGAGCTAGTGCTTTTACCATTTCGACCACTTCTGGCACGAGCTCTTCTTTGTTTTGAGCTTCAAGCGAAACTGTCGGTGCCACGAAATCTTCTAGATGAAAAGAAGGTTTGCCGTCTGATGTAATCTGCGACAAGACTTCTTCGGCAGACTTTTCGCCGGCAGCTTTTATCTCACGGGGCTCAAACATAAGATCTGAGGCTGTATGCACTTGGTTGCGGCCCAATCTCTTAGAAAGATATAGTGCTTTGTCAGCCAGCTCAAGTAAGTGGGCTTGGTCAGCGGCATCATCGGGGAATATGGCGATACCAAGGCTGGCTGTCACAGATAAGTTGATACCGTCATGCAAAATTACTTCAGAGGCGAGCGACTTTCTAATACGCTCTGCCACCACATGCGCCCCTTCTTGATTGACTTCAGGTAAGACAATCATGAATTCTTCGCCACCATAGCGAATCGGCGTATCAACGTCACGGCAATTATTCTTGATTAGCCTGGCCACAGCTTTTAGCACTGTGTCGCCGACGGGGTGACCATAGTTGTCGTTGATTGATTTGAAGTGATCAACGTCAACCATAAGCACCGCTAAGTGTCTTTGATAGCGTTCGGCCATACGTAGCTGTTCTGTCAGCTTCTCTTGCCCGGTGCGGTGATTATAGAGAGTGGTCAAACCATCTGTGGTGGCTTGCCTCTGCACACGGGCATAAAGCCTAGCATTGGTGACACCCGAGGCGACCTGGTCGGCCACCGATTTCATGAAGGCTTCGTTGACACGGTTCCAGTTGGCTTGAATTTCGCCCTTGTAGCCGACCAAAAGACCAAGCAATTTTTCGCCATAGTGAACTGGTATATAGAAAAGCGAAAGAATGTTATAGCCTGATAGAACCTCTTCTCTGAAGGGGTCTAGCCGGCGATCGTTAGCGACGTCGTTAGCAATAATCGCTTGGTCAGCTTGAAATAGTTTGCTATAGAGATCAAGTGTTTTTAAGTCGCGACCATACTCAATGATGCGATAAATTTCATCGGTAACATACTCAACTCTAAGCACGTCTTCCGGCTCTTCTTCAGACGGTAAAACGATAAAACAACAATCAAGACTAAAATATCCAGATAGCTCTTCGAGCATCTCCCCTAGATTTTCTTTGATCGTAAACGATCGCCTAATTGTATTGCTAATGCGGTGTAGTAGCGATTCTTGATTACGTAAAATATCTGATTCTCGACGCAATTGCTCAAGCAGGGTGTTGCGCTGAAGCTGCGACTGTCTGTCTTGAGAGAGCTGTTCATGAGCTTTCTCAAGCCTTTGGGCATAGTCTTCTAAAAGCTGAAGCTGCACCGCTAGTTCTTTTTCAATTTTGCGATGGCGTAATGACGACTGCACCCGAGCCATTAATTCTGAATCAAAGCATGAATCGGTCAGACAGTCATCGGCGCCCACAACCAGCCCCTCAACTCGGGCTGAGGGATTGCTATCAGGAGTGACAATGATTACTGGAATATGTTTGAATTCGGCTGATTCTTTAATCACTTTACAGAAGCCAAAACCGGTGGCACCAGAAATGTTGCTGTCTACAATAATCAGGTCAACGCGGTTATCAGAAAGCACCTGCAAAGACTTTTCTTCTGAGTCAGATTCAAGGACGCGGTACTTCTCACCTAGTGTGCGCGAAAAGCGGCGGCGCACCACTCTGTTAGAATGCAAAATCAAAACATGATCGATGTCGAGTTGCTCAGCTTTTGAAGCTGTTGGTTGCAGCACTTTCTCATGGTCACCAGAGGCTTGGAAGAAGAGCTGAGTGCGATTGGCTAGGTGCTCACCCATTAGTCGCAATGTCTGTAAATCTTGAGTTGAAACTTCTCTAGAAGCATCGAATGAAATAACTCGAATTAGCCCTTTTACGGTACCGGCCCTTTGTGAAGAGTCAGCCATAACTGGCACAATGGCATAAGGAAATTCTTGAGTTTCACCATCAATGGTTGAGAAGGCTCGTCCAAGCCAAGGACGCAAAGTTGATTTCACTTTTTGTGCCACTAACGAATTTGCCACCGCTAGTGGTTGTTTGTTTTCATCTGTAAGATTTTTTACTGACTTACGAGCTTCTTCGTCGCTCTTATCGCTTTCATCACCAGAAAAAGTAATGACATTGACGATCTCGTGACCTGAGACTAAGTCGATAAAACCAAAATCAAAGCCCAAAACTTGGCAAATATGGCGCTGAACAGCATCCAAGAATTCTTCCTTGGGTGCTGGCTCGGCCTGTTTGCTTTCGGTTTCCACTAATTTTTCTTCTTTAGTCTTCTCTAGTTACTTATTTGTCGTCTTTTAAACGAAGAATTTTTTCCACCACCACTGAAACATCAATAGTGTCCAAAGTTCTTTGCGTCTATCGGCCTTCTGGCTCATGTGCTCTTGAACAAGGCGATTGATATAGGGCCATTGGAAAATGCCCTGCCGTTTGATAAACGACTCTCCTAATAGTTCATCTACCACGGGACGGAACTCATTCCGCAGCCATTTTGCCACAGGTATACCAAAGCCTTTTTTAGGCCGCTTCATTATGTACTCAGGCAAATAAGGCGCCACGGCCTTTTTAAGTAGATATTTAGTTGTCATACCGTGCACTTTTAGTTCTGGCGGCAACTTTAGGGCAAATTCGACTAATGGGTAGGCCAAGAATGGCAAGCGCACCTCTAAAGAGGCCGCCATAGAAGCTCTATCTGACTTCACCAAGAGGTCATCAGGCAGGTAAGTCGTCATATCGAGGCGCATGATGTTGTTTATGACGTCGTGCATTCCCTTTGGTGAATTGCCATTAAGGTGCACCAGTGGCAGGTCTCCAAGGATATTCTCTTCCATGGTTTCAGCCAAAATCTGGTGTTCGGGCATAAGCAGCTGCGGCTGGTCAGCCATTCTAATTGAACCCATCCAGCGCAAATGCCGGCGCACGGCTGGTTCTGCCGCAGCTCCGATGAAACGCTTAACTTTGAAGTCAAAGCTGAGGTTGTTCATATTTACAGGTAAAGAATTTAGAGCTGGCTCAAGCAGTCCTTGGCGCAGGGCTTGGGGCATTAGACCCCACATGGGGGCAAACTTGTGGGCCTGATAGGTTGGATAACCTCCAAAAAGCTCATCGCCGCCCTCGCCTGCCAGGGCAACAGTGACGTGCTTCTTCGTCATTTTTGAAAGGGAATAGGTCGGTACTATTGAGGCGTCAGCTAATGGCTCATCAAGAATTTCCCACAGCTCTGATAGTGTTTCAAAGCCTAGTTCAGGCGAAAAAGTAACAACTTCGTGATCGGCACCAATGTGTTTAGCGACAGCCAGTGCGTGAGAAGACTCGTCAAACGATTTGTCATCAAAGCCAATTGAGAAGGTCTTCACTGGCGAGCTAGAGAATTGGCTAGCTAGGGCCGCTATGCAAGAAGAGTCAATGCCACCAGAGAGAAATACACCAAGCGGCACTTCTGAAATAAGGCGCAATTCAATAGAGCGCTTGAGCAAGCGTATTAGTTCTTCTTTGGCCTCTCCCTCTGAGATTTTTTCGGTTTTGATGTCGGGCAGCCAGTAGCGTTCAACTTTTATTTGACCGCCTTCAACCACCATATAGTGAGCTGGTGGTAGTTTGCTTATACCTTTGAAAATTGAATGAGGGCTGGGCACATACTCAAGGCTCAAATATTTTTGCATGGCCAAGCTGTCTAGTTCGCGCCTGGCCTTAGGATGGGTCAATATGCCCTTGATTTCAGATCCGAAGATAAAAGTGCCTTCGAAAACACCATAGTGAAGCGGTTTTTCGCCAAGGCGATCGCGAGCGATGAAGAGGCGTTCTTTGCGCGAATCATAGATAGCAAAGGAGAACATGCCTTCAAGATATTGCAAACAGCCGGTGCCATATTCTTCGTAGAGATGCACGATGCATTCAGTATCAGACTTGGTGACAAGTGTATGGCCAAGCGATAGAACCCGCTCTTGTAGCTCTTGGAAGTTATAGATTTCGCCGTTGAAAACAATCCAAACCTTGCCGTCTTCATTGCCGATAGGCTGCTGCCCGCCTGAGACATCAATAATTGCCAGGCGAGTCATGCCGATGGCGGCTGGGCCGACTAATTTCATGCCTTCTTCATCTGGCCCACGGTGGGCGATGCTATGGCACATGGCGCCGAGATGATTGTCTTTCTCGGTGAGGGGCTCACCGTTTAAATTGAGGTAACCGACTATGCCGCACATAATTGCTATCCTAAAAGTACTTGTGCTCTCAATTGTCCTGTATTTGAGCCAATTGGGCATTAGATTTGAGGCTTTCTACAGTTTTGTGGAAATTTATTTTTTTAGCCATAGCTCGATAGATATAGACCGAATAGCGAAATGACCTCTAAGGCTCTACCTTTTTCATTTTTTAGCGGATCGACCTTAGCGGTTGCCAGAGCCTTACTTGGCCAAGTTTTGGTACGCCGCTTCGGCAATATTAGGCACGAAGCCGAAATTGTAGAAGTTGAAGCCTATACCGCTGATGAGCCCGCTTGTCATGCCTATGGCGGGCCCCGCCCCCGCTGCCAGGTGATGTTCGGACCAGCCGGTCACGCCTATGTATATTTCATTTATGGCATGTATCACTGTTTAAATGTTGTCACCGAGGAAGAGGGAATCGCTGGTGCTGTGCTGATTCGGGCCTTGGCTGACAAGGTCCTCGAAACTTCAACAGAGCCAACTCAAAGCTCGCAAAAGAGTAAAAAACTTCTCTTAAATGGGCCAGGCAAGCTCTGCCGTCAATTAGAGATAGATTTGCATTTTAACGGAATTCCATTGTTTGATGCCAAGCAGCAGCTTTATATCAAAAGTGGTCGTACCATCAATAATAGCGAGGTGGCGGTTAGCCCCCGCATCGGCATCACTAAGGCGATAGACCTACCCTGGCGTTTTTACTTGAAGGATCACAAAAGTGTTTCAAGAGGGAAGTAAAAGATTCAAATGGCTATTCTGGAGTCTAGCTTTGCTTTGGATGATTGTAATTTTTGCTTTCTCAAGCCAGGCAAACTCTGGCTCTTACACTGAAACCTATCTTCAAGGCGCTAATGTGCCGGTGCGCAAATTGGCTCACATGTTCGAATATGCAGTACTGGCTGTGCTTTATCAAACGGCATTGAGCGGCAGTCTTGTTTCTTCAAAGAAGACTTTTAAAAACTATTCTTTCGCTTTTCTGCTCGCCGTTCTCTACGCGCTCACTGATGAGTGGCATCAATCGTTTGTGCCGGGGCGCAGTGCCAGTTTGTTCGACTCAGGTGTCGACTCTATTGGCGCTTTGATTGGTTTAACTTGTGCTTACTGGACTGGCAGGCTTCTATCTAATGGTGCTCGGCCGGAGCCGCTAAATCAGGACTAGTAGCTGATTCAGGACTAGCAGTTGGATCAGGACTAGCAGCTGGAGCTGCAGCTTGAGATTGAGCAGTAATATCTTTTTGCTCGCTGACAAGCAATTTTCCACTTGCGTCTTGGATAATTGAAAGGCGAATAACAACAGCTGTAGGAGCGGTTCCCGAGGCGCCAATCAAGTTTCCTTTAACGTCCACTTGATAGTTTCCGGGTGCAATAGTGGTTGGTATCACCGATTCAATTCGCACTTCTTGATCTTGGGGCAATGCTTTTAGCTGACTTTTACTTAGAGGGAAATTGGTTTCTTTCCAATAGCGTTCGGCTAAGTCAGTGGTCATCATAGACATTGCCTTAACTTGCGCCTGGCGATAACTATCCTTGCGGAAATTGAGCATGTCGAGAACAAAAGTTCGTGCGGTCTCCTCGAGCGACAAACTTCCAGCAAGACCAGCTTTAGTTGCGCTCGGGGCGGCAGCAATAGGAGTGCCAGCAAAGGGTTTAGAGGTGAGAAATACAACTGTTGATACTGTGGTGGTGAGCAATACTGCTACAGCTAAACCGGCTAGCAACATCAACTTTTTCTGTGTGACGAGTTCGAATATTGCTTCAGGAACGCTGATAGGAAAAGCCTTTTTCACTCTTCTACGTTGAGCCAATTCTGGATATTCGCGCGCAACAAAAGAATCAAAATCAGACTCAGCTGGTGGACGGTCTGAACCCACAGCTAGTCTTTGTCTTCCGGCCGGTTCAGGAGAAAGTTCTCCCACCAAGTTGGAAAGCCTACGCAGTTCATCGGGAGTTAGAGTGACTGCACTTGAGGGCGGAGTGCCCACTTTGCGCCTAACTGAAAGTGTCGCTTTGTCTTTGGCCCCTTTGAAAACCAGCATAAAGCCAGACTGTGTCTCAAGTTGGCACTCTTTTTCTAATAAGACATTGCCAGCGTCATAGTTGTCATAACCACTGTGAACAGGCAGAGGCTCGGCACTAAGGCTAGAGCGAGAGGCGTATATTGGCCGCTCTTGCCGCTCGCCATAGAGATAGTCGAGGTCATCGTCTAAGCGGTTGGCACCTAGATTGTCACCATCTTGGCCGCTATTGTTTGCTCCATTATCAGAGCCGTTATTCGAACCGTCATTGCCAAAAATCATATGCACCTTCAGTTGTCATCTAGTATAAGAGCTAAGGCAAAAAGTGCGCTGCCATGATCTATAAGATAAAAAAGTATTAGGCCCGGTCTAAGTTAACCGGGCCTAATGTTTTCTTTTTAGAGGTACTCTCTCAATCTTGAAGAGCGCCCTGGCTGTCTAAGCTTTCTCAAAGCTTTGAACTCTATTTGTCTTACTCTTTCACGAGTTACAGCAAATAGTTGACCAACTTCTTCTAGTGTTCTTTGACGACCATCATCAAGACCGAAGCGCAGACGCAATACATCGCGTTCACGTGGGGTCAATTCATTGAGCATCTTAGCCAAATCTTGGCGCAGAAGTTCATGGGTGACGGTAGTTTCAGGTCTGTCGGTTTCTGCATCTTCGATGAAATCGCCGAGGCGTGAATCTTCTTCTTTACCGATTGGAGTTTCGAGTGAAATTGGTTCTTTCGCTGCTTTGATGATCTCATGCAGCTTAACGATAGAGACATCCATCGATTTAGCCAATTCTTGCTCAGTTGGCTTGCGATTGAGTTCTTGAGCCAGTTGTCTAGTTACTTTCTTGAGCTTGTTGATAGTCTCAACCATGTGGACAGGAACGCGGATCGTGCGTGACTTGTCTGCTAGAGCTCTTGTGATAGCTTGACGGATCCACCATGTGGCGTAAGTTGAGAACTTATAGCCTCGTTCATGGTCGAACTTTTCTGATGCCCGAATAAGACCAAGATTGCCTTCTTGAATAAGGTCAAGGAAGGAAAGACCGCGTCCGATGTACTTCTTAGCGATAGAGACAACCAAACGCAAGTTAGCTTGTACAAGCTTACGTTTTGCCATCATGTCGCCCTGCAAAATTTTGCGGGCTAGTTCAATTTCTTCATCTGGTTTAAGAAGTTGAATGCGACCTATTTCTCTCAGATATAAGCGAACTGAATCTTCGGTTGCAACTTCTCTGGCAGAGGGCAGCTCTACTGGTTCATCATCATCATCAAGATCATTTTCTTCATCGTCAAGAATGGTGAATTTATCATCTTCGTCAATGAGGTCGAGCTCTTCGAGCTCGTTTCTTTTAGCGATGTTTTCGTCCTCTACTAGGACGCCATTGTTCATGCCGCGCTCGGTATCCGGGGACTTGCTTTTAGCCATGAGGTTCCTCGTGAATTGCTTCTGTTACTGGTGCCAACGAGTCTGTCAAAGCGTTTACCTGTGCATCCGTTCTTTATATGACTTTATGTCCCCGGAAGGACCATTTGATATGGATGAGGTAAGAGATTTGAGTAGTTAAGGTTTGATCGACAATTTCATCCTAAGTGCGTTTTACGTATCCAAGTGGGATCTACACATTTCCGTAATTATTGTTGGAAACACCCTTGGGGTAAATACGTAATAACCTCAGAAGTCATTGCTTGGCAACGCCTTAGGGCTAGTATAAGTTCGTTCTGGCGACTGTGCCCGTTTCGTTAAGTGAGTTTAAATTCGTAATTTAAACTATTGCAAATCCCGAAAAGCTTTAGTGGCTTGACTTTCGGAGAAGTGCCGATCGTTCATGTAAGACTTTTAATTGATCTCTCAGCTCGGCAGCTAGTTCGAAATTGAGTTCGCGGGCTGAATCTTTCATTTCTTTCTCGACTCGTTTTATTGCTACTCGCAAATCTTTCTCGCTCAGTTCCATCACCGAATCAGCAATCATCTTTTCCTGCTCGGCCTTGCTAGACGGCAGTCTTAAGCGTTCGACCAAATCATTGCCGTCGCCTTTACCACGCAAGGCTTCTAGTAAGGAATTGCCAGTGTCTTTGACGATGGTAGTAGGGGTAATACCATGCTTTTCATTGTGAGCTATCTGAATTGTTCGTCTTCTATTTGTTTCGCGAATCGCTTTGCTCATCGAATCGGTCATCTTGTCGGCATACATAATGACCCGACCTTCAGTATTTCGAGCTGCTCGACCAATTGTTTGCACCAGCGATCGCTCTGCTCTGAGAAATCCTTCTTTGTCTGCTTCCATGATTGCCACTAATGTCACTTCAGGAAGATCGAGGCCTTCGCGCAATAGGTTGACACCAACAAGTACATCGAACACACCAAGACGCAAGTCGCGCAATAACTCCACTCGCTCAATTGCCTTGATGTCTGAATGCAGCCAGCGAACCTTAATACCGAGCTCAGAGAGATACTCAGTTAAGTCTTCGGCCATGCGCTTAGTGAGAGTGGTGACTAATACTCGTTGATTGGCAGCTGCTCGTTTTTTTATTTCACCGATCAAATCATCGATTTGTCCGGTAATCGGTCGCACCTCAATAATCGGGTCTACAAGCCCGGTTGGGCGGATAATTTGTTCTACGACCTGTTGACTCTCTGCTATTTCCCAATCGCCTGGTGTAGCCGATACGAATACAACTTTACCGACGCGCTCAAAGAATTCATCGGGCGTAAGAGGCCTGTTATCGCGGGCGCACGGAAGCCTGAAGCCATAATCAATCAACGTATCTTTGCGCGCTCTATCGCCGTGGAACATGCCACGAATTTGCGGCACAGTGACGTGCGATTCATCTATAAAGGTAATGAAACCATCTTTGCCATACTTTCTGACAAAGTAGTCGATCAAGGTCTTAGGTGGTGTGCCAGCCTCTCTTCCTTCTAAAATGCGCGAATAATTTTCGATACCGTTGCAATATCCAACTTCTTTGAGCATTTCTAGATCAAAGCGAGTACGTTGCTTTAGTCTTTGCGCTTCAACTAATTTACCCTGGCCAATAAGTTCATTGGTGCGGTCTAGAAGCTCAGCTTCAATGGCATCGATAGCGCGTTCTATGTCTTCTTCTTCGGCCACATAGTGTTTGGCCGGATAGATTTTGATAGTCTCTTTTAGTTCTTCAACTTCGCCAGTGACAGGATTTACTAAAGCAATGCGTTCGATTTCATCGCCAAAGAATTCAACTTTTACAATCCTTTCTTCATAAGAAGGAAAGACTTCAAGAATCTCACCCCGAGCGCGAAAGCGTCCCCGTTCAACCACCATGTCATTGCGGTCATAGTGAATGTGTACTAACTGGCGCAAAACATCTTGGCGATCAACTTCAAGACCAACAGTTAGATCAAGAGCAGCAGCAAGGTAGCGCTCGGGTAGCCCAAGACCATAAATTACAGAGACAGATCCGACCACCACTACATCGTCGCGCTCCCATAAAGAGCGTGTGGTTGAGTGCCTTAGCCGATCTATCTCATCGTTGATACTGGCTTCTTTTTCGATGAATGTGTCAGTAGATGGGATATATGATTCTGGTTGATAGTAGTCGTAATACGAAATAAAGTATTCCACCGCATTGCTGGGGAAATACTCTTTGATTTCGTTGCAGAGCTGAGCTGCTAATGTCTTGTTGTGAGCCAAAACTAGAGCTGGCATTTGAGTCTCAGCGATGAGCTGAGCCATAGTCATAGTCTTTCCTGAGCCGGTTACTCCAAGCAGAGTTTGGTAGGGCATCTGCGCTTGGATGCCCTTCTCAAGCTGAGCGATGGCACGAGGCTGATCGCCGGCAGGAGTAAATTTGGATACGACTTCAAATTTGGCCATTAAGACTGGCTGCTAGATTCCGTAGATTCTGTTGAATCGGCTACTTCTTTGGCTTCAATAGTCTTAGGTTCGATTTTGACTGCTGTAGCAACTTCTTCTTGAGCGTCAGTTAAGGCTTTCTTGAAGTTGCCGATACCTTGGCCAAGTGATCTGCCCAGTTCTGGCAACTTCTTTGGGCCAAACACTAGCAGCGCAATGCCAAATAAGACGCCAACGGTGACTGGATTTATCATGACAATTCCCTCAATGACACTAGTAAAGATACTAGCACAGGCTACTTTTAATTCCTTTTTTTACCACTTTTGTTTGCGCTTTCTGGCTATTTCTTCACTGATTTGAGTGACCCCTTAGCCTGAGTCTTAGCCGATGTTTTAGTCGGAGCCTTAGTCGATGTCCTAGTCGATGCCTTAGTCGTATCTTGGGGAGTCTCGATTTCGCTAGACTGATCGCTTGAATCTACTTTGCCGTCTCTCTCTGCTTTGGTAGCGGCGTCAATAGCTGCCTTGTGCTTAGCTTCAGCTTCAGCCTTGGCTTCAGCGGCTCCATTTGAATAAGCTGCCAGTGGCTGAGTGATGGGATAGGCCAAGTTGCTCAATTTGCGGCGATCGACTAACTCTGCCACCATGCCCTGCATGCAAACATAGTCTGGCACAATTCCTTCGGGCTCTAATTGAGTAATCAAAGTTGAGGGGTCGAGCGAGCTGTTGGGCTTGTTGTTGACGAAATTGAAAGCACTCATGCCCGAGATAGCGCCCATGTAGCAAGGATCTGGGTTAAGTCTTAACCAACGCACTTTGTTGGTGAGAAATAGGTTGTAGAGAAAACATATATGAGGATGGTCAAGCTGCTGCTGGCTATGATCGACAGCTGAAGCAAACATGGTGACAAGTAGTTTAGGAAACTTGGCTACCAATTGAGGTATGTACAGTGAGCCATCTCTTTCGCTGAAATATTCTTCAGATTGGGCTACTGTAGCGACATTGGCTGGCCAGTCATCACCAAAAATTTTGAGGCGCTCGCAGGCTGCCGTGACCTGGGGTGGGAAATATTGCTTGGTTATTTCCACATCTAGAGCAGGGCTAAATGCATATTCTTTCGATTCTTCCCAAATATCGTTGTCGTTGTCATCAAAGAAGAGCACTCCTTTGATTCCAGGTAAGCCGCGCTTCTTACCGGAGAACTTATTAGGATTGCGAAAAGCACTAGGCTTCCATTTTAGCTTTCGATAGTCGATCAGCAAATTTCCAGTCGCTGCTGACCCTTCTCTATAATGCTTGTTGCGCACCAAATCAGCTGAAGAGCCTAAATTAGCTGGCGAAAACATAGAGCCGACTGGGCATTCGTAGAGAGCAAGCCATTTGATGAAATCGAGATCTTCTTTAGTTTGGGCAACTTCTTCTGTTGCCGAAGAAGAAGAAGAAGAAGAAGAAGTAGTAGTCGCTGATGCAGCCTCTCTACCAAATTTGGCTAGAGTGACAAGAGCTATGTTGCCACCATTATCCCAGCCGACAATGCCTAAATTACTAGTATCAACCTTGATGGCCGGTTGCATGAGCTCAACAAAGGAACGGTTCTTGTAGTCATTCTTGCGCCCGCCAGCAAATAATAAGACATCCCGAAATGCTTCTATTGAGCGGCTGCCTCTATTGTCAAAAGTGCCTTTGGTGCCAAACTGAGGAGTGCCACCACCAGGGAAAGCAAAGCGTACTTCAACGGCACCAACTTGAGCGGCATGCATGTTGAAAGCTAGGCCATCAGGACCGGTTCCTCCCGGAGCTACCACGGCCACAGGGGCACCTGTTTTGAAGCGAGCTTTAGCGCAGTAGATGATGTTGACTGCAATTCCTGGGCCGTCTGCAGTGGCAGAAGGAACAAAAGTACTGATTGAGTCCTCTTTTGCCAATAGTGGAGTCTTCATAGATTCAGGTGGTAAGTCAGAATTTATAGCAAGAGCAGAGTGGCAAGGCAGAAATAGCGATTGGCCAACCAGACCTAGCACTAAAGCAAGACTAAGGCCACGACCAAATATAAAATTACGACTTAGAAGCACAGGTTTTTTCTTCGAAAATTGCAGTGTCATAATTTACGCCTAGAGGTCTCTTTTGTTTGCACGAGTTAGGGCTCTTAGTTTGTTAGTGATTGCAACTTTGTGAAGTCAGCTAAGGCCAGGAAATAACGATCAATATTTTTGAGTAAACCATGTCGATTATTCCGCTTAGCTTGATCTTCATCGTTAACTAGAGTGTCTTCGAAGAAGCTATCAATATAAGGCGTGAGATTGCGCAAGAGGTCGAGCAAAGATTGATACTCGGCTTCGGTGGTGGGTAGAGTGAATGAATCAGCATTGCCACTGCGTTCCCAGTTTGCTTTCACATTTTTCTGGAATGCGTCCCAGAGAGCTTTCTCGGAAGCTCCAGTCAAAAGTTCGCTCTGCACTGTATCTGGTGAATCAGGCTTGAGGATATTTCCTATTCTGATACCAACTCTCATAAGATCGGCTGCACCGGGAGCTGAAACTAAATGCTTAATGGTCGCCATACGCACCATAACATCGCTAACATTAGCAAGAGGGTCACGTGCTGAAAGGACCGCCTCGACAAGTTCTTTGCCGTTGCCACCGTCAAGCAATTTGCCTTTGAGGCGTTGTATGATGAAATCTTTTACTTCAACGGCTATCGCTTCGTCGTCAAATTTTTTGCTTTCAGATTTGCCATTGCGTTCTGACTTACCGTTCTTATCAGTTTTATTCACGAGTGGTTCAAAGGCCATAAGTAGGCTAGCAATCAGACTTGTGATATTGATAGGAAGTTCGGCCAAGCCGTCTACCATAATATCAATCAGACCTTGAGCATTACGCCTAAGGGCATATGGGTCAGACGAGCCGGTTGGTTTCTTGCCCAAGGCGAATAGACCGACAACGTGATCTAATTTATCAAGAACGGCCGCTAATTGGCCTAGGCGATCGTGCGCTATAGCGTCATTGCTTGAGCGTGGTGCATAGTGTGAAAGTATAGCCTGCACCACATCTGGTGATTCGCCCTCGCCTTTGGCGTACCAGCTACCAACATAACCCTGCAATTCAGGCAATTCTCTGACTAAGTTACTGACAAGATCGAGTTTCATCAGCTGACACGTGCGCACTAAATTAGCTTTCTCATGGCTAGAAAGAACACTGCTCGACGGTTCACTGTTCGTTAAAACTGTGGCGAGTTGGCTCAGCCTGTCTGTCTTGTCTCGGTAGCTACCGAGGCCTTCTTGATAGGTTAGCTTAGCCAAAGCTGGCATGCGATCTTCAAGCTTGGCTTTACTGTCATCAAAGAAGAAGAATTTGCCATCAGCAAGGCGAGCTCGTAGAACTCTCTCATTGCCTTGTTTGATGTGCGGGGCAGCCTCTTTCTTATCGTTATTGGTGATCGTGATGAAATAAGGTAGAAGTTCTCTGTTTGCGGGGTCTTTTTGCAACTTTGCTTCAACAGGGAAATAGCGCTGGTGGTGAATCATGATTGTTTCAATCAAGGTAGCTGGCAGAGTGAGATAACCCTCTTCAAACTGGCCAACTAAAGCAGTGGGCCATTCGGTCAAATTGACAACTTCATCGAGCAATCCTGATTTTAGTTGCGGCGCCACTCCGCCGAGTTCTGCTGCTCTAGCGCTAACTTGGCTTTCAACCATTTCTTTGCGCTTAGCTGGATCGACAATGACAAAGGCTTGCTTCAGTGTCTCTTCGTATTTGTCTGCATGAGCAATTGAAATCTCGCCTGGATGCAAAATTCGATGGCCTCTTGTTAAGCGGCCGCTTTTAAAATTAGCAACTGTGATTTCAACTAGTTGGTCATCCATCAGTGAGACCAGCCATCTCAGCGGTCTTGAAAATTTGACTTCACATTCGCCCCAACGCATTAAGCGCTCACCAGATATCTGGCCAATTACTTTATTTACGATTTCGGGCAGAACATCAGTTGTGGCTTTGCCGCTGTTTACAACTACTGCGTGTAAATATTCGATACCACCCACTTCTTCACGTAGAAGTTCAGAAGCGTTCAAACCGTGCTTCTTAGCAAAACCCTCAGCTTGAGGCGTAGGCTTGTTGTTGGCGTCGAAACTACTTTTGACAGCCGGTCCTTTTACTTTCTTTTCTGTGGTCGTCTGCACATTGGCAATCGCCTCAACAATAGCGGTAAGGCGCCGCGGAGTTGAATAAGAGCGAATTTGCTTGAAAGCAATATTGGCATCTATGAGGTTGGCTCTGAGTAATTCTCTCAGTCTCTCTTCTGCCTCGGGCACAAAGCCCGCAGGAAGCTCTTCGACGCCAATTTCCAGTAAGTAGTTAGCCATTTATATCTTTGTAGTATCTCTCGGAGGTAGTAACACATCATACAAAACACAAAGGAAAAAGACTCTGCACTGTAAATGGTGCAGATATCTGAAGATCTTGGACAATAGTATCCAAGACAGCTTATTATTTGTCAGGTCGCTCTACTAGGAAGAAAGAATACTCAAGATGTCGCGAAATTCTAAGCACGTTAATGCTAGGCACATTATTACTTCACTGTTGCTAGTGATGTCACTGGGAGCCTGCGGCAAGAAGGAAGAAGTTTCTCAAGCACCCTTAGAGCTGGGGCCGAAATGGGGTTTCATTGACCATACTGGCAAGTTTGTAATTAAGCCACAGTTTCGGCGTGTCTTACCTTTCTCAGACGGCCTGGCCGCTGCCGACCTCTCATCTCGCTGGGGCTACATTGACAACACCGGCAAATTTATTATCGAGCGCCAATATGAAGAAGTAACCCGCTTCACCAAAGGCTTGGCAGCCGTAAAGACCTTTAACGGTAAATGGGGCTTGATTGATAAGACCGGTGCTCCTACAAGTCCTGCAGCCTTTGAAGCAATCGGTGAGTGTGGTGAGGCTAATAGACCGTTAGAGCCAAACACCATAATCTATTGCTCTTACAAAGAAGGAACTAAATGGGGCTTTATCGATAAAACTGGAGCTACCAAAGTCAGTGCAGCATACGATGCTGTCGGCCCTTTCTCTGAAGGCTTAGCTGCTGTTAGTAAGATGGGTAAATGGGGTTATGTTGACCCAGCCGGCAAGGTCATAATCGACTTCAAATATGATCAAGCGAAGCAATTCCACGACCGTGTGGCTGAATGCTACTTCGGTACTGATTTCGTCATTCTTGACACTATCGGTACCATGTCGATGAGTGATGCTTTGCAATCACGCAATTTCTTCCATGACGGCTTAGGCTTGAGCTTGAAGCGCGGCAAGTATGGCTTTATGAATAAGAAAGGCAAGACCGTTATCAAGCGCCGTTTTACCTATGCTGAAGACTTCTCTGAAGGATTAGCTCTAGTTGGTGTGGCTAACGCTCGCCAAGGTTATATCGATACCAAGGGTCTGATTGTTATTCCTCCCGTGTTTGACGGGGCTCAGTCGTTTGTTGAAAAACTTGCAGGTGTGAAAATTGACCCGCGCCTAGTTGCTGATGACGGTTCTATCTCGGCTTCTGCTGTTGAAGAAGCGCTTAAGTACGACCCACATGCCAGCACTATCAAAGTCGATGCCGCCGTAACCACTGGAGAGGCTGAAGGTGAGCCTATTAAAGATGGTGAGGCTGCCAAAGACGGTGAAGCTAAAGAAGGCGACATCAAAGATAGTGCTGTAAAAGCCGGTGCTGTAAAAGATGCTGCTGTAAAAGCCGGTGCTGCTAAAGATAGTGCAGAACCGAAGGCCGACTCTGCAGCCGCTGGCAAAGCTCCAGAAGCTAAGAAAGAGGCTGAACCTAAAGCCGACGCTAAGAAAGATCCTGAGTCTAAAAAAGACGCTGCTCCTAAAGCCGACGCCTCGAAAACAGAAGCCAAGCCAGAAGCTAAGCCAGAAGCTACCAAAGCTGATAGCAAGGCAGAGTCTGCAAAAACGGCACCGGCAAAGAGTAGCAAGTAAAGTTTTTGATTAACCGAGGCCAGGGCCTCGACTTCAAAGGAATTTAAATGTCCGATTTCCGTCCCGAAATCGGACATTTCTATATTTAGAAAAATGCCTAGCTAAATGTCTTGCTAAATGCCGCCTAGGTAATTGCTAGGTAATTGCTAGCTAATTGCCAGGTAAATACACAAAAAAGAGCGCAAACAAAAAGACCACCCAGATTGCTCTGCGGTGGTCTTTTTACTATCGTCTGACTGCCTATTTGCGTAGGCTCGA